>NZ_JBIRGO010000012.1:0-275785 GCF_044328065.1 Streptomyces sp. NPDC017993
GCCGACGCATCGATGTTCCGCGTCACGAACGGCAGACTCCGCGTCCTGCGCACCAGCACCGCCACCGCCTGACACACGAAATGCGTCCCGTAGAACAGCAGCAGCGTGATGGTGAGCGGGGCCTGCTCGTTGAGGGGGTTGATCCCGTCGATGTGCAGCAGGCCGACCAGTATCAGCATGTCGCGCAGCAGCTGGCGGACTGTGACGTCGAAACGGACCCGGCCGAGCACGGAGAGCAGGCCGGGCTGCTTGTGCTGGAGGACCAGGTCGAGTCCCAGGTTGACCACGGACGCGGCGATGAACAGCGGGATGACGGGCAACAGCGCACCGACGAGCTGGGCGGTGAACGCGACCATCATCGCGAAGAGTGCCGCGAGCTGGACGACTCGGCGGGGGGCGATTCCGGCGGAAGGCACGGGGGAGGGCTCCTGGCAGCAAGACGGTCAGGGGGAGGGCCGTGGGGGCGGCCGGGTCACGCGCTGCGACGCCGCCTGGGCGGCGAAACGGGACCGGTGGACACCCGACCGTATGACCTTGTTGGCCTCGGTGACAATCTGCTGTGGCTCTCATCACCGCGAATGCGGATCAATCGAACGCAACCTTTTGGACACCCGTCCCCTCTTAAGGGAATCCGGGAATCGGATGGCTCCGGAGCGTGGGGAGTGCCCCCGGGAGCCGTCCGGCGGACCGGCCCGGAGTGTCCGGCAAGGCGTCCGCCAGGCGATATACCGGCGCATGTGGAGGCCGCCCTGCCGTAGATTGCGCCCCTAGGGCCCGGTACGGATTCTCCCGTACGGCAGTGGGATCGGCGAGCACAGGGGTACGCAGGTGGCAGGCGCAAGGCATGACGTGGCTCACGCCCGCAGGATCGTGGTGAAGGTCGGCTCGTCCTCGCTGACCACGGCCTCCGGGGGACTGGACGCGGACCGCGTCGACGCCCTGGTGGATGTGCTGGTCAAGCACCAGGACAAGGAGATCGTCCTGGTCTCCTCCGGTGCCATCGCCGCCGGCCTCGCCCCGCTCGGCCTGGAAAAGCGCCCCCGCGACCTGGCCAGGCAGCAGGCCGCGGCCAGCGTGGGCCAGGGCCTGCTGGTCGCCCGCTACACCGCGTCCTTCGCACGCTACGGCCGCCGGGTCGGCCAGGTCCTGCTGACCTCCGACGACACCAGCCGCCGGGCCCACTACCGCAACGCCTACCGGACGCTGGACCAGCTGCTGGCCATGGGCGCGGTGCCGATCGTGAACGAGAACGACACCGTCGCCACGGACGAGATCCGCTTCGGCGACAACGACCGGCTCGCGGCACTGGTCGCCCACCTCGTCCGCGCCGACCTGCTGATCCTGCTCTCCGACGTCGACGGCCTCTACGACGGCGACCCGGCCACTCCCGGCACCTCCCGGATAGCGGAGGTCAGCGGGCCGCAGGACCTGGTGGGCATCTCCATCGGCAGTGCGGGCAAGGCCGGCGTCGGCACCGGCGGCATGGTCACCAAGGTCGAGGCGGCCCGGATCGCCGCCGCCGCCGGCATTCCGGTCGTCCTCACCTCCGCGGTGCACGCCGCCGACGCGCTGGCCGGCGGCCCGACCGGCACCCACTTCCTGCGCACCGGCCGGCGCTCCGCCGACCGGCTGCTGTGGCTCGCGCACGCCTCCACGCCGCGCGGCGCTCTGGTGCTCGACGACGGGGCGGTCCAGGCCGTCGTCGAGCGGCACTCCTCGCTGCTGCCGGCCGGTATCGCCTCGGTCGAGGGCGAGTTCTCTGCGGGGGACCCGGTGGAGCTGCGGGACGGCGGCGGACGGGCCGTGGCCAGGGGCATCGTCAACTTCGATGCGCGGGAAATCCCCCGATTGATAGGTCGTTCGACGCGGGATCTCGCCCGTGAGCTGGGGCCGGCGTACGAGCGGGAGGTCGTGCACCGCGACGACCTCGTCCTGCTGCACCACTGACCGCCGTACCGCCGTCCCGACGGCCGTCACGGCGGCGAACGCATCTGCGGACGCCGTCAGGTCCGCGGCGCGAAGACCAGCCTTTCCACGGAGACCTTCGCGAAAACGCCCCCGCGACGGCCCGCGGGCTGGTCAACTTTGTTGCGGGGGCGCCGTAGGGGAGCGGCGCCCGCAGCGCGAGAGCGCACACGCCGCAGTACGACCGCATCGATCGGCTCCGCACCCCTGAGGGCGGAGCGATTCGCATCACAGGAGGCCGCCGGTGAGACGAGGGCGCCCAGGGGCACCGCCCCGAGGGACGGCGGAGCGCACACTGACCAGCGTCGGGACCGGCGATGCCGGCTGGACGGATGGCGACGAGCGTACGGAGCGGAGCAGGACCGCCCGGCAGGCACCCGAGGGCGAGCGCCAGGACGCGTCCCGGCTGTGGCACATCACCCTCAGCGTCTCGGGCGCCGAGGCTCCTTTGCAGGAGGTCAGACGGGCGCTCGAACAGCTCGCCCACGACCACCCCTTCCTGCTGACCAGCCGCTACGCCAACGATCACGCCGAGATCCGCTACTGGGAGGAGGCGCGGGACCTGCACGACGCCGCGGCGGTCGCGCTGCGGCTGTGGGGCGAGCACCGCTCGACGGCCAAGCTGCCGCCGTGGGAGATCGTCGGCCTGGAGGTCATCGACCGCGAGACCTACCACCAGCGCATCGCGGAGGGGTACGGCCCGCCGCCCGCTTCGCCGGTCGGCGTCCACCCCTACTGAGGCACTTGTGCGCCGTTGCGCCGGGATGCCCGCCGGGGACGGTCCACCACGGTGTGAGCCGTGTCCCGCACTGTGAAATACGGCATGGCCGCAGCCTGCCACCGGGCTAGGCTGCGGCTATGACCAGCAGCACATCGCACTCCTCGCCCGTCCTCGAGACCGCCCGCCGCGCCAGGGAAGCCGCCGCCGTACTGGCGCCGCTGCCGCGCACGGCCCGCGACGGAGCGCTGCTCGCCATCGCCGACGCCCTCGTGGCGCGCACCGACGAGATCGTCGCGGCCAACGCCGAGGACATCGCCAAGGCACAGGCCGCCGGTACCGCTGCCTCCCTCGTGGACCGGCTCACGCTCACCCCCGAGCGGATCGCGGCGATCGCCGCCGACGTCCGCGACGTCGTGGCGCTGCCCGACCCGGTGGGCGAGGTCGTGCGCGGCTCGACCCTCCCCAACGGCCTGGACCTGCGCCAGGTCCGGGTGCCGCTCGGCGTGATCGGCATCATCTACGAAGCCCGGCCGAATGTGACGGTGGACGCCGCCGCGCTGTGCCTGAAGTCCGGCAACGCCGTCCTGCTGCGCGGCTCGTCCTCGGCGTACGCCTCGAACAGCGCCCTGGTGGACGTGCTGCGGGCCGCCGTCGAGAGTGCCGGGCTGCCCGCCGACGCGGTGCAGCTGGTGCCCGGGGAGAGCCGTGAGTCGGTCCGCGAGCTGATGCGCGCCCGCGGTCTTGTCGATGTGCTCATCCCGCGCGGTGGCGCGTCGCTGATCCGCACGGTCGTCGAGGAGTCCACCGTCCCGGTGATCGAGACCGGCACCGGCAACTGCCACGTCTACGTCGACGAGGCCGCCGACATCGACATGGCCATCGACATCCTGATCAACTCCAAGGCGCAGCGGCCCAGCGTCTGCAACGCCGCGGAGACGGTCCTGGTGCACGCCGGGATCGCGGAGAAGTTTCTGCCGCGCGCCCTGGAGGCGCTGACGCAGGCCGGCGTGATCGTGCACGGCGACACGGCTTGGCAGCAGGCCGGGCCGGGCATGGTCGCCCCCGCCACCGACGAGGACTGGGCGACGGAGTACCTCTCCTACGACATCGCGGCCGCGGTGGTGCCCGACCTGGACGCGGCGGTGGCACACATCCGCCGCTGGACCTCCGGTCACACCGAGGCCATCGTGACGACATCGCAGGCCGCCGCCCGCCGGTTCACCCAGTTGGTGGATTCCACCACCGTGGCTGTGAATGCCTCCACCCGCTTCACCGATGGCGGCGAGTTCGGCTTCGGGGCCGAGATCGGTATCTCGACTCAGAAGCTGCACGCCCGTGGCCCCATGGGCCTGCCGGAGCTCACGTCCACGAAGTTCATCGTCACGGGAGACGGGCACACCCGCTGACCCGTCCCCCGGATTCCCCGTTCTCCCTGCCCAAAATGATGGGCCGGGGCTAATCTGGACGGGTGCCGGACGACGTGGGGGGCAAGCCGTTCCCGGACGGTGAGGACCCCAGCGAGCACCCTTACGGGAGCCACGGAAGAGCGGACGAAGAATTCGCTTCCGTGGTCTTCGACGAGGACTTCGTCCGGGCCGCGCGGATTCACGAGCCCTCTGCCGTCGAGCGGATGCTGGCCGCCGCGGAGGCCCGTGCGGAGGCCGAGGCGGCCCGTTCGGCGTCCGCCTTCGGACCGGACGACGCGGAGGAGCCCGAGGGCGCGGACGGCGAGGCCGGTCCGCGCACCCGTCGGCGCCGCCGCCGAGGCCCGGAGGCCGACGACTACGACTACGACCCCTACGGCGAGTACGGCGAATTCGGCGAGTACGCGCCGCACGGCCCGTACGGCCCCTATGGCGGCGCGCTGCGTCCTTATCGCAGCAGCGCCCGCTGGCACCGGCCGATGGCATGGGTGCTGGCCGTGGTGATGGGCGTCGGGCTGGTCGCGCTGGCCTTCAGCGCCGTCTACCGCGGCGCCTCCGGCCGGAACCAGAGCCCGGCGCCGCCGCCCGCCACCAGCGGCGTCGACACACCGTCCACCAGCGGCCCTGAGGGCGGCCATACGATGCCGCCCGGCGTGCTGCCCTCCGCGACCGCCGGATCGGCCTCTCCGTCGGCCACCGCGCAGCCGCGCTCGCGCTGAGCCGGGGCGCCTTCGCTGCGGTACCCAAGGCGGCCGTCCGGGGAAGTTGCCGCCCGCCGGAGCGTTTACGTTCCCCTCCTCAGACCTACTCTTGTTGTATGAGCGGGCCTGGTGACCCTCCCGAAGGGACGCCCAACGGCGCCCCGGGAGGCGGTGAGGACGAATACCGATCCGTCGTCTTCGACGAATCGTTTGTGCGCGCTGCCCGTCTGCAGGAGTTCTCCGCCGATGAGCGGCTGGGCGAGCATCATGCGCCCGCCGTCAAAGCCCGCCACCGCTCTCTCCTGCGGGCAGGCGGCCCCCGGCAGGCCATCCTGCTGGTGCTCTTGATCGTGCTCGCCTTCGGCACGGCCGTCTACATGGGTGTACGCCACCCCTACCGCACTCCCGAGTCGGTCCGGGTGCAGTCGTTGCGGTCGGCGGTGGTACCGCTCGCGCCGGCCGGTGCCGTGCCGGGAGCGAAGCCCGAGGACCTCTTCGCGCACAGCCCGGCCGCGGACTTCCGGCTCGGCGCGGCGGGTGTCAATCTGCCCGCCGTCACCCGCACCGCGCACTTCTCCGGCGGTCAGATCGTCTCCGCGCTGACCATCGCCAAGGACTACCTCGTCCGCTCCTCGCTGGATCCGGCGACCCTCACCGGCGGCTCGGTGCGTCCGGTCCGGCTGCTGGTAGACACCGGCCAACTCGACCAGTTCGACCGGAGTCTGGCGCATCCGGACGACGACGGGCGGAACGCCGCGACCGGCTGGCTGTTGCGCTTCGACCCCCGGCAGACCCAGCTGGCCGACCGGAACGTACGCGTCAACGGAACCCTCTCCGCAGCGGAGTTGACCCAGGACGCACTCGACATCACCGCCGACTACACCTTCGTCTACGCGCTACGCCCCGGGTCCGGCCCGCAGCAGGGCGACTCCGCGGGCCAGGGCTTCGGCAAGGCCACGCCGGGCGCCGCCTCGCTGTTCACCGTCCGACGGGAGCTGCACTTCCGCCTCGACCGGGAGGACCTCAACGCCCACCGCTTGGAGGTTCTCCAGAGCAACCTCCAAGCGGGGCCGCTCGCTTGCTCCTCGAAGCCGGCCGACACGCTGCGGCCGCTGCTCGCCGGGCAGCGCGCCGGCAACGACCGCCCGGCCGGTACCGACCCCTACGCACAGGGCCGGACCAGCCCCTCGCTCTGCGGTGAGCTGGCGGCTACTTCCCAGCCGAGCCCGAGCCATCCGATCCGTTAGCGCCTCCGCCGTCGGCGCCGCCCGAACCCTCGGGGCGCTGCCCGCCACGGAAGACCGTGTCCCGCAGCTTGCCGCCCAGGTCACCCGCGCCGCCTGCGATGTCGCGCACCAGACCCATCAACGGGTCCTTGCTGTTGCGCACGGAGTCGGCGTAGTGCGTCGCGGAGTCCCGGAAGGAGTCGGAGACCGAGGTGTCCTTGTCCTCGTCGCGCCGGGGGTAGTGGCCGTCCATGATCCGCTGATAGTCGCGGCTGGCCGCCCACTTCTTCAGCTCGGCCGCCCGCACGGTCGTGAACGGGTGGCTGCGCGGCAGAACGTTGAGAATCTTCAGCACGGAGTCGCGCAGATCGCCGCCCGACTCGTATTCGTCCGCCTGCTTGAGGAACGCGTCGACATTCATCTCGTGCAGGTGGTTGCCGCCGGCCAGCTTCATCAGGCCGCGCATGGACGCCTGCAGATCCTGCCCGACGAGCAGCCCGGCGCGGTCGGCGGACAGCTCCGACTTGCGGAACCACTCGCGCAGCGCCGTCACGATCGCCATGATCGCGACATTGCCCAGCGGGATCCAGGCGACCTTCAGGGCGAGGTTGGTCAGGAAGAGCAGGACCGTGCGGTAGACGGAGTGCCCGGAGAGGGCGTGTCCGACCTCGTGGCCGATGACCGCCCGCATCTCCTCCTCGTCCAGCAGCTCGACCAGGCCGGTGGTGACCACGATGATCGGCTCGTCCAGACCGATACACATGGCATTGGGCTGCGGATCCTGATTGACGTACATCGGCGGGACCTTCTCCAGGTCCAGGATGTAGCAGGCGTCGCGCAGCATGTCGTTGAGGTGGGCGAACTGCTGGTCGCCGACCCGGACCGAATCCGACAGGAAGAGCAGCCGCAGGCTGCGCTCCGGCAACAAGCCGCTGAGCGTCTTGAAGACGGTGTCGAACCCGCTCAGCTTGCGCAGCGCGACCAGCGCCGAGCGGTCCGCCGGGTGTTCGTAGGACCGCGAGGAAATCCCGGGGAACCGCCTGCGGTCCCGGCTCGGTACGTTTTCGCTGCCGCCTGGGCTCTCCGTCATTGGGGCCTCCCCCTGTTCGACTGCGTGTGTTCAGACTAGAGGACGCCACCGACAGGCGATTGGATGCTCGGGCGTACGCTGGCGATCGCACCAATGACCGCACAAGCTCGCACAAAAGGAGCGCTCCGCCATGCTGGATCCGAGCGTGCTGCTCGCCGCCGCCGGGGAAACCGCCAAGGCCGACGGCCCCGGATGGATTCTGCGCGCGGTGATCATCGTCGGTGTCGTGGGTGCGGCGCTGCTCGCGTGGTTTCTGCTGCGCGGCTACAAGCAGGACTGAGCCGGCCGTCCGCCGAAGGCCCCTCGGGGCGGAGTCGCCGTGTGCCCGCGCGGCGGGCACGCTTACGATGTGGCGGAAGTCTCTGCCCGACCCCAGCCCGGATTGGTCCTGCTGACGATGAGCCTGCACTCCACCGCACAGTCCCTGGTCACCCTCGCCGAAGGCGGTCACGGGGGCGGCGGTCACGCCAGCCTGAGCCCGTACCTGACCGGTGGCGGCGCCCTCTTTGTCCTGCTTCTCCTGCTCTGGATCACCACGCGCTTCAACCGGGACCGCTGAGCCAGGACGCCCGGCCCCCGGCATCGCGTGTCGCCCAGTAGGGTCTGCACGCATGGGAGAGCACACAGGGCCCGTGAAGCGGCGACTCGGAGTGATGGGCGGCACGTTCGACCCGATCCATCACGGACACCTGGTCGCCGCCAGCGAGGTGGCCAGCCAGTTCCACCTCGATGAGGTCATCTTCGTGCCCACGGGACAGCCGTGGCAGAAGAGCCACAAGCAGGTGTCGCCCGCCGAGGACCGGTATCTGATGACGGTCATCGCGACCGCGTCGAACCCGCAGTTCTCCGTCAGCCGCATCGACATCGACCGCGGTGGCAAGACGTACACCATCGACACCCTGCGTGATCTGCGCGCCGAGCACACCGACGCGGACCTCTTCTTCATCACCGGCGCCGACGCCCTCGGCCAGATCCTGACCTGGCACGATGCCAAGGAACTGGTCTCGCTCGCCCACTTCATCGGTGTGACCAGGCCCGGCCACGTCCTCGCGGACCCCGGGCTGCCCGCCGGTGCGGTGTCCCTGGTCGAGGTGCCCGCCCTGGCCATCTCCTCGACCGACTGCCGCGCGCGCGTGGCCCAGCGGGACCCGGTCTGGTACCTCGTACCGGACGGCGTGGTGCGCTACATCGACAAAAAGCAGCTGTACCGCAACGACAGCTGACAGGGCTGACGGAAAGGGGCACCGGTGAGCGACCGACAGGATCCGTACGGGCCGCAGGACCCGTATGCCCACGACCCCTATGCCCAGGAGCAGCAGGGGCAGCCGGGCTACGCCTACGACGCCTACGGGCAGCCGGTCTACCGCGAGGCGCCGCAGCCGACGTACGAGCAGCAGTACGACCAGTACGGCCGCCCGATCGCTCCGGCCGCCTCCGCCTACGACGGCTACGACCCCTACGGCGGGCAGCCGGCCGCCGGGCAGAGCGCGCCGGCCCAGGAGCAGTATCAAGGCCAGGAGTACGGCTACGACGCGTACGGCCGCGGCCAGTCACAACAGCAGGGCTATGCCCCGCACTACGACCCGTACGCCCAGCCTCAGCAGCAACAGCAGGACTGGATCCCGCAGCAGGCGCAGCAGTCTCCCTACGAGCAGACCTCGTGGGACGACCGGTCCGGCTACGAGCAGGCCGGTCCGCAGCAGTACGAGGAGCCGAGGCCCCCGGCGCAGCGCCGCGGGTCCTCGGACGGCGGACCGTCCTCGGCTTCCTTCCCGGCCGGCGCAACCGGTCCGGCCGGCAGCCCGTCCCCGCCCTCGTCCTCCTCATCGGACACCTCGTCCGGCGATCCGGAGTACCGCACCGAGCAGTTCTCGTTCATCGAGGAGCCGGACGAGGACTCCGAGGACGTCATCGACTGGCTGAAGTTCACCGAGAGCCGCACCGAGCGGCGCGAGGAGGCCAAGCGCCGCGGCCGCAGCCGGATCGTCGCGCTGTCCGTGGTGCTGGCTCTGCTGGTCGCCGGCGGCGTCGGCTATCTGTGGTGGGCGGGCAAACTGCCGGGGCTGGCCGGCGGGGACAGCGGCCAGGCCGCCGCGAGCGGTGGGCAGAAGCGGGATGTCCTCGTCGTGCACCTGCGCGACACCGAGACCGGGAACAGCTCCACGGCGCTGATGGTGGACAACGCCACCACCGGCAAGGGCACCACCGTGCTCCTGCCCAACAACCTCGTCGTCTCCAAGGAGGACGGGACCACCACCACGCTCGGCAAGTCCGTCAAGGACGAAGGCGTCGACCCCACCCGGGACTCCCTCAACACGCTGCTGGGCGCCGACATCAAGGCCAGCTGGCGGCTGGACACCCCCTATCTGGAGAACCTCGTCGAGACGGTCGGCGGTATCACCCTCGACACCGACGCCGCCGTGCCCGGCAAGAAGAAGGGCGACTCCGCGGTGGTCAAGCGGGGCCGCGGGCAGGACCTCAACGGACAGGCCGCCGTCGCCTACGCCACGTACCAGGGGCCCGGAGAGGCCCAGGCCAAGCAGCTCCAGCGCTTCGGTCAGGTCATGCAGGCGACCCTGAAGAAGGTCCCCGGTGACGCGGACGGCGCCACCGCCACCGTGAAGACGCTCCTCCAGGTACTCGACCCGCCTCTCACCGAGGCCCAGCTGGGCAGTTCGCTGGCGCAGCGCGCGGAGCTGGCGAAGACCGGGGCCTACCGCACCACCGCGCTGCCGGTGCAGGCGAACGGCACGCTCAGTCCGACGGCGTCGCAGACCGTGGTCAAGGACGTGCTCGGCGGCACGGTGAAGAAGACCACCCCCGACGTCACCGCCCGGGTCGCGGTCCGCAACGCCAGCGGCACCGCCGCCACCACGGGCAAGGCACAGGTCGCCCTGGTCAACGGCGGCTACACCTTCGTCAACGACGGCAACGACACGGCCGCCAGGTCGGTCTCCCAGGTCACGTACGCGGACGCCGGCCACAAGGCGAAGGCCGCCGAGGTCGCCAAGACGCTGGGGCTGCCGGCGGGCGTGGTCAAGCAGGGCAAGGGTGCGTCGAACGCCGATATCACCGTCGTACTGGGCCAGGACTTCAAGGGCTGACCGGCCCGAGACGCGTTGCGCCCGCCGGGAAGGTTCGGCGGGCGCGGCGGGGCCTGTGGGGCCGGTCGGTGTGGGCCGGGAAAAGCCCGCCGGGAGTGTCGGTGGGCCGTGAGACCCTTGAGGCGTATCTGATTGCCGATCCGGCCACCCAGGGGGCGTCGGCGTGCCGCGGCCCCGCCGCGAGCCGCGTGCCCCGGCCGGAGAAGCTGCCCTCGAACCGGAAAGCCGCTTGTGACCGCCACGGACCGCTCCATCGAGCTCATCAACGCCGCCGCTCTGGCAGCGGCCGACAAGCTCGCGCACGACATCATCGCGTACGACGTCAGTGACGTCCTGTCCATCACCGACGCCTTCCTGCTGGCGTCGGCGCCCAACGACCGCCAGGTCAAGTCGATCGTCGACGAGATCGAGGAGCGGCTCAACAAGGAACTCGGCGCCAAGCCGGTGCGCCGCGAGGGCGACCGCGAGGCCCGCTGGGTGCTGCTCGACTACGTCGACATCGTGGTGCACGTCCAGCACAGCGAGGAGCGCGTGTTCTACGCGCTGGAGCGCCTGTGGAAGGACTGCCCCGAGATCGACCTTCCCGAGGAGGCCAAGGCCACCCGCGGCAAGGCCGCCGCGCACGCCGAGGCCACGGCCGTCGAGCAGGACGGAGAGCTGCACTGAACGGCACCAAGATCGGCCGGGGCCGCCGCGTCGTCCTCTGGCGCCACGGCCAGACGGCCTGGAACCTGGAGCGCCGCTTCCAGGGATCGACGGACATCGAACTGACGGAGACGGGCATCGGGCAGGCGCGGCGCGCGGCCCGGCTGCTCGCGGCCCTCAAGCCGGACGCGATCATCGCCTCCGACCTGCAGCGGGCCGCGGCGACGGCGGCCGAGCTGGCCGCTCTGACCCACCTGGACGTGACGCACGACGCGGTGCTGCGGGAGACCTACGCGGGCTCCTGGCAGGGGCTGACGCACGAGGAGATCCTCGGGCAGTACGGCGAGCAGTACTCTGCCTGGAAGCGCGGCGAGCCGGTGCGGCGCGGCGGTGGCGAGCTGGAGACGGAGGTCGCCGACCGGGCCGCCCCGTTCGTGCTGGAGCACGCCGACAAGCTGCCCGACGGCGGCACCCTGGTCGTCGTCAGCCATGGCGGCACGATCCGCACCACCATCGGGCGGCTGCTCGGCCTGGACTCCCACCACTGGGAGGGCCTGGGCGGCCTGTCGAATTGCTGCTGGTCCGTGCTGGGCGAGGGGGCGCGCGGCTGGCGCCTGCAGGAGCACAACGCCGGCACCCTGCCGGAGCCGGTGCTCGGCGACGACGACTGAGCCCCGTGGCCGGGGCCGGCCGACCGGATTTCACATCCGGGCAGGTCGCAGGCTAAAGTTCTTCTTGTTCGCGGCGCCGCCGGGGGAAACCCGGGGGAGCGGAACAAGACCCGGGGCTATAGCTCAGTTGGTAGAGCGCCTGCATGGCATGCAGGAGGTCAGGAGTTCAATTCTCCTTAGCTCCACAGCCCGGATGATCCCGTCTCCTTGCGGAGCCAGTGCCCGACACTGGATCGCGAGGTGGCGGGATCTCTGTATTTGCGGCGGCGTACGGTGGCGATGGCGCATGGTGTGGCGGACGTCACTTCTCATCTGTGGATCTGCGGCGGGCGGAGGACGGGCAGCCTGGAGGCGTCATCGCCCGCAGCGCGTGAAGGGTGCGACCCCTGGGGCCCTGGCGTGCCGGGTTGTCCGTGTGGTCCATGCCGGTGGAGAGGAGCGAGGGTGTCAGGCTCCGGACTCCCCGTTCGTGTAGCGGCCCCGTGTTTCCCCCACCTCTGGTGTTCCCGGCAGGGAGCGCCCGACGGAACCGAGAGAGCCGACTGTGACCGCCCCTCAGGTCGAACTGCTCCCGGATGGGGGGCTTTTCGGGGCACTCTCCCCGAAACAGTCGGCGGGAATGGGGTCGAGTGGGTGTCGTGCCCACGGTGGGTGAGCATGCCCGCTCCTGGGTGTGCGGCGGCGGCCCGCGGCCGGCCGGTATGGCGGGAAGGTGGACCTGACCCGATGCGTGGTCCGTGGCAGAATCGGACGGCGCCGGCAGGGGAGGAGAAATCGCGATGCCCACGAGCATCCTCGAGGAGGTCAATGACCTGCTCGAAGTGGCCGAGGCGCAGGGGTATGACTGGCTGCCGGAATACGCACTCCGCTTCACCTGCCCGGTCGACGGTCCTGGATCCGCAGGTGGCGGGAGCGAAGGTTCCGCTTTGCAGTGCCCTTCCTGCGGGTCATCCCACGTCGCCCAGGTGCTGGGCGACAACGGAGGAATTTCCTTCGTCTGTACGGCCTGCGGCCACAGTTGGAGCTGACTGATGGGCGCCCACAGCAGGAAATGCGACTGGTGCGGCAGCGGTACGCCGATCGTCCGCGACATGGAGCCGGTCAACGCCGACTACCAGTACTGGTGCGAGGAATGTGCCCGCGCCCTCGTCATAAAGGGCGACCCCATCGAGACCTACCGCGAACTCGACGGGGAGCCGATCTACGGACGGCTGCTGGACGAGCACTGCACCCTGAAGCGGTTCTACTCGTTCGCCACCGCGTGATCACCGCGGCGCGCTGACATTCGGGCGGTCCGGGGCGCGGGCGCGTGCCGCGACCGGCCGCATGGAGCCTGGCGTGACCTGAGGGGCCCGAGTCGCGGCCTTGGGCGCTACCGAGTGCCCGGTCACCCGCTCCTCCATGGGTCGCACGGCCTGACCCGGCCGAACCCGTCCTCCCGGTCCTCCCGCCGTCCCGCCGTCCGTTCCTGCTCGTCAGCGCCGTGATCACCGTCCGGTTTCAAGATTTTTCCGGTGGATTCGGACAGAGCGGAACTCCACCGCGTTTGCGGGACGTTGGGGTGGCAGGAGCTGCCGCCGGAAACGGCCGGCGGCACGGGGGAAGCGACACGGGGGTCGCACCATGACCGATACGACGATCAATCCTGCCCGGACGCCGGCGGACGACGAGGGTGCCGAGCGGACCGAGAAGCGGGAAGCGGCGGCCGGACTGACGCCGTTCACCGACGCGCTCCGGGTCCCGCCGGTCCTGCGGCCCGGACGCAAGAGGGCCCGGCGCGGCATCGACATCGAGCTGAAGACCACCTGGGTGCGTCTGCACAGCCAGCTTCCGCCGACCAAAGTGTGGGCGTACGCGGGCCATTTCCCGGGCCCGACCATCGAGGTGCGGCGCGGCGAGCGGCTGCGCGTCGCCTGGGTCAACCGCCTCACCGGAAGCCACCCGGTGACCGCGGCCGAGGCCGCGCCCGTCCCGGGAGCGCCCCTGCCGACCGAGGTGGCAGGAAGGTCGGGCGCCACCCTCGTCGAGGGGGTGGACCGTCTGCCGGCCTGGGTCGTGACCCATCTGCACGGCGCGGTGACCGGCGGCGGCAACGACGGCTGGTCGGAGAACGCCGTGGCCCACGGCGACGCCCAGCTCTCGGAGTACCCGAACGACCACCGCGCGGCCGCCTGGTGGTACCACGACCACGCCATGGACATCACCCGCTGGAACGTCTTCGCGGGACTGGCGGGGATGTACCTCATCCGGGACGAGGAAGAGGACGCCCTCCAACTCCCCTCCGGGGAGCGCGAGATCCCGCTCATCCTCCAGGACCGCAACCTCGACACCGACGAGGACGGACGTCTGACGGGGCGCCTTCTCCACAAGACCCTCGTGGTCGGTACCGACCCGCAGGGCAAGAATGTCGCGCTGCCGTTCTCCGGCCCGTACACCCTCGTCAACGGCACCATCTGGCCGTACGCGGACGTCGACGCCCGCTGGTACCGCTTCCGGCTGCTGAACGCCGCCAACGCCCGTACGTTCACGCTGCGGCTGGTCGACGACAAGACCGGGGCACAGATCACCGGAGCGGTCCACCAGATCGGCTCGGACGGCGGACTGCTGCCCCGGCCGCTGACGGTGGACGGCGGCCTCTCGGTCGCCCCCGCCGAGCGGATGGATCTGCTCATCGACTTCGGCCGGCTGCGCGGTCGTACGCTCCGGCTGATCAACGATGAGCCGGGGGTGCGCTGTCCGCAGGTGATGCAGTTCCGGGTGGGCAAGGAGAAGCCCGCCGACCCGTTCGTCCTGCCGGCCGTGCTCTCCTCGTCGTTCGAGCGGCTCACCCATGACAACGTTCCCTCGCATCAGCACCGCCTGGTCGTCCTCACCCCGCCGGGGCCGTTGGGCAACGGTCACCCGGAGATGTGGGAGATGCAGGAGGTGGAGCCGGACGCCGTGCCGATCCCGGGTGACGGTGTCATCCAGGTCAAGGGCGCCGGCGGAACGGTGCGCACCTATCGGCGCGGAGCCCGGATGTTCGACGACGCCTTGGGCTTCCTGGTCCGCTACGGCGACTGGGAGCAGTGGAGCTTCCTCAACCTCGGCGGAGCCGGGATGCACCCGATGCACATCCACCTCATCGACTTCCAGGTCCTGAGCCGCGACATCTACCCGGCGGATCCGCAGAGCCCCTTCGACAAGGAACTCGGCGGCACCCTCGCGCCACTGGAGTACGGCGGCCGCGCACCGATAGCCCCAGGCGACCAGGGCTGGAAGGACGTCATCCAGGTGCCGCCGGGGCAGATGGTGAACGTGATCGGCCAGTTCCGGGGTGCGCGGGGCCGGTTCATGTACCACTGCCATCTGCTGGAGCACGAAGACATGGGGATGATGCGGCCCTTCGCTGTCATGCCACCGGAGGTACTGGCGTTCCATCACCATCGGCCCGGCGGGGGTCACGGTCACGACCACGGCGCTCACTGAGCCGCCACAGCCGGGCCGCGGTCAGCGCGAGGAGCATCAGACCGGCGATCGGATAGACGCCGGAGAGCAGCATCTGGCCGCCGTTTTGATGCAGTTCCTCGTGCTGGTGCCAGCGGTGTGGCACCCACCACAGAGCGAAGGAGCAGAAGAGGAGGGCCAGGGCGGCGGTCGTCGCCCACCAGCGGCGGGCGGCGCGGCCGGTGCGGCGCATCGCCTCGGAACCGACCAGGATCAGCATCGGCACGCCCCACACCCAGTGGTGCGACCAGGAGATCGGGCTGACCAGCAGGGCGGTCGCCGCGCAGGCGACGGCCGCCCATGCCCGCTGTCCGCGCAGCAGTGACGCGGTCGCCAGGGCCAGTCCGAGCGCGGCCGTCAGCCCGGCCACCACGAGCCAGGCCGTGCCCGTTTCGTGGGTGTGCAGCAGCCGGGCGAGGACGCCGCGCAGCGACTGGTTCGCGGTGATCTCCACCTCGCCGACCCGGTCCGCGGCGAACACGATCTCGGTCCAGAAGCGGTGGGAGTCGCGCGGCAGCACGAGGGCGGTGAGCAGGACGGTGGCGAGGAAGCCCGCGATGGCGACGGCGGCCTGCCGCAGCCAGGGGTTCCAGGCGGCCCGTGCCCCGACGCCGGAGCGGATCAGCTGCCCGGCGCGGACGGCTCCGGCGAGCGCGAGGAAGACGGCGAACAACGCAGGGGTGAGCTTGAGGCCCGCCGCGATGCCGATGCCGAGGCCCGCCCAGCGATGGGTGTCCCTGCGTGTCAGGTCCCAGAGGACCAGTACGGCGAGGAGAAGATTGACCTGCCCGTAGCGCAGCGTCGTCCACACCGGTTCGCACCACACCAGCAGCGCGGACAGCGCCAGGGTCGCGGCGGGGCGGGGGAGCCGGCGAGGCCGGCCGACCAGGCGCAGCGAGAGGTGCACGGTGGCGACGAGCAGGAGGAGGTTGCCGGCGGTGGCGAGGGTCCGCATCGTCGGGACCCCGAACAGGGTCAGCGGGGTGAACAGCAGCGCCGCGAAGGGCGGGTAGGTATTGGGCAGGCGGGCCGAGGTCGCCACCATGTCGTAGAGGTCCTCGCCGTTGCGGGCGGTCCAGCCCTCGGCGCGGTAGACCATCAGGTCGATCATCGTCACGTGCGCGAGGCGCTGCACGATCCAGAAGGCGGTGAAGGAGAGGACGCAGGCCAGGGCCGCGAACACGGTGGGGTGCCGGCGGATGAGGCCGCCGTGGGGGCCGGGGCCGCCGGCGTCGGTGGACTGTTCCAGCTCCAGCGCGGTCACAGCGTTCGGCTCCCCAGGACGAATCGGGCACAGATCGCCGACAGTACCGCGCGTCGCGCCGCGGGGCCTCCGGCAAACCGATTTGGCAGAAGCCCGGGCGGGCCGTGTAATGTAGGCGATGCCGCAGCGGGGAACCGCGCGGAGCAAGACCTGGGGCTATAGCTCAGTTGGTAGAGCGCCTGCATGGCATGCAGGAGGTCAGGAGTTCAATTCTCCTTAGCTCCACAGAAATCAGAGCGGGTCGTCCGAATCGGACGGCCCGCTTTGTTGTGTGTGTTGGCCGGGTGGCGATCAGGGATCTTCGCCCGGGGAGGCGAGCGAGGGGCGACGGGCGGCACCCGGAGTCCGACGCCGGGAGTCCGACGCCGGGAGGCTGGCGCGGAGGGCAATGTCCTTCAACGCTTGAGTCCGAGCCTCTGGCTTTTCGGAGCGTCCATTCCTCCGCCGGTCGCTCGATGCCCTTGCCCCTTGCCCGGCCCGCCCGCGAAATGCCGCACCCGTCGTGAATCCGCCCGCTGCGCCGCGACCTGCCGCACCCCGCCGCACCCCTCCGCGACCTGCCGCCGAGGCGACCGCTCTGGCCGTCGCGACCTCCCGATGGCCCGACCGTCTTGGCCGCCCGCGCTGATGTCTGATCAACGGGCTTACGTCACAGGTGACATGGGGAGTTGCCGGACCCCCTCGCGCCCGTTCCCTGTCGCCGCGGATCGCACCTGGTCGTTCCTTGTCGTTCTTTGGCTTCTTCTTGGCGAGCACATGTCCCTGACATGGACAGTTCACCGAGAGAGTGACGCATCGCGTGAGTGTCACATCCATCGCATTCACCACTCGCGAGGGGCAGCGCAACGGCGCACCGCGGGGTGCGGCGCCTCGCGCCCTCGGCCCGCCTCGCGCCTCGGGTGGGACCGGCGCCGCGTCACACGCGCAGCGTCACCAGGCACAGCGTCACCACGCACCGCACCGCACCGCACCGTGACAGCAGGGGGTTACATGAGATCAAGCCGCTCCAGAACACTGCGCACCCGCGCCGGTCTGGCCTGGGCAGCCGCGCTGCCGCTGGTCGCCGGCGCACTCGCGCTCGGTGCACCCGCCGCCGACGCCGCGGGCCACGACGGCGGCCGGCACGCACTCCAGGGCACCAAGCCCCTGTGGGCCACCCGGCAGGCCGACCAGGGCGCCACCTCCGCCGCTGCGGGTGTCACCGCCCGCGTGTATTTGGCCGGCCGCGACGCCAAGGGCCTCGCGGACCACGCCAGGGCGGTCTCGGACCCGCACTCGGCCGCGTACGGGAAGTACCTGAGCCCCGCCCAGGTGCGCTCCCGCTACGGTGCCACGCACGAGCAGATAGCCGAGGTGACCGACTGGCTGGAGACGTCCGGCCTGAAGGTCACCGACACCACCAACCGCTATCTGGCGGTCAAGGGTGACGTGGCCGCCGCTGAGCGGGCCTTCGCCACGGACCTGCACAACTACCGCAAGAGCGGACACACGTACCACGCGCCGTCGGCCACCGCGTCCGCCCCCGCATCCCTGGCCGACGCGGTGCTGACGGTCACCGGTCTGGACAACGCACCGCGGCTCGCCGAGCACCACTCCGCCGAACTGCCGCCGCCGTCCGCGGTCTTCCGCAACTCCGGACCGTTCTCCTCGTACTACGGCTCCCGCACCGGCAAGGGCCTGCCCTCGGCCTACGGGAGCAAGGCGCCGTACGCCGTCAAGGGCTACACCGGCAAGCAACTGCGCGCCGCCTACGGAGCGAAGGGCTGGACCGGCAAGGGCGTCACCGTGGCGATCACCGACGCCTTCGCCTCGCCGACCATCGCCGAGGACGCGAGCAGGTACGCGGCCCGCAACGGTGACCCGAGCTATCGCGGCGGCCAGCTCTCCCAGGTGCTGCCGGAGAAGTACTCGCACATCGAGGAGTGCGACGCGGCGGGCTGGTACGGCGAGGAGACCCTCGACGTCGAGGCCGTGCACGCCGTCGCGCCCGCGTCCGACATCGTCTACGTCGGCGGTGCCTCCTGCATGGACGACGACCTGCTGGACTCGCTCGGCAAGATCGTCGATGGGCATCTCGCCGACATCGTCTCCAACTCCTGGGGTGACATCGAGGCGAACGAGACACCGGACGTGGCGGCCGCCTACGACCAGGTCTTCCAGCAGGGAGCGGTGCAGGGCATCGGCTTCTACTTCTCCTCCGGCGACAACGGTGATGAAGTCGCCAACACCGGCACCAAGCAGGTGGACACTCCGGCGAACTCCGCATGGGTGACCGCCGTGGGCGGCACCTCGCTGGCGGTCGGCAAGCGTGACACGTACCGGTGGGAGACCGGCTGGGGCACCCTGAAGGCCGTCCTGTCCAAGGACGCCAACAGCTGGGACGGCTTCCCCGGCGCCTTCACCAGTGGTGCGGGCGGCGGCACCAGCAGGACCGTCGCGCAGCCGTACTACCAGCGCGGAGTCGTCCCGGACGGACTCGCGAAGGCGGGCGGCGCGGGTGCGATGCGCACCGTCCCGGACATCTCGGCGGTCGCCGACCCCAACACCGGTTTCCTCGTCGGCCAGACCCAGACCCTGCCGGACGGATCGCTGGGCTACGACGAGTACCGGATCGGCGGCACCTCCCTGGCGGCGCCGGTGATCGCCGGCGTACAGGCGCTGGCCCAGCAGGCCCGGCACGGCGTCGCCATCGGCTTCGCCAACCCCGGCATCTACCAGCGCTACGGCACCGGTGCCTACCACGACGTCACCGACCACCCGCTGGGTGCCGGCCGTGACCTGGCAGTGGTCCGCGTCGACTACAACAACGGCACCGACGCCGGTGAGGGCACCACGACGTCCCTGCGCACCCTCGGCAAGGACAGCAGCCTGCACGCGGTCGTCGGCTACGACGATGTCACGGGCGTGGGCTCGCCGAGCGCCGGATATGTGAGGTCCTACCGCCCCTGAGGCAGCTCCGGAGGCCGCCTTGGGACCGTCCCTGAGGTGGTCCCGTCCTCACCGCCGCTGCCGGGGCCGCGACAACCGGGCCCGGCAGCGGCGGGCCGGGGCGAGGGCGCGGGCCCGCCGGGGGTTGAACCTGAGCGCGGGCGCCGCACGCCCTGCGGTACCCTGGCGCCATGCGTGCCGTACGCCTTCTGCTTAGCGGGCCGCGCTGATCAGTTCCGACCGGGCCATCCGCTGTGGCCGCCCGGGTCGGCATCGGCGCGGCGTCCCCTCCTGTGCGAGGGGCATTTTTGTTTCCGCAGAAACCGTGTCCGCAGCAGCCGCAGGCAGAGACGATCGATGGAGCTTTGAAGACGATGAGCGAGACGACCACCTCCCCCGCCGCTGATGGCGCGGGCGGTACCCCCACCGAGGTGGCGGCGCCGCACCGCTATACGGCCGCACTGGCCGCAGACATCGAGGCACGCTGGCAGGACTTCTGGGAGTCGGCGGGTACCTACGAGGCCCCGAACCCCAGTGGCGACCTGGTCGGCGACGCCGCGCAGGTGGACCGCCCCAAGAAGTTCATCATGGACATGTTCCCGTACCCCTCGGGCGCGGGCCTGCACGTCGGCCACCCCCTGGGCTTCATCGCCACCGACGTCTTCGCCCGCCACCAGCGCATGACGGGCCACAACGTCCTGCACACCCTGGGCTTCGACGCCTTCGGCTTGCCCGCCGAGCAGTACGCCGTGCAGACCGGTACCCACCCCCGGACCTCCACCGAGGGCAACATCGTCAACATGCGCCGCCAGCTGCGTCGCCTGGGCCTGGGGCACGACCAGCGCCGCTCGGTCGAGACGATCGACCCGGCGTACTACAAGTGGACGCAGTGGATCTTCCTGCAGATCTTCAACTCCTGGTACGACCCGGGGGCGGACGCCGCCCGGCCGATCGACACGCTGATCGCGCAGTTCGAGGCCGGCAGCCGGCAGACCCCCGACGGCCGCCCCTGGGCCGAGCTGAGCAACGCCGAGCGGGCCGGTGTCCTGGGCGAGTACCGCCTGGCGTACGCCTCGGACGCGCCGGTCAACTGGTGCCCCGGGCTGGGCACGGTGCTGGCCAACGAGGAGGTCACCTCTGACGGCCGTTCCGAGCGCGGCAACTACCCGGTGTTCAAGGCCAAGCTGCGCCAGTGGAACATGCGGATCACCGCCTACGCCGACCGGCTGCTGAACGACCTGGACGCGCTGGACTGGCCGGACGCCATCAAGCTGCAGCAGCGCAACTGGATCGGCCGCTCCGAGGGCGCGCGCGTCGACTTCCCGGTCGGCGACGACAAGATCACCGTCTTCACCACCCGCCAGGACACCCTGTTCGGCGCGACGTACATGGTGCTGGCGCCCGAGCACGAGCTGATCTCGGGCTCCGAGAACGGCACCGGCTCCATCGTCCCGGCCGCCTGGCCCGAGGGCACCCACGACGTGTGGACCGGTGGGCACGCCACCCCGGGTGAGGCCGTCGCGGCCTACCGCAAGCAGGCCGCGTCCAAGTCCGACGTCGAGCGACAGGCCGAGGCCAAGGACAAGACCGGCGTCTTCACCGGCGCGTACGCGACCAACCCGGTCAGCGGCGAGCAGGTCCCGGTCTTCATCGCCGACTACGTCCTGATGGGCTACGGCACCGGCGCGATCATGGCCGTCCCGGCGCACGACAGCCGTGACTTCGCCTTCGCGCGGGCCTTCGAGCTGCCCATGCGCTGCGTCGTCGAGCCGTCGGACGACCGCGGCACCGACCCCTCCACCTGGGACGAGGCCTTCGGCTCGTACGACGCCAAGATCGTCAACTCGGCCGGTGCGGAGATCTCGCTGGACGGGCTGGGCGTCACCGAGGGCAAGGCCAAGATCACCGAGTGGCTGGCCGCCGCGGGCATCGGCGAGGGAACCGTCAACTTCCGGCTGCGCGACTGGCTGTTCAGCCGGCAGCGGTACTGGGGCGAGCCGTTCCCGATCGTCTACGACGAGGACGGTGTGGCGCACGCGCTGCCCGAGTCGATGCTGCCGCTGGAGCTGCCCGAGGTCGAGGACTACTCGCCGCGCACCTTCGACGCCGACGACGCCGACACCCAGCCCGAGACCCCCCTGTCCCGCAACGAGGACTGGGTCAACGTCGACCTGGACCTGGGGGACGGCGCCGGCGTCAAGCGCTACCGCCGCGAGACCAACACCATGCCCAACTGGGCGGGTTCGTGCTGGTACGAGATGCGCTATCTGGACCCGAACAACGGCGACGCGCTGGTCGACCCGGCCATCGAGCAGTATTGGATGGGCCCGCGGGACGGCCAGCCGGCCGGCGGCGTCGACCTGTACGTCGGCGGCGCCGAGCACGCGGTGCTGCACCTGCTGTACGCCCGTTTCTGGTCCAAGGTGCTGCACGACCTGGGGCACGTCTCGTCCTCCGAGCCGTTCCACAAGCTGTACAACCAGGGCATGATCCAGGCCTTCGTCTACCGGGACAGCCGCGGTATCGCGGTGCCGGCGGCCGAGGTCGAGGAGCGCGACGGCGCGTACTACTACCAGGGCGAGAAGGTCAGCCGCGTCCTGGGCAAGATGGGCAAGTCGCTGAAGAACGCCGTCACCCCGGACGAGATCTGCGCCGAATACGGCGCGGACACCCTGCGGCTGTACGAGATGGCGATGGGGCCGCTGGACGTCTCCCGCCCGTGGGACACCCGCGCGGTCGTCGGCCAGTACCGGCTGCTGCAGCGGCTGTGGCGCAACGTCGTGGACGAGGCGACCGGTGAGGTCACCGTCGTCGACACCGAGGCGGACGAGGCCACGCTGCGTGCCCTGCACAAGGCGATCGACGGTGTCACCCAGGACATGGAGAACCTGCGGTTCAACACCGCCATCGCCAAGGTCACCGAGCTGAACAACCACCTGACCAAGGTGGGTGGCCCGGTGTCCCGCACGGTCGCCGAGCAGCTGGTGCTGCTGGTCGCCCCGCTGGCCCCGCACATCGCCGAGGAGCTGTGGAGCAAGCTGGGCCACGCCGAGAGCGTGGTGCACGCGGACTTCCCGGTGGCCGACCCGACGTACGTCGTGGACGAGAGTGTGACCTGCGTCGTGCAGATCAAGGGCAAGGTCAAGGCTCGCCTGGAGGTCGCCCCGTCGATCTCCGACGCGGACCTGGAGGCCGCCGCGCTGACCGAGCCCGCGGTGGTCGCCGCGCTGGGCGACGCGGGCATCCGCAAGGTGATCGTCCGGGCGCCGAAGCTGGTCAACATCGTGCCGGCGTAGCACCCGGCCGTCGCGGCCTGCGGCGGACCGCCACGGCGGGTGAGGGGCGGTAGTACCGCATCCTGCACATCTGCCATGGGTGCTTTCCCCTACGGGCAGGTTGGGGGTTCGAAGGGAACCCCTGACCTGCCCGAGCCGTTTACGGTGGAAGTACAGGGCGCGGGCTGCGGGCCGTGCCGCCGACACCTCTGGGGAGAGCCCATGGAAGCTGTTGTCGCCATCCTCGGGCTGCTCTTCGTGCTGTTCGTGGCGGCCGGGGTGTTCGCCACGGTCAAGGCGGTGCAGGCGACCAAGCGGGGCGTGGACCGGACCGTCGCCCAGGCCCGCAGAACCGTCGAGGACACCAGCCTGCGGGCGCGCACGCTCGCCCAGCCGGGCGTCGTCGGCGAGCTGGCGCAACTGCGACTGTCGCTGCGGACGTCCATGCGCGCCACCCAGGACGTCCTGCGGACCGGCTCGCCGGACGACGCCTCGCTCAGCGAGGCGGCCGGCCTCTTCGAGCGGCTCAGCGCACACGGCCATGAGCTGGACGGCGAGCTCAGGCGGCTGGAACGGGAGCCCGACCGGGCGACCATCGGCGCCCGGTTGCCGGACCTCCGGGAGCGTACGGAACAGATCACGCGCTCCGCGGAGGCGCTGCGCTGGGCGGCGCGCGACCGGGCACGGAAGTTCGCCGAGGACGATCTCGCGGCGCTGAGCGATCAGATCGACGTCGAGGCGGGGGCGCTGCGCCACTGGACTCAGGAGGCGCCCCGGACGTCGACAGGGGAGCCGTCGGAGGGCGGGGTCGTGGGCGCGAGCGACGTTTTCGGTGCTGGTGCTGGTGCTGGTGCTGGTGGCGGGGCGCGGCAGGGGGCGGCTGCCGGCACGCCGGACGGGCGCTCGTGGGGGCCGTCGCCGGATGAGCCGCAGGCGATCACTGCCCGGGATCCGCGCGCGGAAGCGTCGTATCCATGGCAGAAGACGCGGCGGCCCGAGGAGACCACCTGAGGGCGCTCGGGGGCCCTGGAGAGCGGCCCGCGGGCCGGGTTGTCCCGGCGCTCCTGGGGCACTGATGGACGTGGGGGAGGGCCCGCACTGTCGGGCCGCGGGCCTCCCGGATAATCTCCCAGTCATGTCCCGCCATGTCGCGATCGTCACCGATTCCACGGCCTACCTGCCACGGGCGGCACTTGAGCGCCACCAGATCACGGCCGTGCCGCTGACCGTTGTCCTGGGGGACCAGGCCCTGCAAGAGGGCACCGAGATCTCCGCGAGATCCGTGGCGCAGGCGCTGCAGAAGCGCAGGCCGGTGACGACGTCCCGGCCGAGCCCGGCCGCCTTCGCCGACACCTACCGGGCGGTCGCGGAGTCCGGTGCGAGCGGCATCATCTCGCTCCACCTCTCCTCGGAGTTCTCCGGCACCTATGACGCGGCGGTCCTCGCGGCCAAGGAAGCCCCCGTTCCGGTGCGCGTCGTGGACACCGGCATGGTCGCCATGGCCCTCGGGTTCTGCGCCCTGGCGGCCGCGGAGACGGCGGAGGCCGGCGGGGACATGGACGAGGCGGTGGCGGCCGCGGAGAAGCGCGCGGCGGGCACCTCCGCCTACTTCTACGTCGACACCCTGGACTACCTGCGGCGCGGCGGCCGGATCGGCGCGGCGCAGGCGCTGCTGGGCTCGGCGCTCGCCGTAAAGCCCCTCCTGCAACTGGCCGACGGCCGTATCGAAATGCTGGAGAAGGTCCGTACGGCGTCCAAGGCCATCGCCCGGCTGGAGGAGATCGCCGCGGAGCGGGCGGGGGAGGGACAGGTCGACATCGCCGTGCACCATCTCGCGGCAGTCGAACGGGCGGACGCGCTGGCCGAGCGGCTTCGGGAACGGGTTCCTGGGCTGCAGGAGCTGCATGTGAGCGAGGTGGGCGCAGTGATCGGCGCGCACACGGGGCCGGGTCTGCTGGGGACAGTGATCTCACCGCGCTGAGCGGTGGCTGGGAGAGTCCTGTGGGTGACGGACTTATCCACAACTGGCCTGCTATCCACGGAATGTGGCGACGCTCGGCAGGATCTGGCCGGGGTGCTTAGCGTCGGGCGGTATGAACTCCGGGTTTCTTTCTTCAGGCGCATCAACGTCGACGGCCGTATCAGCTTCGGCGGCCGTATCAACTCCAGCCGGCGCATCAACTTCAGCTACTGCGGGCGCCGGGCCCGGCCGGGCGGCTGCATCCGACCTGCGGAACCGGGACCGCAGGCGCAGGCTCACGCGTGAACGGGTACGGGATCGTGAGCGAGCGCGGGTGCTGCGCCGTCGGCAGCATGTGTCGGGGCATGCCGACCGTCGCCACGACGCCGCCGCGGCGGTACGCGCACGGGCCGCTGCGCTCTTTGCCGACGCGGAACCCGCGCGCCCCCCTCTGGGGCCGCTGGCACAGCCCGCCTCACCCGATCCACCAGTTCCGACTCCGGACCCGGCGGGACGCCAAGATCGCGAACTGCCGCCGCCTGACGTGCCGCACGGCTCGGGCGGCCGGTGGGAGCGGGCACGGCTGGCTGCGTCCGAAAGGCTGCCGTTGTGGGTCCAGTCGCGGTGTGGCACGGACCCGAAGGCGCTGGCTGCCCTGCTCCTCGTGCTCGTGGTGGCCGTGGGCTTCGCCGTTCAGCATTTCTGGTCCGGGCGTCCCGAGCCGTTACGGGCCCCGGCGGTCGAACGGGCCGCCACCGCTGTCGACGTCTCCGCCCGCGACCGCTGCGGGGGCGAGCGGCTCGGCGGGCGCCGCGAGCCGGGAGCTGGTCGTCGATGTCGCGGGAAAGGTCCGGCATCCCGGCATTCACCGTCTGCCGGCCGGATCACGCGTGACCGACGCGCTCCGGGCGGCGGGCGGTGTGCTGCACGGCGCGAGTACCCGTGGCCTGAACCAGGCCCGGCTGCTGGCCGACGGCGAACAGATCGTGGTCGGCGTTGTGGGTGCCCCAGGAGGCGCTGCAGGGGGAAGTGGTGCGGGTTCGGTAACCGGGGCCGGTGAGGCGGGGGTTGGCGGTGTCGGAGGTGGGGGGCCGGGTTCTGGCGGCGGTCCGAGCGCGCCGATCAGTCTCAGCACCGCGACCGAGGGGCAACTCGACACCCTCCCCGGTGTGGGCCCCGTACTCGCTCGGCACATCGTCGAATTCCGTAGCGCCCATGGCGGGTTCACCTCGGTGGACCAGCTCCGTCAGGTGACCGGGATCGGTGATCGCCGGTTCGCCGACCTGCGGCCTCTGGTGCAGCCATGACCCGCACACGCACCGCGGTGCACGCGTCCGCGGCGTCGCCGCACGGCGCATCGGACCCTCGCCAGGAAGGCGCCGCCGATCTGCGCCTCGTGGCACCGGCGCTGGCAGCCTGGGCAGCCGCGGCGATCGCTCTGGGAGCCCCGGGTGGCGCAGTGGCCGCGGTCTGTGCCGTGGCAGTCGTCCTCGCAGCTGTGTCGTTACGAGCCGCCGTAGGCAGGCGCAGGGCGGAGACGGGGGAGACGGGGGAGACAGTAGGAAGCATTCAGGCTGCAGGGCCGTCGGCTGCCGGCGCGGCCGGAAGCACCACGCGGGAGCCGTCGGATGCGGAGAGGGCATCCGCAGAGGAGCTGTCGCATGCGGAGCTGTCACCGGGGCGCTCCACGGCAGAGCACTCACCGGGGCGTCGTTCCCGTCCGCTTCGCCTCTGGTCGGCCGGGACGCTGGTCGCTCTGGCGGCGCTGCTGTTGAGCGCTGCGGCCGGGGCGGCTTCGGCGACGCTGCATGCGGCGGATCTGCGCCGTGGCCCCCTCCCCACCTGGGCAGAGCGCTATGCACAGGTCACGGTCGAGCTGGAGGTGACCGGTGATCCGAGGGTGACCCGTCCCAGGGTGCGCGGATCCCAACGCACGCCTCCCGCCCTGGTCTTCACCGCCGACGCACTCCGCGTCACAGCCCCTGACGGGACGATCAACGCCGTCCGGACGCCTGCCCTGGTCGTCGTTCAGCAGCACCGCGCGGGTGGCGAGGAGAGTGGCGGGGAGACGGGCCACGCGGCCCGCAACGAGTCCTCCGCCCGGAACGGACCGGGTAACGGGCCGCGTGCCGAGGCTCACGGCGGGTGGTCGTCGGCATGGCGTGGGCTGCTGCCGTCGACACGCATCCGTGTGGTGGCCCGTGCCGCGCCGCCGACCTCGCCAGGCGAACCGGTCGCCGCGGTCCTCCGGGTGACCGCCGACGCGCCGCCGCGAAAGGTCGGGCAGCCATCGGTCCTTCAGCGGATGGCCGGAAACCTGCGTGGGGGGCTCCGCGAGGCCACCGACGGCCTGCGCCCCGACGCCCGCGCGTTGCTTCCCGGCCTCGTGGTCGGCGATACCTCTCGGGTGTCCCAGGAGCTGGACGATGCCTTTCACGCCACGGACCTGACGCATCTGCTCGCCGTCTCCGGCAGCAACCTGACCATTGTTCTCGCTCTGCTGATCGGTCCGCCGCACCTCGCGGTACGTGCCGAACGCCGAGGGCTGGCGCCGCGCCTGCGCTTGTCGCTGCGGGGCACGGCTCTGGTCGGGGGTGCGCTCGCGCTCGTCTTCGTCGTGGTGTGCCGGCCGGACCCCAGTGTGCTGCGAGCCGCCGCCTGCGGGCTGATCACGCTTCTGGCGATCGGTACGGGGCGCCGCCGCTCCTTGCTCCCCGCGCTCGCCGCCGCGGTGCTGCTGCTGATCCTCTACGACCCTTGGCTCGCTCGTAGCCACGGCTTCCTGCTTTCCGTCCTGGCGACCGGAGCGCTGCTCCTTCTCGCACCGCGCTGGAGTGCCGCGCTCCAGCGGCGTGGGGTGCCGCCCCGGCTCGCCGAGGTGCTCGCCGCCGCGGCCGCCGCGCAGGCCGTCTGCGCACCGGTCGTCGCGGTGCTCGCCGCCCGGGTCGGGCTCGTCGCCGTGCCCTGCAATCTGCTGGCCGAGCTGGCCGTTGCCCCCGCCACCGTCCTCGGCTTCGCCGCGCTGGCCGCCGCACCGCTCGCGCCACCGCTCGCCCACGCGCTTGCGTGGGGCGCCGGGTGGCCCACCGAGTGGATCGCCGGTGTCGCGCGTACGGGGGCGGCGCTGCCCGGCGCGGAGTTCGGCTGGCCGGGTGGCTGGGTGGGCGGGGCCCTGCTGGCGGCCGCCACCGTGGCGCTGGTGCCGGTCGGCCGCAGACTCCTGCGCCGCCCGTGGCTGTGTGTGGTCTGCGCCCTGGCGTTGATCCTGGCGGTCTGGCGCCCGGCCCCGTTCACCCGCGTCCTCACGGGGTGGCCGCCGCCCGGGTGGCGCGCCGTGGTCTGCGATGTGGGGCAGGGGGACGGCCTGGTCCTCGCGGCCGGCGACGGTGCGGCGTTGGTGGTGGACGCCGGCCCGGAGCCCCGTGCCATCGACCGCTGCCTCACCGACTTGGGAATCCGCCGTATCCCGTTGCTGGTTCTGACGCATTTCCACGCCGACCATGTCGACGGTCTCCCGGGTGTGCTGCGCGGTCGTTCGGTCGGCGCGATCGAGACCACGACGCTGCAGGAGCCGCCGGGCCAGGCCGGCTTCGTACGCAGCAGGGCGGCGGCCTCCCGTGTGCCGGTGCTCCGCGCGGTACCGGGGGAGCGGCGCCGCCTGGGCCCGCTGACCTGGGAAGTCCTCTGGCCGCCCGCCCCCGCGGGCCCATTCCCGGCGGGCCCAGGGGCTCCGGCCTCCCCACCACCGCCGTTCACGGAGGGTCCCAACGATTCCAGCGTCACGCTGCTCGTCCGGACGGGCGGACTCACGATCCTCCTGCTGGGGGATCTCGAACCTCCGGCTCAGCAGGCACTGTTGGCCGCTCACCCGGAGCTGGCCGCTGTGGATGTCCTCAAGGTGGCCCACCACGGCTCGGCCTACCAGGACCCGCAGTTGATGCGCCGGTTGGCGCCCCGCTTGGCGCTGATCTCCTGCGGCGCGGACAACCCGTACGGCCACCCGGCACCCCGCACGATCGGGGCGTTGCAGGCCATGGGCGCCCGGGTGCTGCGTACCGACACCGATGGCGCCATCGCGGTCCTGGGCGCACGGGACGAGCTGTCCGCGGCAGTGAGGGGCCGAGGACCCGTGAGCCGGGCGGCAGGAAGGCACGCGCGCGGAAGCCGTCTGCCCAGAAGGCGTCCACCCGGAAGCCATCCGCCCACAAGGAGTCCACGCAGAAGCCATCCGCGCACACGGAGTCCCCCCAAGGTGCGTCGTCCGGAAGGCGGCCGCACCGCGGGCCTCTGGCTGGAAGGGGCCGAGCGACGGTGATGGCCATCGCCGCCTCCCGGTGGAGCCCACGCTGCGAGCACGCCCACGCCGCCGTCACCTGCCGACCAGCTGCTGACCGGCACCGGCACCGGCACCGGCAGTGGCACCGGCAGTGGCACCGGCAATGGCGCCTGCGCGTGCCCACGTCGCCCCGGCCTCGCTCTTCCTCTCCTCCCCGAACCAGGATCTGTAGACTCCAGATTATGAAGATGAGTGAGGGCGTCGAGTGGGGTCTGCACTGCTGTGTGACCCTGGCTTGGCTCGATGGGGAAGGGCCCGTGTCGACCGCCCGACTCGCGGCTTCCTTCGAGCTTCCGGCGGCCTATCTCAACAAGCGGCTGCAAGCGCTCGTACGCGCCGGAATACTGAGTTCCACCCCAGGGGCCCGTGGTGGTTTCCGGTTGGCGCGGCCGCCGGAGCGGATCACCCTCATGGACGTCGTGGCGGCGATCGAGGGCACCGATGACGCCTTCCGCTGCATGGAGATCCGCCGGCAGGGTGCCGGCGCCGAGGCATCGGGCCGGGAGTTCGGCCGGCCCTGCGGTATCGCCACGGCCATGCGCAGAGCCGAACTCGCCTGGCGCCGCGAGCTCGCCGCCCAAACGGTCGCCGATGTCATGGCGGGCGTCCCCGCCTCGGCCGCCGACCGCACCCGCCGCTGGTTCGCCTCCGAGAGGACGCACGGCTGATGGACTTCGCCGCCACCGAGGCATATCTCCGCCGCATCGACGCGGTCCGCCCAGCGTCCCGGGACGCCGATGCGCTGCGCAGCCTGCACCTGAGCCATCTGCGTACTGTCCCGTTCGAGAATCTCTCCATTCACCTCGGTGAGGAGATCGTGCTCGCGGAGCAGCCGTTGCTGGACAAACTCGTCGGTGCCCGACGCGGTGGTTTCTGCTACGAACTCAACGGAGCCTTCGCCGCCTTGCTCCGAGCGCTCGGCTACGAGGTCGAGTTGCTGGCCGCCCGAGTCTTCGGCCCCGGCGGCCCCGGGATCCCGTACGACCACATGGCGCTGCGGGTTCTCACTCCCACCGGGCCGTGGCTCGCCGACGTCGGCTTCGGCAGGCACAGCCACTATCCGCTGAGTCTGGGCGAGCGCGGTGACCAGCCGGATCCCGGAGGGGCCTTCCGTATCGAGGAGACGTCCGAGGGTGATCTTGATGTCCTCCGGGACGGTGAGCCGCAGTACCGCATCGAACAACGCCCGCGCGCACTTGCCGACTTCGAAGTCGGCTGCTGGTGGAATCGCACCTCACCCACGTCCCACTTCACGCAGTCCCTGGTCTGCTCGCGGCTCACGGAGACCGGTCGGGTCACGCTCTCCGGCCGTACGCTCGTGATCACCGATGCCGAGGCCGAGTCCGAGTCCGGGGCGGAAGCCGCAGCCGGGGGAGGGGGCCGGTCCGGCGGCGCTCGGCGTGAGCGTGAGTTGGAGGCGGACGAGGTCATTCCGGCTTACGCCATCCACTTCGGCATCACGCTGGACCGGGAGCCGACCGTGCGTCCTGTGCAGCACCGAGCGGGCCCACCGGCGGGCTCTTAGGCCCCCAGGGCCGCGCCAGGAGCTGCCCACGGCTTACCCGGAGGGCGGAGCCAAGAGCTATCAGGCCGAGCCAAGAGGCGCCCACGGCTACCCCGGAGGGCGGAGCACCCGGCCACCTCCGGCACCCGGCCCCTCCGGCACCCGGCCCCCCGCCACGCCGCTACTCCGCCTCGCGCCAGCCCTCGTACTCCGCGGCGAGGCTGTCGAGCTGGGCCGGGTCGTACGCGGCGTCCGGGTCCTCGACGACCACCAGCCACTGGGCGTCCTCCGCGTCGTCCTCGCCGGCCAGGGCATCCCGGACGAGTTGCGGCTCCTCAGTGAGCCGGAATCGCTCTGTCAGCGCCTCGGTCAATTCCTCCGCCGCATCGCGGTCGGGCAGTACCAGTACGTGTCGCAGGTGTTGTGCATCATTCACGTGGCCCATTGTCCGGTAACCGCGGAACTGCCTCGCCGACCGGCCCCGCTGTCGGTCTGCTGCCGATCCGCAGATGGTCCACCGCCCGGTCCTCTTGGCCGGACCCGCCCGACGGCTCCCGCGGGCGGGCCGGGCGGTGGTGTCAGTGGAGCGTGGGATGCTGGACCGCGATGGCCAGGAAGACAGCTAACGATGACCCGCTCGCCCCCGTGACGCTCGCGGTGGGCCAGGAAGACCTGCTGCTGGATCGCGCCGTGCAGCAGGTGGTGGCGGCCGCCCGTGCGTCCGACGCGGACACCGACGTGCGCGACCTCACCTCCGATCAGCTGCAGCCCGGCACTCTCGCCGAGCTCACCAGCCCCTCGCTCTTCGCCGAGCGCAAGGTAGTGGTGGTGCGCAACGCCCAGGACCTCTCCGCGGACACCATCAAGGACGTCAAGGCATACCTCGGGTCGCCCGCCGAGGAGATCACGCTCGTTCTGCTGCACGCCGGCGCAGCCAAGGGCAAGGGTCTGCTGGACGCGGCCCGCAAGGCAGGCGCGCGGGAGGTGGCCTGCCCCAAGATGACGAAGCCGGCCGACCGGCTGGCCTTTGTGCGGGGCGAGTTCCGTGCGGTGGGCCGCTCCGCGACACCGGAGGCATGCCAGTCGCTGGTCGATGCGATCGGCAGCGATCTGCGCGAGCTGGCTTCTGCCTGCTCGCAGCTGACTGCTGATATCGAGGGCACCATCGACGAGGCGATCGTCGCGCGCTATTACACGGGCCGGGCCGAGGCATCGAGCTTTACGGTCGCGGACCGCGCCGTGGAGGGCCGTGCCGCCGAGGCGTTGGAGGCGCTGCGCTGGGCGATGTCCACCGGCGTGGCGCCCGTGATGATCACGAGTGCGCTCGCCCAGGGCGTCCGGGCCATCGGCAAGCTGGCCTCCGCCCCGCGCAATGCCCGCCCCGGTGACCTCGCCCGTGATCTGGGCATGCCGCCATGGAAGATCGACCGGGTACGGCAGCAGATGCGCGGCTGGTCCGCGGATGGGGTGGCGACGGCGCTGATCGCGGTGGCCGAGGCCGACGCCGGTGTGAAGGGCGGCGGGGACGACCCCGAGTACGCCCTGGAAAAGGCCGTCGTGACGATCGCCCGCGCGGCCCGCTCCCGCTGACCGGCCCGCTCCCCGGACTGGCGAGCTCCCCGGACCGGTCGGCTCCCGTTGGCCGGCCCCCGGACCGGCGAGCTCCTGCTGACCGGCCCGTTCCCCGGACCGGTGAGCTCCCGTTGACCTGCCCCTTCCCCGGACCGGCGAGCTCCTGCTGACCGGCGCACCCTCCCTACCGCGAGGTCTTCAGCCGCCTGAGCGTTTCCGTGGCGCTGGTCTTCAGCATCGTCGCCACCTCGGTCGAGGTCGGCTGCTTGGTGGCACTGCTGCTCGACGCATAGCTCGACCACGTCGACTGATACGTCAGCCACCCGTCCCGTACGCCGAGGATCACGTACGAGCCGCTGCTACTGCTGCCCTCGTCCTTGCGCGTCACCAGATACGCCTCGTCGCCGATGCCCTGGACGGACTCGACCCGGTAGCCGACCGTGCTGTCCTGCTTCTCGTACGAGCGGTAGCTGTCCGCGAACTCCGGGCCGGGGTCGGTCTTCTTGTGCAGGGCCGCGGTGTTGTAGATCCAGGTCGAGGAGTAGTCGGAGCTGCTCGCGTTCCGCTGCTCCAGTGCGGTGTTGCACCACATGGAGTCCATCGAAGTCTGCTGGGCGCCGCTGTGCTGCGGGTTGGCGCTCTTCGTGGACGAGCCGCTGTTGTCCTTGGTCCGGTAGCCGGCGTTCTCGAAGGGCGTCATCGAGGTCGTCGCGCACAGGTCACTGGTGTAGGCGTAGCCCGCGAGGTCGGGGCTGGGTTCGGACTCGCTGAAGCTGCCGGTCGCGAACATCACCGATGCCCAAATGGCGGAGGCGGCGACTGCCCCGCCGACCGCCCACCACCATCCGGATCCGCCCCGGCCGGTGCCACCCGGAGCGCCCGGCGCTCCTGCGGGGGCGGCCGGCAGGCCCGTGGCCGGGTAGCCGTAACCGCCCGGGCCTTGCGGCGGGACGGGCTGGGCGTACGGATTCTGCTGCGCGGGCACCGGGTTCTGCGGTGCGGGCACCTGACCGTAGGGGTTCGGCTGCGGCTGCGGATATGGGCTGTTCTGATCCCCCGAGATGGACATAGCGGCAGAGTAGCGGACCCGCCGGTCGGTTAACCCCGGCCGACGGCCTGTGACCTGCTCGCTGGAGAGCTGTGGACACATCACCCACCCCACACGTCCCCCCACACGCCACCCCACCCCACACGCCACCCCCGAACGCACCGCACCCACCCCCAAAGACGAAAGGCCCCGCCTTCGCCCCGGGGAAGGGGCGGAGGCGGGGCCTTCGCATCAAGCGTTCGCGGCTCCTTCGGCGGAAGTCCGCCGGGGTGAGCCGGGTGCGCCGCACCCGCGTGGCGAACGCAGGCCGTGTGCGGCGCGGTGTGCAACGTCAGGGAGCGGAGAGAGGGGCCGCTGAGTCCCTGTCGGCAGAGGTCTTACGGGTGGTGCGGTAAGCGAAGGGTCAGCCCTTGAGGCCGGCAACCTTCTTGGCCAGCGCCGACTTCTTGTTGGCGGCGGCGTTCTTGTGGATGACACCCTTGCTGACGGCCTTGTCGAGCGTCTTGGCAGCGGCGGCCTGGGCGGTGGTGGCCTTCTGCAGGTCACCGGCCTCCACGGCCTCGCGGGTGCGACGGATCGCGGTCTTGAGAGTGGACTTGACAGCCTTGTTGCGCTGACGAGCCTTCTCGTTGGTCTTGATCCGCTTCATCTGGGACTTGATGTTCGCCACGAAAGAGCCTTTTCAGGTTCGTTGGAGTTTCGATTCGCGCTTCGCACTTGAGAGGGCACGAAGCGCAGTGGACCAGGCTACCAGCAGGCTTCGCGGCGTCCCAAACCGGACCGGGGCCGCCGCGCATGGGACGATGGGGGAGACGTCACACCTGCGGGTGCGTCCTACGGACCACGGCGGGTCCGCGGCGTCCGGCACGGTACCTCGCGGCATCGTCGGAACTTTCCGGGTAGACCCCTTACACGGAAGTCCGTCGCCGGCGACGTGCCGTACCGGACGACGCGGCCCGCTCCGCCCTGACCCGTAAGACCGCCCGAGTTCCGCTTACCTGCGTTCACTGAATGGACCCTGCGTGCCCGCGACCCCAACGAACGTGCCGGAGCCGAGCCGTACCGACCCGGCTCTCCTCCGTAACTTCTGCATCATCGCGCACATCGACCACGGCAAGTCGACGCTCGCCGACCGGATGCTTCAGCTCACCGGTGTCGTCGACCAGCGGCAGATGCGCGCGCAGTACCTCGACCGCATGGACATCGAGCGCGAGCGGGGCATCACGATCAAGTCCCAGGCGGTCCGTCTGCCCTGGGCCCCCACCGAGGGGGAGGAGAAGAGTGGGACAACCCACATTCTCAACATGATCGACACCCCTGGCCACGTCGACTTCACCTACGAGGTCTCCCGCTCGCTCGCCGCGTGCGAGGGCTGCATCCTCCTGGTCGATGCCGCTCAGGGCATCGAGGCCCAGACGCTCGCCAACCTCTATCTGGCGATGGAGAACGACCTCACGATCATCCCGGTCCTCAACAAGATCGACCTGCCGGCCGCCCAGCCGGAGAAGTTCGCCGCCGAGCTGGCGAACCTCGTCGGCTGTGAGCCCGAGGACGTGCTGCGGGTCTCCGCCAAGACCGGCGTCGGCGTGGGCGAGCTGCTGGACAAGGTGGTCCGCGAGGTGCCGGCCCCGGTCGGCGTCAAGGACTCCCCCGCCCGCGCGATGATCTTCGACTCGGTCTACGACGCCTACCGAGGCGTGGTGACGTACGTCAAGGTCGTCGACGGCACGCTCGGCAAGCGCGAGCGCATCAGGATGATGTCGACCGGCGCCACGCACGAGCTCCTCGAGATCGGCACGAACTCCCCCGAGATGAAGCCGGCCGACGGCCTGTCCGTCGGCGAGGTGGGCTATCTCATCACCGGTGTGAAGGACGTCCGCCAGTCCAAGGTCGGCGACACCATCACCCAGCTCAACAACGGTGCCACCGAGGCGCTGGGCGGCTACAAGGACCCCAAGCCGATGGTGTTCTCGGGGCTGTACCCGCTGGACGGCTCGGACTACCCGGAGCTGCGCGAGGCGCTGGACAAGCTCCAGCTCAACGACGCCGCCCTGGTCTACGAGCCGGAGACCTCCGCGGCCCTCGGCTTCGGTTTCCGCGTCGGCTTCCTCGGCCTGCTGCACCTGGAGGTCATCCGCGAGCGCCTGGAGCGGGAGTTCGGGCTCGACCTGATCGCCACCGCGCCCAACGTGGTCTACCGCGTGGACATGGAGGACGGCGCCGAGCATATCGTCACCAACCCCAGCGAGTTCCCGACCGGCAAGATCGACAAGGTCCACGAGCCGGTCGTCCGGGCGACGCTCCTGGCGCCCAGCGAGTTCATCGGCTCGATCATGGAGCTGTGCCAGAACCGCCGCGGTGTGCTGCTCGGCATGGACTACCTCTCCGAGGACCGCGTCGAGATCCGCTACACCCTGCCGCTCGCCGAGGTCGTCTTCGACTTCTTCGACGCCCTCAAGTCCAAGACGCGCGGCTACGCCTCGCTGGACTACGAGCCCACCGGCGAGCAGGCCGCCGACCTGGTGAAGGTCGACATCCTGCTGCACGGCGACAAGGTCGACGCGTTCTCCGCGATCACGCACAAGGACAAGGCGTATGCCTACGGCGTGCGGCTGGTCGCCAAGCTGCGCGAGCTGATCCCGCGGCAGGCGTTCGAGATCCCGGTCCAGGCCGCCATCGGCAGCCGGGTCATCTCCCGCGAGACCATCCGCGCCATCCGCAAGGACGTCCTCGCCAAGTGCTACGGCGGTGACATCTCCCGTAAGCGGAAGCTGCTGGAGAAGCAGAAGGAGGGCAAGAAGCGGATGAAGATGGTCGGCAGCGTGGAGGTCCCGCAGGAGGCCTTCATCGCGGTGCTGTCCTCGGACTCCGACGGCGAGGCCAAGGCGAAGAAGTAGTCCGCCGGGAAAGCATCGCCGCACGGCATTCGTCAGAGTTGAGCAGGGCGCAGGTCCCCCGTGGGCCTGCGCCCTGTCGGCTGTCCGAGTGGGTTCCGGAAGAAATACGGAGCGTTACGTTCCGGGGACGCATCTCTGCTGCTACCTGTCGGGACCTGCGGTTTTGCGGGAGGTGCGGCTCTCTGCCGGGTGTCAATATTGCCCTGTACACCTATCGCACTGGTCACATCGTGAACGAGTCGGCCGTAGCCCCTTACGCGTCGGCGCAACGCGCTCTAGTCTGATCACTGCTCAAAGGTTACTCGCGAGTCACCAGCAACGAAGCGGGCCCCGGAGGATGCCGTGACGGACACCCACACGCTGATCGAAAACCGGCCGCCTTCGGTGGCGACCCTGTTCCTGGAACGGGTCGCGGCCACGCCCGATATCGAGGCCTATCGCTATCCGGTGCCGGCCGCCTCGGGCGAGGGGCCGGACGACTGGAAGACGATCACCTGGGCGCAGGCCGCCGAGCGGGTCCTCGCCACCGCCGCCGGTCTGATCGCCCTCGGCGTCAACCCCGAGGAGCGGGTGGCGCTCGCCTCCTCCACCCGCGTCGAATGGGTTCTGGCCGACCTCGGTGTGCTGTGCTCCGGCGCCGCCACCACCACGGTCTACCCCAGCACCAACACCGAGGAGACCGCCTACATCCTCGCCGACTCCGGCAGCCGGGTCCTGATCGCGGAGGACGCGGGGCAGCTCGCCAAGGCCCGCGAGAAGCGGGCTGAGCTGCCCGACCTGGCCCATGTCATCGTCATCGAGGAGGCGGACGCGCAGGCCGCGGAGGAGGACCCGGACGGCTGGGTGCTCTCCCTCGCCGACCTGGAAAAGCGCGGCGCCGCCTACCTCCAGGAGCACCCGGACTGTGTCACCGAGCAGGTCGCCGCGTTGCGCGCCGACCAGCTGGCGACCCTGATCTACACCTCCGGGACCACCGGCCGGCCCAAGGGCGTACGGCTGACGCACGACTGCTGGTCGTACATGGCCCGCGCGATCCAGTCGACCGGGATGGTCGCCGAGGAGGACGTGCAGTACCTGTGGCTGCCGCTGGCGCACGTCTTCGGCAAGGTGCTCACGGCCGGCCAGGTCGCGGTCGGCCATGTGATCGCCGTCGACGGCCGGGTCGACAAGATCATCGAGAATCTGCCGGTGGTGCGGCCGACCTACATGGCCGCCGTCCCCCGGATCTTCGAGAAGGTCTACAACGGCGTCGCGGCCAAGGCCCGGGAGGGCGGCGGCGCGAAGTACAAGATCTTCCAGTGGGCGGCCGGGGTGGCCCGTGAGTACGCCAAGGTCTCGCAGGACAACTTCCGCCGCACGGGCAGCGCCTCGGTGCCGTTCGCGCTCGGCGCCAAGCACAAGGTCGCCGACACCCTCGTCTACGGCAAGCTGCGGGAGGCCTTCGGCGGCCGGCTGCGCGCGGCGGTCTCCGGCTCGGCCGCGCTCGCCCCGGAGATCGGCTACTTCTTCGCCGGCGCGGGCATCCACATCCTGGAGGGCTACGGCCTGACGGAGTCCAGCGCCGCCAGCTTCGTCAACCCCGGTGAGGCGTACCGCACCGGCACCGTCGGCAAGCCGCTCCCCGGTACCGAGGTGCGGATCGCCGAGGACGGCGAGATCCTGCTGCGCGGCCCCGGCATCATGGAGGGCTACCACGGTCTGCCCGACAAGACCGCCGAGGTCCTGGAGTCCGACGGCTGGTTCCACACCGGTGACATCGGGGAGCTGTCCGACGACGGCTACCTGCGCATCACCGACCGCAAGAAGGACCTCATCAAGACCTCCGGCGGCAAGTACATCGCGCCGGCCGAGGTGGAGGGCCAGTTCAAGGCGGTCTGTCCGTTCGTCTCCAATGTGCTGGTGCACGGCGCCAACCGGAACTTCTGCACCGCGCTGATCGCCCTCGACGAGCCGACGATCATGAGCTGGGCGAAGGAGCACGGCCTGGCGGGCAGGACCTACGCCGAGGTTGTCGCCTCCGAGCAGGTCCGCGAGCTGGTCGACGGCTATGTCGAGCGGGTCAACGAGGGGCTGCAGCGCTGGCAGCAGATCCGCAAGTTCCGGCTGCTGCCGCGTGACCTGGACATCGAGCACGGCGAGGTGACCCCCAGCCTCAAGGTCAAGCGGCCGGTGGTGGAGCGGACGTTCAAGGATCTGCTCGACGACATGTACGCGGGATCGGTGGAGGCGTAGCGGCGCGCGACGACCGGCCGCGCGGGGCGGTGCGGGGTGGCGGGAGCCGCTCGGCACCGCCCCGCGCCGTTCCCGAGGCCCGGCTCCGCTGAGCGCGTGCCGGTGGCCCCGTTCGGCGCTGCACGCACGCCCCGCCCGCACCGTCCGCCGCACCGGCCCCGTTGCGGCAGTGGTCCGTACGGGTGGTTCGCCCCCGCCCGACGGTCCCGTCACCTCGGCCCGCGGCACCCCCTGTGACCACGGACTTCGGTCACTCGGTGCTTATGGGTGCGCTCGTTCTGTCACTCTGTCGGTGGCGCATCCGGCGCCGTAGCGGAGCTGCTCGGGAGTTGCGCAATGCGGACGACAACTTCATCCCAGCGGGACGACGTCACAGTGGCGGGTGCGGTGGCCGGCAGCGGCTCCCGCGGGGCGCCGCCTGCGGATGCCGCGGGTGCGGTCTTCCCAGGCCCCGCCGGGGGCGCCGCCCGCTCCCGGCGGGCCCGCCTCCCCGGGGATCCGAGGGCCGCGGCCGATGCCCGGCAGTTCGTCAGGACCGCGTTCGACGACTGGGCCGCCCAGGAGCTGCCCGGCGCCGAGGGGCTCACCGGCCGACTGGCGGACGAGGCGGTGCTGCTGGTCAGCGAGCTGGTCACGAATGCCGTGGTGCATGCCGGCACGGCCGTGGAGCTGCGCTGCCGCCTGGAGCCGGGAGAGTCGGCGGAGCCCGGGGACCCGGAGGCGCACGCGGGCGCGCGGGCGGCCACCGATGCCGCGCTCCCCGAGGGCGACACGGAGGAGGCCGGCCGCGCGGGCGTCGTCATCGAGGTCTCCGACCACCACCCGGCGCGGCCGGTGCGCGGCCGGGAGGACGGTGCGGCCTCGGAGGGCGGTGGCCACGGCTTGCAGCTGGTCGGCGCGGTTGCCGAGTCCTGGGGCATCACCTACCGCCGCGCCATGAAGACCGTGTGGTTCCGTCTCCCCGTCGGGGCGCCGGAGGGCGCGGCCCTGCCCGAGTCGGAGATCTTCTTCGACCACCAGATGCTGCAACGCGGGCTGCGGGCCGCCGAGCTGCTGGCCCCGGCGCCGCGCCGGGCCGCCCGGCAGCACTCCGACGCGGAGTGGATCCACCACGGTGCGCTGTCCTTCCTCGCCGAGGCGTCCGACCTGCTCTCCGGTCAGCTCGATGCCGATCAGGTCGCGTCCCTCGCCGCCCAGTTGAGCGTGCCGCGGCTCGCCGACTGGTGCGCGGTGTGGCTGTACGACGGCGACGGCGGCGCTCCGGGGCGGGGCATCGACGCGGCGGGGGAGACGCAGCGGCTGGCCCGCGTCTGGCACTCCAACGAGAGCCGGATCGACGCACTCCGAGCGGCTCTGGAGAAGGACCCGCTGCCGGGAGCGGCCCGCGGCGGCGCCCTCGGCCAGCTGCCCACCGCGGTGCCCTGGCCGCACGAACCGCAGGGCGAGGGCGGTGCGGCGCTGGCCTGCCCCCTGGTGGCGGGCGGCCGCCGGCTCGGCACCCTGCTGCTCGGCCGCGGCGGCCTGCCGTGTTTCCCCGACGAGGTGGTCGGCCTGATCGAGGACCTCTGCCGCCGGGTCGCCCGCGCCGTCGCCACCGCCCGCGCCTACAGCCGGCAGGAGCGCATCAGCCAGGTCCTGCAACGCCGCCTGCTGCCCCGTGGGCGAGCTCAGGTGCCGGGGGTGGAGTCGGCGGTCGTCTACGAACCGCGAGAGGGCGCCTGGGCGGGCGGGGACTTCTGGGATCTGTTCGACGCGGGCGACGGCCGCTGGTGCTTCGCGCTCGGCGATGTCTGCGGCAGCGGCCCCGAGGCGGCCGCGGTCACCGGGCTGGCGCGGCCGGTGCTGCGGCTGCTGGCCCGGGACGGCTTCGGCGTCGGCGAGGTGCTGGACCGGCTCAACAAGACCATGGCGCGGGAGGCCGCGGATTCGGTGGCGGCGGTCGCGGCCGCCGTCGCGGCGGCCGGTGCGGGCGCCGAAGCGCCGGTCGAGATCCGCGACGAGGGCGAGCAGGCCCGCTTCCTGTCGCTGCTCTACGGCGAGATCGTGCCGTACCGCAACGGCTCCGGCGGTGCCCGTTGCACCCTCGCCAGCGCCGGCCACCCGCTGCCGCTGGTGCTGGGCGCGGACGGCGCGGTCCGGGTCGTCGCGGTGCCGCAGATGCTGCTGGGAGTCGTGGAGGACGCCTCGTATGTGAGCGAGTCGTTCGACCTGTGCCCCGGTGAGACGCTGCTGTGCGTCACCGACGGGGTGACCGAGCGCCGCTCGGGGCGGCGCCAGTTCGACGACGAGGAGGGCCTGACGACCGCCCTCGCGGCCTGTACGGGCCTCGGCGCCGGTGCCATCGCCGAGCACATCCGCAGCACGGTCCACGCCTTCGCACCGACACCGCCCGACGACGACCTGGCCCTGCTGGTTCTCCAGGCGGCGGCGGTCGCGCCGGCGTAGGCGGGCGCGCGGACCGAGCCCGTGTGCGGATGACGGACAATGGTCTCCATGCCTTCCGCACTGCCTGATGGTGAGCCGATGCCCGAGGACGGGGCGCTGCCCGGTCATGCGCTGGCGGGGGCGGCCGGACGGCCCCTCGGCTTCTATCTGCACGTGCCGTACTGCGCGACCCGCTGCGGCTACTGCGACTTCAACACCTACACCGCGAGCGAGCTGCGGGGCTCCGGCGGCGCCCTCGCCTCCCGCGACAACTACGCCGACCACGTCGTGGCGGAGATCCGGCTGGCCCGCAAGGTGCTGGGGGACGACCCCCGCCCGGTCGAGACAGTCTTCGTCGGCGGCGGCACCCCGACCCTCCTGCCCGCCGCCGACCTCGGCAAGATGCTGGCGGCCATCCGCGAGGAGTTCGGCCTCGCGCCGCACGCCGAGATCACCACCGAGGCCAACCCGGAATCCGTCGATCCGCGCTACCTCGCCGAGCTGCGGGAGGCCGGCTACAACCGGGTCTCCTTCGGCATGCAGAGCGCGCGGCAGCACGTGCTGAAGGTCCTCGACCGCACGCACACCCCGGGGCGCCCAGAGGCATGTGTCGCGGAGGCGCGCGCGGCCGGCTTCGACCACGTCAACCTCGACCTGATCTACGGCACGCCGGGCGAGAGCGACGACGACTGGCGGGCCTCGCTGGACGCCGCGATCGCCGCAGGACCCGACCATGTCTCGGCCTACGCGCTGATCGTCGAGGAGGGCACCCAGCTGGCCCGCAGGATCCGCCGGGGCGAGGTCCCGATGACCGATGACGACGTGCACGCCGACCGCTATCTGATCGCCGACGAACGCCTGGCCGCGGCCGGTTTCACCTGGTACGAGGTCTCCAACTGGGCCACCTCCGACGCCGGGCGGTGCCGTCACAACGAGCTGTACTGGACCGGCGCGGACTGGTGGGGCGCAGGCCCCGGGGCGCACAGCCACGTCGGCGGCGTGCGCTGGTGGAACGTCAAGCACCCCGGCGCCTACGCGCAGGCCCTGGCGGAGGGCCGCTCTCCCGGCGCCGGCCGCGAGATCCTTCCCGACGAGGACCGTCGCGTGGAGCGCATCCTGCTCGAACTCCGGCTCTCCGACGGCTGCCCGCTGGACCTGCTCGCCCCCGCGGGCGCCCGCGCGGCCGCCCGCGCCCTGGCCGACGGCCTCCTGGAGTCCGGCCCGTACGAGCGCGGCCGCGCCGTGCTGACCCTGCGTGGACGCCTGCTGGCGGACGCGGTGGTGCGGGACCTGGTCGACTGACCCGGAGGGACCGGGCCGTCCGAGGGCCGCCCGGGGCGCCGCGAATCCGCGGCGCTACTCCCTCATGTCCGGGGCCGTCACGAAGTCGATCAGCTCCTCGACCCGCCCGAGGAGCGCCGGCTCGATGTCCTTGTACGAGTGGACGCAGGACAGGATCCGCTGCCAGGCGGCGCCGGTGTTGTCCGGCCAGCCCAGGGCGCGGCAGACCCCGGTCTTCCAGTCCTGGCCGCGGGGCACCGCCGGCCAGGCCGGGATGCCGACGGACGACGGCTTCACGGCCTCCCAGACGTCGATGTAGGGGTGGCCGACGACGAGGGTGTCGGCGCCGGCGACCTCGGCGGCCAAGCGGGACTCCTTGGAGCCAGGGACCAGGTGGTCGACGAGGACGCCGAGGCGGGCGTCCGGGCCGGGCGAGAAGCCGCGGACGATCGCCGGCAGATCGTCGATGCCCTCCAGGTACTCCACGACGACGCCCTCGATGCGCAGGTCGTCGCCCCAGACGCGCTCGACGAGCTCGGCGTCGTGCCGGCCCTCCACGTAGATCCGGCCCGCTCGCGCGACCCGGGCGCGGGCACCGGGGACGGCGAGGGAGCCCGACGCCGTCCGCGCCGGGGCGCTCGCGGCGGGCCGCCCCTGGGGCCGTACGAGGGTGACGACCCGGCCCTCCAGCAGGAAGCCGCGCGGCGCCATGGGGAACACCCGGTGCTTGCCGAACCGGTCCTCCAGGGTCACTGTCGGGCCTTGCGAGGTCTTCTCGCAGCGGATCACCGCCCCGCAGAAGCCCGAGGTGACCTCCTCGACCACCAGATCGGGCTCCGCGGGCACCTCGGGGGCGGGCTGCTGCTTCTTCCAGGGCGGGGTGAGGTCGGGGCTGTAGCGCTTGCTCTGCATGAGGACCTGTTCTGTGACGCACGGCCGGTTGCGGTAAGGACGGGACGGAAGATAGAGGCAGCGGGCCGGTCAGTCGGGGGACACGCCGAAACGGGTGGCCAGAGCGTCGCGTTGGTCACGGACGAACCGGGCATTCACCACGGCGCCGTGCCCCGGTACGTACACCGCGTCCTCGCCGCCGAGGGCGAGCAGCCGGTCCAGCGCCGCGGGCCACCGCGGCGGCTGCGCGTCCGGGCCGGCCTGCGGCTCGCCGGACTCCTCGACCAGGTCGCCGCAGAAAACGATCTCGGCGGCACCGTGCCGGCCAGGCACCAGGACGGCCAAGTCGTGGGCGGTGTGACCGGGGCCGACGTTGGCGAGCAGCACCGACCGGCCACCGAGATCGACGGTCAGTTCGCCGTGCACGAGGTGGTGCGGGCGGACGAGCAGATCGGCGGCCTCGGCCGCGGCGTCCGGATCGACGCCGTGCCGTACCGCGGACAGCCGCAGCGCGTCCCGTTCGCGCAGCAGCAGCTCGTCGAGACCGGCGGCGCCGAAGACCTCGACGCCGGCGAAGGCGGCGGTGCCCAGCACATGATCGAAATGCGGGTGGGTGAGAGCGACATGTGTCACTTCCCTGCCGAGCACGCCGCGGATCGCGCGCCGCAGATCCGCGCCGTCGCGCAGCGTCGCGCCGGTGTCGACGATCATCACGCCGGTGGATCCGGCGATGACACCGATGGTTTCGTCCCACCCGGGCATCCGCCGCCTGGCGATACCGTCACCGAGCCGTTCCCATCCCGCCTCTTCCCAAGCAGTGCCCATACCGAGACGCTAGCTCCATCGCGATAGCGTTGCCCGGCAGACCTGATGATCACCACCCTGGGGTAGGGACTCGGTACGGCCGGCCTTGCCCAAGCCTTGCTACCCGGCCGTACACTGGCTCAGGGCCTGGCACTCGGCCCGTGTGAGTGCCAGGGAAGACGAAGCGGCAGGACGCCCGGACAGGAGGTGCGCGGGGATGCTCAGTGAGCGCAGGCTCGAAGTGCTGCGCGCCATCGTTCAGGACTATGTCGGGACGGAGGAGCCGGTCGGCTCCAAGGCGCTCACCGAACGCCATCAGCTCGGGGTCTCCCCGGCCACGGTCCGCAACGACATGGCGGCCCTGGAGGACGAGGGATTCATCGCGCAGCCGCACACCAGCGCGGGGCGGATTCCCACCGACAAGGGATACCGCCTGTTCGTGGACAAGTTGGCGGGCGTCAAGCCGCTGTCCTCCCCGGAGCGGCGGGCCATCCAGAATTTCCTCGACGGCGCCGTCGACCTCGACGACGTGGTGGGCCGTACGGTCCGGCTGCTGGCGCAGCTGACCCGGCAGGTCGCGGTCGTGCAGTACCCGTCGCTGACGCGGTCCACGGTGCGGCATGTCGAACTGCTGTCGCTGGCGCCGGCCCGGCTGATGCTCGTCCTGATCACGGACACCGGCCGGGTCGAGCAGCGGCTGGTCGACTGCCCGTCGCCGTTCGGTGAGGCGTCGCTGGCGGATCTGCGGGCCCGGCTGAACAGCCGCGTCGTGGGGCGCCGATTCGCGGATGTGCCGCAGCTGGTGCAGGATCTCCCGGAATCCTTCGAGCAGGACGACCGCGGCACCGTCTCGACGGTGCTGTCGGTGCTGCTGGAGACTTTGGTGGAGGAGACCGAGGAGCGTCTGGTGATCGGCGGAACCGCCAATCTCACGCGCTTCGGTCACGACTTCCCGCTGACCATCCGGCCGGTGCTGGAGGCCCTTGAGGAGCACGTGGTGCTGCTCAAGCTGCTCGGGGAGGCCAAGGACTCGGGCATGACCGTACGTATCGGGCATGAGAATGCCCATGAAGGCCTGGCGTCCACATCGGTCGTCGCGGTCGGCTACGGTTCGGGCGACGAGGCAGTCGCCAAACTCGGCGTGGTCGGACCGACCCGCATGGACTACCCCGGAACGATGGGAGCGGTACGCGCAGTGGCACGTTACGTCGGACAAATCCTCGCGGAGTCGTAAGTGGCCACGGATTATTACTCGGTCCTCGGCATCAGCCGTGACGCCTCGCAGGACCAGATCAAGAAGGCATTCCGCCGGCTGGCGCGTGAGCTGCACCCGGACGTGAACCCGGATCCGAAGACCCAGGAGCGGTTCAAGGAGATCAACGCCGCTTACGAGGTGTTGTCGGACCCGCAGAAGAAGCAGGTCTACGACCTCGGCGGCGACCCCCTCTCGCAGGCGGGCGGCGGCGGTGCGGGAGCGGGCGGCTTCGGCGCCGGCTTCGGCAACTTCTCCGACATCATGGACGCCTTCTTCGGCACGGCCTCGCAGCGCGGCCCGCGCTCGCGGACCCGCCGCGGCCAGGACGCCATGATCCGTCTGGACATCGACCTCAACGAAGCCGCCTTCGGCACGACCAAGGACATCCAGGTCGACACCGCCGTCGTCTGTACGACGTGCAGCGGCGAGGGCGCGGCGCCGGGGACCTCGGCGCAGACCTGCGACATGTGCCGCGGCCGCGGTGAGGTCTCGCAGGTCACCCGCTCCTTCCTCGGCCAGGTCATGACCTCCCGGCCGTGCCCGCAGTGCCAGGGCTTCGGCACGGTCGTTCCGACGCCGTGCCCCGAGTGCGCGGGCGACGGGCGGATCCGCTCCCGCCGCACGCTCACCGTCAAGATCCCCGCCGGTGTCGACAACGGCACCCGCATCCAGCTCGCGGGGGAGGGCGAGGTCGGCCCCGGTGGCGGCCCCGCCGGCGACCTCTACGTCGAGATCCACGAGGTCGCGCACCCGGTCTTCCAGCGGCGCGGTGACGATCTGCACTGCACGGTCACCATCCCCATGACAGCGGCTGCTCTGGGCACGAAGTGCCCGCTGGAGACGCTGGACGGGATGGAGGAGATCGACGTACGGCCCGGGACGCAGTCCGGCCAGTCGATCCCGCTGCACCAACGCGGTGTGACACATCTGCGCGGTGGCGGCCGCGGCGACCTCATCGTCCACGTCGAGGTGCAGACTCCCTCCAAGCTCGATCCCGAGCAGGAAGAGCTGCTGCGGCGGCTGGCCAAGCTCCGTGGTGAAGAGCGCCCCACGGGCACCTTTCAACCAGGGCAGCAGGGGCTTTTCTCGCGGCTGAAGGACGCCTTCAACGGCCGCTAGAGCGACGGCGGCACGCATGCGCCCGACCCGCGCCGGTTCCGGGGGGAAACCCCTCCGGGACCGGCGCGGACCCGGTTCTGGGCGCGGTCGTGAGCGTGGCACGATGTGGTCATGCCCACCGCGCTGACCGATCTTTGCCGCCACCCGATCGTGCAGGCCCCGATGGCGGGCGGCGTCGCTTGTCCGGAGCTCGCCGCAGCCGTGTGCGAGGCCGGCGGTCTCGGCTTCCTCGCCGGCGGTTACAAGACCGCTGACGGGATGTACCAGGAGATCAAACAGCTGCGCGGGCTGACCGGCCGGCCCTTCGGCGTGAACCTCTTCATGCCGCAGTCGGCGCTCGCCGACGTGGCGGCCGTCGAGGTCTACCGCGAGCAACTCGCCGGCGAGGCCACCTGGTACGAGACGCCGCTGGGCGAGATCGACCCCTGCGGCGGTGTGGACGACGGCTACGAGGCCAAGCTGGCGATCCTGCGCGAGGACCCGGTGCCGGTGGTCTCCTTCCACTTCGGCTGTCCCTCCCGCGCCGTCTTCGACGCGTTCGCCGAGGTCGGCACGGCCACCGTCGTGACCGTCACCACCGCCGCCGAGGCGCAGGCCGCGCAGTGGTCGGGAGCGGACGCGGTCTGTGTCCAGGGCATCGAGGCGGGCGGCCACCAGGGCACCCACCGCGACGACCCGCAGGCCGACGGGACCGGCGCCGGTATCGGGCTGCTCTCCCTGGTCGCGCAGGTCCACGAGGCGGTGCAGATCCCGATCATCGCCTCGGGCGGTCTGATGCGCGGGTCGCAGATCGCCGCCGTACTGGCAGCGGGCGCGTCCATGGCGCAGCTCGGCACGGCCTTCCTGGTCACGCCCGAGTCGGGCGCCGACACCCTGCACAAGCAGGCCCTGACCAACCCGCTGTTCACCCGCACCGAGCTGACCCGCGCGTTCTCCGGACGTCCGGCGCGCGGCCTGGTGAACCGTTTCCTGCGTGAACACGGCCCGTACGCCCCGGCGGCCTACCCCGCGGTGCACCACCTCACCTCCGGGCTGCGCAAGGCCGCGGCCAAGGCGGGCGACGCCCAGGGCATGGCGCTGTGGGCCGGGCAGGGACACCGGATGGCACGCGAGATGCCCGCCGGACGCCTGGTGGAGGTGCTGGCGGACGAACTGGACGCCGCGCGCGCCGGGTTGCCGCGTGGCGCTGCGGGGGCCACGTCATGACGGCGCCGGTATTCCTCGTCGACTCCCTCGCGGACGTACGGGCCGGCGGGACGCTGACCGTGGAGGGGCCGGAGGGCCGGCACGCGGTGTCGGTACGCCGGCTGCGGGTCGGCGAAGAGGTCGTGCTGACGGACGGCCGTGGGGGCGGCGCCGAGGGCACGGTCACCGCCGTGGAGGGCAAGGACCGCCTCACCGTCGTGGTCGACGGCCTGCGCACGGAAGCGCCCGCGGCGCCCCGGATCACCGTCGTCCAGGCCCTTCCCAAGGGCGACCGCGGTGAGCTGGCCGTCGAGACGATGACCGAGACCGGTGTGGACGTCATCGTGCCGTGGGCGGCGGCGCGTTGTGTCACGCAGTGGAAGGGCGAGCGGGCAGCCAAGGCGCTCGGCAAGTGGCGTAGCACCGCGCGTGAGGCGGGCAAGCAGTCGCGTCGGCTGACGTTTCCGGAGGTCACGGACCCGCTGACGACCAAGCAGGTGGCGGCGCTGCTCGCCGGTGCCGACTTCGCCGCCGTCCTCCACGAGGAGGGCAGCACCCCGCTGGCGACCGCGGAACTCCCCGCCACGGGCGGCATCGTGCTCGTCGTGGGCCCCGAAGGCGGCGTGTCCCCGGAGGAACTCGCGGCGTTCGCCGAGGCCGGTGCCGCGCCGTACCGCCTCGGCAGGACCGTGTTGCGGACCTCCACCGCCGGCACGGCCGCGACGGCGCTGCTGCTGGGGCGCACGGGACGCTGGAGCTGACCGGCCGCTCAAAGGCCCGCCGGCGCACCGCCGTTCCCGCGCGACCGGCTGCCTTACGCGACCGGCCGCGCCGTGCGCGAACAGCCGGCCCGTCTCCCGACGGGCCGGCCGCCGTCTCAGACCAGCTGAGCGTTGAGCCTGATGTCCTTGACGCCCGCCAGCGCCTGGCTCACCGGGCAGTTGGCCTTGGCGTCCGCGGCGGCAGCCTGGAAGTCATCCTCGGACAGACCCGGCACGGTGGCCTTCACCGTCAGGACGATGGACGTGATGCCCTCGCCCGGCTGGAAGGTGACATCGGCCTGGGTGTCGAGGGACTCGACGGTGTACCCCTTGCCGGCCAGGCCGTGCGAGAAGGCCATGGAGTAGCAGGAGGAGTGGGCGGCCGCGATGAGCTCCTCGGGGCTGGTGACGCCGTTCGGCTGCTCCGTACGGGCGGGCCAGTTGACGTCGTAGGTACCGATCTTGGAGGAGTCGAGGGCGACGGTGCCCTTGCCCTCCAGGAGGTTGCCTTCCCAGTGGGTCTTGGCGGTGCGCGTGGTTGCCATGGTGCATAACTCCCGGTTGTGGGCGAAAAGCGGTCTGCGGGACCCAGCTTAGTGATCCGCGGGGCCGGTGGGCCGTCGGCCGGGGATCACCCGTCCGACCGCGTCCGAACCGTCCGACCCGCCCGGCCCCGCCGGGCGACCGGCGGGGCCGCCGAGGGCCCCGGGAGCCGCCCGGCCGGTCCGGCGCGACGGACGCCGAAGCCGTCAGCCCTGGTCACTGCGACGCCCGGTGGGGGCCGCCCGGTAGCATCCAAGGCCGTACGCACCGTGCGTACGGCGCATGCTGCGCAGGCCGCGACGCGATCGTGCCGCGGTCCAGGACGTAGCTCGACACGGCCCGCCCGGCGCGACGCGGCGGCGGCCGAAGACCCGGGAGGAGCCCACCGGTGGCGGGAGAACCGCAGGCCGACTGCCTGTTCTGCAAGATCGTGGCGGGGGAGGTACCGGCGACCATCGTCCGGGAGACCGAGACCACCGTCGCCTTCCGCGACATCAACCCCCAGGCCCCGACCCACGTCCTGGTGATCCCCAAGGTCCACTACGCCAACGCCCTCGAACTGGCCGCGGCGGAACCGGCGATCGCCGGCGACGTGCTGCGCGAGGCAGGGGTGGTGGCCGGCGAGGAGAAGGTCGACTCGACCGGCTACCGCATCGTCTTCAACACCGGACCCGGCGCCGGGCAGACCGTCTTCCACGCCCACGCGCACCTGCTGGGCGGCCGCGACCTCCAGCGCCTGGTCTGACGGGACCGAGGCCGAAGTTGTCCGTACGTGAGCTGGTCGTCCTCGGCACCGCGAGTCAGGTGCCCACCCGGCACCGCAACCACAACGGCTATCTGCTGCGCTGGGACGGCCAGGGGCTGCTCTTCGACCCCGGGGAGGGGACGCAGCGTCAGATGCTGCGCGCCGGGGTCGCCGCGCACGACCTCAACCGGATCTGCGTCACGCATTTCCACGGCGACCACTCGCTGGGGCTCGCCGGCGTGATCCAGCGGATCAACCTCGACCGGGTGCCGCATCCCATCACCGCGCATTACCCGGCCAGCGGTCAGCACTTCTTCGACCGGCTGCGCCATGCCACCGCCTACCGCGAGACGGTCCGGCTGACGCAGCTCCCGGTGAGCGCCGACGGCGAGCTGGACCGCACGGCGTCCTACGTCCTGGAGGCGCACAAGCTCTCGCACCCGGTCGAGTCCTACGGCTATCGCCTCGTGGAGCCGGACGCCCGCCGGATGCTGCCCGACCGGCTGGCCGCGCACGGCATCGCCGGGCCGGACGTCGGCCGCCTGCTGCGCGCCGGCGAGCTGAACGGCGTCACCCTCGACGAGGTCAGCGAGATCCGCACCGGCCAGCGGTTCGCGTTCGTGATGGACACCCGGCTGTGCCCGGGGGTCCACGCGCTCGCCGAGGGCGCGGACATGCTCGTCATCGAGTCGACGTTCCTCGACGAGGACGTGCAGCTGGCGACCGACCACGGCCATCTGACCGCCGGTCAGGCCGCGGAGGTGGCGGCCGGGGCAGGTGTACGGCATCTGGTGCTGACGCACTTCTCGCAGCGCTACTCCGACCCGCAGGAGTTCGAGCGGCAGGCACGCGCGGCGGGTTTCACCGGCGAACTCACCATCGCCCGGGACCTGATGCGCGTGCCGCTGCCCAAGAGGTCCGCAGCGGCTGCCGAGGGTTACGGCAGGTAGTACATCGGGTTGGGCAGCTTGAAGGTCCGGTCGGCGGCGCCGCCGCGCAGATCGCTGTACTGGTCCCCGAAGTTGGCGACGATGTCGTAGCCGAGGGACTCGATGTGCTTGCGGGTGCCGGACTTGAACTCGATGGTCGAGCAGGTGGCGCCGCAGGGCAGGTAGGCGGGAGGGTTCTCCTTGTCCCGCAGGTACACGTGCGTACGGTCCAGCGGCACGTCGTAACCGACGTTCTTGAGGTTGCGCACGCTCCACTCCCGCTGCGCCTCCTTGCGGCCGGTGAGGAAGAAGACCTCGGCGCCCTTGTCGCGGGCCCAGTTGACCAGCCGGTTCATGCCGAATACCGGGTCCATGTCGGTGTTGGCGAGGTACTTGTCCTGGCTCTCCGGGGTGAAGTGGAAGCCGACCTGGAGCTCGTAGTTGTAGGTCAGCAGGGTGGTGTCGTCCATGTCGAGGACGATGGCGGGCTTGGCCGGCTTGGCGTGCTCGGTGCCGGCCGGGTCCGCGGCCGGCCGCTGCCGGGCGAGCTTCGTGGACAGATAGGCGCGGGCCTTGGCCTCGATGCCGTGCACCTGGCGGGCGTAGTTGCTGTCGGGGGAGGCGTAGTGCTCCCCGTCCGCCGTCACCGTGTCGCCGTAGTAGGACTTGATCTTGTCCTGCACCTGCGTGAGATTGGGGATCTCCTTGTCCGTGCGGGGCACGGAGTGCTCGGCGGTGGCCTGGCCGATGCCGAACACGGCGGTGCCGGCGACGAGGGTGGCGACCACCGAGGCGCCGAGGCGGACGCGGCGGGAGAGGGCGGGGACGGGCATGCGCGGCTCCTTCGGGAGGCGTGGGGAGCCCCGGGGGTGTCGCCGAACTCGGCACTCCCCAGGGGGTCCAACGGGGTCCCAGAAGGTCTAACAGAGCCTCATTTCCGTTATCTACGCGCGGAGATTCAATGCTTGGTAAAAGCTTGCGGGCAGCGGTGCGGGGTGTGCGCCGCCGGGTGGGGTGCGGCGCGGGCCGGGAAAGGAGGGGCGTCAGCGCCAGTCGGGGGTGCCCGGGCCCTGCGCGTGTGGCACGATCGCCTCGATCTTCGTCCGGATCTCCCGCATGACCGCGACGATCCGGCTCTCGTGCGCCGGGGTGAGCCGGGCGACCGGCACCGAGCAGCTGATGGCGTCGGTGGCGGGGGTGTCGCAGCGCAGGGCGAAGCCGAAGCCGGTGATGCCGGTGACGCCCTCCTCGCGGTCGATGGCGTAGCCCCGCTCGCGCACCGCCGCCAGGTCCACGGCGAGCGACGCCGCATCGGTGTGGGTGTTCTCCGTCAGCTGCTCCAGCGGCCCCTCCGCGAGCGGGAGTTCACCGGGGGCGCGGTCGGCGAGCAGTGCCTTGCCGAGGGCCCCGGCATGGGCGGGCAGCCGGCGCCCGACCCGGCTGAAGGTGCGCAGGTACTCGTGCGATTCGCGGGTGGCGAGATAGACGACGTCCGCGCCGTCCAGGCGGGCGAGGTGGATGGTCTCGCCCAGCGCCTCGGACGCCTCGTCGAGGTACGGCCTGGCGGCCCGCACCCGGGGGTCGCTGTCCAGATAGCTGGTGCCGGTCAGCAGGGCGCGGATGCCGATGCCGTAGAGCGAGCCGGTCGCGTCGGTGCGCACCCAGCCGCGGTCGATCAGGGTCTGCAGCAGCGCGTACATGGAGCTGCGGGGTACGCCCAGTTCCTCGGCGAGTTCGCGCAGGCGGGCCGGCCGGTCGCCGCGGGCGGCGAGCACCTCCAGCAGCTCGACGGTGCGCGCCGCCGACTTCACCTCGCGTACGCCACCGGTCTCCGTCATGGCCCGATCGTAAGCGCAGCCCGGGATCCGGTGCGGTCGTGGGTCTTGACGCCGGGTGGCGCGCTTCCTAGCCTCCATCTTCAAGTGTAGACATCATCTACATACGGAGACGGATGATCGTGAGGCACGCGCCGCTGGGACAACTGCGTTACCGGGGACCCGGATACGCGGTTTCGCCGGTGAAGGCCCCGGCCCCGTCGCGCGGTCTGCCCGTCGGGCCGGTCCGCGCGCTCACCGACCCCGGCCTCGATGACCTCACCGATCCAGCGGCCCTGCTCGACAGCGGCCTCGACCTCGTAGGAGCCACCCGTTGAACCACCCCGCCGACACGACTGCCGCGGTGGCCGCCGGCACCAAGGACCTCATCATCACCGAGGTACGGCTCACCCCGATCCTGGTCGCCGACCCACCGCTGCTGAACACCCAGGGCGTGCACCAGCCGTACACCCCGCGGCTGATCATCGAGGTGGTCACCGCGGGCGGCGTCACCGGGCTCGGCGAGACGTACGGGGACACCAAGTACCTCGAGCTCGTCCGCCCGTTGGCCAACGCGCTGATCGGCCGCGCGGTCACCGATCTGAACGGGCTGCCCGCGCTGGCCGCCCGGGTCTGCGGTGACCCGTCGCCCGCGACCGGCGCCGAGGCGGTGGACGTCGGCGGGCTGCGCGGCGTGCAGACCGCCGACAAGCTGCGGCTCTCGGTGCTCTCCGGCTTCGAGGTCGCCTGCCTGGACGCCTGGGGCCGCGCCACCGGCCTGCCGGTGCACGCCCTGCTCGGCGGCAAGGTCCGCGACCGCGTCGAGTACAGCGCCTATCTCTTCTACCGGTGGGCGGAGCATCCCGGCGGGCGCGGCGAGCGGGACGACTGGGGCGCGGCCCTGGACCCGGCGGGCGTCGTCGCGCAGGCCCGCAGGTTCGCCGACACCTACGGCTTCACGTCCTTCAAGCTCAAGGGCGGCGTCTTCGAGCCCGCGCGGGAGATCGCGGCGATCAAGGCGCTGGCCGCCGAGTTCCCCGGGCAGCCGCTGCGTCTGGACCCCAACGGCGCCTGGAGCGTGGCGACCTCGCTGGAGGTCGCACACGAGCTGCGGGACGTACTGGAGTATCTGGAGGACCCGGCGAGCGGTACCGCGCGGATGGCGGAGGTGGCGGCGGGCGCCGGGCTGCCCCTGGCGACCAATATGTGCGTCACGACGTTCGACGAGATCGCGGAGGCGTTCACCAGCGGCGCCGTCCAGATCGTGCTCTCCGACCACCACTACTGGGGCGGACTGCGCAACACCCGTGAACTGGCCGCCGTCTGCCGCACCTTCGGGGTCGGCCTTTCCATGCACTCCAACACCCACCTGGGCATCAGCCTCGCCGCCATGACCCATGTCGCGGCGACCGTGCCCCATCTCGATCACGCCTGCGACAGCCACTACCCCTGGCAGACCGAGGACGTCCTCACCGAACGCCTCACCTTCCGCGACGGCCGGGTCGACGTCAGCGACGCCCCCGGCCTCGGCATCGAACTGGACCGTGACCGGCTCGCCGCGCTGCACCGCCGCTGGCTGGCCGACGACGGCACACACCACGACCGCGACGACGCCGCCGCCATGCGGGCGGCCGACCCCGACTGGGTCACCCCCGCCGTTCCGCGCTGGTGACCCGGGGCGGCCCGGTTCCGGCCGGCGGGCCGGGCCGCCCACCCATCCGGCACGGCGCCCGCGGGGGCAGGGACGAGCCCCCGTACGCCGGGCCTTCCCCAGTCGCCCAACGGCGGGCGGCCAGACGTCTACGGAGTCGCACGTGAGCCACGAGCCCGCGCACCCCGCACCATCGGACCCCCCGCACGACCTCCAGGCTCCCCAGGACCACCAGGACCCGGTGGTGCGCAGCGCCGTCGGCAAGATCTTCAAGCGGGTCGTGCCGCTCTTCTTCGTGATGTTCGTCGCCAACTACGTCGACCGTGTCAACATCGGCTTCGCACAGGACCAGTTGCGGGCCGACATCGGGATCTCGGCCGCCGCGTTCGGCTTCGGCGCGGGCCTGTTCTTCGTCGCCTACGCCCTCTTCGAAGTGCCCAGCAATATGCTGATGGAGCGCTTCGGGGCGAAGATCTGGCTCACCCGCATCATGATCACGTGGGGCCTGGTGGCCACCGCCATGGCGTTCGTGACCAGCACCGAGATGTTCTACGCGCTGCGCTTCCTGCTCGGCGTCGCGGAGGCAGGCTTCTTCCCCGCCGTCATCTACTACTTCACGCGCTGGCTGCCGGACGCCGACCGCGGCCGGGCCACCGCGATCTTCCTGATGGGCTCGGGCACCGCGGCCGTCATCGCCGGGCCGCTGTCCGGGGCCCTGCTGGAGATGCACGGACTGCTGGGGCACCGCGGCTGGCAGTGGATGTTCTTCCTGGAGGGCCTGGCGTCGGTGCTGCTCGGGCTGGTCGTCTTCCGCTTCCTGGACAACCGGCCGGCGGACGCCACCTGGCTCACCGTGCCGGAGAAGACGGCCCTGGCGGCGGCCATCGACGCCGAGCAGGCGGCCCGTACCGCCGAGCGGGGCACCGCGAAGGTCTCCCGCCTGCGGCTGCTCACCGACCCGCAGATGCTGCTGTTCTGCTGGCTCTACTTCGCCATCTCCCTCGCCTTGTACGCCGTCACCTTCTGGCTGCCGAGCATCGTCGACGACATCGGCGGGCTCTCGGAGTTCGAGGTCGGACTGCTGGTCGCGGTGCCGTGGCTGTGCGCGATCGCCGCGGTGTACGTCACCGGACGGGCCTCGGACCGTACGGGCCGCCGGCGGCCCTTCCTGGCCGGCACGCTGCTGCTCGGCGCGCTCGGCACCCTGCTCGCCACCCTGGTCTCCCCGTGGTTCGCGCTCGCCGCGCTGTGCCTGGCGGCGATGGGCTTCAAGACGTCCTCGCCCGTCTTCTGGACCATTCCGCAGAGCTATCTGGACGCCCGGGTCGCGGCGCCCGCCATCGCGCTGGTCAACTCCCTGGGAAACCTGGGCGGTTTCGTCTCGCCGACGGCGTTCGGGATCCTGCAGGACGCCACCGGGTCGACCCGCGGCGGTCTCATCGGCCTGTCGGTGGTGGGCGTGCTGGCGGCGGTGAGCGTCGCACTGGTCCGCGGTGGCGGGCGCAACGACCGGCCGCGCGGCCGGCGCACCGCCACCGAGCCCGCTCCGGTCACCCAGAGCGCCATCGCCGGGGCGGGGGCCGCCGATCCGCCACCGGACGCGGCGCCCGCGGGTGCCTAGGTCCCCGACTCACCGGACCGGCGGGCAGTAGCCGGTCTTGTCGCCGATGGTGTTGATCTCGGCGTTGGACCGGGTGTCGCCGGCGTAGTTGATCTGGTCGGTGCAGCTGGTGTCGGGGTCCTTGGGCGTGCCCTTCGGCTTGTCGCCCTTCTCCGGGGCCGGGCAGTGGCCGGTGTCCTCGCCGATGGTGTTGATCTCGGCGTTGGACCGGGTGTCGCCCGCGTAGTCGATCTGGTCGGTGCACTTCGTCCCGGACTTCGAGGGGGTGCCCGCCGGTGCGTCGTCGGCGGAGCCTTGGGCGGCCTTGGTCCCGTTGGAGGGGGACTTGGTGGCCTGTGCGGAGGCCGTGGATGAGGAGGCGTCGGTGCCGCCGTCCTGGCAGGCGGTGAGCCCGAACGCGGCGACAGTGATCACCATGGCGGCGGCGGCCTTGCGGGCGAGGCGGAGTGTGGTCTGCGGCATGGGTCTTCCCGTTCTCTCCAAGTAACGCTTCGGGTTCGTGGAACAAGACTGTCGGCCGCCGTTGATGATCTATCGCCGTACGACTAACGCCCCGCTAACGTCCGAGGAGGACCGCCGGCCCCGGTGGTGCGGCGGCCGAGGGATCGCGGTGGCGGCGGCGGTCCTGTGCGGGGTGGGTCCGCGCGCGTACGGTGTGGCACGGCTCAGTGGCAGCGCGCCACAGTGGTCCCGTAAGTGATCTTTGAGAGGGGCTGTACCGATGGCACAGGAAGTGCGCGGCGTCATCGCGCCGGGGAAGAACGAACCGGTCCGGCTGGAGACGATCCTGGTGCCCGACCCGGGGCCCGGCGAGGCCGTGGTGAAGGTCCAGGCGTGCGGGGTCTGCCACACCGATCTGCACTACAAGCAGGGCGGCATCAACGACGACTTCCCGTTCCTGCTCGGGCACGAGGCGGCGGGCGTCGTGGAGTCGGTCGGCGACGGCGTCACCGACGTCGCGCCCGGCGACTTCGTCATCCTCAACTGGCGTGCGGTGTGCGGGCAGTGCCGGGCATGTCTGCGCGGCCGCCCCCAGTACTGCTTCGACACGCACAACGCGAAGCAGAAGATGACGCTCAAGGACGGCACGGAGCTGAGCCCGGCGCTCGGCATCGGCGCGTTCGCCGACAAGACCCTCGTCGCCGCCGGGCAGTGCACCAAGGTCGACCCGGAGGTCTCGCCCGCCGTCGCGGGGCTGCTGGGCTGCGGGGTGATGGCCGGCATCGGCGCCGCCATCAACACCGGCGGCGTGGGTCGCGGCGACTCGGTCGCGGTCATCGGCTGCGGCGGAGTGGGGGATGCCGCCGTGGTCGGGGCCCGGCTGGCCGGCGCGGCCCGGATCATCGCGGTCGACATCGACGACCGGAAGCTGGCCACCGCCCGGTCCATGGGCGCCACCCACACCGTCAACTCCCGTACCGCCGACCCCGTCGAGGCGATCCGCGAGCTGACCGGCGGCTTCGGCGCGGACGTCGTCATCGAGGCGGTCGGCCGCCCGGAGACGTACAAGCAGGCGTTCTACGCACGGGACCTGGCCGGCACCGTCGTCCTGGTGGGCGTCCCCACCCCGGAAATGACCCTGGAACTTCCCCTGCTGGACGTCTTCGGACGCGGCGGTGCCCTGAAGTCCTCCTGGTACGGCGACTGCCTGCCCTCGCGGGACTTCCCGATGCTCATCGACCTGCACCAGCAGGGCCGCATCGACCTCGGCGCGTTCGTCACCGAGACCATCGGCATCGACGGCGTCGAGGAAGCGTTCGAGCGGATGCACGCGGGCGACGTCCTGCGCTCGGTGGTGACGCTCTGATGGCGGCCCGCATCGACCACCTCGTCACCTCAGGCACCTTCTCGCTCGACGGCGGCACCTGGGACGTCGACAACAACGTCTGGATCGTCGGGAACGACGACGAGGCGATCGTCATCGACGCCGCCCACGACGCCGACGCGATCTTCGAGGCACTCGGCGGCCGGACGCTGCGCGCCATCATCTGCACCCACGCGCACAACGATCACATCGACGCCGCCCCCGCGCTGGCCTCCCGTACCGGCGCCCGTATCCATCTGCACCCCGCCGATCTGCCGCTGTGGAAGCAGACCCACCCCGGCACCCCGCCCGACGCCGAACTGGCGGACGGTCAGGTGCTGACCATCGCGGGGATCGACCTGACCGTGCTGCACACCCCCGGCCACGCGCCGGGCGCGGTCTGCCTGTACGCGCCCGACCTCGGCACCGTCTTCACCGGGGACACCCTCTTCCAGGGCGGCCCGGGAGCCACCGGACGATCCTTCTCGGACTTCCCGACGATCGTCGCGTCGATCCGGGACCGGCTGCTGTCCCTGCCCCCGGAGACCGTGGTGCGTACCGGACACGGCGATCCGACGGCCATCGGGGAGGAGGCCCCGCACCTGGAGGAGTGGATCACGCGGGGGCACTGAGCCGCCGCACTCAGTCCGTTGCGGCCGCCCGCTCCAGGATGCGGGCGGCCACCGCGGGGGAGTCGACGAGCGGATGCAGCGCGAGCGCCCGCAGCGCCGCGCCCCTGTCCTTGAACGTCGCGGCCTCCACCGCCGCTTTCTCCACCGCCTTGACCTGCAACATCAGCCCCAGCTGATCCTCGCGCAGCGGCGCGCACGGCAGCGGGCGGGCACCCTTGGCATCCACCTCGCAGACGGTCTCCACGATCGCGTCCGGCGCCAGCTGCGGCACCGTCGTCCCGTTGCGGACGTTCAGGATCAGCCGGGTGCCGCTGTCGCCCAGGATGGCGTGCATCAGGGCCAGCGCCACCCGGTCGTAGCCACCGCCCTCCAGATCAAGGCTGTCGCGCTGCCAGCCGCCACCGGCCGCGCGGCTGTGCGCCATGTACGTCTCCTCGCGCTCCAGCCGGGTCCGCTCCCACAGCGCGTACGCCGCGTCCGGCCCGCCGGCCGCCGCGGCCCGCTTGAAGAACCCGCCCTGCTGCTGGTCGAGGAACTCCCCCCGGGTCTCCCGGGTGTCCCGTACGGAGTCCAGGGTCTCCCGGCGGAAGTAGTAGTAGTGCAGATACTCGTTCGGCAGGGCGCCGATCGTGCGCAGCCAGTCGGCACCGAACAGCCGGCCCTCCTCGAAGGAGCCCAGCGCCCGGTCGTCGGCGAGCAGCCGCGGCAGCAGTTCCGTGCCGTCGACGGTCAACGACCGCAGCCAGCCGAGGTGGTTGAGGCCCACGTAGTCGTACGACGCCCGGCCCGGGGCCGCGAACGCCGAGAGGTCCGCGCCGGCCGCGCGGGCCGCCCGCCGCACCAGTCCCACCGGGGAGTCGCAGATCCCGATGACGCGGTCGCCCAGCACCTGGGCCATCGCCTCGGTGACCATGCCCGCCGGGTTGGTGAAGTTGATGACCCAGGCCCGAGGCGCGAGGGCGGCGACCCGCTCGGCGATGTGCAGGGCCACGGGAATCGTCCGCAGGCCGTACAGCACACCCCCGGCGCCGACCGTTTCCTGGCCGAGCACGCCCTCCGACAGCGGGATCCGCTCGTCCCGGATCCGACCGGCCGTGCCGCCCACCCGGATCGCGGAGAAGACGAAGTCGGCGCCGGTCAGCGCGTCGTCCAGACCGTCCGCGAGCCGCACGGCCACCGGCGCGGGATGCCCCTGCGCCAGCTCGGTGAGCACCTCGGCTATCACCGCCACCCGGCGCGCGTCGGTGTCGTACAGCGTCACCTCGGAGACGGAGCGTGCCGGGTCGTCCAGGAGCGCGCGGTAGACCAGCGGCACCCGGAAACCGCCACCGCCGAGAATCGTGAGCCTCATGGGGCGGAACGTACCCCAGCATCAGGCACACTGGCCGCACGTGCCGGAACGAAAGGGGCGAGCACGGTGAACAGTGGCCGACGCGATGTCCGACCGCCCGCGGGCCCCGGTACCGGGTCGCCGGGCCTCGATCCGCTGGCCGCGGTGCGCGCTGACGGCGACCCGCACACCGACGTCTACCTGACCGGCACGGTCTTCCTGGACATCATCTTCACCGGCCTGGACTCCGCACCCGTACGCGGCACCGAGTCCTGGGCCCGCGGCATGGGCTCCAGCCCCGGCGGCGTCGCCAACATGGCCACCGCCCTGGCCCGCCTGGGACTGCGCACCTCCCTGGCCGCGGCCTTCGGCGACGACATGTACGGCGAGTACTGCTGGGAGGCGCTCGCCCAGGGCGAGGGCATCGACCTGGCCCTGTCCCGGACGATCCCCGGCTGGCACTCCCCGGTCACCGTCTCCATGGCGTACGAGGGCGAGCGCACCATGGTCTCGCACGGCCACGAGGCGCCGCCGCCGGAGTCCGCCTTCAACGGCAGGCACGCGCCGGGCTGCGGGCCGCCGTCCCGCGCCTGCGTCGCCTCGCTCGTGCCCGGCGGACGGGAGGGCTGGCTGGGCTGCGCGGCGGACCGCGGCAGCCGCATCTTCGCCGATGTGGGCTGGGACGACAGCGGCCGCTGGGACCCGGCCGACCTCGCCGATCTCGAACACTGCGAGGCGTTCCTGCCCAACGCCGAGGAGGCGATGCGCTACACCCGCACGAGCAACCCGCGCGCCGCCGCCCGCAAACTCGCCGAACGGGTCCCGCTGGCCGTCGTCACCATGGGCGCGGAGGGTGCCTGCGCGGTGGACGGGCGGACGGGCGAGAGCGTGGAGGTGCCCGCGATCGCCGTCGACGCGCTGGATCCCACCGGCGCGGGGGACGTCTTCGTCGCCGGGTTCGTCACCGGCACCCTCGCCGACTGGCCGCTCGCCGACCGGCTGGCCTTCGCGGGCCTGAGCGCCGCGCTGTCGGTGCAGGAGTTCGGCGGCTCGCTCTCCGCACCGGGCTGGGCCGAGATCGCCGCCTGGTGGCAGCAGGTACGGGCCTGCGAGGCGGGCGCGCCGGCCGCGCTGCGCCGCCAGTACGCCTTCCTCGACGAAGTCCTCCCCGCCGCCGGGCGGCTCTCCCCGCTGGCCCGCGCCGTGCCGACGATCGGCTTCCGCAGCCCGGCCTGAGCGGCGGCCCGCCCGCCGGACGGCAGGCAAGGACGTGCCGCGGCCCCGGCCCGCCACCCGGGCGGCGCAGGAAAACCCCTCGGGCCTGTCAGTGCACCGTCGTACCCTTGGTATCCCAAGGAGACGAGTCAGAGAGGGTTGAGCAGGCCACAGAGCCGGCCCATGACGCAGACACCCATGCAACCGCAGGCCAGCGCCCAGTTCACCGTCCCGGCCAAGCACCCGATGGTGACGGTGCTGGGATCCGGGGACTCGCTACTGCGCGTGATCGAGAATGCCTTCCCGGCGACCGACATCCATGTCCGGGGCAACGAAGTCAGCGCTGTCGGCGACGCTCACGAAGTCGCCCTCGTCCAGCGCCTGTTCGACGAGATGATGCTGGTGCTCCGCACCGGACAACCGATGACGGAGGACGCCGTGGAACGCTCCATCGCCATGCTGCGCTCGGCGGATGACGGTGAGGGCGTCGAGGGCGAGACCCCCGCGGAGGTGCTCACCCAGAACATCCTCTCCAACCGCGGCCGGACGATCCGCCCCAAGACGCTCAACCAGAAGCGCTACGTCGACGCCATCGACCAGCACACCGTCGTCTTCGGCATCGGCCCGGCGGGCACCGGCAAGACCTACCTGGCGATGGCCAAGGCCGTGCAGGCGCTCCAGGCCAAGCAGGTCAACCGCATCATCCTGACCCGCCCCGCGGTCGAGGCCGGCGAGCGGCTGGGCTTCCTGCCCGGCACCCTCTACGAGAAGATCGACCCGTATCTGCGCCCGCTCTACGACGCGCTGCACGACATGCTCGACCCCGACTCCATCCCGCGCCTGATGGCCGCGGGCACCATCGAGGTCGCGCCGCTGGCGTACATGCGCGGCCGGACGCTCAACGACGCCTTCATCATTCTCGACGAGGCGCAGAACACCAATCCCGAGCAGATGAAGATGTTCCTCACCCGCCTCGGCTTCGAATCGAAGATCGTCATCACCGGTGACGTCACCCAGGTCGACCTGCCGGGCAGCACCAAGAGCGGTCTGCGCCAGGTCAGGGAGATCCTGGAGGGCGTCGATGACGTGCACTTCTCCTACCTCACCAGCCAGGATGTCGTCCGGCACAAGCTGGTCGGCCGTATCGTCGACGCATACGAGAAGTACGACAGCCGCAACGGCCAGTGAGCCGCCCGGCCGCCCACCGCGGTCGTAGGCAACTGCCGGTCAGCCCCAAGAAGCGAGAAGTAACTCTCCCCATGTCGATCGACGTCAACAACGAGTCCGGCACGGACATCGACGAGCAGGCCGTCCTGGACGTCGCCCGCTACGCCGTCGCCCGGATGCGCATCCACCCGCTCTCCGAGCTGTCCGTCATCGTCGTGGACGCCGAGGCCATGGAGCAGCTCCACATCCAGTGGATGGACCTCCCCGGTCCGACCGATGTCATGTCCTTCCCGATGGACGAACTGCGTCCGCCGGCCAAGGACGACGAGGAGCCCCCGCAGGGGCTCCTCGGTGACATCGTGCTGTGCCCCGAGGTCGCCAAGCGGCAGGGCGAGGAGGCGCCGACCGGGCACTCCATGGACGAGGAGCTGCAGTTGCTCACCGTCCACGGCGTCCTCCATCTCCTCGGCTACGACCACGAGGAGCCGGACGAGAAGGCCGAGATGTTCGGCCTGCAGGCGGCGATCATCGACGGCTGGCGCGCCGAGAAGGGCCTGACCGGCCCCTCGCCCGCTCCCACCGTGACCTGACCGGCCGGCCCCTGATGACCACCCAGCTGATCGCCGTCGCGGTCCTGCTCGTCGTGATCGCCTGGCTCGCCGCCTGCGCGGAGGCCGGCCTCGCCCGCACGACGAGCTTCCGCGCCGAGGAAGCCGTCAGATCCGGCCGCCGTGGCAGCGCCAAGCTCGCCGCCGTCGCCGCCGACCCCACCCGCTATCTGAACGTCGCACTCCTGGTGCGGGTCGGCTGTGAGATGGCCGCGGGGGTCCTGGTCACCTACGCCTGTCTGCGCTCCTTCGAGGAGACCTGGCAGGCCCTGACCGTCGCCATCGCCGTGATGGTGCTGGTCTCCTATGTCGCCGTCGGCGTCTCGCCCCGCACCATCGGCCGACAGCATCCGCTGAACACCGCGACGGCGGCCGCGTACGTCCTCCTGCCGCTGGCCCGGGTGATGGGCCCGATCCCGCCGCTGCTGATCCTCCTCGGCAACGCCCTCACCCCCGGAAAGGGCTTCCGCAAGGGCCCGTTCGCCTCCGAGGCGGAGCTGCGCTCGCTGGTCGACCTGGCAGAGAAGGAGTCGCTGATCGAGGACGAGGAGCGCCGGATGGTGCACTCCGTCTTCCAGCTCGGCGACACCCTCGTGCGCGAGGTGATGGTGCCGCGTACGGACCTGGTCGCCGTCGAGCGCTACAAGACCATCCGCCAGGCGCTGACCCTCGCGCTGCGCTCGGGCTTCTCGCGTATCCCGGTGACCGGCGAGAACGAGGACGACGTCGTCGGCGTGGTCTATCTCAAGGACCTGGCCCGCAAGGTGCACATCAACCGGGACGCCGAGACCGAGCTGGTCTCCTCGGCGATGCGCCCGGCGGTCTTCGTGCCGGACACCAAGAACGCCGGTGATCTGCTGCGCGAGATGCAGCAGGACCGCAATCACGTCGCGGTGGTCATCGACGAGTACGGCGGCACGGCCGGCATCGTCACCATCGAGGACATCCTGGAGGAGATCGTCGGTGAGATCACCGACGAGTACGACCGGGAGCTGCCGCCCGTCGAGGATCTCGGCGACGGCCGCTACCGCGTCACCGCCCGGCTGGACATCGGCGACCTCGGCGAGCTGTACGGCCTGGCCGAGCTGGACGACGAGGACGTCGAGACGGTCGGCGGCCTGCTCGCCAAGCTCCTCGGCCGGGTCCCGATCGCCGGCGCGACCGCAGAGGTCGACCTCTTCGCCGACGGCTCGGCCGGGTCCGGGGGCGCCCCCACCGATCCGGGACTGACCGGGCTGCGGCTGACCGCGGAGTCGCCGGGCGGCCGCCGCAACAAGATCATCACGGTGTTGTGCGAACCGATCCGCGCGACGGCGGACGCGGGACACGGCCCGGACGAAGGCTGAGCGGCGCGGCGGGCGCGCTGCGGAGCGCGCCCGCCCGCACAGGGGCCCCGGACTAGCCGTCCTGGGCCCCTTTCGCGGTCAGCCGCGCCGCGCGCCACGGGCCGTCCGCAGCCCGAACGTCACCAGCACCGCGACCACCGCGACCAGCGCCGCGTCCAGGCCCAGCGCCAGCTTGATACCGCCGAGCGTGGCGTCCGCGAAGCCGGTGCCGTCGGCGCGAAGCGAGCCGATGTGTGCGGCGGCGACCGCGCTCAGCAGCGGGATGCCGATGGTGATGCCGACCTGCTGGGAGCTGGTGACCAGGCCGGTGGCCAGGCCCTGCTCGGCGTCCGGCACACCGGAGGTGGCGGTCACGCCGTAGGAGATGATCGCCCAGAGGTGCCCGAGGCTGGCGACGGTCACGCCGATCAGGGCGAGCCACATGCCGGACCCGGTGCCGAGCCCGAGCAGGGCGGCGGTGAAGCCGGCCTGCAGCAGCATGCCGACCAGCAGCGTGCGGCGGGCGCCGAGCCTGCCGATGACCTTCGGGGCGACGATGCCCGCTATCGCCGAGACGACTCCCTGCACCCCGAAGAGCAGACCGGTCTCAAAGGCCGACAGCCGCAGCACCTCCTGGAGATACAGCGTCAGCAGGAAGATCACGGTGCTCATCATCGCGAAGGTGGTCAGCCCCGCCAGATTGCCCCAGGCGACCGTACGGCGGCGCAGCATCGGCAGGGACACCAGCGGCTGGGCGGCCCGGGATTCCACGACCACGAACGCGACCAGCAGGGCCACGCCGGCGAGCAGGGTCACGATGACGTCCGGGCGGCCGAAGCCCTCCTCGACGGCGGTCGACAGGGCGTAGATCAGGGCGAGCAGCCCGCCGGTGACGGTGACCGCGCCGGGCACGTCGATCCGCGGTCGCTCCGGGTGCCTCGACTCCGACAACAGCACCGGGGCCGTGGCCAGCACGGCCACGCCGGTCAGGCTCAGCAGGCCCATGGTGGAGCGCCAGCCCAGCGCTTCGGTCATCACTCCGCCCAGCACCATGCCGATGGTGAAGCCCATCGACAGCACGGTCCCGCTGATGCCCAGGGCGCGTTCGCGCTGCGGCCCCTCGGCGAAGGTCGTGGTCAGCAGGGACATTCCGGTGGGCACGATGACCGCGGCGCCCAGGCCCTGGAGCGCCCGGCCGGCCAGGAAGGAGGCCGGTGACCAGGCCAGTGCGGCCAGTACCGAGGCGGCGGTGAACAACGCCAGCCCGATCAGGAACAGCTTGCGCCGGCCGAAGAGGTCGGCGATCCGGCCGAACAGCAGCAGGAAGCCACCGGAGGGCAGGGCGAACGCGGTGACCGCCCACTGGAGGTCGGCCTGGCCCATGCCCAGGTCCTTGCCGAGCACCGGCAGCGCGACGTTCAGGATGGAGAAGTCCAGCGCGATGATGAACTGCGCCGCGCAGAGCAGCAGCAGGATGAGCTTGGCGCGGGTGGTCATCCGCGCGGCCGCCGGCGGTGTGGGGGTTGCGGCCGTGGCGGCGGCAGGGGCCGGGGGAGCGGCCGGGGCGGCCGGCCGGGGTTCGGGACGGAGCGAGGTGTCGGTTGGCATGCAAGGAGCTTGCGGCCGCGGAATACGGGGTGGGGAGCGGGAACTTATCGTGGTGTCCGCACCACCAGCCACGCCGACAGGGGGAGAAACGTGGCCGTGAGCAAGGCAATACCCGACACCTCGCGCCGCAGGCAGGAACTGCGCGAGTTCTTGATGAGCCGCCGCGCCCGGGTCACGCCGGCCGAGGCGGGCCTGCCCGACGGCGGCCGCCGTCGCACGCCGGGCCTGCGCCGCGAGGAGGTCGCCGTTCTCGCCGGGGTCGGCGCGTCCTGGTACCAGTGGCTGGAGCAGGGCCGCGACATCACCGTCTCGCCGCAGGTACTGGACTCCGTGGCCCGCGTGCTGCGGCTCAGCGGCGCCGAGCGACGGCATCTGTACGTCCTGGCGGGGCTCAACCCGCCGCGGCGGCAGGACTCCGAGGAGCTGGAGGTCACCGATGTGTGCGCCGGTCTGCAGCGGCTGATCGACGCGTGGATGCCGTTCCCCGCGCACATCATGGACACCTACTGGAACACCGTCGCCTACAACGAGGCGGCCCATCTCGTCCTCGGCCACGGTAGCCCCGGCGTCTCGCTGAACTGCCTGATCGCGTTCTTCACCGATCCCGTCTACCGCGCGCGGGCGGCCAGCTGGGAGGCGAACGCCCCCTTGGTGGTGGCGCAGTTCCGGGCCGCGTGCTCGGAGCGGCCCGGGGACGAGGGATTCGACGAGGTCATCCGTGAAGTCGCCGCGGCGAGCGAGGAGTTCGCCGCGCTGTGGGCGCTGGGTGATGTCCAGGACGGCGGCCAGCTGCACAAGGAGATGGACCACCCGCTGGTGGGCACGCTGCTCTTCGAGACCACCCAACTCCGCGTTCCGGTACGCCCCGACCTCAACGTCGTGCTGCACAACCCGCGCCCGGAGACGGGCACCGCCGAGAAGCTGGAGTGGCTCACCTCGCCGGAGGGGCGGCGGGGCGGGATGTCCTCGGTCGCGGGCTGAGAGCGCGTCGCGGTCCGCGCGTACGGGGGCGCATCGGTTGGGTGGACCGGTGCGCCGGGAAGCCCGTGCCCCTTGAAGCCGTCGTACGGCGCCCCGCATATGCTCGGCCGTATGAGCGAAGCCGCACCGCTGGACCCCGAAGACCGCAAGATCATCACGCTCGCGCGCTCGGCGCGGGCCCGTAACGGCGTGCCCGAGGGGGCCGCCGTACGCGACGAGACCGGACGCACCTACGTCGCCGGCACCGTCGCCCTGGACTCGTTGCAGCTCAGCGCGCTGCGCACGGCCGTGGCGATGGCCGTCGCCAGCGGGGCCACGTCCCTGGAGGCCGCAGCCGTGGTCACCGAGTCCGAGAGCGCCGACGACGCGGACCGCGCCGCCGTGCGGGACCTCGGCGGCCCCGAGACGCCGGTCCTGGTCGCGGGCCTCGACGGCACCCTGCGCGTCACCGTCCCGGCGGGCGCGCCGCAGGGCTGAGCGGGCGCGGCGACGGCCCTTCCCGGGCCACATCGACGCGGCGCCGACGGACACCGCGCTCGCGCTCAGGGCCGTGTTCGAAGACCGAGCCGTGGGGTCGCGCCCTGCCGGGTGCGGCCCCACTACCGGCCCGTGTGGTCGGAGGGGCCCCGGGGATCGGGGAGAATGGGCGCCATGAGCGTTCGTACAGACTCCTCCGCCCCGCACCGCGCCGGCTTCGCGTGCTTCGTCGGCCGCCCCAATGCGGGCAAGTCCACCCTCACGAACGCTCTCGTCGGCACGAAGGTGGCCATCACCTCCAACCGGCCGCAGACCACCCGCCACACCGTGCGCGGGATCGTGCACCGCCCCGAGGCGCAGCTGGTTCTCGTCGACACCCCGGGTCTGCACAAGCCGCGCACGCTGCTCGGTGAGCGGCTGAACGACGTCGTGCGGACCACCTGGTCCGAGGTCGATGTGATCGGCTTCTGCCTGCCCGCCGACCAGAAGCTGGGCCCCGGTGACCGCTACATCGCCGCCGAACTCGCCGGCATCAAGAAGACCCCCAAGGTCGCCATCGTCACCAAGACCGACCTGGTCGACTCCAAGACCCTCGCCACCCAGCTGATCGCCATCGACCAGCTCGGCAAGGAGCTCGGCATCGAGTGGGCCGAGATCATCCCGGTGTCGGCCGTGGACGCCGAGGGCGCGGCGCGCAATCCCTCCCCGGAGGCCGGCGCGCGAGGGGCGGGACAGGTCTCGCTGCTCGCCGATCTGCTCGTCCCCATGCTGCCGGAGAGCCCGCCGCTCTACCCTGAGGGCGACCTCACCGACGAGCCCGAGCAGGTCATGGTCGCCGAGCTGATCCGCGAGGCCGCTCTGGAGGGCGTACGCGACGAGCTGCCGCACTCCATCGCCGTCGTCGTCGAGGAGATGCTGCCGCGCGAGGACCGGCCGGCCGACAAGCCGCTGCTGGACATCCACGCCAATGTCTACATCGAGCGTCCCAGCCAGAAGGGCATCATCATCGGCCCGAAGGGCCAGCGCCTGAAGGAGGTCGGCATGAAGTCGCGCAAGCACATCGAGGCGCTGCTCGGCACGCCGGTCTACCTCGACCTGCACGTCAAGGTCGCCAAGGACTGGCAGCGCGACCCCAAGCAGCTGCGCAAGCTCGGCTTCTAGGGCCTGTCCGCGCAAGTCCCGTCGTCCGCCCGTAGGGCGGAGCCGTCTTCGGAAGCCGAGCGCGATCGCAAGGCGGAGGGTCGTCCTCGTAGTGGGTCTACGTGGACGATCCCGACAACGCAGCTGGGGTCCGCCTCTGGGGGAGTGGCCAGGCGGGACGGACACGGCCCAGGGCAGCGGGCGGCGGCTCTCAGGCCACGCCCCGGATCCGCCGCACCAGCAGCGCCCCCAGCAGCCCGACGGCTGCCGCGACGAGATACAGCGCCCGGTAGCCGCCGAGGTGGCTCACGATCGGTGCGGCCAGCGCCGGGGCGGCCACCTGCGGCAGCGAGTTGGCGATGTTGAGGATGCCGAGGTCCTTGCCGCGGTGCGCGGCGGCCGGCAGCACCTCGGTCATCAGCGCGAAGTCGACCGAGGTGAAGACCCCGAAGCCGATGCCGAGCAGCGCCGCGGCGCACAGCGCGCCCGGCCAGGTCTGCCAGCCGGCGAGCAGCGCGGTGGCCACCGCCATGACCACGCCGGCCCCCAGCACGAACGGTTTGCGGCGGCCGGCCCGGTCCGAGCGGATCCCGCCGAGGACGACGGTGCCCAGGAGGGTGACGCCGTTGACCGCGGTGAGGATCAGCACCCCGCCCTCGGGGTCGGGCTGGTGCAGGGCGTCCCGCAGGTAGTACAGGAGATAGAGCAGCGCGAGGGCGTTGCCCAGGTTGATCAGGAAGCGGGTCAGCCAGGCCCAGCCGAGGTCGGGGTGGCGGCGGGGGCTGAGCCAGAAGCCGGCGAGGAAGGCCCGCCATGTGAAGGGCGGCCGGTGGGCGGCCGGCAGCGGCGGGTCCTTGTGCAGCAGCAGGTGGGGCAGGGTGGCCAGCACCGTGAAGCCGGCGCAGGCCAGATAGCCGGCGACGACGCCGCCGGCGAGGGTGGCGAGCCCGGTACCGGCGAGGACGCCGAGGATCTGCGCGGCGCCCAGCCAGCCGCCCACCGCGCCGCGCTGCGGCCGCGGCACCCGGTCGGGTACCGCGGCGGTGATCGCCGCGAAGGCCGCGTTGAGCGCGAGCTGCACCAGGCACCAGCCGAGCGCCATTCCCGCGACGGTGCGTGCCCCGGCCAGCAGCGCGAGGGCGGCGGCCCCGCCCAGCACCCCGGCGAGGATCCATGGCGCACGGCGACCGTAGCGGGAGACCGTTCGGTCGGAGAGGGCGCCGAAGAGCGGGTTGGCGACCAGCGAGACCGCGGCGCCCAGGCCGGTCACCCACGCCAGGACGGACTCCTTGGAGGTGCCGGGCGGTGCGAGCGCGGCGGCCTGGAGGGCGAGCAGGATCTGGATCGGCCCGTACCAGCCGGCCCAGATTGCCCCGTTCGCCAGCGACAGCGAAGCCGTCCAGCCACGGCCCGCCCGCCGGTGCGGCTCGGCCGTATCGGCGGGCCCCGTCGCCGGCGTCGCCGCCGCTTCGCTCATCCCCGCGCCTGGTCGCGCAGCGCGTCCCGCAGCCACCGGTAGGAGGTCTTGGGCGTCCGCGCCAAGGTGGCACGGTCCACATGCACCAGACCGAACCGTCGCGCGTACCCCTCCGCCCATTCGAAGTTGTCCAGCAGCGTCCAGACGAAGTAGCCGCGGATGTCGATGCCCGCTTCGAGCGCCTCGTGCAGGGCGCGCAGATGCCCGTCCAGGAACGTGATCCGCTCGCGGTCGTCGAGGCCGTCGTACGAGCAGCCGTTCTCGGTGATCACGATCGGGGGCAGGTTCGCTCCGTACCGCTCGCGGAAGTCACGCAGCAGCTCGGTGAGCGCCCCGGGGACCACCGGCCAGCCGAAGTCGGTCCGCGGATAGCCCTCGATCTCCCTTGGGGCGAAGGGGAGTTCGGCCGGCAGCAGGATGCCGCCGAAGTCGGCGGGGCCGGCCGCGTCCGGGTCCGGGGCGCCCACCAGGGTCGGCTGGTAGTAGTTGATCCCATACCAGTCCAGCGGCTGGGAAATGATCTTCAGGTCGTCGGCGACGGGCCCCGGCAGCAGGGCCGCCAGCCCCTCGTCCGGGTAGCGGCCGAGCAGCAGCGGGTCCGCGAAGAGCCGGTTGAGCAGCAGGTCGTAGAGGTCCGCGGCGGCCGTGTCCGCCTCCGACGCGCTCGCCGCCCAGGTCGGCCCGTGCGAGTTGGCGATGCCGATGTTCCCCGCCCCGCGGGCCCGCAGCGCCTGCACCGCAAGGCCGTGGCCGAGCAGCTGGTGGTGGGCGGCCGGCAGGGCGTCGAAGACCAGCTGCCTGCCCGGCGCGTGCTGCCCCAGGCCGTAACCCAGCAGTGTCAGTTCCGCCGGTTCGTTGAGGGTGATCCAGCGGCCGACGCGGTCCCCCAGCCGGGCCGCGACCGCGTCCGCGTACGCCGCGAAGTGCTCGGCGGTCTCCCGGACGAGCCAGCCGCCGCCCTCCTCCAGTGCCTGGGGGGTGTCCCAGTGGAACAGCGTGGGCACCGGGTCGACGCCCGCCGCCAGCAGCGCGTCCACCAGCCGGTCGTAGAAGTCGAGCCCCGCCTCGTTGACCGCGCCGCTGCCGTCCGGCACCACCCGCGGCCAGGCCACCGAGAAGCGGTACGCGCCGACCCCGAGCCCCTTGAGCAGCGCCACGTCCTCGCGATGGCGGTGGTAGTGATCGGTCGCGATCCGCGCGTCGGACCCGTCCTTGATCCGCCCCGGCTCCGCCGCGAACACATCCCACGCGGACCGCCCTCGCCCGCCCTCCTCCACCGCGCCCTCGATCTGCGGGGCGGACGTCGACACCCCCCACACGAAGTCGCGGGGGAAGCGGGGCAGGGGCTTGGGGGAGACCGGCACCGTTGTCATGAGCCGGATCTTCTTAACCGCCGGTAACAGTGTCAAGAGGTAGGGGCAGCAGGCCAGTTGGGCATCCAGGGATGCTGCTCCGGCCCGCTACGCCCCTTCCTTCAGCACCTTCGTGATCAACTCCCGCTGTTCCTCCGACAGTCGCGGGTCGGAGCAGTACGCCGCCCGGCCGTCCACCGTGATCCGGTAGCTGAAGCCGTCCGGCACCCCCGCCGGAGGACTGTCGTCGGCGGCGGCGAGGCAGCGTTCGGCCAGGGTGTGCCAGTCGTCGGCATCGGGCCGCCCCGAGGTCTCGACCTCGGCGCGGCGCTCGATGCCCGCGAAGCCACCGGTGCGACGGATCTCAATACGCATGACGGCTTCCTACCCCGTGGGGCGCCGGGAAGTGCCGGTGCCGCGCTACTTTGCCGTCACCCCGACCTGCGACCACGCCTTGACCAGGGCCTCCTGCTCGTCGCCCGCGCCGAAGCGGGCTCGGGCGGCGGCGATGGTGAGAGCGGCGAAGTCGGCGAACCGGGCGTCGGTGGCGAGATCGCCGCCGGTCAGCACGTCGTACCAGACCTGACCGGCCCGCTCCCACGCCTTTCCGCCGAGCGCGGTGGCGGCCAGGTAGAAGGCGTGGTTGGGGATGCCGGAGTTGATGTGCACCCCGCCGTTGTCGTCGGACGTGTCGACGAAGTCCTTCATCGTCGCGGGCTGCGGGTCCTTGCCCAGGACGTCGTCGTCGTACGCCGTGCCGGGCGCCTTCATGGAACGCAGGGCCGTGCCGGTGACGTTCGGCCCGAGCAGCCCCGCGCCGATCAGCCAGTCGGCCTGGTCGGCGGTCTGGCCGAGGGCGTACTGCTTGATCAGGGCGCCGAAGACGTCCGAGATCGACTCGTTGAGCGCCCCGGACTGGTCCTTGTAGGCGAGGTTGGCGGTGTACTGCGTGACGCCGTGGGTGAGCTCGTGGCCGATGACGTCGACCGGAATGGTGAAGTCCAGGAACAGGTCGTTGTCCCCGTCGCCGAAGACCATCCGCTCGCCGTCCCAGAAGGCGTTGTCGTACTTCTCGCCGTAGTGGACCGTCGCGTCCAGCGGCAGGCCCGCGCCGTCGATCGACTTCCGGCCGTAGGCCTTCAGATACAGCTCGAAGGTGGCGCCGAGGCCGGCGTGCGCGCGGTTGACGGAGGCGTCGCGCGAGGGGCCGTCGGACTCGGAGTGGACCTTGGCACCGGGCAGCGTCTCCTGGTGCTCGGCGTCGTAGATGGTGCGGTTGGGCTTGTCGGCCCCGGCGGCGGGACGCCCCGGGGCGAAGGTGCGGGCGGCGTTCTCACGGCGCCTGGTGCGCTGTACGGCGTCGTGCTCCAGGGTGCGGCGGGCGGGCTCGTGTCGCGCGGGGTCATCGGACTGCGCCAGCTTGTCGAGGATGTGCGGGGGGACGATGGTGCAGAAGACCGGGTGGGCCGGCGTGACCGGCGAAGTGGTGAGAGCCATGGGAAAACGGTCGCATTGCGTGACGCTCCTGTCACTGCCTGCCGCCGAGATTCCTGAAAACGTGTGGTTGCTCGCACTTCGACCGTTACGTCCGTCCGGTCCCGCATACTGATACGGGCCAACCATTCGCCGCGTTCCTCGGCTACGCTGCTCAGCATCATGCGTTTCGGGCTGCTTCTCCTTAGCTGCCGCGGCGAGGGCCTGTAGTCGTAGGCCGACCCCCTCCCCGCGGAGTTCGGTGTTGCGATCTTTCGCCCCGTCGGCCTCTTCCCGCTCTGAAGAGCAGGGTGGACCCCATGCGGACACACGAGGAGCCCTACGCATCATGACGAACCCGTCGAGCCAGGCAGAGAACGCCGTCGGTCGCCCCACCCCGGTCACCAACGCAACTCAGGCTCAGAAGCCCTCGGGGATGCCGATCGGCAAGTACGGCAGCTACGAGGCCGTGGACATCCCCGATCGCACCTGGCCGAGCCGGCGCATCACCAAGGCCCCCCGCTGGCTGTCGACCGACCTGCGCGACGGCAACCAGGCGCTGATCGACCCGATGTCGCCGGCCCGCAAGCGCGAGATGTTCGACCTCCTGGTGAAGATGGGCTACAAGGAGATCGAGGTCGGCTTCCCCTCGTCCGGTGAGACCGACTTCCAGTTCGTACGCTCCATCATCGAAGAGGGCGCGATCCCCGAGGACGTGACGATCTCCGTCCTGACGCAGGCCCGCGAAGAGCTGATCGAGCGCACCATCGAGTCGCTGCGCGGCGCCCACCGCGCCACGGTCCACCTGTACAACGCCACCGCCCCCACCTTCCGCCGGGTCGTCTTCCGCGGCTCGAAGGAAGAGGTCAAGCAGATCGCGGTGGACGGCACCCGGCTGGTCGTCGAGTACGCCGACAAGATCCTGGGCGACGAGACGATCTTCGGCTACCAGTACAGCCCGGAGATCTTCACCGACACCGAGCTGGACTTCGCCCTGGAGGTCTGCGAGGCGGTCATGGACGTCTGGCAGCCCGAGGAGGGCCGCGAGATCATCCTGAACCTGCCGGCCACCGTCGAGCGCTCCACGCCCAGCACCCACGCCGACCGCTTCGAGTGGATGTCGCGCAACCTCTCCCGGCGGGAGTTCGTCTGCCTGTCGACCCACCCGCACAACGACCGCGGGACCGCCGTCGCCGCCGCCGAGCTGGCCGTCATGGCGGGCGCCGACCGCGTCGAGGGCTGTCTGTTCGGTCAGGGCGAGCGCACCGGCAACGTCGACCTGGTGACGCTGGGGATGAACCTCTTCTCCCAGGGCGTCGACCCGATGATCGACTTCTCGCAGATCGACGAGATCCGTCGTACCAGCGAGTACTGCAACCAGATGGAGATCCACCCGCGCCACCCCTACGCGGGCGATCTGGTCTACACCGCCTTCTCCGGCTCCCACCAGGACGCCATCAAGAAGGGCTTCGACGCGATGGAGGCAGAGGCGGCCGCCGCCGGGAAGACCGTCGACGACATCGAGTGGGCGGTCCCGTACCTGCCCATCGACCCCAAGGACGTCGGCCGCTCCTACGAGGCCGTGATCCGCGTCAACTCGCAGTCCGGCAAGGGCGGTATCGCCTACGTCCTGAAGAACGACCACAAGCTGGACCTGCCGCGCCGGATGCAGATCGAGTTCTCCCGGATCATCCAGGAGAAGACCGACAGCGAGGGCGGCGAGGTCACGCCGACCGCCATCTGGTCCACCTTCCAGGACGAGTACCTGCCCACCCCCGAGAACGCCTGGGGCAGGATCGCGCTGCGTTCCGCGCAGACCTCGACGACGAAGGAGGGCACCGACGCGCTGACCGTCGAAGCCGTGGTGGACGGCGTCGACACGGTGCTGACCGGCAGCGGCAACGGCCCGCTCGCCGCCTTCTTCGACGCGCTGCACGCCGTCGACGTGGATGTGCGCCTGCTGGACTACAGCGAGCACACCCTGAGCGAGGGCGCCGGCGCCCAGGCCGCCGCGTACATCGAGTGCGCGATCGGTGACAAGGTGCTGTGGGGCGTCGGCGTCGACGCCAACATCGTCCGTGCCTCGATCAAGGCGATCGTCTCCGCGGTCAACCGCGCGGGCCGCTGATCCCGGCCCGCTGACCGGCCCACCGCCGGTCCTGCTCTCCCGGCGCCCCCGCCGCTCCCACCGAGCGGCGGGGGCGCCGTGCTGCGGGCGGCCGGCGGCACCGTGCGTTCCGGTCTTTCTTCCGGCCAAGACGGCGGCTCCTCCCGCGCCGCCCGTCCCGGTCCCGGCCCCGGCGTCCACGACCGGCCGGAGCCACGCCCGGGCACTGCAACAGGCTTGCAGGGGGCGGCCGAGGCAACAGGTTGACGCCCGCGCCGGCCTTCTCACCGTCCGCCGCCACCCGGCCCGCGGCAGCTCCGTGCGTAGCGTCCGCACCAGGAATCCCGCAGGTGGCCAGGCCCGGGGCGGCGCGCGACCGCGTCCGGGCGCGGGGCGCGGCCGTCGCGTCGGAGGTTGCCGGGGGCGCCCGCGCCGGCCCCGGGCAAGGAGTCGCCGACGCCGCGCCGAGGCCGGAGGCCCCCGCCGACAGGTGCCCTCCACCGGGCGTCAACGGGCCCGTGGGGCTCACCCCGAAGGGTGGGAGCCCTTCACCATCCGGCCAGTTGTCCGGTACGAGGTACTGACGCCACATCACCTGTGTGGCTAACATCACGTCCAATGCGGCGATGGGGCCGAGGCGTTACGGAGGATGACGTGATGCACAAGATGTGTGTGATGGGCGTGCGCACGTCCTGGCGGATCGTCGCCGACGGCGAGTTCTTCTGCCCGGAGTGCGGCGGGGACCGCAACTACCTCCGGCAGACGGGACGCCGCCGCCTCACCCTCCTCGGCGTGCCCCTGATCTCGCGGGGTGACGCGGGCCCGGTCCTGGAATGCTCCGCCTGTCAGGGCCACTTCGGTCTGGACGCGCTGGACCACCCCACCACCGTCCGTTTCTCCGCGATGCTCCGGGACGCCGTCCACACCGTCACGCTGGCCCTGCTGGCCGCCGGCGGCACGTCCTCCCGCGCGGTACGCGACACCGCCGTCGCCACGGTCCGCGCGGCGGGCTTCGCGGACTGCTCCGAGGACCAGCTGCTCACCCTCCTCGCCGCGCTCGCCGCCGACACCGGCCGGCTCACCGGCACCTACGACGCGGTGACGGGCGGCGGCGCCCCCAACGGCCTCGACCCGTGCGGCACCGCGCTGGCCATAGAGCTTCACGAGTCCCTGGAGCCGCTGGCCCCGCACCTCGCCCCGGCCGGGCGGGAATCGGTCCTCCTCCAGGCCGCCCGTATCGCGCTCGCCGACGGCTCCTACACCCCCGCGGAACGCGAGGTCCTCACCACGGTCGGTACCGCCCTGATGCTGCGCCCGGCCGACACGAACCGGTTGCTGGCTGCGGCGCGCACGCCGTCCTGACCGCCCGCCGCGCCCGCCCGAAGACGCGCGTCCCGAAGGTACGCACCCCGAAGACACTGCGACCCCGCCACCGAGCCGGTGGCGGGGTCGCGGCGTATGAGCGGCCGGGGTCGGGTCAGGCCGGGGTCAGCCGGATCGGGAGGCTGCTCAGGCCACCGGAGATGAAGCCGCCGGTCGGCTCCAGCTCGTCGGCGGGGACGGCGAGTTCGAGGTCGGGGAAGCGCGCGAACAGCGCCGGCAGCGCGATCCGGGCCTCCATCCGGGCCAGCGGCGCGCCCAGGCAGTGGTGCACGCCGTGGCCGAAGGCGAGGTGCTCGGTGGCCTGCCGCTGGATGTCGAAGTGCGACGCGGTCTCGCCGTGCTGCTTCGGGTCCCGGCCGGCGGCCGCGTAGGCCGGCAGGATCGCCTCGCCCTTGCGGATGGTGGGGCCGCCGGGGATGTCGATGTCGTCGACGGCGAAGCGGAGGGGGAGCGCGGCGATGCTGGGCGCCCAGCGCAGGGTCTCCTCGATGACGTCGTTCCACGACGAAGCGCCCGAGAGGACCATCTTCAGCTGGTCGGGGTGCGTCAGCAGCGCGTGGACGGCGTTGCCGAGCAGGTCGACGGTGGTCTCGTGGCCGGCGCCGATCACGAGCAGCAGGGTGTCCAGCAGCTCCTGCTCGGTCATCCGCTGACCCTCGTCGTCCCGCGCCGACACCAGCAGGCTGGTGAGGTCCTCCCCGGGCTCCTCGCGCTTGGTGGCGACCAGCCCGCTGAGCAGCGCGTGAACGGCCGCCCCGGTGGCACCCGCCTGCTCGGGCGTGGCCGTGGTGTCCATGATGGCCTGGACCAGGCGCGCCAGTTCGGTGCGCTGCTCGCCCTCGGGAATGCCGAACAGCTCGCAGATGACCTGCATCGGCAGCGGGTGGGTGAACGCCTCGCGCAGGTCGACGACGGCCCCCGCAGGAACCGCCGCGAGGTCGTCGATCAGGGCGGAGGTGACGCGCTCGACGCACGGGAGCATCGCGTCGGTACGCCGCGCCGTGAACGCCGGGGCGATCAGCTTGCGCAGCCGGCGGTGGTCGGCGCCGTACGCGGTGAACATGTTGGTCACGCCGATCCAGGACTGCAGCCAGCTGCCCCGGATCTCCTCGCGCTGCCACTCCGGCCAGTGGTCCCGGGGGTTCTTGGAGACGCGCGGGTCGGTCAGCAGCTGCTTGAGCAGGCTGTGGCTGGTGACGGACCAGGCCGTGATGCCGCCGGGCAGCTCGATGAGTGCCGCGGGACCTAGCGCGCGGAGGCGGGCTGCCTCTCCGTGGATGTCCGCTCCGACGGGGTCGATGACGACGGGCTGCTGTCCCATGGCGTAGCTCCTGCCTGGTCGGGAGTAATGGGGCTGAAGCGGGCGGGGAGCGCCGCGAGGGCCCGGTGGAAGGCGCCGTTGCGCCACACCAACTCGTCGCGGTCCACGTCGAGTTCGATGTCGGAGAGCCAGGCGGTCAGCCGCTCGATGGCCGTGGTGGCGATCAGCAGGGCGTCGCGCTGGACGGGGCATCCGTGCGGGCCCGCGGCCCAGGACAGGTGCGAGCCGCTGCCCGAGCGGGTCCGCTCCAGCGGCGCGACGCCGAACTGGCTGTTGGCGGCCGCGTAGGACACCATCACCAGTTGCCCCGCCCGCACCCAGGTGCCGTGGAAGAAGACGTCCCGGACGGGGAAGTGGGCCGAGTAGTTCCCCAGCGGCGGGTCGTTCCACAGCACCTCGTTGATGGCGTCGTGCGCGGTCAGCGCACCGCCGGAGAGGGTGTTGTAGTAGCGGTCGTCGGAGAGCATCCGGGCGAGCGCGTTGCCGATGAGGTTGGCGAGCGGTTCGTTGCCCGCGCCCATCGTCAGAATGATGTTGTGGATCAGTTCCTCGTCGGACAGCCCGTTGGGGTGGTCCATGAACCACGAGGTGAGGTCCTTGCCGCGCTGCGCCTTCTTGGAGCCGACCAGCTCCATGATGTAGCTCTCGTACGCGGCGTTGGCGGCGGCGGCCTCCTCGGGGGAGTTGCCCTCCAGCATCCCGGCGATGGCCTCGATGAGCTGGTCGCTGTAGGAGTCGGGCATCCCGAAGAGGTTGTTGAACATCAGCAGCGGGATGAGCCGGGCGTAGTCGGCGATCAGGTCGACCCGGCCCTCCGCGCCGAAGCGCCGGATCAGGGTGTCCGCGGCGTGGTGGACGCGGGCCCGCAGCTCGTGCGGCTCGACGAGGCGGAAGCCGTCGGTGATGACCTCGCGGTAGCGCTCGTGCGCCGCGCCGTCGCTGAAGAAGACGTTGGGGCGCCAGCCCAGCATCGGCATGATCGGCGAGTCGGCCGGGACGGTCTGCATCCAGGCGCGGGAGTCCTTGGACCAGGTGGTGTCGTCGTGCAGCAGGTCCAGCGCGGCCCGGTAGTCGGTGACCAGCAACGCGGTCACCTCCGGCGCGATCTCGACCGGCGCCAGCGCGCCGAACTGCCGCAGGTGCCGGTAGAACCGGTGCGGGTCGGCGGCGAAGTCCGGGCCGTACAGCTTCACCGGCGCGGAGGCGTCGGGCTGGGCCGGGGAGCGGCCGGCCGCCGGGGACGGCACGGCGCCCGCCGGGCAGCCCGGGGGCGGCTGGGGCACGGCCTGGGCCGGGCAGCCGGGGGGCGGGGTGGCGCCCGGCTGGTGCTGCGGGGAGGTCACGGGTTCTCCTCGGGCGTGTGGGCCAGGACATGGCCGACGAGCGCGATCAGCGCGTCGACGGACTGCTCCCGGTCGCGGGCGTCGCACAGCACGAGCGGCGTCTCGGGGTGCAGGTCGAGGGCGTCGCGGAGCTTTTCGACGTCGTACTGCGGCGCGTCGGGGAAGGTGTTGACGGCGACGGCGTAGCGCAGGCCGGCCTCCTCGACGATGTCCATCACCTCGAAGGAGTCCGCCAGCCGGCGGGTGTCGGCGAGGACGAGGGCGCCCAGCGCGCCGCGGGCGATGTCCTCCCACAGGGGCCGGAAGCGCTTCTGTCCGGGCGTGCCGAACAGGTAGAGCACCAGGTCCCCGGGGAGGGTGAGCCGCCCGAAGTCGATGGCGACGGTGGTGGTGGTCTTGTCCCGGACGCCGGCGAGGTCGTCGACGACCGCGCCGGTCTGCGTCATGACTTCTTCGGTGTGCAGCGGCGGAGTTTCGGAGAGCGCACGGATGAGCGTGGTCTTGCCGACTCCGAACGGCCCGGCGACCAGGAGCTTGACGAGCGTCTGGTCGTCACCGGAGAGGTACATGTTGCCGGTGTCAGGACTTGAGAGAGCGGAGTCCATCGAGAACCCTCTCCAGGATCTGCCGGTCGAATTGCTCGGCTTCGGGAATGGGGACACGGGCGTGCAGACGGCCGGCATCGACAAGGTCGGCCACCAGCACCTTCACCACGCTGACGGGCAGGTGAAGGTGGGCTGCGACCTCGGCCAGAGACAGCGCGCCGGGCTGGAGCAGCTCCAGGATCCGCTGCTCTTCCGGTCGTACATCACTGGTGACCGGCATCCCCGAGCTGTGCAGCAGGGAGAGCCGGTCCAACGTGTTGCGGCTGGGGCGGGCGCGTCCGCCGGTCGCCAGATAGGCCGGTACGAGGCGCCTGTTGCTCTGGCGCGGGGTCATGCCGGGCTACCCAGATCCCGCGCCGGGCTGTTCATGACCTTCTTGCCCAGCGTGGTCACCTGGATCTGCATGTGGTGCGCGACGACGCCCATGTTCACCTCCGGTGCGCAGAAGACGGCCAGGCAGGTGTTCTCGCCTGCCGGGATGGCGAAGACGAAGCCCTCGTCGGACTCGATGACGGTCTGTCGCAGCTTGGCGTCGTCCCGACCGGCGAACGCCGCGGTGACGGCACGGCCGGCGCCCTGCAGGGCGGACATCATCGCGGCGACACCCTCGGCGGAGTCGCGCTGCAGACCGGGCGAGCAGCCCTCGATGAAGCCGTCGCCGGAGATGACGGCTGCGTGGATAACATGCGGCAGCTCCAAGAGGGGTGCCAGCACCCAGGTCTTGTCCTCGGTGACACGGCGGCGGGTGGGGCTGTTCATGACTGGGCGTTCCCTTCAGGACTGCGAGGGGGGTCAGGCTGCACTGCGGCTCGGCCGGATTCGGTGCCTTGCTGGAGAGCGGCCCAGCGGGAGGCGGTCTCTTCCGGGGAGCGCGGCGGGCTCGGTTCGGTGCGCGGGGCACTCTGGTCGAGTTCCGAGGCGGGCTGACGGCGGCGCCGGCGCGGCAGTTCACCCTCGGCGGGCGGCGCCTCTGCCGGCAGTTCCTCGGCGCGCGGTGCCTCGGCGCGCGCAGGCTCGGCGCGCGCGGGCTCGGGGGCCTGGGAGCGGTGCCGGGCGGGGGCCGCACCACGGGCCGCGTCCGCAGCGGTGGCGGGCGCCGTGGTGGCGGGCGCCGTGGTGCCGGGCGCCGTCGCTCCGGTGGGGAGCATGCTGGAGGAACGATCCGGCACGCCGGCGCGGCGCGGCAGCGGAGCCATTACGGACATGGGCTGGGCGCTCTCGTCGAGGACGGTGAGGAGGGGGTCCCCCGGGATGTAGACGACCGCGCGCACACCGCCGTACGGGGACGACTCCACGTGCACGCCGTAGCCGTACTGGCGCACCAGCTGACCGGCGGCCGCGAAACCGGACCGCGGCGGGTCGCCGAGCTGGGTCAGCAGCACGTCGTCGCTGCCGGACAGCAGCTCCGTCGCGCGCTTGATCTCGTCGTCGTGCATGCCGACGCCGTAGTCGTCGATGATGACGGAGGCGCCGCGGTTGCCCTGCTGGAGGGTGACGATGACGGGCAGTTCCTGGTGCGAGTGGTGCAGCGCGTTGGCCAGCAGCTCGGTGACCGTGATCGCGATCGGCTCGACCGCGCGGGCGACGACGGCGACCGGGTCGCGCAGCTGGTTGCTGACCTGGACACGCTCGTAGCCGCGCAGCCGGGAGGTGGCGCCGACGACCAGCTCGGCGAGGTAGGAGTCCTCGCGGGTCAGTCCGGGCCAGGCGCCGCACACCACGCCGGTGGCCTGGACGCGGCGCAGCGCCTGCTCGTTGAGGAAGTCCGCGGTCAGCAGGTCCTGGGCGACGTTGGGGTCGTCGTAGCGGTGCTGCATCTCCTGGAGCGCCGTCTGGAGCTGGTAGAGCAGCGCCTGAATGGTGGTGGTCGCGCCCCGCAGGGTGGACTGGGCGGCGGCGTCGACGCGCTGCCGCTCCGTGGTGACCGCCTCGCTGATCTGGTCCAGCACCGCGCTCAGCGCGTGGTCGGTCTCCGACCCGGCGAAGCGGGAGTCCACCAGGCCCCGTACGGGCACGTGCGGGTGGGCGAGCGCCATCGTGAGGTCGGGGATACGAGCCCCGGCCAGATGCCGGATCTCGGCTTCGGTGGCCCGAAGCCGGGCCGACAACTCCGTGTTGCTGTGGAGTGTGGCGCTGTTCTGTTCCTCAGCGGAGGTCAGGCGCGCTCTGAGATCGACGCGCTGCTTCCATGCGCGGATCAAGAACGCCGCCAGGACCACGGCGGCGGCCGTACCTGCGCTGAGGCACCACAACAGCGCCTCCGGTATGGATGTCATCGAGATCCTCGTGTGGGGTACTGACTGGGTCGGCCGGCCGTCACGGCGTCGTGTTTGCCGATCATCACCGGATGCTACCGGGGAGTTGACGTCCCGTGAGGGCCAGTTCCCGGGGGCGACGGAGAAGTACGGAAGGTCACCTTCCGCCCCCGATGACCGGACGATAACGTGATGCGGCCCTGCCAACCAGGGGGATGGCAGGGCCGATGATCCGGTGAGGCGGAGTCAGGACGCCCGCAGCGATCCGCCTTTGACTCCTTCGACAAAGGCGGTCCAGCCCGCGGCCGGCACGACCAGCACGGGGCCGAGCGGATCCTTGCTGTCCCGGACGGGGACGACACCGGGGAGGTCGTCGACGACCTCGATGCAGTTGTCGGAGGCGGCGCTGCTGTAGCTGCTCTTGCGCCACTGGGCGCAGCTCAGGTCGTACTTGCTCATGGCGTCCTGTAGCTCTCCGCCGCCGAGTCGATCAGGGCCAGGGACGCCTTCGGCGACAGTGCGGCGGCCCTCAGAAGATCGTATTTCGCGCGTGCGTGTTTCACCAGTGACGGATCATCCAGCAGCTGGCCCCAAAACAGCCCTTCTGTATAGAGCGTGGGCGGGGCGTCATCGAACTCCATGAGCCTCAGTGGGTGGTTCATGGCCGCGTGCGCCCCCTCGGCAGACGCAATCACCTGGACTATCACCCTGTGGCTGTGTGCGAGGCCCGAGACATGATCGAGTTGCGTGGCCATGCAGGCAGCTCCACCGACCGGAATCCGCAGCATTTGCTCGTGCACGATCGCCCAATACAACGGCTTCGTAGAGTCTTTGAGGATGTGCGCTCGCGCCAGCCGTGTCGCGATCCTTTGCTCCCTGACCTCGTCCAACTCGAACGGCTCCGCCGCCAGCATCAGCGCGCGGGCGTAGCCCGCTGTCTGAAGCAGCCCAGGCACGAGCACGGGCTCGAATTCGCAGATCTCGGTAGCGAGAGCCTCCAGCTCGGCCACCGCCGCGAAGTAAGACTCGAACGGCGAGGCGCCGATCAGCTTCCGCCACATCCTCTCGAAAAAACGGTCGGATTGTAGGGCCTCGTCGATCCGGATGGCCACATCCAACTGCGGCTTACGAATCGCCTGCTCGAACTGACCGATATAGCCGCCGGATACGAATACCCGGCGGCCTAAGGCGTCCTGCGTCAAGCCCGCATCCTCCCTTCGCCGCTTGAGTTCCGAGCCGAAGAACTCCCACGCCGCCTGTCGCTGACCATTGGCCATGGCTGACTCCCTTGTCCTGCCCGCCAGTTGTAGTGCTGACCTCATTGCGCAGCCTAGTTCCGTCCCGTCACGCTCTGAATGCGAACGGTAGGAATTCTCACGGAAAGTGTGACCGGTGATGCAGCGGATCAAGGCAGTGGAAAGTGCGACGAAGGAATTGCGCGAAGCCCTCGCACGCGAAGGCATCGTGCTGCCTTCGCTGCGCCCCGACCCCGTCTCGTGCGCGAATGAGTACATGCTGCCGCTCGTGGAATTGGGGCGGTGCACGATCGCGGTCGCGCAGCGGCTGACAGAGGCCCTGGGGGACCGGTGAGCGCGGCAGACCGCCCCCCGCTCGGCTCGTTCGTCATGGACACCCGTAGCGCGCGGGTCGGCAAGGTCGTGGCGGCCGACGGCGACCGCCTCCGGCTGCTGCCGATCGGGGGCGGCGGGAAGTGGGACTGCGCCGCGGGCGCCGCACGCCCGGCGACGGTCACGGAGCGGCTGAGCGCGGCCACCGCGTACCTGAACGCGCGCAGCAGAGGGGAGGCGGTCTGAGGCAGGGGACGCGGTCTGAGGCGGGCAGTCAGGGACCTCGTCAACCACTTCTAGGATATTGCGCGTTCGCCACCAGCGGCCCCTTCTCCCGTGAGGAGGCGGCCGCACCGTGAGGGGAAGTCAATGTCGCAACACCGAGCAGGCGTCATCGAGCGGAACATATGGGCCTCGCCGGCGCTCTTCGTGTTGGTTGCGTGGGTGCTGTTCAAGGCGGGCGAGGTGCCGGGCGCCTGGTACGCGTACGGGGCGGGCTGGCTGCCGGCCCTGGCCATGCTCGGCTGGTGCGCGGCCCGACGCCGCGGGCCCGGCATCGGCGCCGTCGTCGGCTTCGGGGTGCTGCTGATCATGGGCGGCCTGTTCTGGCTGAACCACGGGTAATCACCGCGATGATCGAAGTCGCCCGTCGTGGGCTCACGAAGCCGTACGGTCCCGAGCGCGTCGTGGACGATCCGTCGAACACCGTGCGGCCCGGAGCCGTCACCGGATTCCTCGGGCAGGGCGGCGGCCGGGGCGGGACGGCCGATCGGGGCCGGCCGCCGATGCGGGACAATGGCTCCCATGAGTCTGTTCCGCGACGACGGCATCGTGCTGCGCACCCAGAAGCTGGGTGAGGCGGACCGGATCATCACGCTGCTCACCCGTGGCCACGGACGGGTCCGTGCCGTGGCCCGCGGGGTGCGGCGGACGAAATCGAAGTTCGGGGCGCGCCTGGAGCCTTTCTCGCACGTCGATGTGCAGTTCTTCGCGCGCGGCGGCGAGCTGATCGGCCGAGGGCTGCCGCTGTGCACCCAGAGCGAGACGATCGCCGCGTACGGCGGCGGGATCGTGACGGACTACGCCCGCTACACGGCCGGCACCGCGATGCTGGAGACCGCCGAGCGGTTCACCGACCACGAGGGCGAGCCCGCCGTACAGCAGTATCTGCTGCTGGTCGGCGGGCTGCGGACGCTCGCCAACGGTGAGCACGAACCGCATCTGGTGCTGGACGCCTTCCTGCTGCGCTCCCTCGCCGTCAACGGCTACGCGCCCAGTTTCGACACCTGTGCGAAGTGTGGCCTGCCCGGTCCCAACCGGTTCTTCTCGGTGGCGGCGGGCGGCGTCATATGCGGCGACTGCCGGGTGCCGGGGAGCGTCGTACCCTCCTCTGAGGCCATCGGGCTCCTGGGCGCGCTGCTCACCGGCGACTGGGAGACGGCGGACGCCTGCGAGGCGCGGCATGTCCGGGAGGGCAGCGGCCTCGTCGCGGCGTATCTGCACTGGCATCTGGAGCGGGGCCTGCGCTCTCTCCGGTACGTGGAGAAGTAGCACCGCCACGTAGCGAAACAGCGGAAACCGAGACAGCCCTCAACGAGGCATACGAGACATGGGAGACGTGGGCCGCATGGCACGACGCGGGATTCTGGGCCGTAATCGACGCGAGTACGAGACGCCCGAACCGCACCCTTCCGGTGCGCGGCCGCCGAAGATCCCCGGCGAGCTCATTCCGAACCATGTGGCCGTCGTCATGGACGGCAACGGCCGGTGGGCGAAGGAGCGCGGGCTGCCGCGTACCGAGGGCCACAAGGTCGGCGAGGGCGTCGTCATGGACGTCCTCAAGGGCTGCATCGAGATGGGCGTGAAGAACCTCTCGCTGTACGCGTTCTCCACCGAGAACTGGAAGCGCTCGCCCGACGAGGTGCGCTTCCTGATGAACTTCAACCGCGATGTCATCCGGCGCCGCCGCGATGAGATGGACGCGCTGGGAATCCGGATCCGCTGGGTCGGGCGGATGCCCAAGCTGTGGAAGTCCGTCGTGCAGGAACTCCAGGTCGCGCAGGAGCAGACCAAGGACAACGACGCCATGACGCTGTACTTCTGCGTCAATTACGGCGGCCGTGCGGAGATCGCGGACGCGGCGGCGGCGATCGCGGCGGATGTGCGGGCCGGAAAGCTCGACCCGTCCAAGGTCAACGAGAAGACCGTCGCGAAGTACATGTACTACCCGGACATGCCGGATGTGGATCTCTTCGTCCGGCCGTCCGGCGAGCAGCGGACGTCGAATTACCTGATCTGGCAGAGCGCGTACGCCGAGATGGTCTTCCAGGACATCCTGTGGCCGGACTTCGACCGGCGGAACCTGTGGGACGCCTGCCACGAATACGCCCGGCGCGACCGCCGGTTCGGCGCGGCCCCGGAGGAAGGCGGGCCGGCGGCGAAGTAGGCCGGGACGGCAGCAGAGAACGCGGCACGGGCCGCCTCCGAGGGGAGGCGGCCCGTGCCGCGTCTCAGCTCCTGCCGCGTGCTCCGCGGTACCTACCGCTCCTGCGCGGCCTGAGCGGCGCACTCGCCGCAGGTACCGAAGATCTCGATGGTGTGTCCGACATCACGGAAGCCGTGCTCGGCGGCGATCTGGTCGGCCCACTTCTCGACCGCGGGACCCTCCACCTCGACAGCCTTGCCGCAGGCCCGGCACACCAGGTGGTGGTGGTGATCATCGGTGCTGCACCGGCGGTAGACGGACTCGCCGTCGCTGGTCCGCAGCACATCGACCTCGCCGGCGTCGGCGAGGGATTGCAGCGTCCGGTAGACGGTGGTCAGCCCGACCGAGTCACCCCGGTGCTTGAGCATGTCATGGAGCTCCTGCGCGCTGCGGAACTCATCCACCTCGTCGAGTGCGGCCGAGACAGCGGTCCGCTGCCGCGTCGACCGGCCGCGTACCGGAGATCCCGCGCTCGTCGCCACCGTTGCCTCCCTAGGACGTCAGGTATTCCCCCGCTGGCGGGGCCCTCCCGCGCCAAGGGGCGCGAGCGAGTCCGGCCATTGTGCCAGGTGATGACCGGACCCCTGGTGGGACGCTTACGCCTCCCTCCGTCTGCGTGTCGCAGCCGGCCCGCGGTGGTCACACGCTGACGTCGTCCGCCGGGGTGTCCTTCCCGGGTACCTCCAGAGTGCACCTCTCGGCGGCCGCCGCCGAGGCCCTGGCACGTTTTTTCGCAAGGGGCGCCGCCAGACCCGTGAAGAGTACGAAGAGGCCGATGGCGAAGAGCACGATGGTCGCGCCGGACGGCACGTCCACGTAGTACGAGGTCGCGGTGCCGGTAACGGTGACCGCGATGCCGATGCCGATGGCCACCGCGAAGGTCATAGCGAAGCTGCGACTGAGCTGCTGAGCGGCCGCGACCGGGATCACCATCAGCGCGCTGACCAGCAGCAGACCGACGACCCGCATGGCGACCGTGACGGTCACCGCGGCGGTGACGGCGACCAGCAGATTCAGCAGTCGCACCGGCAGACCGGTGACCCGGGCGAACTCCTCGTCCTGGCAGACCGCGAACAGCTGCCGGCGCAGACCGACGGTGATCAGCAGCACCAGCCCGGCCAGCACACAGATCGTCGTCATGTCCTGCGGCGAGACGGTGGTGATCGAGCCGAAGAGATACGTGCCGAGGTTGGCGTTGGACCCGGCGTCCGAGAGGTTCATCAGCATCACGCCGCCCGCCATACCGCCGTAGAACAGCATCGCCAGCGCGAGATCGCCGCGGGTCTTGCCGTACCAGCGGATCAGCTCCATGACGACGGAGCCGAGCACCGCGACGGCGGTGGCGACCCAGATCGGGCTGGTGTTGAGCAGGAAGCCGAGGCCGACGCCGGTGAGGGCGACATGGCCGATGCCGTCGCCCATCAGGGCCTGCCGGCGCTGGACGAGGTAGATGCCGATGGCCGGAGCGGTGACGCCGACGATCAGTGCGGCGATCAGCGCCCGCTGCATGAAGGCGTAGTTGAGGATTTCCATCAGGTCAGCAGCCCCGTCCGGATCGGTTCCGCGGCCACGTCGGCGTGCGGGTGGACATGGTCATGGCCGGGCAGCGCGTGCTGGCCGACGGCCGCGGGCGGCGGACCGTCGTGCACGACGCAGCCGTCCCGCAGGACCACCGCGCGGTCGATCAACGGCTCCAGCGGGCCCAGTTCATGCAGCACGAGCAGCACGGTGACGCCGGCCGCGACTTGTTCGCGCAGCGCGCCGGCCAGCACCTCCTGGCTGGCCAGGTCGACGCCGGCCATCGGCTCGTCCATGATCAGCAGTTCCGGGTCGCCGGCCAGCGCGCGGGCGATCAGCACCCGCTGGTGCTGGCCGCCGGAGAGCGCGTTGACGGAGTCCTTGGCGCGGTCGGCCATGCCCACCAGCTCCAGGGCACGGTGCACCGCCGCCCGGTCGCTCTTGCGCAGCATCCCGAGCTTCGTACGGGCCAGCCGCCCGGCCACCACGACCTCGCGGACGGTGGCGGGCACACCGCTGGAGGCGGTGGTGCGCTGCGGGACGTAACCGATGCGGGCCCACTGCCGGAAGCGCCGGAACGGGGTACCGAAAAGCGACAGTTCGCCGCCGGTGAGAGGCACCTGGCCTATCACCGAGCGCACCGCCGTGGACTTGCCCGAGCCGTTCGCGCCGAGCAGCGCGACGACCTCGCCGCTGCGGACGGTGAGATCGACGCCGCGCAGCACGGGGCGCCCGCCCAGCGCTGCGGCGGCCCCGCGCAGGTCGATGACCGGCTGTTCCATGGTGACCTCCGTCACGTGGTGGGTCGTCTGCCGCGCGGTGCGCTCCGTCACGCGCTGCGCTCGATCTGTCACTTGTTGTCGAATGCCTTCTGGAGGGCGGCGAGATTGGCCTGCATCACGCCGAAGTAGTCCTTGCCGCGGGACTTGTCCGTGATCCCTTCGAGCGGGTCCAGCACGTCGGTCTTCAGGCCCAGGTCGCCGGCCAGCGACTTGGCGGTCGCCGGGTTGGCGATCGTCTCGAAGAAGACCGTGGAGACATGGTGCTTCTTGGCGAGGGCGTGGAGTTCCTTGACGCGGTTGGCGCTGGGCTCGGACTCGGGGTCGAGGCCACTGATGGCCTCCTCGGTCAGGCCGTAGCGCTCGGCGAGGTAGCCGAAGGCCGCGTGAGTGGTGATGAAGGTCTGGGAAGGCCGGTTCTTCAGGCCGTCCTTGAACTCCGTGTTCAGCCCGTCCAGCTTCTTGACCAGGGCATCGGTGTTCTTCTGGTAGTCGGCCTTGTGGTCCGGGTCCGCCTTGGCGAGGGTCTTGTTCACACCCTTCGCGACCTCGGCGTACTTCACGGGATCGAGCCAGATGTGCGGGTCGCTGCCACCCTCGGACTCGGAGTGCGAGTGGTTGTCGCCGGTGGAGTGGTGGTGCCCGTCGACCTCGGTGCCGTGCTTTTCGAGGCCGGTCAGGGAGGCCGCGTCGGCGACGTTGCGGACGTCGGACTGCTGGACGGCGTCGTCCACGGCGGGCTGCAGGCCCTTGAGGTAGACGACCGCGTCGGATTCGCCGAGCTGCGCGGTCTGCTTGGGGCTGAGCTCCAGGTCGTGCGGCTCGACGCCCGGCTCGGTGAGGTTGGAGACCTCGACGTGCTTCCCGCCGATCTCCTCGGCGAGGAACTGCATGGGATAGAAGGACGCCGTCACCTGCACCTTGCCGTTGCTGCCGCCGGCGTCGGGGGTGGAGCAGGCGGACAGGGCGAGCAGTCCGAGCGCCGAGGTGCCGGCTATGACTGCGGTGGATATGTAACGGCGTACGTTCATGACAGTCATTTTCAACAAAGTTGGAAACGGTTGTCAACAAAGTGGCCGGGCGCACACGGGGGCGCACACTGGAGACAAGCCCGCCGACGATGACCCCGGAACCGATTTGATCCAGGGGGTACGGCCGCCGGTACCCTGAGCTATTCGCCCGTCCGCCTACCGACCACCACCCCGTATCGAGGCGCTGGGCGCTGCCCCATCCATCGTTCGTCGTCGTTAATGAAGAGAGCACCGTGGCCGCCGACAAGATCGATACCATCGTCAGCCTGAGCAAGCGCCGTGGCTTCGTATACCCCTCCAGTGAGATCTACGGCGGTTCCCGCGCTGCCTGGGATTACGGGCCCCTGGGCGTCGAGCTCAAGGAGAACATCAAGCGCCAGTGGTGGCGCTCCATGGTCACCTCGCGCGAAGACGTTGTCGGTATCGACTCGTCCGTGATCCTGGCCCCCGAGGTGTGGCAGGCGTCCGGCCACGTGGCCACCTTCACCGACCCGCTCACCGAGTGCACCTCCTGCCACAAGCGGTTCCGCGCGGACCACCTTGAAGAGGCGTACGAGGCGAAGCACGGCAAGCTGCCCGAGAACGGCATGGCCGACATCAACTGCCCGCACTGCGGCAACAAGGGCGGCTTCACCGAGCCCAAGCAGTTCTCCGGCCTGCTCTCCACCCACCTCGGCCCGTCCCAGGACACCGCCTCGGTCGCCTACCTGCGCCCCGAGACCGCCCAGGGCATTTTCACCAACTTCGCCCAGGTGCAGCAGACTTCGCGCAAGAAGCCGCCGTTCGGCATCGCGCAGATGGGCAAGTCCTTCCGGAACGAGATCACTCCGGGCAACTTCATCTTCCGGACCCGTGAGTTCGAGCAGATGGAGATGGAGTTCTTCGTCAAGCCGGGCGAGGACGAGCAGTGGCAGGAATACTGGATGGAGCAGCGGTGGAACTGGTACACCGACCTCGGTCTCCGCGAGGAGAACATCCGGTGGTTCGAGCACCCCGCCGAGAAGCTCTCGCACTACTCCAAGCGCACCGCTGACATCGAGTACCGCTTCAACTTCGGCGGCAGCGAGTTCTCCGAGCTGGAGGGTGTGGCCAACCGCACCGACTACGACCTGGGTGCGCACTCCAAGGCGTCCGGCCAGGACCTCTCGTACTTCGACCAGGAGGCCGGCGAGCGCTGGACTCCGTACGTCATCGAGCCGGCGGCCGGCGTGAACCGCGCGATGCTGGCCTTCATGCTCGACGCGTACATCGAGGACGAGGCGCCCAACGCCAAGGGCAAGATGGAGAAGCGCACGGTCATGCGTCTCGACCCGCGCCTGGCGCCGGTCAAGGTCGCGGTCCTGCCGCTGTCCCGCAACCCGCAGCTCTCCCCGAAGGCCAAGGGCCTGGCGGCGGACCTGCGCAAGAACTGGAACATCGAGTTCGACGACGCGGGCGCCATCGGCCGTCGCTACCGTCGCCAGGACGAGATCGGCACCCCGTTCTGCGTCACCGTCGACTTCGACACCCTCGACGACAACGCCGTCACGGTGCGCGAGCGCGACACCATGAAGCAGGAGCGGGTCAGCCTGGACCAGATCCAGGCGTACCTGGGTGCGCGACTGCCGGGCTGCTGAGCCCTCACGGGCCCGCGCTCCGCGGACACATCCGCGAAGCGCCCCCGTTGACTCAAGCGCCGGTCAGGCTTCGGAGATTCTCCGGCCTGACCGGCGCTTTTGCGTGGTGGGGCGGGTGTTGAGGGTGTTCGTTCGCGGTGATTGGCTTTCCCCCCCGGGGCCCCGCCCCCGCCCCCCGCCCTCCGCCCCGCTGTCGTCATTCGGTTGTTCAGCACGCGCGAGGCACGCACCCGTGCCAGGCACGGTGCCGCGCCAGGCATACAGGCGCGCTGCCGCGCCAGGCACGGTGCCGCGCCAGGCATACAGGCGCGCTGCCGCGCCAGGCATACAGGCACGGTGCCGCTGTCCGTTCAAGCACGCAGGCGCAGGCACCCAGACTTGTAGCCGCGCGGCGCTGTTCGTTCATGTGCGCTGCCTCGCAGGCGCACTGCCGTGCAGCCGCTGTCCGTACAGGCGCTCAGGCCGCAGGTAATGCAGACGTGCAGGCCCGCAGGTATGCAGGGGTCCTGCCGCGCAGACGTGCAGCCGCTGTCCGTTCAGGGGTTCCGGCTCAACTTCTGTGGTGACGCTCCAACGCTCGGTGGATCGGGTCGGCGAACGCAGGGAACCGGCAGCTCAGAGCGATGGTCCGACGCGACCACGAACGCGCACAGCACAGCTCCAGAAAAGTTGAGCCAGGACCCGTTCAGGCGCGCAGGCCGCGCAATACCAGGCTGCGGACGGCGTCGAAGTCGGTGGCGATGTCCGGGCGGGACCACTCCGCGGCGTAGCAGGGGTCGTGGAACCGGCCGGTGGCGTCGAAGACCGCGCGAGCCGTGGTGGTCGGCGAGGCGGTGTCGAAGGCGCCCTCGGTGACGCCGGCTTCGATGATGGTGGTGAGCTGGGATTCGAGGTCGGTGATGTGGCGGTCGACCGCGCCGCCGCTCTCCCCGACGAGCGTCATGTAGGTCGCGAAGAGTTCGGGGTCGTCTCCCGCCTTGTGGCGCTTGGCCTCGAAGAGGGCGGTGAGCCAACGGTCCAGGCGGTCGGCGGCCGGGCCCTCCTCGGTGACGATGGCCGTCAGTTCCTGGCTCGTACGGTCCAGCCAACGCTCCGTGACCGCTTCCCGCAGCGCCGCTTTCGTGCGGAAGTGGCGGTAGACGCTGCCGTGGCTGACGCCCAGGGCGCGCGCGACATCGACGACCGTGGCCTTCGCCGGGCCGTAGCGGCGCAGCACCTCCTCGGTGGCTTCGAGGATGCGCTCGGGGGTCAACGTCTCGGGGGGCATGGGGCGGACGGCCTTTCGGAGGGAGGCGGGCGGAGGGCGGCGGGGCGCCGAGGAGGTGCCTACGCCGGATACCTACGGACGGTACCTGGCGCCCCCTGGGGCCCGCCCCGGCCGGTCAGCGCTCGCTGTCCAGGTGAGCCATCTGCGCGGCGGGGTAGCGGTCTCCGGCGGCGGCTCCGACCGGCACCGCGGCCTCGATCGCGGCCAGGTCATCGGCGTCCAGCCGGTAGTCCGCGGCGCCGAGCGCCTCGGCCAGACGGTCGCGGCGGCGGGCGCCGACCAGCGGGACGATGTCCTCCCCGCGGGAGAGCACCCAGGCGATGGCCGTCTGGGCGACCGAGACGTTCTTCTGCTCCGAGATCTTGCGCAGCGCGTCCACCAGATCGAGGTTGCGGTCGAGGTTCTCGCCCTGGAAGCGCGGAGACATCCCGCGGAAGTCGTTGGCGCCGAGCTTGCGGTCGCGCTGCCAGTGGCCGCTGATCAGGCCGCGGGCGAGCACGCCGTAAGCGGTGATGCCGATGCCCAGTTCGCGAGCGGTGGGCAGGATCTCGTCCTCGATCCCTCGGGAGATGAGGCTGTACTCGATCTGGAGGTCGGAGATCGGGGCGACGGCGGCGGCCCGGCGGAGGGTCTCGGCGCCGACCTCGGAGAGGCCGATGTGGCGGACATGGCCGGCCTCGACCAGCTCGGCGATGGCGCCGATGGTCTCCTCGACAGGGACGGCCGGGTCGAGCCGGGCGATGCGGTAGATGTCGATGTGGTCGCGGCCGAGGCGCTGGAGGGAGTAGGCGGCGAAGTTCTTGACCGCGTCGGGGCGGCCGTCGTAGCCGGCGAAGGCGCCTTCGACGGTGCGCAGGGCGCCGAACTTGACGCTCGTCAGCGCCTTTTCGCGGGCGGCGGCGGGCGCTGTCCGCAGCGCTTCGTTGATCAGCAGTTCGTTGTGGCCCATGCCGTAGAAATCGCCGGTGTCGAGCAGGGTGATGCCGGCGTCGAGGGCGGCGTGAATCGTCGCGATGGATTCGGCGCGGTCGGCGTCGCCGTAGAGGGCGGACATGCCCATGCAGCCGAGGCCGAGGGCGGAGGTCTGCGGGCCGGTGGTGCCGAGGGTACGGGTCTGCACAGTGCGCTCCAGAGGGGTGGCGGGGCGAGGGCGCGAGCGGCCGGTGAGGTGGTCCCGCACAGCAGCTCGTGAGACAACTATGACATGACGGCTGACAGATTTCAATATTTGTCAGTCGGTGCGTGGAGGGGGGAGTCGGACTGGCCCCGCCTCGTCGGTGAATCCACTCGTCGGCGACGCCCCGACGGCTTCTCACGGCGGCTTCTCGCGGCGGAATCTCCCAACGGAATCTCACGACGGAGGCTCCCAGCGCTGGGCCCTCCGGTGGGACCTGCCGCTGGGAGCCTCCGTCGGCCCGTCCTCGATCAGCGCACGGCGCGCGGCAGCCGGAGGGCGAGTGCGGTGGTGCCCAGGACGATGAGCAGTTGCCCGAGAAGGACCGTGAGCAGCGCGTCGCGGATGCCGAGGGACGGCAGGAGAGCGAGGAACAGGGTGCCGAGGGTGGCGACGCCGAGGGCCAGCCCCGACTGCTGGGTGGTCACCATGACGCCGCTGCCCACGCCGGCCTGCGTCACCGGCAGCTCGCTCAGCACGATGCGCACCAGCACCGGGAGCACCAGGCCCTGGCCCACGCCGAGGACCGCCATGCCCGGAGCGAGGCCGGCCACCGACACATCGGGCCAGCCCGCGCGGAAGGTCAGCGCCAGGGCGAGCAGCCCGGTCGCCTGGATCAGCGAGCCGGCCAGGACCACGCGCCGGCCGAAGCGCTGTACCAGCCGTGGCCCGGCCAGCGAGGCGAGGAAGAAGGTGACGCACAGGGGCGCCAGGGCCAGCCCGGCCGCGAACGGCCCGTAGCGCAGGCCGTTCTGCAGGGCGACGGCCACCACGAACATGAAGCCGCCGAAGCCCACGGAGAACGGCACCAGCATGGACAGCCCGCTGTGCACGGAGGGGATGCGCAGAAGCGAGGGCGGGACCAGCGGGGTGCGGCCCGCCTGTTCGGCGCGGCGCTCGACGAGGACGAACGCGGTGGCGACGAACGGGAAGACGCCGAGGAGCAGCCAGGACCACAGGGGCCAGCCGGCCGCCCGGCCCTCGGTCAGCGGCAGCAGCAGCGTGATCAGCGAGGCGGCGAGCAGCGCGGTGCCGGGGCCGTCGACCCGGGACGGACGCGGGGAGCGCGTCTCGGGGACGGTACGGGCGGCCAGCAGCCAGGCCCCGGCGGCGATCGGGACGTTCACGAGGAAGACCGCGCGCCAGCCGCTGCCCGCGAGGTCCGCGGAGACCAGCAGCCCGCCGAGCACCTGGCCGACGGCGCTGGAGACGCCGGCCGTGCCGCCGTACAGGCTGACCGCCTTGGCGCGCCGCTTGCCGGTCGTCGTCGCCTGGATGGTGGCCAGTACCTGCGGCAGCAGCAGCGCGGCCGCGGCGCCCTGGGCGACCCTGGCGATCACCAGCGTCCACGCGTCCGGCGCCAGCCCGCAGGCGAGCGAGGTCACGCCGAAGGCTGCCAGGCCCCACAGGAACAGACGTCGGCGACCGATCATGTCGCCGAGCCGGCCGCCGAGGACCAGCAGCATGGCGTACGAGACGCCGTAGCCGGCGACCACCATCTCCAGCATCGCGGGACCCGCGTGCAGATCACGGTCGATCGTCGGCAGGGCGACGTTGACGATGAAGAAGTCGATCAGTGGGAGGGCCGCGCCGAGGAGCACGGTCAGCAGGCCGAGCGGGGTCAGCAGGGGGGTGGCCGGGGTGGTGGCCGCTGCGGACGCCGGAGAAGCCGGCGAAGCCGGAGAAGGGGCCGGGGTCGTGCCGGCCGGGGCGTGCGGGTCGGTGGTCTGGACTCGGGTATCGCTCACAGGACGACGATCGCCGGAGGCTCAGGGGGGTACCAGAGTCTTCTTATCCTGGTACCGGTGCTACCTGGCAACCGGCTGCCGGCTGCGGCACCCTGGAGGCATGAGCGTGGACGTGACCAGGACGCAGGCTGCCACAGACGACCGTGGCCCGGCTGCCGCGCAGGCCGCCGCCCAGGGTGACCGAAGGGGCAGCCGCACCGGGACCCGTGCGGACGACGCCGTCCGGCGGGCCGAGCTGGCCGCGTTCCTGCGCAGCAGGCGGGAGCGGATCACTCCCGAGCAGGTCCGGCTGCCGCGCGGCAGCCGCCGGCGCACCCCTGGGCTGCGCCGCGAGGAGGTCGCGCAGCTGGCCGCGGTCGGGGTCACTTGGTACACCTGGCTCGAACAGGCCCGGGACATCCATGTCTCGCCGCAGGTGCTGGACGCGGTGGCCCGTGCGCTGCTGCTCGACGGCGCCGAGCGCAGCCATCTGTTCTCGCTGGCCGGAGAGGTCGATCCGCAGCCCGGCACCGAGTGCACCGGCGTCACCGAAGGGATGTGGCAGGTACTGCACCAGCTCTCGCCGTTCCCCGCGGTGGTGCAGAACAGCCGGTTCGACATCCTGGCCCATAACCGGGCCTACGGGCAGCTGATGTGTGATCTCGACGCGCTGCCCAAGGAGGACCGCAACTGCATGTGGCTGGCGTTCACCCACGCGGAGTGGCGGTCCAGGGTGGTCGATCTGGACACCACGGCCCGGCTGATGGCCGCCAAGTTCCGGGCGTCGATGGCCGAGCATGTCGCGGAGCCCGCCTGGAAGGCGCTGCTCGCGCGGCTGTCGGAGGCGTCGCCCGAGTTCCGGGAGGTCTGGGCGCGGCATGAGGTCGTCCGCCCGTCGAGCAGCACGAAGGTCTTCCGGCACCCGGAGGTGGGCCTGCTGCAGCTGTCCGCGACGAGCTTGTGGACGGGCCCCAACCCGGGCCCCAAGGTGCTGGCCTACACGCCCGTGGACGAGGCTTCGCGGGAGCGGCTGGAACGGCTGGATCGCCTCGTGCGGCGGGAGCGGTCGGCGGAGCCGGCGTTCGCCGGGGCGTGAACCGCAACCCCTGCGTGGCCCGGCCGTGACGCCGCGAACTCCGTGACGCCGGTGACGCGGGTGACGCTGTCAGGCGTCGGGCTGCCAGGCGTAAGGCCGCGGCACCACAGCCCGTTTCCCGCACCGCGAACCCCTGCGCGGTCAGGAGTTGGCGTTCGCCGCACTCCGGTCGGGGGATCCCTCGTCGAAGAGGGCGGCCGTGCGCCGGGCGGTGCCGCGTGCCCAGGCGCCGGTGGTCAGGGCGCCGAGCGCGAGGACCGCCGCGCCGCAGCCGGTGATGATCCACCATGCCGGGCGGGCGGCCGCGGTGAAGGCGGCGTCGCTCGCCGCGTCGTGGGCCCCGCTCGCCAGCACGGCGCCGATCACCGCGACGCCGAGCGTCTGCCCGACCTGCCTGCTGGTGGAGGCGACCGCGGCGGCCACCCCCGCCTGGGCCCGCGGCATCCCGGACACCGCGGTGTTGGTGATCGGTGCGTTGACCAGCCCGAAGCCGATGCCGAACAGGACGTAGCCGGTGAACAGCAGCGCCGTGCTCGACTCGGCGTCGAACGCGGCGAACAACACCCCGCTCAGAGCCATCATGATGCCCGCGAGCAGCAGGGACAGCCGGGGACCACGGCTGCCGACCAGCCGGCCGGACAGCGGCGCGAAGACCAGCGTCATGCTTGCCATGGGCAGCATGTAGAGGCCCGCGTCCAGGGCGGACAGGCCACGGACGTTCTGCAGATAGAGGGTGTTCATGAACAGGAAGCCGCCGAGCGAGGCGAAGGCGCATACGGCGATGGCGGTGGCCCCGCTGAACGGCGCGCTGTGGAAGAACCGCAGATCGATCAGGGGTTCACGGCGCCGCCGCTCGTAGCCGAGCAGACCCGCGAGGGAGGCAAGCGCCAGCAGGGCGAAGCCGAGAATCTGCGGGGAGTGCCAGCCGGCTTCGGGGGCCTCGATGATCGCGTACGTCAGCGAGCCGAGCAGCGTGATCACCAGCAGCTGGCCGACGGGGTCGACGCGGCGCGGTGCGGGGGCGCGCGACTCGGGGACGTAGCGCAGGGTGAGGAACAGCGCCAGGGCGGCGATCGGGACGTTGAGCCAGAAGATCGAGCGCCAGCCGGCGGTCTGCACCAGCAGTCCGCCGATGACCGGACCGGCCGCCATGCTGATGCCGACGACGCCGCCCCAGATCCCGATGGCGCGGGCCCGCTCGCGCGGCTCGGTGAAGGTGTTGGTGATGATCGACATCGCGACCGGGTTGAGCATCGAGCCACCCACGGCCTGCACCATCCGGAAGACGACCAGCCACTGCAGATCGGCCGCGAGGCTGCACAGCAGCGACCCGAGGGCGAAGACGACCAGCCCGATCAGGAAGATCCGGCGCCGGCCCAGCCGGTCGGCGGTCGAGCCGGACAGCATCAGCAGCGACGCCAGCACGAGGGTGTAGGCGTCGATGGTCCACTGCATGCCGGAGACCGAGGCGTGCAGCTCGCGCTGCATCGACGGCAGGGCGACGTTGAGGATGGTGTTGTCGAGGCTGACGATCAGCAGGCTCATGCAGCAGATCGCCAGCACGAGCAGGCGCCGCCGGTGGCTGAGCTCAGGCATGGTTGAACGTTACAACGACGTGGTGACCGGTCCTGGCGTGACCGGTCGCCCGGTGCGGGACAATGGGAGGTCGCACGACCGTGCCGCCCCGTCCGGCCCGCGACCCACCTCACCCGACCGCCGAAGGAATCCGCCTCCCATGACTTTGCTGCAGATCGGTCCGCACACGGTGCAGCCGCCTGTCGTGCTCGCACCGATGGCCGGGATCACCAACGCCCCGTTCCGGACGCTGTGCCGGGAGTTCAGCGGTGGCAAGGGCCTGTTCGTCAGCGAGATGATCACGACGCGGGCGCTGGTCGAGCGCAACGAGAAGACCATGCAACTGATCCACTTCGACGCGACCGAGAAGCCGCGCTCCATCCAGCTGTACGGCGTCGACCCGGACACCGTCGGCAAGGCCGTCCGCATGATCGCCGACGAGGACCTCGCCGATCACATCGATCTGAACTTCGGCTGCCCGGTGCCGAAGGTGACCCGCAAGGGCGGCGGCTCCGCGCTGCCGTACAAGCGGAATCTGCTGCGCTCGATCCTGCGCGAGGCGGTGGCGAACGCGGGCGCGCTGCCGGTGACGATGAAGATGCGCAAGGGCATCGACGACGACCACATCACCTACCTCGACGCCGGGCGGATCGCCGTCGAGGAGGGGGTCACCGCGATCGCGCTGCACGGCCGGACCGCGGCCCAGCACTACAGCGGCACGGCCGACTGGGACGCCATCGCGCGGCTGAGGGAGCACGTCCCGGAGATTCCGGTGCTCGGCAACGGCGACATCTGGTCGGCGGACGACGCCGTGCGGATGATGCGCGAGACGGGTTGCGACGGCGTCGTCGTGGGACGCGGCTGCCTGGGCCGGCCGTGGCTCTTCGGCGATCTGGTGGCGGCGTTCGAGGGCACGGGTACGGCCGCGCAGCCGACGTTCAAGGAGGTCGCGGCCGTGATGCTGCGGCACGCCACGCTGCTCGGCGAGTGGATCGGGGACGAGACGCGCGGCGTGATCGATTTCCGTAAGCACGTCGCCTGGTACACCAAGGGCTTCTCGATCGGCTCCGAGATGCGCCGGAATCTGGCGGTGACCTCCTCTCTCGACCAGCTGGACGCCCTGCTGTCCGAGCTGGACCTGGACCAGCCGTGGCCGGCGGGCGCGGACGGCCCCCGCGGGCGTACCTCGGGCCGCGACCGGGTCGTCCTGCCCGACGGCTGGCTGAACGACCCGTACGACTGCGCGGGCGTGGACGCGGACGCGGAGCTGGACACCTCGGGCGGCTGAACCCACCCGGCGTGCCCGGCCGCGACCGTCACCGGGCGGCGCCACGCCGCGTGCGGCGCAGGCGGCGCTGGGCCGGACGGTGGGAGCGCTCGGATCAATGGCGGTATCGAGCTCCTGCGGCGGGAATGGATGGGGCGCGCGGCGCACACGCGAGGGCGTACGGGCGACCCCAGGGAGATGCTGTGGTGAGCGGGCACCGTTCCATCAGGGACACGGAGAAGGCGGTACAGGCCAAGCTCGGCGACGCGGCCATCCGCCACGAGCCGATGGCCGCGGTGGCGAACATCTACCGCGCCGCGGCCGCCGTACGCCAGCACCTCGAGAACTCGGTGCTGCGCACCGTCGACCTGACCTGGACCGCCTTCGTCGTCCTCTGGGTGGTGTGGATCTGGGGCGAGCGGGAGACCCGCCGGGTCGCCGAGGAGGCGGGGATCTCCAAGGGCACGCTCACCGGCGTCGCCCGCACCCTGCAGAGCCGCGGCCTGCTGGAGCGCAACGGCCACCCCACCGACGGCCGGCTCGCGCTGCTCTCGCTCACGCCCGAGGGCGAGCGGCTGATGGCCCGCCTCTTCCCGCAGTTCAACGCCGAGGAAGCCTTCGTCACGGACGGGCTGGCGGACGACGAGGCGCTGACGCTGGCGGACCTGCTGCGCCGCGTCGTGGTGCAGGTCGAGACGCACGGCGCGGACCGCAGGCTGGAGCTGCTGGACGGCAAGGACCCGCGGCCACGACGCAGCGGGCGACGCGCGAAGAGCTGAGCGGGCAGGTCCCACATCCGGTCCGCTCAGCTGAGCGGCATCCGTCCGCCGAGCCGTATACGACCCCGGACGTCGACGCGCTGTTCCCGCCGCTCGCGAACTATGGCTTGATGCGGACGCTCGCGCCGCATGGACCGGCGGGCGCTCCCGGCCTGGCCCGTGGGCCCCGATCGCGTGGCTCGCGGGGGGCAGCTGTCGACGGCGCGGGGCGGGCCCGCGCGCAGGTGGGCGCCTCTCTCGACCAGGTGGCCGAAAGTGCGCCGGCAGCGCTGGTCCCTTCCGCCGCGGAGGTCGCCTTCGGGGCCCGCGGGGAGGCTCGGACCTCGCGGTTCAGGTCCGTCCGACGGCCCGCCAGGGGGTCCGGATGGTGGAATCCGGAGCCCTTCCAGCGCGTGATTCTCGCCACCTCTGATAGGGGGTGCGCTCAGATGAGCGTTTCGAGTGGGACTCCACCTCTCCAATGGTGGCACCGGGTGCCACGCGTCATGCGTTCGATTGATCAAGGGATCTGTTGCTTTCCGTAGCACAGATGCCGACTTCCGGTTGCGTAGCGGAGTGCTGCATTCAGGTAATGAAGTCAGGGGGAAAGTGGAGATCACTTTCGATCTACTGGCGGACGGCTGGTTACGCGCGCATGTCGACCAAGTGGACGTACCCATGTGCCTTCGATCTGGGTATGTTCCTCGCCGTCAGGGCAGCCGTCCGCGAGGAGTCCAGTTCCGTGTCGGAAACACAAGATCCCCACGTAACCCAGCACGAGACCGCGAAGTTCGTCTACGACTTCACCGAGGGCAACAGGGACCTCAAGGACCTCCTCGGTGGCAAGGGCGCGAACCTCGCCGAGATGACCAACCTGGGTCTTCCCGTCCCCCCGGGCTTCACCATCACCACCGAGGCATGCAAGGTCTACCTCGACAGTGGTACGGAGCCTGCGGCACTGCGTGCCGAGGTCTCGCAGCACCTCGACGCCCTTGAGCAGAAGATGGGCAAGAAGCTCGGCCAGGCCGACGACCCGCTGCTCGTATCGGTGCGTTCCGGTGCGAAGTTCTCCATGCCCGGCATGATGGACACCGTTCTCAACATCGGGCTGTCGGACGCGTCGGTTTCCGGCCTCGCCGCGCAGGCCGGTGACGACCGGTTCGCGTGGGACTCCTACCGCCGCCTCATCCAGATGTTCGGCAAGACCGTGCTGGACGTCGACGGCGAGCTGTTCGAGGAGGCGCTGGAGGAGGCCAAGCAGGCCAAGGGCGTCAGCGTCGATGTCGACCTGGACGCCGCCGATCTCCAGGCGCTCGTCGACCAGTTCAAGCAGATCGTCGCCAAGGAGACCGGGCGGGACTTCCCGCAGGAGCCCCGCGAGCAGATGGACCTCGCCGTGCGCGCGGTCTTCGACTCGTGGAACACCGACCGCGCCAAGCTCTACCGCCGCCAGGAGCGCATCCCCGGCGACCTCGGCACCGCGGTCAACGTCTGCTCGATGGTCTTCGGCAACCTCGGCCCCGACTCGGGCACCGGCGTCGCCTTCACCCGCGACCCCGCCAGCGGCCACCAGGGCGTCTACGGCGACTACCTGCAGAACGCGCAGGGCGAGGACGTCGTGGCCGGTATCCGCAACACCGTGCCGCTCGCCGACCTCGAAGGCATCGACAAGGCGTCGTACGACGAGCTGATGCACATCATGGAAACGCTCGAAACGCACTACAAGGACCTGTGCGACATCGAGTTCACCATCGAGAGCGGCAAGCTGTGGATGCTGCAGACCCGCGTAGGCAAGCGCACCGCGGGCGCCGCCTTCCGTATCGCCACGCAGCTCGTCGACCAGGGCCTGATCGACGAGGCCGAGGCCCTCCAGCGGGTCAACGGCGCGCAGCTCGCGCAGCTGATGTTCCCCCGCTTCGACCTGGGCGCGAAGTCCGAGATGATCGGCCGCGGCATCGCCGCGTCGCCCGGCGCCGCGGTCGGCAAGGCCGTCTTCGACTCCTACACCGCCGTCAAGTGGTCCCGGTCCGGCGAGAAGGTCATCCTCATCCGCCGGGAGACCAACCCCGACGACCTCAACGGCATGATCGCCGCCGAGGGCATCCTCACCTCCCGCGGCGGCAAGACCTCGCACGCCGCCGTCGTCGCCCGCGGCATGGGCAAGACCTGTGTCTGCGGCGCCGAGGACCTGGAGGTCGACACCAAGTCCCGCCGGATGACGACCCCCGAGGGCACCGTCATCGAGGAAGGCGACGTCGTCTCCATCGACGGCTCCTCCGGCAAGGTCTACATCGGCGAGGTACCGGTCGTACCGTCCCCGGTCGTGGAGTACTTCGAGGGCCGGATGCACGCCGGCGCCGAGGACGCGGACGAGCTGGTCAAGGCCGTCCACCGGATCATGGCGTACGCGGACCGGGTGCGCCGGCTGCGCGTGCGGGCCAACGCCGACAACGCCGAGGACGCCGCCCGCGCCCGCCGCTTCGGCGCCCAGGGCATCGGCCTGTGCCGCACCGAGCACATGTTCCTCGGTGAGCGCCGCGAGATGGTCGAGCGCCTCATCCTGGCCGACACCGAGACCGACCGGGACGCCGCGCTCAGCCAGCTGCTGCCGCTGCAGAAGGCCGACTTCATCGAGCTGTTCGAGGCGATGGACGGCCTGCCGGTCACGGTCCGCCTCCTCGACCCGCCGCTGCACGAGTTCCTGCCCGACATCACCGAGCTGTCGGTACGGGTCGCGCTCGCCGAGGCCCGCAAGGACGCCAACGAGAACGACCTGCGCCTGCTCCAGGCCGTGCACAAGCTGCACGAGCAGAACCCGATGCTGGGTCTGCGCGGTGTGCGTCTGGGCCTCGTCATCCCCGGTCTGTTCGCCATGCAGGTACGGGCGATCGCCGAGGCCGCGGCCGACCGGAAGAACGCCAAGGGCGACCCGCGCGCGGAGATCATGATTCCGCTGGTGGGCACCGTCCAGGAGCTGGAGATCGTCCGCGAGGAGGCCGAGCAGGTCATCGCCGAGGTCGAGAAGGCACGCGGCGTCAGCCTCAAGCTCACCCTCGGCACGATGATCGAGCTGCCCCGCGCCGCGCTGACGGCCGGCCAGATCGCGGAGTCCGCGGACTTCTTCTCGTTCGGCACGAACGACCTCACGCAGACCGTGTGGGGCTTCTCCCGCGACGACGTCGAGGCCAGCTTCTTCACCGCGTACCTGGAGAAGGGCATCTTCGGCGTCAGCCCGTTCGAGACGATCGACAAGGACGGCGTCGGCTCGCTGGTCCGCAACGCCGCCGAGGCGGGCCGTGCCACGCGCCCCGACCTCAAGCTCGGTGTGTGCGGTGAGCACGGCGGTGACCCGGAGTCGGTGCACTTCTTCCACGAGGTGGGCCTGGACTACGTCTCCTGCTCGCCGTTCCGCATCCCGGTCGCACGACTGGAAGCGGGCCGTGCGGCGGCCGAGTCCAAGGGCAGTGACAGCCGCTAGTCCCAGCGGCACGGGGACCCTGGGCGCACAGCGCGCCCGGGGGACCCGGGGAAACCACCGGAGTCCGCGGCCCGGCACCAGACCCTCAGCCGCCCGGCTGTCGGCTCCGGAACCCCAACGAGGGCGGCACCTGTGCGGAGGTGCCGCCCTCGCTTTTCTCCGGACTCCCCCCTCGGGAGTTGCCGCCACCCCAGTCGGCGAGGGAAGGCGGCCTTCAACGGAGCGCCGAGCGGCCGGTCATTTGCCCATCACCCCCCACGGGATCGAGCAATCCGTTCCGTTCGCGTCGCCGTCGAATTGAGTACAGCATTCCTGTCGCCCTCCTGGTGGCGCGACCCTTTTCAAGTCTGGCCAAAAGGGCATGGTGACAGGGCGTGTTGGCGTGCATACTCAGGCGTAGCCGGGGGCCGACTGAGGAAACCAAGGGTGGGGGTTCGGTGTTACGCGTCCATTTCAGTGGACTCGATCTGGCCCGCGTGCGGATTGCCGCACGCCCGGACGCGCTGTGGGAGACCGTTTTAAGTTTTCACCGCCTACGTGACAGACGGGACGACCCGGCGTTCGGCAAATGGCGTTCGGCGACCCGTGGAAAGTTGAATGGCGAAACGCGACTGCTGGCGCCACTCGTGCCCACGCGCGGTTATTTTCCGGATTTCCTGACGCCCGCCGAAGGGCTGCTCGGGATGGACGACGCCCTGTGCGCCCTGCGCGAGACGCCCGCCGTCCGGCTGCACGAGGAGCTCTCCCGGCTCTCCACGGCCCGGCCGCTCCCGCCGTGGATACGGACGATGGCCGAGGGCGACACCCGCCCGCTCGGCCGGCTCGCCGGGGTCCTTCAGCGTTACTACGAAGCGGCCGTCGCGCCGCACTGGCCGCGTCTGCAAGGCCGTATCGAAGCCGACCGGGCCGCGCGCGGGCGGGCCCTGCTCGACGGCGGAGCGGACCGGCTGCTCGCCTCGCTCCCGCCGATGATGCGCTGGCGGGCGCCCGTCCTGGAGGCCGACTATCCGGTGGACCGCGACCTCCACCTCAACGGCCGGGGACTGCTGCTGCTGCCTTCGTACTTCTGCCGCCGCACCCCGGTGACCTTCCGCAACCCGGATCTGACGCCCGTGCTGGTCTACCCGGTCGAGCACCAGACGCCCCGCCTGGCGCCGACGACCCCGCCGGAGCGCTCCCTGGGCCGCCTCGTCGGCCAGACCCGCTCCGCGATCCTGCGGGGCATCGGCGTCGGCTGCACCACCAGCGAACTGGCCCGCCGGGTCGACGTCTCGCTGGCCTCCGCCAGCCAGCACGCGACCGTACTGCGCGACGCCGGGCTGCTGGTCACCCTGCGCCAGGGCAACGCCGTGCTGCACACCCTCACTCCGCTGGGCGCGGCACTGCTGCGTGGCGCGCGCCCGGCGGAGGCAGCGGTCTGCGAGCGGCAGGTCTGACACCGTGGGCGGCCGGTCAGAACGGCCGGTCGCCCGCGATGGCCACCCGTTCGGCGACGCGGCGGTGCGAGCCGTAGTCGTTCACCGCGTAGTGCTGGGTGGCACGGTTGTCCCAGAACGCGACGTCCCCGGCCTGCCAGCTGAACCGCACCTGGAACTCCGGCACCTGCGCCTGCTGGAACAGCAGCCGCAGCAGCCGGTCGCTCTCCGCCTGCGCGAGCCCCACGATCCGCGTGGTGAACGAGGCGTTGACGAACAGCATCCGCCGCCCGGTCTCCGGATGGCGGCGCACGACCGGATGCTCGACGGGCGGGAACTCGTCCTGATACGGGTCCAGTTGCTCGGCCGAGTAGAAGCGGGAGAAGCCCGGGAGGTAGTCGTGCACGGCCCGCGCCCCGTCGATGCGCTCACGGATGTCCGCCGGCAGGTTGTCGTACGCGGCAGCCATGTCGGCCCACATCGTGTCACCACCCGCCGGCGGCACCTCCCGCAGCTGCAACACCGCGCCCAGGGCGGGGCGCGCCCGGAACGTCACATCCGTGTGCCAGACGTTCTCGAAGGTCGGGACCGCGTCCGCCGCCTTGTCGAAGCGCACCACATCCCGCGCGTCGCCCCGCGCCAACAGCGGATTGGTCTCCAACTCGCCCCAGTTCCGGGCGAATGCGCGCTGTGCGTCGGAAGCCAGATGCTGACCTCGGAAGAACAGCACCTTCCACTCCAGCAGCGCCCGGTTCAGCTCCGCGCGCAAGGCCGGCGAGAGCGGCCGGGACAGGTCCACACCACGGATCTCGGCCCCGATCGTGGCGGCCTGCGGCACCACCTCGAAGAGTTCGTAGGGCCGGTCGTCCCAGTCGCCGGGCGTCCGGCGCAGGAGGCGATGGCCCTCGTACAGCCCGTCGGCGGGGATGCGGTGATCGCGCAGGGCGGCGGGAGTGGCGGACGTGGCGGGAACGGCGGAATCGACGATGGCCGTCAACTGATCCTCCTGGGAAGGGAGAGGCAACGCAGGGCGTGCCGCGGAAGGAGAAGGCAGGCGGAGCTACGGGGAGGGAACTACGTCGTGAACCGGGGCCGAGGGCCGGCGGCGAGCGCCGGCGGTCGGAGCACCGTCAGGACGTAACGAGACAACAGGCCGGGGGAGAACCCACCCGGCCGCGGCGGCAGAGGAAGCTCAGGCCGCGGGGCGCGCACTCGCCGTGGGGGCCGCGGTGTCGCGGCTCCGCCTCACGGGATTCGAGTTGCGTGCTCATGTCCCGCACCGTACCTCATGACTCAGTCGTCGATACCGGTGCGTTCCACACCCGCCACGATGTAGCGCTGGAGCAGCAAGAAAACGATCACCAGCGGGGCGATCGAGACGGCCGCCGCGACAAACAGTTCGTGCAGGTTGAGGCTCTGCGCGGTGGTGAACGTGGACAGCGCTACCTGGACCGTCCACGCCTCCTGGTCCTGGCCGATCACCAGCGGCCACAGGAACGCGTTCCAGGCTCCGATGAACACGATCGTGCCGACCGCCGCGAACACCGGCCGGGAATTGGGCACGACGATGCGCCAGTACGTCCGCCAGTACCCGAGCCCGTCGACCCGTGCCGCATCCTCCAGCTCCTTGGGGAAGCCGAGGAAGTACTGCCGGAAGATGAAGCAGGCGAAGGCGCTGAACAGGGTCGGCACGACCAGACCGCGCAGCGTCGAGATCCAGCCGAGCGACGACACCAGCACGAAGCTCGGCACGAACGTCACGGCCGCCGGAACCATCAGCGTCCCCAGGATCGCGGAGAAGACGACATGGGAGTGCCGGTAGGGAATCCGGGCCAGGCCGTACCCCGCCAGGGAGGCGAGAACCACCGTCCCCACGGTCGTCGACACCGCGATCAGGGAGGAATTCAGCAGGGCCCGGCCCAACGGCAGACCCGGGTCCTGGAACACCTCGGCCAGATTGGACCACTGCAGCTCACGCGGGAAGAACGTCCAGTCGGGCGCCGTGATGTCCCGCTCCGTCGACAGCCCGTTGCGCACCAGCAGATAGAACGGGATCAGGAACAGCAGCGCCAGGACGAGCACGACGACGATCCGCAGCGCACGCCCGGCCCGGACGAGGGCGTCATGCGTCGTGGCGGGAACCATGCGGGACATCGCGCTCATTCCTCCTTGCGGCCGAGGCCGAACCAGCGGGCCTGGACCACGGTCGCCAGCGCGATGATCAGCGCCAGAATCACCGCACCCGCACTGCCGAGCCCGAGATTCTGCTCCCGCCCCAGCGCCGTGTAGTACAGATAGACCAACGGGGGCCGGGCGTACGGCGGATACCCGCGCGCGTCACTCAGCAGGTTGTAGAACTCGTCGAACGCCTGGAACGCGTTGATCACCAACAGCAGCACCACCGCCACGGAGGTGGCACGCAGCTGCGGGAACGTGATGTGCCGGAAGACCTGCCAGCCGGGCCGCGCACCGTCCACCGCCGCCGCCTCGTACAGCTGCGGGGAGATCCGCTGCAGCCCCGCCAGGAACAGAATCATGTAGAACCCGGCCTGCAGCCACAGCCGTACGGTCACGATGACCAGCCAGTACCAGGGCGGATCGGTGATCGACAGCCAGGCGGTCTGATCCGCGCCGAACCACCCCAGCACCGTATTGGCCAGCCCGAACCGCACCCCGTTGAAGATCGACAGCTTCCAGATCAGCGCCGCGACGACATACGAGCACGCCGTCGGCAGGAAGAACACCGACCGGAAGAACGCCCGGGCGACGCGCAGCCGGTTGACCATCAGCGCGAGCCCGAGCGAGAGCGCATACGTCGCCGGCACGATGAAGGCCGTGAACAGGGCGAACGTCCCCAGACTGCCGAGGAACGCCCCATCGGTCAGCATCGCGCCGTAGTTCCCCAACCCGACGAAGTCCGAACCCTTCGGGCTCACCGTGTTGTGCGCGTCGAAGAAACTGAGATAGACGCTCCACGCCAACGGCACGTACGTGAACAGCCCCAGCCCGACCGCGAACGGCCCGACGAAGACCCAGAACCAGAGGTTGCGACGCTGCGGCCCGAGCAGGCGAGCGGCGAAGGTGCCCCGTCCGGCAGCCGCCTTCCCGGTCGCCGTCGCCTGCGCCTTCGGGTTCACCGCCGCCGGATCTGCTGCGGCGTCGGGCTCGCCCACCGCCGTACGGTCCGCCGTCACGTCTTCCTGACCCGCTGAAGCTCGGCGTTGACCTTGCGCACCACGCGCTTCAGCTCACTCTCCGGGTTCGCGCCGTCCTTGATGATGCGGCTCAGCGCATCCTGGTAGGCGGTACGGTCCGCGGTCGTCCACAGCAGTGGCTCGGCGTAGCCGTGGTCCGTCGCGTACCGCACCGCATCCGCGGCCGCCCCCTCCCGCAGCTGCTGGGCCTTCTTCGCCAACGAGATCCGCGCCGGGATGTGGAACCCGTACGACAGCGCGAAGTCCTGCTGGAAATCGGTCCGGTCCACCCACAGCCACTTGGCGAACGCCTTCGCCTCCTCCTTGCGCGCGCTCCGCGCGCTGACCGCGGAACCGTACGCGCCCACCGGAACGGACGGCTTGCCTGCACTCCCGTCCTTCGGGAACGGCAGCACCCCGAAGTCATCCCCCAACGCCTTCTTGATCTGCGGCAGCGCCCACAGCCCCGACCACTGCATCGCGGTCAGCCCCTGGATGAAGGCGGCCGGATCGGACCAGTCCGTAGGTGCCCCGAGCAGCAGGGACTTGTCGGCGTACAGCTGCCGGACCTTGCCGAGCGCGCGGGCGGCCGACGGGTCGTCGAACCCGACCTTCCCGTCCTCACCGATCAGACTCAGCCCGGCAGCGAACAGCGGGGTCCCGCCGAGCACCCCCACCCCACCGTCATTCCCCAGGAAAAGCCCCTTGGTCTTCTTCGTGGTCAGCTTCCTCGCCGCGTCCACCAACTCATCGAGCGTCCGCGGGGGTTCGACGCCCGCGTCCTTCAGCAGGCTCTTCCGGTAATAGAGCAACTGCATGTCGACGACCTGCGGGATGCCCCAGATCTTGTCCCGCCAGATCTTCGGGGCGAGCACGGCCTGGTTGAAGTCATCCTTGACCGGCTCGACGACATCGGTCAGATCGGCGACCTGCCCGCCCTGAATCTGGTCCAGCAACGGCCCGTTGACCTCGAAGACATCCGGCCCCGAGTCGGTCAGCAGCGCCGCCGCCGTCTGCCGGTCGTAGTCGCCCGGCCGCCACTGCACCGTGACGTCCGCCTTCTTGTACGCGGCGGCGTACCGCTTCACGGCCTGCTGGGTGCCGGGCTCGCCGTACTGGTGGTACCACTGACTGATCGCCGGCCCCGAACCCGAGCCGCCACGACCGGTGTTGGAGCCACAAGCCGTGGCCAACGCCGTGGCGAGGGCCACCCCACCGCCGGCCGCCAGCACCCGCCGCCTGCCGATACTCGCCTTCACGTCGCGTCGCCCCCTACGTCGTCGCCTGCTGCCTGCCGTCTGCTGCCTGCGGCTTGCTGGTACCCGACCGCTGCATGCTGCCCGCCGTTGATCGTCGATCACCGCGTGGCGCGATGGCCCACTCTGCCGCACGGTCGTGAAGCGCGCATTGCATCTCCACGAAGCACCCTTACGAACCAGGCTCGGGGACGATTTATGCCCGGGGAGGGGCGAGGGCAGGGGCAGGGGCGCTACCCGGGTCGGTGCACTACAGCGTGTCCGGCCGGTGGAACCTGCGATAGAGAGTGATCGCACTCTCAGGCGGACGCATCGGAAGCCGGCAGATCGTCCCGCTGTCCTTGCACACCACGACGCACGTACCACCCGGACTCCTCATCCGCGGACGTCGACGCCCACCTTCCGCCGCCGGTACTTCCGGAAGAGGCGGCAGTGTCGCGAACACCAGGTATCCGACATCGAATTCCCGAACCCGCAACGGCGCCGACGTCCCGTCCGGCCACACGGGGGCGAACCGCGTCCGAGCGATCTCCACGGCCTCCTCAGCACTCGTCGGTACGGTCCACCCACCCTCCTCCTCTGCGCCGGCCGCGTCGGCCGGGTCGTCCCTCGGGTCTTCTGGCTCAGGGTTGGGGTGGTGGCGCTTGCGATAGAGGGCGATCGCCGACTTCGGAGGGAAGTTGGGCACGTAGGTCAACACCCCGTCAGTTTTGGAGATGACGAGGTGGCTGCCGCCGAATGCACGCGGCTCGGTCCGGGGAAACGTGGCGTAGATGAGGTAGCCGATGTCGAACTCTTCGACGTGCAGGGGGGCCGGAGTGCCGTCGCGGCAGAGAGGCTTGAAATGACTACCGGCGATTTCCAGCGCTTCCTCGGGAGTCGCCGGCGTGCGGTTCTCGACTTCCGGTGGGTCGCTCGCCGGCGCGTGATCTCCTGGCTCGGTATTAGGGATTGTGGAAGGCGTAAGCCCAGGCTGGTGCTTCGGCCCCCTCTGGATCGATGCGCCTGTGGGCGGCGAGGACGTGATCGGGCAGGAGGTTCGCCTCGTCGTCGCCTTCAACAAGCCCCTTGAGCAGGAGACCGGTGATCCACAGCGCGACCATGGTGAGGAAGTTTTCCAGGCTGTGCGCGGCGGGCAGGCCCGCAAGGTGCTCCTCACCTGGCTCCGAAGGGATGCGCAGTACGTGGCCCGTGGGGGCGTCGATGACGAGAGCGCCTCCCATCCAGAAGCCAATCTGGAAAAACGGGCCGGATTCCTCGACGGGTGCGACGTCTGACGGCCAGGGGACTTCATCAAAGATGCGCATGCGGTGATCACCGTGCGGATAGATGCCCAGGCCGTCCTCGTCGCTCATTTCGGGCAGACCGAATTCGGTGAGCGTGCGGCGCATTGGCTCGTCCGTGAGCCCCTCGGGAATCATGCCCGCCGAGAATTTGTGAATGCTCTGGGCTCCGTAAAGCTCGGCCAGATCTGCAGGGCTGGGCGGAGGGGTTGCGGCAGGAGTGACCGCGGTGGTGAAGGCGTAGCTTCCTGAAAAGGGTTGAAATCCGGGAAAGTTGAGCCCGGAGAACGTATCCGCATCCGCGGGCTCGATGGCGAACAGGCCTCCTGGGCCGCCGAAGATCACCTGATTGTCGAGGTGAAGCGGGGGGCTGTCGAGAAACAGGTCGTGAACCGCATCCTCGTCGGACATGGCGTCTTCGAAGTCGGCGACGGTTTCAGGTCCCGGACGGCCTTCCCCTTGCCCAGAGGGCCAGGCGAGGTCGGGGCGGCACTCCTCTGGGATCTCTTCTTTCCAAGGGCCGGCAAGGTGCTCACCGGTGGCCGCGTCCCAGATGTCCGCGCGAGAAGACCAGGTATAGAGGCCGGCGACGGCGGGGCGGCCCTGCCAGCGGACTTCGGCCAGCCCGTCGACGGGACCCGGTACGAGGTAGCTCCAGTGGTAGCCGCCCGGCGGGCGCCAGCGCGTCCACTTCGCCTTCCAAGGAAGCCGCACGCCGGAGTCAGCCACGGCGTCAGCGAACGCCCGGTCGCCGCGGGCGGTGGCGATCAGATGCAGCCACGAAGCCCATTCGGCCTGGCGCGGCGGAACAACGCCGTAGGACCACAGCTGGACCGCTGCGCCGGCGGCGGCATTCCCCGGCACGTCGCCGATGTAAGCGCAGCGCGCGGCATCCAACAGCGCCGTCTGCGGGACATTGGCCATCATCCCCCCGTTCTGCAAGAGATCCTCGAAGAGGCCCCGGCGTCCGCTGCCTTCGGTCGATACCGATTCGACAAAGTCGGCCTGTGCGGCATGCATGACAAGCCCCGTTGCGGCGTACCGCCCTTCGGGGCCCGATTCGGCCCAGCCCTCCGGATGGCGGAACTCCAGGCAGCTGCGCTTCAACCACTCGGCCATGTGCCGGTCGACCCGGCAGATCTCGTCCTCCGTCATGCCTCGACGCAGCCGCTCCGCCAGGCTCTCATCGGCGAAAGCCACGCCGTGCTCACCGGACAACAGGTGGGGCGAAAAATCTTCCAGCACGCTGTGGAGCACGGTTTCGGAAACGCGTTCCCCGCCAAGGGCATTGGTGAGTTCGGCCCACACGCGCATTGGCACGATCCGGGGCCGAGCCAGCGACAACGCGCGAACCGGGATCGGCCAGTCCACCTCGGTGGTGACAGGACTCAGTAGGCGGAAGGCGACTTTGGCGAGGCGGGGCAGCCTTTCGGGGGTGAGATGAACAAGTACGCCGACCGTGCCTCCCTCCAAGTCTCCGATGGTCGTGGACAGCACACGATCCGGTTCGGACGAACCGCGAGTACAGCCCGCCCGATGAGCGTTTGCAATGAGGACGAGTCGGTTCTGCCCCAGCTGCTTGAGCCCATGACGCCAATCCCAGCGGTTGCCGGGGGACAGATCGATACCGAGGCGCTGCAGCACCTCGGCATGCACTTCCTCGGCCGTCCGCCCAGCGGCGTCCAACAGGACGCTGCCTTCAATTCGGCGGTGCACCTCGCCCAGAAAAGCAGCGCCGTCGGACCCTGAGGGGTCCACGAGATTGGCCCAGTTGTCTCCGGGGCGCCAGTTCTGCCACCAAGTGACGACGAGGGAGGTGATTTCTTGACCGGAGGCACCTGAGCCTGCTTGATCGCGGTCGAACATGTCTCTTCCTCTTGGTTGGTGGCTTTGCATGTGCTCGTCCGGCGCCGAGTCGGTCAGCAAGGCGGCCGTCGCCTGACAGCTGCACTCATGTCTCTGGTCGCCCCGGGCGCGGCGCGGTCGCACGCCGGACTTGATCCGGAAGTCCCGGATCGGCTGAGGATCCGCTTTACGATCCTGACGAGCACGGTAATTATGCTGAGGGCGTCACTGAACGGAGAATGTTGCCTCCTGGATCTCCATTCCTCCCACGACGATCAGCATCGCCGAAAGGGTTGACCACGGCTGGATCGCAGTGGCACATCGCGAAGTGGCGCACGGACGCTTCAAGGGGCCACTGCGTATCTGATCAGTTCTCGTCCGGCCTGGGCTCAGGGTTGAGGACGGTCGCCAGCGCGCCTCTACGTTCCACCATCAGGGGTTTCGCGCAAGGTGTGAGGCGCGCGCCACCCTGCCGGCGGCAGGCGTGGCGCAAGTCGGTTGGGCCGACCAGCCTCCCACCCCGTCGCGGCGGAACCGGCCCCAGGGCGATGCCGTACCCCACCGTCGCATGGCCGCCACAACTCCGATGCGCTATGTCACCACACGGAGTCGCCCAGCAGCCCGCGCATCCAGGCGGGGGACTCCGCACCTCTTTCGTCGATCCCTTCCAATCCTTCCTCGAGTTGATACCGCAGTTCGCGCTGCTCAGGATCGCGCGGAGCCATCGCCATGAAATGCGAGGCAAGCTTGCGGAGTTGCAGCATTGCCACGAAGGAGAGGAGATCTGACGCGGTCACCTTGTCCGGGCTCCAGTCCTCAGGCTCGTCTTGGGCCTGGGCACGCAGAACCATTCCGGTTGCTCCGTCGATAACGACGGCCCCACCCCACCATTGTCCGATGTGGAAGAAGGGGCCCTCAGCGTCGTCAGGCTGCTCGCCGTCACGCCAGGGGGCGCTCGTCGGCAGTTCGCCCACGTCGGGAAGAGAGAGTTCGAGCCCGCCCACCTCGCCCAATGGCAGACCTACCTCCAGGAGGACTCTGCGTGTTGTGGTGTCACGAAGCCCGGCCGGCAGTCTTTCCGGAAGAATCCTTGCGACGACATCGGGCGCGAAAACCCTTTGGCAGGCGTTGTGTTCAGGAGCGAGGAGCTCCGCTGGGGGAGGACCGGTCACACTGCGGTATGGCCAAACCTGATCCTCTTCCCTGGTTGGATCGAGTTGCGCGCAAGTCGATCGGGTGCCGACCGGATCGACCGCGAAGACACCGCCCGGCCCGGCGACCACCAGTGAGTCGCCCACGTGCAGGGCACACGGCAGCCAAACCCGGTCAGGCCCCTTGCCGTAGCTGCGCGCGGCTTCGTTCGCGAGGTTCTTGAATGTCAGTTCCTCGTCACGCCCATCGTGCCAGGCCATCGCAGCCAGGATTTCGTCCGGGACGACGGTGTCGAAGTGGGGAGCCAGCAACTCTCCGGTCGCCGCATCCCACATCCAGATCGGCCGGACCGCATCTCGGAATTCCCCCCACCCGAGAATGACTGGCCTATCCCGCCACAGCGCGTGAGCCAGACCAGCTACGGGGCCGGGCTCGATGAAGTGAGGCTGCCAGCTGCCGGGCGGCCGCCAGTGCGTCCAACGGCACCGCCACGGAAGCGAATGCCAGCTGACAGAGGCGATGTCCTGCGCGATTCTCCTCTCGCCTCGCGAGGTAGCGAACAGATGGAGCCAGGCCGCCCATTCACCCTGATGGCCAGGGCGGACGCCGTAGGAATGTGCGTAGAACGCGTCTGACGCGAGGGTGTCCACCGGGGCTCCGCGGCGGAGGCAGGAAGCCGCGTCGAGCAGGGCATCCTGGGAGAGGAGGGCGAGAGCCGTGCCGTGTCGCAGCAACCGCCGGAAATCTCCGGCGTTGACCGCATGCATGGCGATCGCTCTCGCGGTGTAATCCGCGGTGGTTGCTGGCGCGGGATTCTCTTCGGCGGCTGTGTCATGCATTAGGGCGGCCGTGTCGAGCAGCCATGTCACGACTCCACGGTGAGCACGCTCCGCGACCTCGTCGCTGACCGTGCTGCGCAATGCATCGGCCAACGACTCGTCCGCAAATGTCACGGTGCCGCGGTCTGACACCTCAAGCGCCGGGTGTTGCGAGGCGATCTCTTCGAGACCTGCCTCGTCCCACGTTCGCGAGGTGACAGTCGTTGCCAGGACACGCCATACGGCCAAAGGCACGGTCCGTGCCTCGGCGAGCGCAAGAGCAAGAATTTCAGGCGAAGGGGCGGAGCGGGCGCCTTTGCTGCGCTCAACTTCGGGGGGATCCAGCACGTACCGAGGGCGGTCCACGCTGAGGAAGTCCTCCTCGTCGTTGATCTCCACGACGATGCCGAGACCGTGAGACTCCGCGAGTTCGTCCAGCCGGGATTCGATGATCCGCCGAGGGTGGGAGGACCGGCGTGTACGGCCGGCACGGTGAACGTTCAGAAGCAGCACGAGGGCTCCCCTGTCCGCCTGCTCCTCCTGGGACCGCTCTTTGATTGCCTCGCACAGCTCTTCGGCGGTCCGCCCAGTTGCGTCGATGACGATTGCGTCCGGGATCTCTTGGGACAGCCCTCGCAGCACACCGGTGCGGCCGGAGCATGGAGGGCCGGCAACCTCTCGCACCTCCGGCACCCAATTGGGGTTGCGCCACCAGCTACTGAGCTGGGCAACGGCATCCCGCTGGGTCACTTCGTGGCGCACAACTCTCCTCTGCTGCCAATCGCTCCGAAACAACTGGGTCGACCTCGATGTAGCCCTCTCCACAGGTGACACAAATGCCGGCATTGCCCCCGCGGCCGGTCCTCGTACGCTTGGACAACGTGTACGTGAACCCGCTGCATGGAGCCTCGGTCGTCCTCCGGCCGACAACGGAGCCCGACAATGCAACGCTCGACCGGATCGTCAGAGAACCGGCTGTCGCGGCGTGGTGGTCGGTGCCGGACGACTACGCGGACATGCTCGCCATCGTCGTTGAAGGCGAGGTCATCGGGGCGATCCAGTTCGACGAGGAGACCGACCCCGAGTTCCGCCACGCAAGCATCGACATCTTCCTCACGGCGAGCCGGCATGGCCAGGTCTCGGCACGGACGCCGTACGCACACTGGCCCGTTGGCTGGCCCACGAGCGCGGCCCCGCTCACCGTTCCTGCAGGACCGACCCGCTCGATCCGTCCAGCACCACAGCGCCCCCATCCATGAACCGAAGCGATCGAAGTCATGGGGTCGGGGCCGTTGTTCTCCTGTGGATTGGAGGGGGAGCACGCCGGTGGGAGCCGGGGTGCGGTGCACTTGCGATCGTTACAGCAAGTGAGCGGTGCTTCATGTCCGTGTAGCAAGGCTTTTTGGCTAGGGTTCGTGCCATGACCGATGACATCCAGATCCTTATCGAGCAGATTTGTAGTGCTGACCCTGACGAACAGGACACAGCCGAACGGGAACTGAGTGGAATTGGTTCACGTGCTGTTGAATCTTTGCTGCCACTTTTGCGCGCTGTGGCCGGGCGTGGTCGCCTCCGAGCACAGTCCTGCATCCGGTCGATCGGCTCAGAGGCTGTGCCTGTCTTGCAGCGGATCCGGCAGCAGGGGCCAGGGCGACTTCGGCGTCCCGCGCTGCAGGCATTGGCTGATTTGTCTGGGGGCGAAGCGCTGTCCGAACGGGACATCAAGGCCGTGGAACGGCTGGTGCGCATCAAGCTCGTCGATGAAAGTCCTGAGGACCTGCCGGTTGGGCGCTGGCTTGCTGTGACCAACGCACAGGTTGACGACATCCTGCAGGCGCTGGGGCTGGTTGATGCCCGGCCGGCGACTGTTGAAATGGGAATTTGCGCAGCCGTTGACCTTGAAAACTCTATTGATTTCGACGATGTCAATAGTCAGGACGGCCGTGCCTATCGCGTATTTATTACTCCGCAATTTGATGGATGGCGCCTAATTTACGGCGACGAGTACATCAATGATCACTGGTCGGAAGCTGTTCGTAAGTTGAGTGCGCGATGTGGAGAAGCGCACTTCTACATGGTGGACGATTTTGACGGTGCGAACGTGTGGTGGGTCGCACAGCAGGGCGAGGATCGGCGAGGTTTTCGAACGTATGGTGAACCTGAGTGGGTCGGTGCGCCGATGCCTTTTGAGCGCACGTTGATGGTGGATGAGGAAGACCCGCTCTACGACCCTGATGAGCACGGTGACTATGCCGAGGGCGTTACTGATCCTGAAAACGTTGCCTCCTGGATCTCCATTCCACCCACAACGATCAGTATCGCCGAAAAAGTTGGCCACGGCTGGATTGCAGTTTCGCATCGCGAGGTTCCGCATGAACGCTTCAAGGGTGCAATTCGAATTTGATCGACCGGAAACTTGATTAGCCGCCCCTCTGGAGTAGCAACGAAACACGGCTTAGTTCACTTCGAGAGGGGCAGAGTGCTAACTGACCAGCTGTGGATAGACCTTTTGCCAAGTCCCTTCCAAGGCTTCGACATGCCGGTCCATCTCGCGCACGATGGCTCGCTCCTTCTCTGTACGCTCTTCTTCTTTCAGCTTCTTGTAGTCACTGTCGATCACCTTTTTGAGCTTTTCGCGGGCTCCACTCTTATCCGACTCGGCCAGCTCCGTCAGGTGCTTTTTGGTCCAACCTGAATCAGGCCCGTATCGCTCGGTAACACGTCGAGTTACCTCCGCCCTCACCTGTTCGTCCGAGAGTGTGGAAATCTCCTTGATTTCTCCTCGCTTGAGGACGTCGAGGGCCTTGCGGGCATTCACTCCCTCGGGATCGGTCCGGTAAGTGGTGCTGTAGAAGATAGGGATACCCGAAAGATGCTTCCTGAGTTGGTCTGAACATTTGGCGTGGCCTTGGCCCTTGCCGCACGGTTCGCGCTCCGTGTACAGACCCTTAGCGGTGTATGGCTTGCCGCCTTCGGGGAGCCCTTCGTTGCTTCGCTTGAGCCATTCGATCAGGTGCTTTTCGGAGTGGCGGCCGGATACATATTTCTCCCCTGTGGGAACCGATGAATCGACCACATACGTCATTTCCCCGTTGGGCCCTTCGACTTCCAATACGGCATAGTTTCTATCCGTGAAGTCTGGGCTGTGCTTCCAGATGTCGTTCGTCTGGGCATCGTCGGCTTCCGGGATGTCAGACAGGTACTTTTCCCCGGACGCCTGGTGTCCCTTTACGCCAAGTGACCCATCCGCGTTCTTTGCGGCACTATCCCTGGTGCCCGGAGTTGGGGCCGGCTTACCTTCTCCAAGGTAGGGCTTCGGCACCTTCCTTGGATTGTTTCCGACTCCGTGCTGTTCGTGAAAGGCGAGGCTCAGTCGTGCCAGCGAGGAAATTACTGCCATCTGTTCCCCGTGCTCCATGCTACTAAAGCCGGGTAGGTGACGGATCAGATCTTGCTTTTCGAATCTGAGCGGGCCTCGGTCGGCATCGCTCTCGGGCGGCCTGGCGTCACCTGCTGCAGTACGAAGTGCACGCCCCAGACTTCCATCGTCGGCCCAACTGTTGAGGTGGTCGTGGACGTTGTCCAGGCGCACCCGGTGTACGGCCTGCTGTGCGCGAAGCGCCTGTTGCAGGGCGTCTGGTTCTAGTCCGTACTCCTTTGACGTGTCACCTTCACGCGCGAAGACGGACTTTTCGCCCGCCTCTTGCGAAGAGGTATCGCTTTCGCCGCGATCGTGAGGGTGGCTGTACTGCGGTGTGGCGCCACTTTCGGAGTTTGACGGTGGATTTGTGCCCGTGGAATCTAGCTTCGGGTGTTTGCTGTCGGGCTCGCTGTCGGGGTTCTCGTCCGGATGTTCGTGCTTCTTCCCCGCGCCGGCAGGTTCGGCGGCCGCGCGGCGATCGTCGCGAGCCTGTTGATCGTGGGGTGGTGCTCCCTCGCCCAGGGGGCGGCGGTCGGAGTCGAGGGGGATGGCGTGGACGCCGTTGTCGCCGTTGTGGAGGGGCTGGTCGCTGCGTTGGCCGGTCTGGGAGTCGACGTAGGTGATTTTGCCGTTGTGGTTGACGGCGTTCCAGGCGTGGGCGCGGCCGTTGTTGTCCTGGGTGATGATGACGGCCTGTGAGCCGTGGCCGGAGTCGCGGAGGGTGTTTTCGAGGCGGTTGAAGGCGTCGGGGCCGTTGCCGTAGTCGTTGAAGCGGGCGCCGAGGGTGTTTTCGATGCGGTCGCGGCCGTTGTTCTCGCCGCGGTCGGAGGGGGTGCCGTCGGGGTTGGTGTCGGGGGTGCGTTGGGCGGCGGCGGTGGGGTTGCCGGAGTAGGTGTCGGCGGTGGCGAGGGCGGCGTCGACGCAGTTGTTGTTGCGGCCGGGGGCGTCGGGGCCGGGGTCGTTGATGGCGTTGAGCCAGTTGCCGTCGTCGGGGTCCGGGTGACGCTGCGGTTCGCCGTTCTCGTCCTTGGGGATCGAGTCCGCGACCTGCTGCTGGTGCTCGTCGGTGGGGCCGTCCAGACCGCCCGGGCGTTCCCGGTTGCGGGTTTCGGAGGCGGGGGTGGCGTCGGACGAGCCGGTGTTCTGGTTGTTCCTGTCGTCTGCGTCGGTGGGGGTGGTTTCGCTCGTGCTGTCGGACTCGTCCTTGCGCTGCGCCGGGTTGTCGGTACCCGGCTGAGAGGTCTGGTCGGTGTTGTCCGGGCGTCCGGGGGCGTTGCTTTCGCGGTGATCGGCGGAAGCGTTCGGATCGTTGGGTGCCTGGGAATGCGACGGTTCCTGGGCAGGCTGACGTGAATCCGTGGCGGTGCCCGGTGTCGTGTTGCGTGCGTTGGACTCAGGGCGGGCGGCCGGGCGTTGGGCGTTGGGGCGCTGGGCGTCCGGGGTTGGCGAGCTGCCGGCGGCTGTGGTGGGTGCGGCTGCCGGGTGTTGGGGGTTTTGCGAGAGGTTCGGGTAGTGCGGGGCCTGGGGGTGAGGCTGCTGCTGCGGCGCAGGCTGGGGTTGTTGCTGGTACGGGTTGTAGGCCTGGGGCTGCTGCTGTTGGGGCTGGGCGTACGGGCCCGGCTGCTGTTGGTGAGGCTGTTGGTACGGCCCAGGCTGCTGCGGTTGTGACTGCTGCTGGGCGTAGGGGCTTTGCTGTTGCTGTTGCGGCTGGGTGTACGGGTTCGGCTGCTGTTGGTAGGGGCCGGGCTGCTGCGGCTGGTTGTACGGGCCCGGCTGTTGGGGCTGCGCGTACGGGTTGGGCTGTTGCTGCTGCGGCGCCGGCTGTTGGTGTGGCTGCTGGGTGTACGGGCCCGGCTGCTGCTGGGGGTGTTGCGTGTACGGGTTCTGCTGGTGTTGCTGGTAGGGCCCGGGCTGTTGCTGCGGCTGCTGGGTGTACGGGTTCTGCTGCTCCGGGTTTTGTGCCTGCGCTTGTTGTGCCTGCTGTTGTGCCTGGGCTTGCGCCTGGGCCTGCGCCTGTTGCTGCGCTTGGGCGTGCTGCTGGGCCTGGGCCTGCGCCTGTTGCTGTGCCTGTGCCTGTGCCTGAGCTTGTTGCTGGGCTTGCGCCTGCTGGTTCTGTTGCTGGTTGTTCTGGGCCTGCTGGTTGTTCTGGGTCTGTTGCTGTGGGTTTTGGTTCTGGGCTGCGGCGGGGTCGAACGGCTGGCGGTTGGCGTCCAGGACGAGGTGCCAGACGTTCTTGGCGCTGGTGTTGATGGGCTGGTCGCTGACCTTGCCGGTCTGGCTGTCTACCCAGACGATCTTGCCGTTGTGGTTGACGGCGTTGAAGACGTGGGCGCCGCCGGAGCTGCCGTCGGGCTTGTCGGGCCAGGTGACCAGTACCGCGGCCGCTGCGCCGGGGCCTGCCTTGCGGAGGTCGTCGGCTATGCGGTCGTAGCCGTCCTTGGAGTTCGGCCCGGAGTTACGGAAGTTGGTGCCCGCCCACTGCTCGATGTTGGCGGTGCCGTGCTGTTCGCCGGACGCACGGTCGATGCCGCCCTTGCCGTCCGGGTCGTAGGTGCGTGGCGAGGACACCTGCGGGTTGCCGTACCAGGACTCGATGAAGGAGCGGGTGCAGTCGGCGCAGTTGTTGGAACGGCCGAGGACGGTGTGGCCGCCGTCGTTCTGGAGCTGGGCCCAGGGCTGGAACGGGTCGTTGAACGCCCGCGGGGTGCCGTCCGGGTTCCGCGGGAAGGTGTTCAGCAGCGCCTGCTGGTCGTGCGGGAACGGCGAGTAGAGGCCACCCGGCTGGACGTTGAGGCCGATCCGCACGTTGGTGTGGCTGCGGAGATTCGAGGGCTGCGGGACCGGTGCCTGGTGCTGCGTTTGCTGCTGCTGGTGCGGGACGGGCTGGGTCTGGTTGGGGTCCTGGTGATGCGGAGCCGGCTGCTGGTGGGGTGCCGGCTGTTGGTGCGGTGCAGGTTGCTGCTGGGGCTGTTGCTGTGGCTGCTGTTGCTGGGGGGTCTGCTGCTGGGTGGGGGTGTGGCTCTGGGGCGTGGTTTGCGACTGGTTTTGGGGCTGCGGGTGTTGCGGTGTCGGCTGCTGGTGCTGCGGCTGCTGGTTCTGGTGCGGGATGTTCGGGTTCGGTGCGCTCGGGGTTTGAGCGCCCGGGCGTGCGGGGGCCTGGGCACCGGGCTGCGACGGGGCCTGGTCAGGGGCGGCGTCGGGCTGTGTCCGGTCCGGGCGGGCGGGGGACGGCTGAGCGGGCGGACGCTCTCCGTCGGGACGAGTCGGATCAGGGCGGGTCCCGTCCGGGCGGGTGGCGTCGGGGCGGACCGCATCCGGGTGGGTGGTGTCCGGACGGGCCGCATCCGGGCGGGTTCCGTCAGGTCGGGCAGCGTCCGGGCGGTCCGCATCCGGGCGGGTGCCGTCGGGGCGGGTGGGATCCGGCTGGGTGTTGTCCGGACGGGTGTTATCTGGAGCTGTGTTGTCGGGGCGCGGTGTTGGGGCGTCCTGACGGGGCTGTTGCTGGTTGTCCGGGCGAGAGGCGTCCGGGCGGGTGCCGTCGGGGTGGGAATCGGTGTCGCGGGCGGGGCCGTCGAGACGCGGGTTGTGCGGGGGGCGTTCGGGGCTCGGCTGCTGGGTGTGGTCCTGGACGGTCTGGGTGCCGTCGGGGCGGCGGTTGTTGCCGGGGGGTGTGGTGGGGGTGTCGCGGCGCGGGCCGTCCAGGCGCGGGTTGTAGGGGCGGGACGTTTCTTCCTGGCGGGGGCCGTCGAGGCGACGGTTGTAGGCGGGGGCCTCGGGGCGGGGCTGCTGGGTGGCGTCGTGGATGGCCTGGGAGCCGTCGGGGCGGCGGTTGGTGCCCGCAGAAGCGTTTCCGTTGCCGTTGGCCGGGGCCCCGCCGCGGGGCGGGGTGCCGGCGCGAGGGGCGCTGGTGCCGGCGCCGCCCTGGTGCGGGATGCCGCCCATCATCGGGCCGGTGGCCTGGGGGTTGTTGGACTGCTGCGCCTGCTGGGGGGTGGGGCCGGAAGGCGCGCTCGTGCTGGGGTCGGTGGTGTGCTGGGTGGGTGGGGGGAGGGTTGCGGTGCCTGCGGACTGGGTGGTGACGGTGTCGTCTTCGGGGGTGTCCACCGTGGGCATGGGGTCGCCGGGGGCCGGGTCGCGCTGCTGGATGGGCGGGCCGGACGGCGGGGAGTGCTGGGCGGGGGCGCCCTGAGGTGGCGTGCCGGCGTGTGGCATCGAGGCGCGCCCGCTGCCGCTGGTGGAGTTGTCGCCGTTGTTGTTGGCGTTGCCGCTGCTGTCGTGGGAACTGTCGCCGTTGGAGGGCGGTTTGCCGGCTACGGGGCCCGGGTCCGAGTCCGGGGTCGGCGTGGGTGCCGGTGCCGGCTGGGGCGCGTCGGGGCGTGAAGAACCACCCTCGTGGGGTGTGGAGTCCGGCGTGGGCTGGGTGCCGACGGGGTCCGGCGCGGGGGCGGGGCGGGCGGCGTCGGGGGTGTTGTCGGGGGCGGGCTGGGTGGTGACCGCGTCCGTGTCCGGGCGATCCGGGCGCACGAAGTCAGGGGTGTTGTCCCGGGCGGGCTGTGTGCTGACCGGGTCGGGGTCCGGGCGGGCCGAGTCAGGGGTGTTGTCCGGCGCCGGCTGGGTGCTGATGGCGTCCGCGTCGGGGCGGGTGGCGTCCGCGGTGTTGTCCGGGGTGGGCCGGGTGCTGACCGAGTCCGCGTCCGAGCGGGAGGCGTCGGGGGTGGTGCCCGTGTCGGGAGTGGGACCGGAGTCGGGGGTGGGGGAGGTCCCGTAGGGACTGTCGTTGCCGCCTCGGAAGCCCTCGTCGAAGGGGGAGCGCTGCTCCGGGGGCGGTAGGGGCTGGGCGTCGGGGACGCTGCGGGCGGGGTCGGCGCCGTTGGACGTACCGTCCGAGGGGCTGTTGGTGGGGCTGTTGGAGGAGGACGGGTTGGTGCCCGTGCCGCCGGAGTCCGCACCGCTGGTGCCGGGGCCACCCGACGCGCCCGCGTTGTCCGAAGCCCGGGGGGTGTGACTCGTGGAACCGCCGCCGTCCGAGCCGCTGCGGTTGCCGCCGCCCGCGCCACTGCCGCTGGAGTCGGTGGAGCCGTCGCCAGAGCCAGAGTTGGAGCCGGCACCGGTGCCGGAACCGGAGCCGCCGTCGGAGCTGCTGCCCGAGCCGGAACCACTACCGGACGCGCCGCCATCGGACCCGCTACCGGAGCCCGACCCACTGCCGGAACCCGACCCGCTTCGCGAGCCCGACCCACTGTCCGAGCCCGACCCGCCGCCGGAGTCGCCCGCTCCGCTGCCGTCGCTGCCTCCGTCGCTGCCGTGGCCGGCTGCGCTGTCGAGGCCCTGGCGGGCTCGATGCCCCGCGCGGCCGCCCGCGCCGTCACGAAGCCCCTCGCCCAGGCTCTCGCCCATGTTGTCGAAGGCGTCCTTGGCGGCCTTCTGGCCTTCCTTGGCGGTGCGGCCGAGGTCGTAGCCCTTCTGGGCGCCGAAGTTCTGGTTGACGGTCTGGGCTATGAGGTCGGAGACCATCGCCTCCAGCGCGGAGATCACCGGCTCCTTGGCGGCCTCCATGATCGCCTGGAGGATCTGCTGGGCCACTTCCTTCAGGATGCGGCGGACCACTTCACGCGTGGCCAACGTCGCGGCCGCGGCGCCGATTTCAGACAGGCCCAGGGTGAAGGGAGCCGCGGCCTGCGCGGCGATGATCTCGGCGGCGAGGATGGCCAGCTGGACGATCACGGCGGTCTTCATGCCGATGACCAGCATGGCGGCGGCCTCCAGCGTGAAGGCGATGACCTCGGCCGCCTCGGCGGCGTCGTTGAGGTAGCCGGAGCCGGCGGAGAACTTCTCCCAGGCCTTGCTGAAGCCCTCGATGGAGTCGCCGGAGTTCTCGCCGAGCACATTGCTCGCGTACGTGTTGCCCCGGGCCTGATGGCCCTGGACCTCCGCTGCGAACGTGCGCCATACCTGGGCGCACTCGATCAGCTTGTCCTCGTCTGCATGCGGCCAGTTGAAGCCGAGCATGTCCAGGACCCACTCAAGAGGATCCGGCAGCATCAGAGACAAGGTGGAGCTCCCCCGTGAAATGAAATGCGTGGTGGCGTGCTGCAGAACGGGCCGTGCGGAAAGGGGCCCGCGTCAAGAGGTTGGGACCGGTCGGCGGTCCAGGGGCCGGGCAGCCCGGTGGGTCAGGACGACGGGCCGGTGAGGCGGGCCTCGGTGTAGGTGCCCTTCCCGGGGTCCTTCGTCGGGTCCTGCCACGCCTGCTGATTGGCGACATGCTGCTTCATCAGCGAGTCGTTGAAGTCCTCGTTCTCCGCGTGGTGCTTGGACATCGAGGTCAGCGCCTTGCCGATTTCCAGGAGCTTCGAGGAAAGGTGGCCCATCGACTCGTACATGCCGTCACGGACGCCCTCGTAGACGACGCCGAACTTCTCGCCGATCTCGTCATCCCCCCACGGAGGAGCATCGGCCTTGCTGGCGAACGTCGTCAGACCGCTCACGAACTGCTCACCGAAGGACTTCTTCTCCTCCGGCGGGCCGTCTCCCCCCTGGCTGGGCGGGCCCGCCCCCAACGCGTGCAGGCCGTCCATCAGCCGTGCCACCGAGGAATAGAAGTCGTCACCGAGATTGACGAAGTTCGTGCCCTCGGCCTTGAGGCCCTCCACGTTGGTCTGGAACCCACCAGCGCCCGCCACAACGTCCCCCGTGTTCGTAATGGTTACCCAATGAGATATTCAAGCCAAAGCTTAACCAACCGCGCTGACAGCTCGACAGGCCCGGCCGGGCAAGCAACCAGGCGCGTTCAGGAGCCGCTTGGGCGGTAGGAGCTGTGGTAGAGCTCCACCGCCGCCTCCGGGGGGAAGTTGGGGAGGGGGGTCACGTCGCCGTTGGCCTTGTTGATGACGATGTTGCTGCCCCCGGGGGCCGTGGGAGGGGCCGTGGGGTCCTCGGGGGCCGGCCAGCCCGCATGGATCAGGTAACCGATGTCGAATTCATGGACGTACAGCGCGGACGGCCCGCCCGGTGAGCCGACCTCCGGGTAGTGTTGCCGACCGATCTCCAGGGCCTCGGCCTCGCTCGTCGGTACGGGCCGCGGTCCGGCGTCCGCCGCCTCGGGCGGGAGCGGGGGAGGCGTCGGAGGCAGGCCGGGAGTGCTGCCCGTGTGGTCGGATTCGGTCATTTTCCGGTCTCCCTGGCGGTTGGTTCGGTCGGTGGCGTTCAACCTAACTCACGCCATGGCGGCCTCATGGGTTCGTGTGAGGCACCGACGGGCGGCCGGCCGCTGCATCGTTCCGGCCAACGCGCCACCAGGCCACCGGGCCACGGTCATCAGCCCCACCAGCCGACGGCGACCGTCCCACCGTCCGCCGCGCGCAGGGGCAGCCGCTCAGCCGAACAGCACCCGCGCCAGCCAGAATTCCAGCAGTTCCGCATCGCCTGCGAAAGCGAAAATCGTGTCGTCGGCGGGGCGGCGGCCGTAGATGAGCAGCAGCAGGCCCGTCAGGGGTGCGCGGACCGAGACCGCGGCCGGTTCCTCCGCACGACGCCAGGCCAGGGCATTGCCGGTGAGGTCGACGAGCCAGTCGGCGGCGGCCTCCGCCACCAGGTGTCTGTGGTGTGGCGGCGCAGGGTGCGGCCGGGGCCGAGGAGTTCGCGCCGGTCGGGGTGGTGGTCGAACATCTCGGGGAGTGAGCCCGGTTCCCCTCACTCGTCGAGGGCGTCGAGGGCGACCCGCTGGTCGACGGTGAGGACACTGCCGAGAGTCAGAGTCGCGTCGGCCCGGTGAATGACCGTCTCGTGGGCCATGCGCCGGGCGAAGAAGGCAGGGGATCCGTGGGGGAGGGGGCCAGATCTCGGCGTCGGGGCCCGCGGCGCGGAGGGTATCGGCGAGCAGTTGGGCGCACTCGGTGAGTCAGGCGGCGAGTGCGGCCGGAGCCTTCGTGCTCTCGTCGAGGCAGGAGCTCAGCAGCCCGGCCTGAGCGGCGGCTTCGGGGTAGTGCCCCTCGTCATGCATGGCGGCTTCCACGACCTCACGGTAGGGGGCGCCACTGACAATCAGCGGCTTCCGCATGCGGGTGCCGGGCGGGAGTGGGGCGGCAGATGGCCGTGTTCGTCTTTCAACGGATCGCGTGGGCGACGGCCGCGCCGTGCCGGGTCCGCAGAAGGCGCTGCGTGTGGTGGGCGGTCCGTGACAGCGCCGGGGGCGTCCGGCCGGTTTCGTGTGCGGCGTGGCCGCATTTCGGTGTCCGTGTCAACGTCGCCCCACGGTCGCGTCAAGGTTCGCGGGGGCCGCGTCAGCGCCGTGCAAATGCCCCCTGCCGTCCGGCGCCGCCGCTCTAGCTTCGGTGTATGGGACGGCGACGTGGCCTGGGGCCCGACTTCACGAGAGACGACGGGGACGACAGCGACGACAGGGACAACATCAGCACTGCGGGAGGGGTGGGTGGGACGGATGGCAGGGGGCGGACGGTGCTCGGAAGGGCCGCTGTGGGGCGGGCGGCGGCGAGGGGCGGGCGGCGGAGTGTTCGGTCGGCGATCCCGCCACCGCCGCTGCGGCGTGGTGAAGCGGGCGGCCGGGACCGGGCCTGGCTGTCCGAACTGCGCAGCGCACTCCGGTGCGCGGCCGGACTGCTCACTCTCATGCTGCTGGTCGACCTGGCCAACGGGACCCTCGGGCACTGGCGCGCGCTGTGCTGGACGGCCGTCGCGCTGGCGCTGTTCGCGGTCCTCTGCCCGCCACGGGTGACTGCCGGCGAGCACTGGCTGGCCTCCCGCGGACTGGTGCGTACGTGCACGATCCGCACCGATCTGCTCGTCCTCGTCCGCCGCAGTGACGGAACGGCCCCGCGGCTGGTGCTGTGTGACGCCCTGGGTGGCCGGGTGGAGCTGGACCCCAGGGTGCTCACCACGAACCCGCTGTTGTGGCACCGCCTTGAGCAGGGCGTGCGCCGCTCCCGCGAGCGTGGGCTGCTGCGCTGTGGCGCGGCGCCGCTGCGGGAGCTGGCGGACCGGATCGATCACGATGGTGCGCGGGCGGTGTTCGAGGCGTCGGGGCTGGGATGAGGGCAGCCGCGATGAGCTTCGTCGGCGATCGGGGACCCACCAGTGACCGGAGGGCCCTTGCTGCCCTTGGGTACGGTGCGCAGGCGCCTGCCGTCAGGGCTTCGTCGGCGGGGTGAAGTCGTAGCGGACGCCGCTGAGTTCGACGGAGGCTGCCCAGAGGCGCTCGGAGGTGGTGTCCTTCTTGGTCCACGGGGCGCGGAAGGACGGGGCCGGGGCGCCGCGCAGGCCGCTGCGGGGGCCGATGAAGGAGTCCGGCCTCATGTGCGGGGCGGTGGCCGCGCAGAGCGTGCCCAGGGCGCCGCCTTCCGGGGACTGGGCGATGATGCGGTTGCCCATTTCGGCGAATCGCTCGGCGGACCTGCGGCCTTCCATCCGGGCGCCCGTGGTCTGGAGGTTGGTGGAGGCGTAACCGGGGTGCGCGGCGGCCGCGACGACCTGCGAGCCGGCCGATGCCAGACGCCGGGACAGCTCGTGGACGAAGAGGAGGTTGGCGCTCTTCGACCGGCCGTAGGCGATCCAGCGGCGGTAGGAACGCTCGCTGTTGAGGTCGTCGAGATCGACGTCGGCGATGGCGTGCAGCATGCTGGAGACGGTGACGACGCGCGCCCCAGGGGTGGCGAGGAGTTTGGGCAGCAGGAGCCCGGTCAACGCGAAGTGGCCGAGGTGGTTGGTGCCGAACTGCATCTCGAAGCCGTCGGTGGTGGTGCGGTACGGCAGGGCCATGACGCCGGCGTTGTTGATGAGCAGGTCCAGCCGGTCACCGTCGAAGTCGCCGAGCGTGGCGGCGAAGTCCCGCACCGACGACAGGTCGGCCAGATCCAGCTGCCGGAACTCCGCTTCGGCGGTGGGGACTTCGGAGCGAAGCCGCTCCAGCGCGGCGACACCCCGCGCCTCGTTGCGGCAGGCCATCAGGACGCGGGCGCCGCGCCGCGCCAGCTCCCGCGCGGTGACGTAGCCGATGCCGCTGTTGGCGCCCGTGATGACCGCCGAGCGGCCGGTCTGGTCGGGGATGTGGCTGGTGTTCCACCGGGTCACGCCTGCACTCCTCCGTAGGGGGCACCCAGCGTAGCTCTGGGGCCGGTGGGGTCGCTCTCGGGGAGTCGGGTCTGCGTCAGTGGTCGGAGTGCCGGGGCGCTGGGGGCGTTTCCCGCTCGGCGAGGCGCTTGATGGCCGAGAGGCGGGTGTCCCAGTCGGCGGCGACGCGGTCCATCCAGCGGGCGGTGATACCGAGGAGGTCGGGGCGCACCCGGTAGCGCGCCTCGCGGCCCTCGCGGTGGCCGGCGACCAGGCCGGCCCGGTCGAGGACCCCCAGGTGTTTGACGATGGCCTGGCGGCTGACCGGCAGTTCCGCCGCCAGGACCGTGGCGGTCGCCTCGCCGTGCGCGGCGAGGGCGTCGAGTATCCGGCGGCGGGTCGGGTCCGCCAGGGCGGACAGCACCTCCGCCACGGTGTCGCTGCTGCCGGCGCCATCTGCGGTGCCGGCGCCACCACCAGTGTCGGTGCCCGCGACGGCCTCCGCGCCTCCGGTCGCGCGCCTGCCCCCGTGTCCGTCCGTGGTCATGCCGCGAGCCGCTCCGCGTACCGGCGAATGTTCTCGACCTGGCCGGACCAGCCCTCGGAGTGGCTCTCGTACGAGCCGCCCGGCTTGTCCTCGGGCAGGGTGAGGTCCGCGAAGCCGGTCTCCACCACCCGCAGCCGGGTGCCGTCGCCCTCCGGGGTGAGGGTGAACTCCACCAGGGTGGAGTTGCCCTCGGTCGCGACCTCTCCGGGGAACGCGCTGGCCCACCGGTAGGAGAAGCGGTGGGGTGGTTCGACCCGGACGATGGTGGTCGGGAACTGGCCGTATGCGCCGTGGTCGAGCTGCATGATGCCGCCGGGGCGGAGGTCGACCGGGGTCGGTGTGCCTTGCCCGAACCAGGATCCGACGTGCTCCGGCTCGGTGAGCACCGCCCAGACACGCTCCACGGGCGCGGCGATGCTGACCTCGCGTGCGATGCGGTTCCCGGCGCGCTCCGCGTCCGCCCCGCCGGACCCCCTGCCGCTCTCGCCTCCGCCTGCGTTGCCCCCGTCGCCGGTGTGGCCGTCGGTGTTGTCGCTGGTGTCGCGGGTGTGGCCGCGGTCGCTGTCGATGTTCATGGCGTGGAACCTCCCACCGTTTCGCATTGCCTAACGTGCTACTCGATGGTTGCACGTCGCGGTGGGAGGTGCAACCCGTGGGTTGCGCCTGAGTGGGGTGGGCGGGTGAGCGGGCGCCCTGGGGCGCGCCCGAGCCGTCAGCTGCCGATCGCGCCGCTCCGGGTGCGTACGCGGTAGGTGGGGACCGACATCGCCGCGTCATCCAGGCATTCGCCGGTCGCGAGGTCGAAGCGCTGCTTGAGCAGCGGCGACGCCACGAACGGACGGCCGTCGGTGGAGCCCGTCAGGCCGCGGGAGAGCACGTACGCGCCGGTGAACGGGTCACGGTTGCCGATCGCGTACGCCTGGCCGGCGCGGTCCACGAACAGCGCGGCCTGACCGCCGTCGGGGAGCAGGGCGGCGACCCCGCGCCCCGCGATGAGGTCGTCGAGCGAGCAGACCGCGAACCAGCCGTCCTCGCAGAGGATCTCGACGGTGGTGGTGGCGGGCGCGAGGGGCGCGGTGGTCAGCGTGGAGCTCGGAGCGGTGGTCATCAGACGGAGGTCCCTTCCAGAGTGCGTATGGGCAGGGTCGGGCCGGCCAGCAGCGTCAGGTCCGGCTTGACCTGGTCGCGCTCGGGCACGAACTGGACCGACGGGTCCGGCGCGTCCGGCGCGTTGACGAAGGAGACGAAGCGGGCCAGCCGCTCCGGGTCCGCGAGGGTCTCGGCCCACTCGTCGCGGTAGTGCGAGACATGCGCGGCCATCAGGGCTTCCAGCTCGTCGCACAGGCCGAGCGAGTCGTGGACGACGACGTCCCGTACGTGGTCGAGGCCGCCCTCGATCCGCTCCAGCCACGCCGAGGTGCGCTCCAGCCGGTCGGCGGTGCGGATGTAGAACATCAGGAACCGGTCGATGAGGCGGACCAGTTCGGCGTCCGAGAGGTCCTGGGCGAGGAGGTCGGCGTGGCGCGGATCGGCGCCGCCGTTGCCACCCACGTAGAGGTTCCAGCCGTTGGAGGTGGCGATGATGCCGAAGTCCTTGCCTCGCGCCTCCGCACACTCGCGGGCGCAGCCGGACACCGCGGACTTGAGCTTGTGCGGTGAGCGCAGGCCGCGGTAGCGCAGTTCCAGGTCGATGGCCATCCGGACGGAGTCCTGGACGCCGTAGCGGCACCAGGTCTGTCCGACGCAGGACTTCACGGTGCGCAGGGCCTTGCCGTACGCGTGCCCCGACTCGAAGCCGGCGTCCACCAGCCGGGCCCACACCTGCGGGAGCTGGTCGACGCGGGCGCCGAACAGGTCGATCCGCTGGCCGCCGGTGATCTTGGTGTAGAGGCCGAAGTCGCGGGCCACCTCGCCGATGACGATCAGCTTCTCCGGGGTGATCTCACCGCCGGGGATGCGCGGCACGATCGAGTACGAGCCGTTGCGCTGGAGATTGGCGAGGAAGTGGTCGTTGGTGTCCTGAAGGGCGGCCTGCTCGCCTTCGAGGACGTAGCCGTCGGCGCCGACGGACGGGGCGAGGGAGGCGATGATCGAGCCGACGGTCGGCTTGCAGACCTCGCAGCCGTCACCGTCCCTGGCCTCCGGGCGGCCGTGCGAGTCCAGCAGCTCCGCGAAGGTCGTCACGCGCAGGGTGCGGACGATCTCGTAGAGCTCGGCGCGGGTGTGCGGGAAGCAGCCGCACAGGCCGGAGTCGATGGTGGCGCCGTTCGCGGCCAGTTCGTCGTTGACGACGGCGGTGAGCGTCTTGATGCAGCTGCCGCAGCCGGTGCCGGCCTTGGTGCACTTCTTGACCTCGGGGAGGGTGGTGCAGGAGTGCTCGGTGACGGCGGCCCGGACGGTCCCCTTGGTGACGTTGTGACAGTTGCACAGCACGGCGCTGTCGGGGAGTGCGGACGGCCCGAGCGCGGCGCCGCCGCCGTCGGCCGCGAAGCCTGCGGGGAGCACCAACTGCTCAGGGGCCAGCGGGGGAACGGAGCCGGTCAGCGGGCGGAGCATGCCGTATGCCTCGGCGTCGCCGACCAGGACGCCGCCCAGCAGCTCGCCCTCGGAGCCGATCACCAGCTTCTTGTAGACGCCGCTGCGGGAGTCGGAGTAGACGACGTCGAGGCAGCCGTCGGTGGTGCCGTGCGCGTCGCCGAAGGACGCCACGTCCACGCCGAGCAGCTTGAGCTTGGTGGACAGGTCGGCGCCGGTGAAGGCGGACTCCCCGCCGTCGGCCGCGTCGCCGGCCGGTGCCGTGCTGCGGGCGATGTTCTCGGCGGCGGTGCGGGCCATGTCGTAGCCCGGCGCGACCAGGCCGTACACCCGGCCGTCACTGGCCAGCGCGCATTCGCCGATCGCGTAGACGGCGGGGTCGCTGGTGCGGCACTGCTCGTCGATGCTGATGCCGCCGCGCTCGCCGACCGTCAGGCCGCAGTCCCGGGCGAGCTGGTCGCGGGGGCGGACGCCGGCGGAGAAGATGACCAGATCGGTGTCGATGCTCGATCCGTCGGAGAGCGCCATGGCGGTGACGGTGCCGCCGTCGTCCGCGACGATCTCCTTGCCGCCGACGCCGGTGTGCACCTCCAGGCCCATCTCCTCGACGGTGCGACGCAGCGCGCTGCCGCCGCCCTCGTCGACCTGGAGGGCCATCAGCCGCGGGTTGAACTCCACGATGTGGGTGTGCACTCCGAGGCCCTTGAGCGCACCGGCCGCCTCCAGGCCGAGCAGTCCGCCGCCGACGACGACGCCCGCGCGGGCGTTCTTGGCGTACTCCTCGATGGCGAGCAGGTCCTCGATCGTGCGGTACACGAAGCAGCCCGTGCTGTCCTTGCCCGGGACCGGCGGGACGAACGGGTAGGAGCCGGTGGCCAGTACCAGCGCGTCGTAGCGGACGGTCAGGCCCGAGCGGGCGGTGACCGTGCGGGTCTCGCGGTCGACTGTGGTGGCCGGGTCACCGAGGTGCAGCTCGATGCCGTGCCGGTCCATGAAGTCGGCCTCGACCAGGCTCAGATCCTCCGGCGTACGGCCGGCGAAGTACGAGGTCAGCTGTACGCGGTCGTACGCGGCGCGGGGCTCCTCGCAGAGCACGACCACCCGGGACCGCTCGGTGACGCCGCGGTCGGCGAGCTCCTCCAGGAAGCGCTGGCCGACCATGCCGTGGCCGACGACCACAAGGGTGGGGCGCGCGGAGTCCGGTACCGGTGCGGTGCCCGAGGCGGACGGGCCCGGAGTTGCGGCGCTGTTCGGGTGCGGGGTGGCGGCTGCGGCCATGATCAGAAGCCTCCATCGGTGGTGAGCAGGTGGAGCAGCGGGGCTGCGGGGAGCGGCTCGTCGCCCTCCCAGGTGCGGGCGAGCGCGCCGACGGTGCCGAGATCGCCGAGGAGGATGCCGCCGACCAGCCGGTCCCCGCGCACCACGACCTTGCGGTAGGAGGTCCGGGTGGCGTCGGAGAGCCGGACGACGTCGTCGCCGGGTCGGGGAGTGGTCTCGCCGAAGGCGGCGAGATCGAACGGGACCGAGCGGCCGGTGACCGGGTCGGTGACGGGCGCCAGGCCCGCGGTCTGCGAGGCGAGGGTCAGGCGGGTCAGGGCACGGGTGCCCGTGTACGGGGCGGCGCCGGGCGCGGTGTCCGCGAGGTCCGCCGGGCGTTCGGTCAGCACCCGCGAGAGCACGTCGGCCTGTTCCTGGGCGGCGCCCGCCAGACCGTAGACCGTGCCGTCGTGCTCGGCGCAGTCGCCGATGGCGAAGATGTCCGGGTCGCTGGTGCGCAGTGAGTCGTCCACGCGGATGCCGCGGCCGACGTCCAGGCCGGCGGCACGGGCGAGGCCGGTGCGCGGGCGCACGCCACAGGCGAGGACGACCAGTTCGGCGTCGAGGCGGAAGCCGTCGGCCAGCTCGACGGCCTGCACCGCCCGGGTGGCGGGATTGCCGGGCGACTGCTGCCCGGCCGGTTTGCGCAGCCAGGTCTCGACGCCGCGGACCCGGCACTCGGTGTGCACCTCGATGCCGAGCGCTCCCAGATGCTCGGCGAGCAGCGCCGCGGCGTCCGCGTCGAGGTGGCGCTCCATGAGGTGCTCGCCCTGGTGGGCGAGCACCACCTGGGCGCCGCGCCCGGCCAGCGCGCGGGCCGCCGAGACGCCCAACAGGCCGCCGCCGATCACGACGGCGGGGGTGCCCGGCCGCACCGCGGTGGCCAGGGCCTGGCAGTCGTCCATGGTGCGGAAGGGGTGCACGCCGTCCGGGAGGTCTCCCCGGCCGTCCGTGAAGAGGCCGCGCAGCGGCGGCAGCACGGGGTTGGCGCCGGTGGCCAGCACCAGCACGTCGTAGGGCACGTCCTGGCCGTCGTCGCACAGCACCCGCCGCGCGCTCCGGTCGATCCGCACGACCCGTACGCCGCTCAGGCGGCGCACCGCGTCACCGGGCTCCGGCAGCGCGATGACCTCCGGGGAGTACCGGCCGGCGAGCACCTCGGCGAGCAGCACCCGGTTGTAGGGCGGGTGCTGCTCCTCGCCGATGAGAGTGACGGTGAGAGCGGGGGTGGCGGCGGACGCGTTGCCGAGGGCGGCTGCCGGGGCGCTGCCCGCGGCGGTCAGCTGGCGGGCGAGCCGGGCGCCGGCCATCCCGCCGCCGATCACCACCACACGCTTTGTCGAGGTCATGTGGTCAGCGTGCGGCCCGGCTGTTACCCGCTCGCATCCTCACTGTTTCCCGTGCGGAACGCTGCCCTCAGCGGGGTGTCGGGCCTCGTGTGAGGGCGCGAGGGCCGCCGGACCGCCGTCACCGTGCCACACGCGGTTACCCGGAGTGACGAACGTGCCCTTCTGGACACGCCCGCGAGTGCGGCCGTCCGGTCACGCCGGGTGCCCGGCCGCGCCTCCCGTCGCCCGCCCTGCCGCTGATCGGCCGCGGTCACCCGGTCACCCGGTCGCCGACGCCGGGCACAGGCGGCGCGGCTTCGTGTCCTCGCGCAGTCGGGCGTCGACGCAGCCGCCGGGCAGCCCCTTGTGCGCTGTGCTGCCGAAGTTGGCGGTCACGGTAAGAGTGCCGTCGCCGAAGACCGTGCGCTGCACGGTGCGGTCACCGGTCAGCCACCGGAAGGATGTCATCCGCTCGGTGCCCGCGGCGCGGTGCAGAGGGGAGAAGTACTTCTGCAGCGCGGCGAGCTCGGGTCCGTTCCGCTTCAGCGTCGGCCCGTCGAGTACGTAGTTGAGCGGGGTGTTGTAGAGCATCGCGAGGAGCGCGCGGGTGGTCTTCTGCTCCGGCAGCTTGTCGTAGGACAGCTCCCAGCGTTCGGCGTTGACCAGGGAGTCGTGCAGCGCGGTCTCGTAGAGGGGGACGCGGTACTTCGGGTCGTACATCGCGGTGGCCAGGTCGGCGGGCAGCCGCACCGGCCTGAAGAAGATCTTGGGCGCGTTCTGCGGGTAGTAGCCGCCCCAGTTCTCCTTGTCGCGCTCCAGTTTCCACAGGCCGTCGGCCACCGGGGTGCCCGCTCCGTGGTCGAAGGCCAGCACCTTGTTGGCCCAGGGCTGGGCGGTCTCCGAGCCGAGGACGAGGTGCCGCGCCAGCCGCCGCATCCGGGCCAGCCGGCTCTTGCGGTCGCCCGCCTTGGTCATCTCGTGGCCGGGCGCGTGGTCGCGGAACAGCTCACCGGTCGCGTCGACGTCGAGGAAGTAGCTGTCCGCTCCGTTGGCGACCATGGAGCGGGTGCGGTCGGCGAGATAGTGCGTACGGGGTTCGGCCTTCTCGAAGGCGCGCGAGCTGAGATAGCAGCCCCGGCCGTGGAACCCGCTTTCCGCGCTGCCGTCCGCCTTTCGTATACAGAAGTCCGGGTAGACCCGGCCGGGCCAGGCCGATGTCGGGCTGTCGGCGGTCTTCGGGTCCTGCCCGTTGGCGAACGAGTCGTACGGCCCGACGAGATAGCCGGCCTTCTTGGCGGCGCGCACGGCCTCGGCGTTCATCGGGCCGGGGCCCGCGTCGTAGCCGAGCCACATGCGGTCCAGGCCCAGTTGCCGCATGCGGCGCACACCGGAGGCGGTGCGGGCCTCGCCCCAGACATAGGCGTGGAAGGCGCCGAGCAGCTTGCCGTTGGCCGGATTCTTCTCGATCTTCTCGCGCAGACTGCCGAGTTGGCCGTGCTCGGCGAGGTAGGAACGGTAGTCGCCGGCCGGCGCGACCGGATTGCCGTCGGTGAGGGCGAAGGTGACGTCGTAGTCCCGGGTGTCCTCGCCCGCGTCGAAGGCATGGGCGGCGGTGGTGCGCAGCCGGCCGCCGGTGGAGGTGAAGCGGAGCGAGGTGCCCAGGTCGGTGGGGGTGAGATAGCTGACGCCGTACCGGCTGCCGGACTCGCCGCCGGCGCCCGGACGCGGCGATCCGCCGGCAGCGTCCCGTCCGCCTGAGCTGCCCGGGGTTCCCGGCCCGCGCATGCTGTAGCCCCAGAGCGGCAGGGTCAGCTCGGCGCCCACGTCGACGGTGCTGCCCGCCAGGCCGCCCTTCGCCGAGTTCCAGAAGGCGTCCCGTACGGGGATGTCCAGGCCCTCGCCGCGCGGGAGCTGGACGGCGGAGGCGGCCGGGTCGGTGCCGGTGACGGGCCAGTTCACGGAGCCGTCGCGGTCCGACCGCAGTCCGATCCGCAGCCGGCCGTGCTCCGAACGGGCCGTCACCGTCAATCCCTTGGCGGGGTAGCGCCAGCGCGCCCCGTCGGCGGTGCGGGTCACGGGTCCCGGTGCGCCGAGTTCTCCGGTGGCGGGATCCGAAAGGACCAGCTTCTGTCCGTCGCCGGTCCGCGCGGTCACTCCGAGGGAAACGGTGTCGACGACGGCCGTGCCACCGGTGACCGGGAGTTCGAGCCGGCTGCCGTGCAGGGTGCCCGCCGAGGCGCTGTCGCATCCGGTGACGCACGCGGCGGTGGCGGTCAGGGCGAGGGAGGCGGCGAGCACCCGTGCGGCGCGGCGGCGCGCGGTGCGGGTGCGGGGACTCGCATGCGGGAGTTGTACGCGGGCGGGGGATACGGGGGATGAGGGGGCGCTGTCTCGGGCGGCCGTCGAGGCGGTGCCCGGGGCGGCGCCGGGCGCGGTGCCCGGGGCGGACTCGGGGAAGGCGTCGGACGGGGACTGGGATTCCATGGTGATGTGAATAGTCAGCGGGCTTAAGAACCTTCTAAGAACGGCCCCCGGGGAGGGAGTTGGCGGGCCCCGCGCTCGGCCCGCAAGCGCACTCCCTCCCCCCGTCTCCGCTTCTACGCGGTGTCCCTCTTCTACGCGGCGCCCACCGGAGCCTGTGCCAGCCGCCGGGCGGCCAGTTCCGCGTAGACCGCGGCGCCGTCGGCCAGCACCGCGTCGTCGAACTCGGCGAGCGGGGAGTGGTTGTTGGGGCTGCGCTCGGGGTCGGCGCCGGCCGGCGGGGCGCCCAGCGTCAGCATCGCGCCCGGCACCTCGGCCAGCACCCGGGAGAAGTCCTCCGAGCCGTGCAGCGGCTGCGGCAGCGTCGCGAAACGCTCCTCGCCCAGCGCCTCGCGCACCACGTCCGTCACGAAGCCCGCCTCGGCGTGGTCGTTGACCGTCACCGGGTACAGCTCGGCGAAGTCCGCGTCCACGCTCACCCCGAACGCCGCCGCGACGCCCCGGCAGACCTCCACTGTGCCGTCCTTGACCCGTGCCTGCGCCTCGTCCGAGAAACTGCGCACCGTCGCCTCGAAGACCGCGGTCTCCGGAATGACGTTCTGCTGCGTGCCCGCGTGGAAGGTGCCCACCGACAGGATCACCGGGTCGAAGACATCGAACGTGCGGGTGATCCACGTCTGCAGCGCCCCGACCATCGCGCAGGCGGCCTGGATCGGGTCCTTGGCGCGGTGCGGCATCGAGCCGTGCCCGCCCTCCCCGTGAACGGTCACCCGCAGCACATTGGACGCGGCCAGCGCCGGGCCGCCGCGGGTCCCGAACACGCCGCTCGGCAAGCCCGCGGACATCACATGGATCGCGTACGCCGCGTCCGGCCGCTGCCCGGACGCGTCGAGCAGGCCCTCCGCCAGCATGTGCCGCGCTCCGTCGAAGCCCTCCTCGCCGGGCTGGAACATGAACAGCACATCGCCGGCCAGCCGGTCGCGGTGCGCGCAGAGCAGTTTGGCGGCGCCGGAGAGCATCGTGGTGTGCAGGTCGTGTCCGCAGGCGTGCATCCGGCCGGTGTCGGCCGCGTAGTCGAGCCCGGTGCGCTCGGCGACCGGCAGGGCGTCCATGTCGCCGCGCAGCAGCACCGTCGGGCCCGGCTGCCCGCCGCGCAGCACCGCCGTCACCGAACTCAGCCCGTCGCCGGTCCGCACCTCCAGGGGCAGTCCGTCCAGCTCCGCCAGGACCGCCTCCTGGGTACGGGGCAGGTCGAGTCCGACCTCGGGGATGCGGTGCAGCGAGCGGCGCAGCCGTACGAGGTCGTCGGACAGGGCGCGGGCGTCGTCGCGCAGGTTCATGCGGGCTCCTTTGTGTGGGGGAAGGGGAAAGGGTGAGGGGGGTTGGGGAGCTGAGGACGCGGACCGGGGGCGGCCGGGGCGTCCGGCCGCCCGGCCCCGGTGGCGAACGGCCCGGTCAGACCGGGCCGTTCCGGCGGTCCGGAAGGCGGATCAGAAACGTTCCGAGGAAGGAGAGGGCCGCGGCCCCGGCCGCCCACCAGGGCACCAGGGCCAGATGCCCGGCCTTGCCGAGCGTCTGGGCCAGCAGCGGGAACGTACCGCCGAAGAGGCCGGTGGCGACGGTGAACGGCACGCCCATCGCGACCACCCGCACCGCCACCGGGAACAGCTGGGCGAAGAGCACGTTCGCCAGCCCGATGGGCGCCGCGATCAGCATCAGGTACACGAGGGTGACCGCCCACATCGGCAGCGCCCGGTGCGACAGTGCCGTCATCAGCGGCACCGTCGCCAGCGCCAGCAGCCCCACCCCGGCCCGCAGGGTGCGCAGCGCGCCCAGCCGGTCCGCGAGCCGCCCGACCCCGATCATCGCGGCGATCAGCGCGAGCAGCGGCAGCAGCATCGTGGCCGACGATTCGGTGTCCGACGCGACGCCCAACTGCGCGGCGTACTGCGGGAGATAGGTGGTGCCGAAGTAGTAGCCGATGGTCCCGCCGACCGAGATCAGGAACACCGCGGCGATGTTGCGGGCACTGGCGCGGTACAGCGCACGGCGTCCGGCGGACGTGCTGCCCGGCCCGCTCGCGGCCTGCTCGGTGAACTCTTCGCTCTCCTCGGCGCTGCGCCGGATCCACAGCGCGAGCAGCCCGAGAGCCGCCGCCAGCAGGAAGCCGATCCGCCAGCCGCCGCCGGTCACGCCGTCCCTGCCGAGGGTGGCCAGCAGCAGGGTCAGCACCCCGAAGGACAGGATGTTGCCGATGACGACACCGGAGTAGGAGATGGCGCTGTAGAGGAAGCGCAGGCCGCGCGGCGCGGTCTCGGTGACGTACGCGGCGGCGCTGGGGTTCTCGCCGCCCATCGACAGGCCCTGCACCAGCCGCAGCACCACCAGCAGGACCGGTGCGGCGGTGCCGATCGCCGCCGCGGTCGGCAGCACCGCGATCAGGACACTCGCCGCCGAGATGATCGCCATGCTCAGCGTCAGCCCGAAGCGCCGGCCGCGCGAGTCGCTGATCCGCCCCATGACGTACGAGCCGAAGGGCCGTACGACGAAGCCGACCGCGAAGCCGAGGTACGCGCCGATCAGCGCGGTCACCGGGTCGTCGCCGGGGAACAGCTGGGCGGCGAAGAACGGCGCCAGCACCGCGTAGATAGTCCAGTCGAAGGACTCGACGACACCGCCGACGGTGGCCGCGAGCAGTGCCTTCCGGCCCGCCGTACCGTTCCGCCCCGCCGCGCCCTGGACCGCGCCCGGGGACGGGGCGTCCTTGACCGTTCCTGTGCCTGTGCTCGCGCCGCGGGCGTCGTCCGCCGCGCTGTCGGAGACCGCTGAAGTCATCGCCAACCTCTTCCCGATGGGGCCCGGGGGAGTCCCCGGTTTTTTCCGGCGGTGCCTGGATGGGAGGCCATGCTGCTCAGCACCGCTATCGAGGAGAACGGAATAGGCTTGGAGTGCAGGAAACACTCAGCAGGACGGATGTCATGCAGGAAACCGGTGTCATCGGCGGCCTCGACGCGCAGCTGGTGCACGCCCTGCAGATCACGCCGCGCGCGTCCTGGCAGACCGTCGCGCCGGTCCTCGGCATCGATCCGGTCACCGCCGCCCGCCGCTGGAACCGGCTGGAGAGCGCTGGGCTCGCCTGGGTCACCGGCTATCCGGGGCGCCGTCTCATCGAGCGGATCTGCACCGCCTTCGTCGAGATCGACTGCCGTGCCGGCAGCGTCGAGGACGTCGCCGACACCCTCGTCGGACTGCCGCAGGTCGCCACCATCGAGCACATGGCGGGCGGCCGGGACCTGCTGACCACCGTCTTCGTGCCCGGCCTCGGCGCGCTGTCCGACCTGTTGCTGCGCCGGATCGCGGCGCTGCCCGGGGTCACCGCCACCCGCGCCTCCATCGGCACCCGCCTCTACGGCGAGGGCAGCCGCTGGCGCCTGCGCGCGCTGAGCACGGCGCAGAGCGAGCGGCTGCGCCTCAGCTCGCCGCCGCCGCGCAGCGGCTCCACGGGGCTCGACGGGCCCGACCGCGCGCTGCTGCCCGAACTGTCCCGCGACGGACGGGGGAGCGCGGTCGAGCTGGGCCGGGCGGTGGGGCTCAGCGCCCCCACGGTCCGCCGACGCGTCGGCAGGCTGATCGCCGACCACGATCTGGCGCTGCGCTGCGAGGTGGCGCGGGAGCTGACCGAATGGCCGGTGTCGGCGACGCTCTGGGCGGTCGTACCGGCGGACCGGCTGACGGAGGCCGTACGCGTTCTGCTCACGCTTCCCGAGGTGCGGCTGTGCGCGTCGGTGACCGGCCCGCACAACCTGTTGTTCACGGTGTGGCTGCACACCATCCAGGACGTGCAGCGGCTGGAGACCCAACTCGGCGAGCGGCTGCCGCATCTCCAGCTCAGGGACCGGGCGATCGTGCTGCGGCAGACCAAGCTGATGGGGCGGGTGCTGGACGCGCGGGGCCGGGCGGCGGGCGTTGTCCCGGTGGACCCCTGGGCGGGGTGACGGCACGGCGGGGGGAGCGTCCCGCCTGCCCCGGCGTCCCCGGCGGCCGTCCTTCGTCCCACCGCTGCCGGCCGGTCCTGATGTGGCGTGCCGCCCCCCGAGGCTCCCGTTTCGCGGCCCTGCCTTAACCCGCGATCAGCCGTCCCTCAAGGGCGCCTTAAGGAACGAGAATTCCCCGCTGACCTGCTGTTTCGGTGCCGCGCACGGCCGTAGCTTCGACCCGTGACCCTCCAGGCCGACACCTCCCACGCCCCCGCCGCGGAATCCCTCGCCGCCGACCCGTTCACCCCGCCCCCTGCCCGCGCCGACCCGCTCCCCACGCACCCGCTGTACTCGCGGATCAGCCCGCAGGCGGTGCCGCCCCGGCCGACGCGTGCGCCGCGCACCCCTCCGGTGCCGGCGCCCCCGCTGCGCACCTCGCCCGGTGCGCTGCGGGCGGGGCTGGCCGGCGGGGCGGTGTCGGTCGTCGGCCTCTGGCTGGTGCAGGCCGAGCCCTCGGTCCGCCTGGACGCGCTCTTCGCGACCCTGGCGCACCTCAGCGGCCTGCTCGCGGGCTACGGCGTCCTGGTCATGCTGCTGCTGATGGCCCGGGTGCCGGCCATCGAGCACGGCGTCGGCGCCGACCGGCTGGCGCGCCGGCACGCCCTCGGCGGCCGCTACGTCCTGACCTGCTGCTTCGCCCACGCCGCCCTCGCGCTGTGCGGTCACGCCGCGCACACCGGCACCGATCTGCTCAGCGCCGCCGTCGACCTGCTGGGCTACCCGGGCCTGGCCGCGGCCGCCGCCGGTACCGCGCTGCTGGTCTGCGTCGGCCTCTCCTCGGCGCGGGCGGTCCGCCGGCGGGTACGGCACGAGACCTGGCGCGCGGTCCACCTGCTGACCTACGCGGGCGCCGGGCTCGCCTTCGCCCACCAGCTCGCCGGCCCCGACCTGGCCGGCGGCCCGCTCGCGGCATGGCTGTGGACGATGCTGCACACCACCGTCGGCGTCCTGCTCGTCTGGTACCGCCTGGTGGTGCCGGTACGCCAGGCGCTGCGGCACAGCCTCCGGATCACCGAGGTCCGCACCGAGGGACCGGATGTGGTCTCGGTGGTGATGCAGGGCATCGGGCTGGACGCGCTGCGGGCCGAGCCGGGGCAGTTCTTCCGCTGGCGCTTCCTCGGGCGGCGCCTGTGGCGCACCGCGCTGCCCTTCTCGCTCTCCGCGCCGGTACGCGACGACACCCTGCGGATCACCGTCAAGGCGTGCGGTGACCACACCCGCCGGATACGCCGGCTGCGGCCCGGCGTACGGGTCCTGGCCACCGGGCCGTTCGGCGCGCTGACCGCGCACCGGCGCACCCGCCGCAAGGTGCTGCTGCTCGCGGGCGGCGTCGGTATCACGCCGCTGCGCGCCCTCTTCGAGACCCTGCCCGGCGAGCCCGGGGACCTCACGCTCCTCTACCGGGCGGGCAACGCCGCCCAGTTGGTGCTGCGGGACGAGCTGGAGGCCATCGCGGACTCCCGCGGCGCGGCGCTGCACTATCTCCTCGGGCCGTCCGACGGGCCGTTCGACCCACTTGCCCCGCGTGCCCTGCGCAACCTCGTGCCGGACCTGGACGAGCACGACGTCTATCTGTGCGGCCCACCCGGTATGCACACGGCCGCGGTGATCGCTCTGGAGCGCGCCGGCATCCCGGCGCGCCGTATTCACTCCGAGCAATTCGCCTTCTGAAGCGGCTCGTTGTCCCCGAGGGGGCCCCGTTCACCCGGCCCCGTCCACGCCCCGCCCCCACTCCCGCGAGGACCACCGTCCATGGCCAGACACCGCAAACCGCACGTCATCCCGGCGGCCACCCTCCAGGCACGCCGCCGGCTCGCGGCGTGCCTGGTGGGGGCGAGCGCGCTGACCGCCACTCTGCTGACCCTGACCGTCACCCCGGGCTCCCCACCCGCCCCCGACCGTGCCCCGGCGGCGCCCGCAGCCCCCGAACCGCAGGCCGCCCCGTAGCACGGGCACCCCCCGGCTGCCGCTACTGCACCCCCGCGTCGAGCCGCGCCAAGTCCTCCTCCGTGAGCGCGAGATGTGCCGCGTCCAGGTTCTCGTCCAGGTGGGCGGGCGCCCCCGTGCCCGGCGTCGGAAGCAGGACCGGGGAGCGGTGCAGCAGCCAGGCCAGGGCGATCTGGCCGGTGGTGGCGCCGTGCCGGGCGGCGACCGCCGCGAGTGCTTCGCCCGCGTCGCCGGTCAGCCTGCCGTTGCCCAGCGGGAACCAGGGCAGGAAGGCCGTGCCGCGCTTCTCGCACAGCTCCAGCAGGTCCTCCGCACCGCGGTCCAGCAGGTTGTAGCGGTTCTGTACGGACGCGATGGGCGCGATCTCCTGCGCCCGCGTCAGCTCCTCGACGCCGATGCTGTCCAGCCCGATGTGCCGGATCTTTCCGGCCTGTTGCAGTTCCGTCAGCGCGCCCAGCTGCTCGGCCATCGGGACCTCGGGGTCCAGCCGGTGCAGCTGGTAGAGGTCGATCGTCCCGACGCGCAACCGCCGCAGACTCGCCTCGCACATGGCGCGCAGCTGCTCGGGCCGCCCCGCGATGTGCCAGACGTCCGGGCCGGTACGGACCACCCCGCCCTTCGTCGCGATCACCAGCCCTTGCGGATACGGGTGCAACGCGCGCGCCACCAGCTCCTCGGCCACGTCGGGGCCGTAGTTGTCGGCGGTGTCGATCAGCGTGACGCCCCGTTCGACGGCCCGGCGCAGCAGCGCGACCGGCCGATCCGGATCGTCGTGCCGCGGCCCCCAGTACCCGGCGCCGACCAGCCCACCCGTTCCCAGGCCCAGCCGGCGGACCGGCAGGTCGCCGCCCAGCGGAAAAGTCATCTCGCCATCCATGAATGCGGAGCTTAGGGCGCGGGCGTCTTCGTAAGATCGGTCAGTGCCCCCTGACATAGACCTGTTCACGCTGACCCTGCTCTGCCTGGCCGCCCTCGCGGCCGGCTGGATCGATGCCGTGGTGGGCGGTGGTGGCCTGCTGCTGCTTCCCGCCCTCCTGGTCGGCCTCCCGCACACGCCCGCCGCCTATGTTCTGGGCACCAACAAGTCCACCGCGATCGTCGGCACCGCCGCGGCCGCCGTCACCTACGTACGCAAAGCCCCGATCGATGTGCGGACCGCGGTGCGCATCGGACTCGCGGCGGCCGCCGGATCCCTCGCCGGGGCGTTCTTCGCCGCCGGTCTCAACAGCGCGGTACTGCGCCCGCTGATCATGGCCGTGCTGCTCGCGGTGCTGGCCTTCGTCCTCTGCCGCCCCGCCTTCGGGACCGCCCCGGCGCCGTCCGGCCCGGTCGGCCGGCGCCGGATGGTGGCGGCGATCCTCGTCGCGGGCCTGGGAATCGGCTTCTACGACGGCCTCATCGGGCCCGGTACCGGCGCCTTTCTCATTATCGCGCTCGCCGCCATCCTGCACATGGACCTGGTCGCCTCCTCGGCCACCGCCAAGGTCGTCAACGTCTGCACCAACATCGGCGCGCTGACGATGTTCGCCGTCCAGGGCACCGTCCTGTGGCAACTCGGTGCGCTGCTGGCCCTGTTCAACCTCGTCGGCGGCATGGTCGGGGCCAGGATGGCCCTCAAGCGTGGCGCCGGATTCGTCCGGGGGGTGCTGGTGGTCGTGGTCGTCGCCCTGCTGTGCAAGCTGGCCTACGACCAGTGGCTGGCAGTCTGACGCCAACTCCTGCTATTTGTAGGCCAGTTGCCCTCAGGCTGCCTTTGGGCCAGCGCCCCACCGTCCACCCGAGCTTGGTGACGGCCGCCTTCGTCGTCTTCTTGAACGCGCTCACCGGTGCCTGCGTGAGGTCGCCCATCTCGGCCCAGTGCACCACCGTCACCCGCGCCCCGCTGCGGCCCACGGCGAAGAGGTGCACGCCCGGCTCGGAGTCCGGTACCGAGGTGTGCACCCCGTAGACATGCGCGCCGTCCCCCACGGCGACCGTGCCGTAGTCGTCCCAGGACGCGGTGCCGCCGGGGGTGTCCCGCAGCCAGTCGGCGGCGCAGCCGGCGATGGTGCCCTCCCAGGAGGCGGCGAGCCGTCGAGCCTGCTCCGCGCTCCCGGTCACGACGCTGACCTGTGCGGCGTGGGTGTCGTAGTCGGTGTGGAAGAAGCGGTGGTAGGTGCCTTCGCCGCCGGGCAGTGCGCCGCCGTCCAGGCAGAACGGCTCCGGATCCGGCAGCCCCGGGGTGACCGGGCCCGCGAACCAGGCCGAGGAGGCGTGCGGCGGCAGCTCGGCCGGCTTGAGGAACGGCGGCTGGACCCGAAGGGTGCGGAGGGCGGCGTCACCGCTGCCCGCCGTCCCGTGGGCGGCGGCCGGGGCGCCGACGGCGACCGTCAGTCCCGCGACGGCGGTGGCCGCCACCACCGCGCCGACGACCGTACGGCCGGGATATGTGCGCTTGGCCATGGCCAGATCCTCCCCCTGAGATGTGCACCCGCGGGAGGTGCACAAGGACGCTCCTGAGCGCGCTCCCGCCGACGTGCGAGAAGGCGTCGTCTCGGCAGGTCTGACCGCCGAACCCTGGAAAGGGTTGCGCGGGAGGCGGCGGTACGGGGGCAGCGGCAGGGGAGAGGTGAGGAACGAGGGCGGGCGCTCAGCCGCGGGCCGCGGCCTCCGTCCCGGCGCGCTCCTCTTCCGACACCTCGGTGACGGCCGTCAGCAGCACCGCCGAGTCCTCGATGGCCTTCAGCCCGTGCCGCTCGCGTGGGAGAGCCATGACCTGACCGGCGGTCAGCTCCTGCTCCTCGCGTGTCTCGGTCAGCCGGACCCGGCCGAACAGCACCTGGAGACTCGCCGACGGCGGCGTGTTGTGCTCGTCGAGCGCCGTGCCCGCGGTCAGCGCGATGACCGTCTGCCGCAGCGGACCGTCGTGCACGAAGAGGTAGGCGCTGCGTCCGTGCGGGTCGCTCCTGGCGCCGTCGAGCTGCCGGCGGGCGAGGGCGTTGAGGTCGTCCATGGTGCGGGCCTTTCGGGTGCGGACCGACGGCGGGAATCCCTCTTCCATCCTTGCCGGTGCGGGGGCGCGCGCAACCGGGGCGGCCGGATCCGGGCCGTCGCGGGCCACCCGCCATCCGAAGCCGTGGACCCGCGCGCCGCACGTCCACCGAGCACGGCGCGGGCGTCGGGGTGCTCACCCGCGGGGCGCGGTCCCGTCACCACGGAGATGATCACCGTCGACCGTACGATGCGATGATCCGACTGCCGTCTCCGTCCCCGTCCCCGAAGGTGCGCAATCGTGGCCGATCCGAGCGTCCTGAACGATCCGTCCGAACCGTCTGATCCGTCCGGGCTCGCCGAACCGGCCGAGTCGTCGGACGTACCCGGGCAGCCGATCCGCTTTCTGACCGTCATGACGACCATCGACAGCGAGCAGAAGGCCGAGCGGCTGGCGCGCGGCGCGATCGAGGGCGGGCTCGCGGCCTGCGCGCAGATCAGCGCACCGGTGACCTCGGTCTTCCGCTGGGAGAACGCCGTGGAGACCACGCAGGAGTGGCAGGTGCTGTTCAAGACGGCGGCCCCGCGCTACGAGGCACTTCAGGCGTACCTCCTCGCGGCGCACGACTACGACACACCGGAGATCATCGCGACCCCGGTCACCCGAGGCGGCGCGGAGTACCTGGCCTGGGTCGCGAAGGAGACGAGCTGACGTGCGGCACCGACCTGAGCGGCAGGAGCGCGCCGACGTGCGGACGCGCCCCGAGCCGAGCCGGCACTGGACGCGGGCGACGGCTGCGGTCTGCGGCGCGGCACTGTGTCTCGCCGCCGCCTCCGTGAGCCACGCGGCCGAGGGCGCCGCCGGCGCCAAGGACCCGACCGGCATCACGCACCCCGCCGACTTCGCCGCCTACGCCGACCGCGTGACCTCCCCGCACACGACCGCCACCGGCCCCGGCGCTTCCGGAGCGCCCTCCGGCCCGGGGGCACCCACCGCGGCCGCAGCCCCCACCACTCCCGCCACCTGGACCAGCCGTGACGCCGCGGCCTACTGGACCGAGGAACGGATGGCCGCCGCGCTCCCGCCCCCGGGCGAGACCGCACCCGCCGAACGCTCGTCTGCCTCCGCGTCCGCCTCCGCCTCCGCCTCCGCCTCCGCGTCCGCCTCCGCGTCCGATTCCGCCTCGGCGTCCGCCGGCCCGGCGGACGCCGCCGCCCCGGTCTCCGGCACGCACTTCGACGGTGTCCCCTCCGTCGGCGTGCTGTTCTCCGTCGACAAGGACGCACGGGCACACCACTGCACCGCCTCCGTGGTGCGCTCTCCGCGCCGCAACCTGATCCTCACCGCCGGGCATTGCGAAGCGGGCACGCGCGCCGCCTTCGTCCCCCGCTACCGGTCGGGCGCGGCCACCCAGCCGTACGGGGTCTGGGCGATCGGCAAGACCTACGTGCTGCCCGGACACGGCACCACCGGTGCGGCGGCCGATCTCGACTTCGCCTTCGCCACCGTCGCCCCCGACGCCCGGGGCCGCACCCTCGAAGAGGTCACCGGCGCCAACGTCCTGGCCCCCACGCCCGGTTACACCACCAAGGTCACCGTCATCGGGTACCCGAGCGCCCGCCATGACCCGCAGGACCGTGCCGTACGCTGCGACACCGTCACCACCCGGCTGGCCGGCACCCGCCAACTGCGGATGGAGTGCGGCGGCTTCTACGGCGGCACCTCGGGCGGCCCCTGGCTGACCCACTTCGACGAGCAGAGCGGGACCGGCACCGTCGTCGGTCTCATCGGCGGCCTCAACGGTGGGGGGCCCAGCGGCCCGGAGAGCGACCGGGTCTCCTACAGCCCGTATTTCGGGCCTGAGGTGTTCGCCCTCTACGCACGCGCGCTGCGGGAATGACGGCGCCCGGCCGGCATGCGCGTCCGGCTCAGGGGCTCTGGCGGAGGGGCCGGCGCAGCGCCTCCGCCAGTCCCTTCTCCTGCGGCCCGAGGAAGTGCGGATCGGGCCGCAGCAGCGCGTCCGCCGCGGCTTTCCCCGCCGCGAAGAGTTCCCGCACACCGCCGTACGCCCAGGTGACGTCGTGCCGAGCGGCCACCCCGACCCCGTACGACTCGACACCGGCCGCCTCGCACAGGGCCAGCGCGCGCCGGATGTGGAAGCCCTGGCTGACCAGCACCGCACGGTCCACCCCGAAGATCCGGTGCGCGCGGCTGCAGGAGTCCCAGGTGTCGAAGCCCGCGTAGTCACTGACGATCTTCGCGGCCGGGACGCCGTGGCGCAGCAGATACCCGCGCATCGCGTCCGGTTCGTCGTAGTCGTGCCGGCTGTTGTCGCCGGTGACGAGGATCGCGCGGACCGTGCCCCGGTCGTACAGTTCGGCGGCCGCGTCCAGCCGGTGGGCGAGATACGGCGACGGCTCGCCGTTCCACAGGCCGGCGCCGAAGACCACGGCCACCGGCGCGGACGGCACGTCGGCGACGCTGCGGACACGCGGCCCGGCCGTCGCGTTCATCCAGGTCGCGGGAGCCAGCGCGAGCACCGTCAGCAACACGGCCACCTGGTACGTGCGGCGCCATCCCCGCCGTGTCCGCGGCAACCGTGGGCGCCTCACCGGCCGCAGCCTTCGCATCCGTGCTCCTTCTCCCCGCCCGCGCCGCCCGCCACGGCCGGGGCCGTGCGGCGGCACTCGCGATCGTGTTCGATCCCGCAAGCTGCGACGCCCTCCGGCCTGGCATGGTTGCAGTGGGCCCCAAACCGGCGCCCGCGCGCGCCGCCGCACCGTCCCGGAGAGGATTCCGCAGCAATGACCACCCAGCCCGAGCGTCTGCCGTTCTTCGTCTACGGGACGCTGCGTCCCGGCGGGACCCACCACGCCTGGGCCCTGCGCGGCAGGACCGAGGCCGAGGAACCGGCCCGGATCGTCGGCGCGCTGCTCTACGAAGGCCCCGGATACCCGTACGCGGTCGCCGGCCCGGCCGACGCGGTGGTGCACGGCGCGCTCATCACGCCCCGCGACGCCGACTACGACGACGTGCTCACGACGCTGGACCGGCTGGAAGGCCACACCCCCGGCGCCTCCGGGAACCTCTACGAACGGGTGGTGGCCGAGGCCGTCGGCCCGGCCGGCGGGACCGTGCGTGCCTGGGTGTATCTGGCGGCCGAGCCGCTGGCAGCCCGGCTGCGGGCCACCGGCACGCCGATCGGGAGCGGCGACTGGCGGGCCACGGCGGCGGCCGAACGGACCGGTTGAGCACAGCGGCCGGGCGTCGCCGTCACCGCGGCCCGCCTGCCGGTTAACCTGGACGACTCCTCCCGCGCCGAGCGGCCTTCCGTTGGCGACGACCACTCCCGCGCCGAGGGCCCTTTCCGAACCGCAGAACAGGTGTGACCCGCGTGCCTTCCTCCCCGTCAGCCGCATCCGCTCCCCAGCCCCCGCTGCCCAAGGCGGAGCTGCATCTCCACATCGAGGGCACGCTGGAGCCGGAGCTGGCGTTCGCCCTCGCCGAGCGCAACGGCGTCACCCTGCCGTACGCCTCCGTGGACGAGCTGCGCCGCGCCTACTCCTTCGCCGACCTGCAGTCGTTCCTGAACCTCTACTACGCGCTGATGGCCGTCCTGCGCACCGAGGACGACTTCGCCGATCTCGCGGACGCCTACCTCGCGCGCGCCAAGGAGCAGGGCGTCCGGCACGCCGAGATCTTCTTCGACCCGCAGGCGCACACCGCGCGCGGAGTCCCGATCGGCACGGTCATCCGCGGCCTGGCCCGCGCCCTGGACGGCGCCGAGCAGAGGTACGGCATCAGCACCCGCCTGATCATGTGCTTCCTGCGTGACGAGAGCGCCGAATCGGCCCTGACGACGTTCGAGGCGGCCCGCCCGCATCTGGACCGCATCACGGCCGTGGGCCTGGACTCGGCGGAGGTCGGGCACCCGCCGTCGAAGTTCAAGGAGGTCTACGCACTGGCGCGGGAGGCCGGCTTGAAGTGTGTGGCGCACGCGGGTGAGGAGGGCCCCGCCGCGTACGTGTGGGAAGCCCTGGACGTGCTCGGCGTGGACCGGATCGACCACGGCGTGCGCGCGATGGAGGACGAGCGGCTGGTGGCCCGCCTGGTGGCCGATCAGATTCCGCTCACCGTCTGCCCGCTGTCGAACGTCCGGCTGAGGGTCATCGACGACCTCGCCGACCACCCGCTGCCCGCGATGCTGGACGCGGGACTGCTGGTGACCGTCAACTCCGACGACCCGGCCTACTTCGGCGGCTACGCGGACGACAACTTCACCGCCGTACGCGACGCCCTGGGCCTGGACGCGGAGACGCTGCGCACCCTCGCCCGCAACTCCTTCCGAGCTGCGTTCCTCGACGAGGCGACTCGTGCGAAGTACCTGAAGGAAGTGGACGCCCACCGGGCGTGAGGCGCGGCGCCGGGCGGGCCGGGGCGGGGATGCCTTTGCCCCGGCCCGCCCCTGCGCGGTCACTTCGTCAGCGCGGCGGCGACGAGGACGAGCACCAGGTCGGCCACCATGCACCACTTGCCCCGCGTGACCAGTTCACGGCGGTCGTTGCGCCACCCGAGGAACATCAGCGCCAGACCGCCGTTCGCGCCGAGGAAGTGGGGCACCGATATCCAGAAGCTGACCCCCAGGGCGAACGACGCGTAGAGCATGGCCCACGAGCTCAGCACGAAGACGGCCAGCAAGCCGTAGAGCTGGTTGCTGAGTTGACGCACGCGCCGCTCGTCCGGTGTCGGCGGGTCGAGGTCGGGGAACTCGGGATTCAGGTCCATACCGCGACGCTATCCCGGCCCCTCACGCCCCCTCAGGCACCTCCGCCCCCACCGACTCAACCGCCCCGCCCGCCCCGGCCGCTTCCAGGCGTACCGCGCACACCTTGAACTCCGGCATCCGGGACGTCGGGTCGAGCGCCGGGTTGGTGAGGTTGTTGGCCCGTCCTTCGCCCGGCCAGTGGAACGGCATGAAGACCGTGTCCGGCCGGATCGCGCCGCTCACCCGTGCGGGGGCGACCGCCCGGCCGCGCCGGGAGACCACCGCGACCGGTTCGCCGTCCGCGACCCCGAGGCGTTCGGCGAGCCGCGGATGCAGCTGGACGAACGGGCCGGGCTCGGCGGCGTTCAGCTCGGCGACCCGGCGGGTCTGCGCCCCGGACTGGTACTGGGCCAGCACCCGGCCCGTCGTCAGCACCACCGGATAGGCGTCGTCGGTCTCCTCGTCCGCCGGCCGGTACGTGACGGGGACGAACCGGGCCCGGCCGTCCGGCGTCGCGAAGCGGTCCAGGAACAGGCGGGGCGTGCCGGGGTGACCCGCGGGGGAGTCGTCCTCGGGCAGCTGCGGGCACGGCCAGAAAACGCCGTCCTCCTGCGCGATCCGCCGGTAGGTGATGCCGGAGTAGTCCGCGGGACCGCCCGCCGACGCCCGCCGCAGCTCGTCGAAGACCTCCTCGGGCCCGGTCGGGAAGCCCTTCTCCCAACCCAGCCGCGCCGCAAGACCGTTGAGCACCTCCAGGTCCGTGCGCACACCCGGCGGCGGGTCCAGCGCCCGGCGGCGCAGCAGGACCCGGCCCTCCAGGTTCGTCGTGGTCCCGGTCTCCTCCGCCCACTGGGCGACCGGCAGCACCACATCGGCGAGCGCGGCGGTCTCCGACAGCACCACATCCGCGACCGCCAGGAAGTTCAACGACCGGATGCGCTCCTCCACATGGGCGGCGCGCGGCGCCGAGACGACCGGGTTGGAGCCCATCAGCAGCAGTGCCCGGACGTCGCGGCCCAGCGCGTCCAGCAGCTCGTAGGCGCTGCGCCCGGGGCCCGGCAGCGCGTCCGGGTCGACGCCCCACACCTCCGCGACATGCCGGCGGGCCGCCGGATCGTCGAGCTTGCGGTAGCCGGGCAGCTGGTCGGCCTTCTGGCCGTGCTCGCGGCCGCCCTGGCCGTTGCCCTGCCCGGTCAGGCAGCCGTAGCCGGACAGCTCGCGGCCCGCCCGGCCGGTCGCCAGGCACAGGTTGATCCACGCCCCCACGGTGTCCGTGCCCTTGGCCTGCTGCTCGGGGCCGCGCGCCGTCAGCACCATCGAGGAGGCGGCGTCGCAGAACAGCTCCACCGCCTCGCGGAGCTGCGGCACCGGCACCCCCGTGATGCGTTCGACCATTTCCGGCCAGTGCGCCATCGCCGCCGACCGCGCTTCCTCCCAGCCGCTGGTGCGCGCCGCGATGAACTCCTCGTCGGTGCGGCCCTGCGCGACGACCAGGTGCAGCAGCCCGAGCGCCAGCGCCAGGTCGGTGCCGGGCCGCGGCGCGAGATGCAGATCCGCCTGCTCCGCGGTGCGGGTCCGGCGCGGGTCGACGACGATCAGCTTGCCGCCGTTCTCCCGCAGCTCGGTGAGGTAGCGCAGGGCGGGCGGCATGGTCTCGGCCAGGTTGGAGCCGACCAGGATGACGCAGCCGGTGCGGGCCACGTCCGCCAGCGGGAACGGCAGACCGCGGTCCAGTCCGAACGCCCTGCCGTGCGCCGCCGCCGCCGACGACATGCAGAAGCGGCCGTTGTAGTCGATCTGCGACGTGCCGAGCGCGACCCGGGCGAATTTGCCCAGGGTGTAGGCCTTCTCGTTGGTGAGCCCGCCACCGCCGAAGACACCCACCGCGTCCCGGCCGTATGCCGCACCGGTCTGCCGCAGGCCCGCGGCGACGCGGTCCAGCGCCGCGTCCCAGCCGGCCGGTTCCAGCGCCCCGGTATCGGCGTTCCGCACCAGCGGCGTGGTCAGCCGCGCTCCCGGCGTGAGCAGCTCGGCGGCGGTCCTGCCCTTGCCGCACAGGGCGCCGCGGTTCACCGGGAAACCGGGCCGCTCGACGACCTCGACGCCCGGCCCGTCGGCTGCCGGGGCCCCGTCCCGGGCCCCGGCAGCCGCCCCCGCACCGGGCCCGACGGACCGCAGGCCCATGCCGCATTGCAGGGCGCAGTAGGGGCAGTGGGTGTCGACCGTCGCGGCGTTCATGCGTGCCAGCGTGGTACGGGGGTGTTACACGCAGGAATCACGAGGGTTTCGGCCACGGGGCGGGTAGCTCCCAGCGGGCGGGCCGCCGGCGGAGGTCGGACGGCACACGGAATTCGTCGGCCGGAAACGGTCCCGCAACGCACCGCTGCCACGCTCTGGCCATGACGGCGTCGAGAGCGCACCAGCCCACCCAGGCCCCGATCGACCTCGCACCGAGCGACGACCTCGCACCGCGGACCGAACCGGCACCGAGCGAGCGCCGCGCAGCACACCGGGGCCGGGCCGTCCCGGACGACCGCCCGGCCCCCGACGACCATCACCACGATTTTGACCACCTCGACGGCGCCGTTCCCCTGGGCACGGCCGACCTCGCCACCGAGATCACGGCCCGGCTGAGCGACCAGCTCAGCAAGGTCCGGCTGCACGGCTACCGGCGCCCCGCAGGGCAGCGGCCCGACAGGCGGCAGGCCGCCGCCGTCCGGCACCCCGCCCTGGAGCACCGTATGACCACCGCCCCGCGCCCGCACCCCGCTCCGACGCTGGTCGCCGTCGCCCACGGCAGCCGGGACCCGCGGGCCGTAGGCACCATCCGCGCCCTGCTGGAGCGGGTCCGTGCGCTCCGCCCCGGCCTGCCCGTGCGCCTGGGCCACATCGAGCTGAGCAGGCCGCTGCTCGCCGACACCCTCGCCGAACTGCGCGGCGAGGCCGTCCTCGTACCGCTGCTCTTCGGCCGGGGGTACCACGTCACGCACGACCTGCCCGCCGCGTTGGCGGACGCGCCCCACCTCGGCGGCCGGATCGCCGCGCCCCTGGGTCCGCACCCGCTCCTGGTCGAGGCGCTGCACGGCCGGCTGGTGGAGGCCGGGTTCGCCCACGAGACCGGCGGCGGTCCCGGTGACCCGGCTGATCTGCATGCCCTGCGTGCCCCGGATGCCCGCGACGCGCTCGACGCCGTCGAGGGCATCGGCTGCGAGGTGGTGGCAGCCGGTCCCCGCGCCGGGAACCCGCGGCCGCGGAATCGTTCGGGCATCGGCCGCACCGCCGTGGTCCTGGCCTCCGCCGGCTCCCGGGCGCCGCGGTCCGCCGAGGACACCGCCCGCATCGCGCAGCTGCTCTCGGCCCGCCTCGGCGGCGTCCCGGTGCTGCCCGCGTACGCCTCCGCCGCCACCCCCACCGTCGCCGACGCCGTGCGGGTGCTGACCGCCCGCGGCCACGACCGGATCGCCGTCGCCGCCTGCTTCACCGCCCCCGGACGCTTCGCCACCCAGTGCGCCGCCGACGCCCCCAACCTCGCCGCCGCACCCCTCGGCGACCACCCGGCCCTGGCCCGTCTCGTACTGCACCGCTACGACCAGGCGCTCTTTGCGCGTACCGCATCCGACCCGGAAGGCGCCAGGGCGGCTACCGTCGCTGTATGACGGGTACACCACCGACCACCGGCAGGGACACAGGCGACCACGGCCCCGGCCACGCCTTCGGCCAGAGTTCCGAGGAACCCGCACGCGTCCCGGCCACCCCGGACACGCCCGGCTACACCGCGGCCGACGCCGAACGCTGGGTCTCCGAACCGGACAAGCGCCCCGGGCGCACCGCCTTCCAGCGCGACCGCGCCCGGGTCCTGCACTCCGCCGCGCTGCGCCGCCTCGCGGGCAAGACCCAGGTCGTCACCCCCGGTTCGCAGACCCATCTCTGGGACGCCAGCCCCCGCACCCGCCTGACGCACTCCCTGGAGTGCGCGCAGGTCGGACGGGAACTGGGCGCCGCGCTCGGCTGCGACCCGGACCTGGTCGAGACCGCCTGCCTGGCCCACGACCTCGGCCACCCGCCCTTCGGGCACAACGGCGAGCAGACACTCAACGAAGTGGCCCTGCCCTGCGGCGGGTTCGAGGGCAACGCCCAGTCACTGCGGCTGCTGGCACGGCTGGAGCCCAAGCGGTTCATCCCCGCACCGGACGGCTCGACGGTCAGCGTCGGCCTCAACCTCACCCGCGCCGCCCTCGACGCGGCCACCAAGTACCCCTGGCCACGCGGCGGGCACCCCAGCGACCCCAGCTCCCCGAAGTTCGGCGTCTACGACGACGACCTGCCGGTCTTCGCGTGGTTCCGGCAGGGCGCGCCCACCGCCGTGCGGAGCTTCGAGGCGCAGGTCATGGACTGGTCCGACGACGTGGCGTATTCGGTGCACGACGTCGAGGACGGACTGCACGCCGGACACCTCGACCCCAACCTCCTGCTCGCCGACGCCGAACGGGCCGAGATCTTCGCCGTCGCCGGTGAACGCTACGCACCCGGCGCCGAACCCGAGCAGCTGGCCGAGGCCCTGGACCGCCTTCTGGAGCAGGAGTGGTGGCCGCACGGCTACGACGGCTCTGCGCTCGCGCAGGCCCGCCTCAAGGACGCCACCAGCCAGCTGATCGGCCGCTTCTGCCAGGCCGCGGAGACCGCGACGCGGGCCGCGTGGGGTCACCTCCCGGGCCGTCCCGGCTCCGGGGGCGGCGGCGGCCCGCTCACGCGGTACGCGGCGGAGCTGGTGGTTCCGGCCGAAACACGTCTGGAATGCGCCGTCTTGAAAGCCGTCGCCGACCGCTACGTCATGCAGCGGCCCGACCAGGAAGCGCTGCGCGCCGACCAGCGCGTGGTGATCGCCGAACTGGCCGAGGCGCTGCTGGCCCGCGCCCCCGACGGCCTTGACCCGCAGTTCCGTTCGCTGTTCGAAGCGGCCGAGGACGACACCGCCCGGATGCGTGCCGTCATCGATCAGATCGCCGCCCTGACGGACGCCTCGGCGCGCTCTCTGCACGCCCGTCTCACCCGTCCCCCCGGTCACGTGCGAGGCAACCGAGGGTGACCCTGGAGGGGTAGCCCCCCTTCCCCCCTCACGCTCCGTGCGGGACGCTCGAACTCGACGGTATCGAACGGAGCATCACCCAACGACACCGACGGGGGGGCATGATCGACGGGGGCACGACCCGGGCGTTCACGGACGCGGAAGCGTACGTACGGCACCGCAACGAGGAGGAAGCAAGTGGTCGACGCACACCAGACGTTCGTCATCGTCGGAGGTGGACTGGCCGGCGCCAAGGCCGCCGAGACCCTCCGCTCGGAGGGATTCACCGGCCGGGTGATCCTCATCTGTGACGAGCGCGACCACCCGTACGAGCGCCCACCGCTCTCCAAGGGGTACCTGCTCGGCAAGGACGAGCGCGACAGCGTCTTCGTCCACGAACCCGCCTGGTACGCCAAGGCCCACATCGAACTGCACCTCGGCCAGCCCGCCGTCCACCTCGATCCGGAAGCGAAGACCGTACGCCTCGGCGACGGCACCCTGATCGCCTACGACAAGCTGCTGCTGGCCACCGGCGCCGAGCCGCGCCGCCTGGACATCCCCGGCACCGGCCTGGCCGGCGTCCACCACCTGCGCCGCCTCGCGCACGCCGAACGGCTGCGCGGCGTGCTGGCCTCGCTCGGCCGCGACAACGGCCACCTCGTCATCGCCGGCGCCGGCTGGATCGGCCTGGAGGTCGCCGCCGCGGCCCGCTCCTACGGCGCCGAGGTGACCGTCGTCGAGCCCGCCGCGACACCGCTCCACCACGTCCTGGGCCCCGAACTGGGCGGCCTGTTCACCGACTTGCACGGCGAACACGGCGTCCGCTTCCACTTCGGCGCCCGCTTCACCGAGATCGTCGGACAGGACGGCATGGTGCTCGCGGTGCGCACCGACGACGGCGAGGAGCACCTCGCCCACGACGTGCTCGCCGCGATCGGCGCCGCCCCGCGCACCGCTCTCGCCGCCCAGGCCGGCCTGGCGCTCGCCGACCCGGCCGCCGGGGGAGGCGTGGCGGTGGACGCCGCGCTGCGCACCTCCGACCCGTACATCTACGCCGCCGGCGACGTCGCGGCCGCCGACCACCCGCTGCTGGACACCCGGGTGCGCGTCGAACACTGGGCCAACGCCCTCAACGGCGGGCCCGCCGCCGCGCGCGCCATGCTCGGCCAGGAAGTCAGCTACGACCGCATCCCCTACTTCTTCTCCGACCAGTACGACGTCGGCCTGGAGTACTCCGGCTACGCCCCGCCCGGCTCCTACGACCAGGTCGTCTGCCGGGGTGACGTCGGCAAGCGGGAGTTCATCGCCTTCTGGCTCGCCGAAGGCCGGCTGCTCGCAGGCATGAACGTCAACGTCTGGGACGTCGCCGGGCCCATCCAGCAACTCATCCGTTCCGGGCAGCCGTTGGACGCCGACGCCCTGGCCGATCCGCAGGTTCCGCTGGATTCGCTGCTCCCGTAGCGTGGCGGTATGCCCAGTAGCCCCACAGGTTCCACCGGCCCCGCAGAGCCCGCCGGCCCTGGCGGTGCCGCCGCGCCCGTCCCGACCGTCACGTTCGACGACGTCCGGGACGCGGCGAAACGGCTGGCGGGCGTGGTCCACCGCACGCCCGTCCTGCGCTCGCGCACCCTCGACGCGCTGGTCGGCGCCGAGGTCTTCCTCAAGTGCGAGAACTTCCAGCGCGTCGGCGCGTTCAAGTTCCGCGGCGCCTACCACGCCGTCTCGCGGCTGACCCCCGAGCAGCGGGCACGCGGCGTCGTCGCGTATTCCTCCGGCAACCACGCGCAGGCCATCGCGCTGGCCGCCCGGGAGCTGGGCACCACCGCCGTCATCGTGATGCCGGAGGACTCCCCGCAGTCCAAGCTCGACGCCACCGCCGGCTACGGCGCCGAGATCGTCACCTACGACCGCTACACAGGCGACCGCGCCGCCATCGGCGGACGGCTGGCCGAGGAGCGCGGTCTCGCCCTGATCCCGCCCTACGACCACCCGCACGTCATCGCAGGTCAGGGCACCGCGGCCATGGAGCTGATCGAGGAGACAGGACCGCTCGACGCGCTGCTGGTGCCGGTCGGCGGCGGCGGGCTGATGGCGGGCGCGGCCGTCGCGGCGACCGCCATGGCCCCCGGCATCCGCATGATCGGCGTGGAGCCGGAGGCCGGCGACGACACCCGGCGTTCGCTCGCCGCCGGGCACCGCGTCACCATCCCGGTCCCGCACACCATCGCCGACGGCCAGGCCGTCGACGCGCCCGGAGAGCTGACCTTCTCGATCAACCGCGAGCTCCTGGACTCCGTGGTCCTGGTCGGCGACGACGAGATCCGCACCGCCATGAAGCTGGCCTTCGAGCGACTGAAGATCGTCACCGAGCCCAGCGGCGCCACCGGGATCGCCGCCCTCCTGGCCGGGCGCGTCGACCCTCCCCCAGGGCCTGGACGGCCTGGGCGGTCCCCTCATCCGCCCCGGATCGGCGTGATCATCTCCGGTGGCAACATCGGACTCGCCCGCTTTCTGGAGCTGATGGGCTGACCCCCGACCGGCGCTGACCGGCGCTGACCGGCGCCGACCGGCGCGGGCGGCACGGGGGAGTGGAGGCGCGGCAGGGAGTGTCCGAGCCCGGCCGTAGAATTCACGCGTGGCAGGCAGGATCAACGATGACGACGTGAAGGCGGTCCGGGACGCGGTCCCGATCGACGCCGTCGTGTCCGAGTACCTCCAGCTCCGCAACGCCGGCGGCGGCAACCTCAAGGGCCTGTGCCCGTTCCACGACGAGAAGTCCCCGTCCTTCCACGTCAGCACCGCCAAGGGGCTCTACCACTGCTTCGGCTGCCAGGAGGGCGGCGACACCGTCGACTTCGTCATGAAGATCGACCACCTCTCCTTCGCCGAGACCATCGAGCGCCTCGCCTCGCAGGCCGGCATCACCCTGCGCTACGAAGAGGGCGGCTACACCCCAGGCCGCCAGCAGGGCGAGCGCACCCGCCTGGTCGAGGCCCATAAGGTCGCCGCGCTGTTCTACGTCGAGCAGCTCGACAGCCCCGAGGCCGAGATCGGCCGCAAGTTCCTCGCCGCGCGCGGCTTCGAGCAGACCGCCGCCCAGCACTTCGGCGTCGGCTACAGCCCGGCCGGCTGGGACCACCTCACCCGCTTCCTGCGCGGCCGTGGCTTCAGCGACAAGGAGCTGGTCCTGGCGGGCCTCTCCCAGGAGGGCCGCCGCGGCCCCATCGACCGCTTCCGCGGCCGCCTGATGTGGCCGATCCGCGATATCTCCGGCGAGGTCGTCGGCTTCGGCGCCCGCAAGCTCCGCGACGACGACAACGGCCCCAAATATCTGAACACCCCCGAAACCCCCATCTACCGCAAGTCCCAGGTCCTGTACGGCATCGACCTCGCCAAGAAGGAGATCGCCAAGACCAGCCGCGCGGTCGTCGTCGAGGGCTACACCGACGTCATGGCATGCCACCTGGCCGGTGTGACCACCGCCATCGCCACCTGCGGCACCTCCTTCGGCGAGGGCCACATCAAGATCCTCCGCCGGCTGCTGATGGACAACTCCGGCTCCGAGGTGGTCTTCACCTTCGACGGCGACGCCGCCGGCCAGAAGGCCGCCCTGCGTGCCTTCGAGGACGACCAGAAATTCGCCGCGGAAACCTCCATCGCGATCACCCCGGGCGGCATGGACCCCTGCGACCTGCGGCTCGCCAAGGGCGATCAGGCGGTCGCCGACCTCGTGGAGTCCCGCACCCCGCTCTTCGAATTCGCGCTGCGCCATGTCGTCTCCCGGCACAACCTCGGCACCACGGTCGGCCGCGCCGCCGCCCTCGACGAGGCGGCGCCCATCGTCGCGAACATCAAGAACAGCTCGATCCAGCACGAATCAGCGGTCTCGCTGGCCGGCATGCTCGGCATCCTGGACACCCAGTTCGTCGTCCGCCGGGTCAGCCAGCTCGCCCGCTGGGCCCGCGAGCGCGGTCGGGACGGCGGCCCGGAGCAGGGCGGCCGGCAGCGCCGCGGCGCCCCCGCCCCCGTCCAGGAGCGCCCCGCCCCGGGGCCGAGCGGCCCGGCCCTCAACCTCCGCAGCCCCGCCCACCGCGTGGAGCGCGAACTCCTCAAGCTCGCCCTGCAACGCCCCGACCTGGTCTCCCCGGCCTTCGACGCCTACGGCGTCGACGAGTTCACCGCCCCGCCCTACGCCACGGTCCGCCAGTGCGTCGAGGACGCGGGCGGCGCCACGGCCGGCGTCGCCGACAGCGAGTACGTCGCCCGGGTACGCGACGCCGCCCCCGACGACACGGTCCGCGCCATGGTCACCGAACTCACCGTCGAACCGCTGCGCACCCGCCGCGACCCCGACACCGCCTACGCCGGCGAACAGTTGGCCGCGGTCCGCATCGCCGCCGTCCACGCGCGCATCGCCGACCTGGAGGGCGCCGCCCGCCGCAGCGAGGCCCAGGGCGACCACGCGGGCTCGGCAGCGGTGCTCCAAGAGCTCTGGGTCCTCCAGCAGTACGGCAAGTCCCTCCGCGAACGCGGCGCGGCAGCACTGTAGGGCCCGCCTGCCCCCTCCCCCCGGCGACTGCACCGGGAGCGGGCGGTCCGGGCCCGCGCCGGTCACGAAGCACGCACGCCCCCCGGCGCCAAGCGCTGACGCACCTTCCGGAAAGCGTGCCGACCCGGGGCGTCAGCACGCACCTGATCAGCAGACGGGCCGCCCGCTGACGATGAACCGCTCCAACCCCCGGACCGCGAACCACCCCCGCTGTACGGCGCGCCGCGCCCGCCCGTAGCCGTCCGGTCACGCACCGGACTCAAAAAGTGGCCGCACGCCCCTCGTGGCGGGCATGTGTCGTACCCCACACTGAGGAGCGGTGCCTGAGTCCTCGGAGCGCGGCGGGTCCGGTCGCACGGACCGTGAATCCCCCGCGGAACCGCTCGTGACGTCCGGGACGGACGGCGGCTCGGCCGCAGCCGTCCCGGACTCTTCTGCCGCCCCAGCCGCGATCACCCTGGAGGTCGCCCCCGTGCAGACCCAGACCCTCCCCGACGCGCCGATCGACGATGCAACCGCCCTCCGTGAGGAGGGTCCTCCCGGGCCGGCCGACCGTGACTCCCGCACGTCGGAGCCGCCGGCCGAGCAGGTCACGGTCCCGCAGCAGGGCGAGGCGCCCGCCGCCGAGACGCTCACCGAGAAGGTCGCCGAGGAAGCTGCCGAGGAGCCTGCGCCGGAGCGGCCGCCCCGCCCCGAGACAGCGGGCCCGTCCTCCGACCTGTTCCGCCAGTACCTCCGCGAGATCGGCCGGATCCCGCTGCTCACCGCGGCCGAGGAGGTCGAGCTGGCACGCCGCGTCGAGGCGGGCCTCTTCGCCGAGGAGAAGCTCACCAACACCCCCGACCTGGACTCCCAACTCGCCGTCGATCTCGACAGGTTGGTGGTCCTGGGCCGGATGGCCAAACGCCGCCTCATCGAGGCGAACCTGCGCCTGGTGGTCTCCGTCGCCAAGCGGTACGTCGGCCGCGGACTGACCATGCTCGACCTCGTCCAGGAGGGCAACCTCGGCCTGATCCGCGCCGTCGAGAAGTTCGACTACGCCCGCGGCTACAAGTTCTCCACCTACGCCACCTGGTGGATCCGCCAGGCGATGTCCCGCGCGCTCGCCGACCAGGCCCGCACCATCCGTGTCCCGGTCCATGTCGTCGAGCTGATCAACCGCGTGGTGCGCGTCCAGCGCCGGATGCTCCAGGAACGGGGATACGAGCCGACCCCCCAGGAGGTCGCGGCCCACCTCGACCTGACCGGCGAACGCGTCAGCGAGGTCCTGCGGCTCGCCCAGGAACCGGTGTCGCTGCACGCCCCGGTCGGCGAGGAGGACGACGTCGCGCTGGGCGACCTCATCGAGGACGGCGACGCCGCCTCGCCCGTCGAATCAGCCGCCTTCCTGCTGCTCCGCGAACACCTCGACGCCGTCCTGTCCACCCTCGGTGAACGCGAACGCAAGGTCATCCAGCTCCGCTACGGCCTGGCCGACGGCCGGCCCCGCACCCTCGAAGAGATCGGCCGGATCTTCGGCGTCACCCGCGAACGCATACGGCAGATCGAATCCAAGACCCTCAACAAGCTCCGCGACCACGCCTTCGCCGACCAGCTGCGCGGCTACCTCGACTGACGCGGTCACCAGGGGCGCCACCCGGCCGGCTCAGCCCTCCCGCTGGAACGCCCCCGGATGGATCTCGTCGCGCACCGCCATGTACTGCTGGCGCACGGCCTGCCCGACCGGCAGCTCCTCACCCGGCGCGAACACCTGGCTCGCGGCCGCCGGCCACTCGGGCGGATCCACCCACGGCGACCCGCCTTCCGGCCGGACGCCCGCGCCCGCCGCGGGGGTGAGGGTGCCGTGCGCCACGCCCAGCGCCCAGGCCGCCTGCCGGGCCGCGCCCAGCGCCGCGTACTCCGCGGGCTGCGGCACCACGACCGGCACTCCGAACAGCGCGGGCGCAGCAGCCTGCACCGCGCCCAGCTCCGCCGCCGCGCCCAGCAGGAACACCCGGCGCACCTCGACGCCGCGCCCGCGCAGCACGTCCAGCGCGTCCGCGAGCCCGCAGAGCATGCCCTCGACGGCGGCCCGCGCCAGGTGCTCTGGCTTCATGCTCTCCCGCCGCATCCCGTGCAACGATCCCGCGGTGTGCGGCAGGTTCGGAGTGCGCTCACCCTCCAGATACGGCAGCAGAACCATGCCGTACGCGCCGGGCGACGACTCCATCGCCAGCGCGGACAGGCCCTCCAGATCCGTGCCGAGCATCTCCGCCGCGCCCCGCAGCACCCGCACCGCGTTGGTGGTGTGCACCACCGGCAGATGGCGGCCGGTGGCGTCCGCGAAGGAGGTGATCGTGCCGCTCGGGTCGGCCAGCGCCTCATGGTGGATGCCGAACACCGACCCCGAGGCGCCCAGCGACACCACGGCGTCACCCGCCCCGACGCCCAGCCCGAAGGCGGCGGCCATCGTCTCGCCCGTACCGGCGGAGATCAGCAGCCCCTCCGGGGTGAACCCGGCGGTCCCGGAGGGTCCCAGCACCTCCGGCAGTCGCACCTGGTGCCCCAGCGCCAGCTCGATCAGATCCGGCCGGTAGGACTCGGTCGCCGCCGACCAGAAGCCGGTCGCCGAGGCGCCGCCGCGATCCGTCGTCCGCCGCGCGGGCCGCCCCAGCAGCTGCCAGGCCAGCCAGTCGTGCGGCTGCATGACCTCCACGATCCGGGCCGCGTTCGCCGGCTCGGTACGCGCCAGCCAGCGCAGTTTCGTCACCGGGTGGGCCGCCTGCGGCACGGCACCGACGGACTGCGCCCACGCGGTGCGCCCGCCCAGCGAGTCGATCAGGTCCGCGGCCGCGCTCTGCCCGCGCTTGTCATTGCCGACCAGCGCGGGCCGTACGAGATTGCCGTCGGCGTCCAGCGGCACCAGGCCGTGCTGCTGCGCGGAGACGCCGATCGCCTGCACCCCTTCGAGCAGCCCGTTGCCCGCGGCCTCGCCGAGTGACATCAGCCATGCCTGCGGATCGATCTCGGGCCCCTTGTCGGCGGGGTGCGGCGCGTACCCCTGCCTGATGACGGAACCCGTGTCCGCATCGCAGACGACGATCCGTGTGCTCTCGGACGAGCTGTCCAACCCGGCGACTATCCCCATGGCCCCAGATGATGCCCCATGGGACGCATAAGGAGAGAGTCAGGGTTTGCCCGGCCGCGGCGCACCCGGGCCGCTCGGGTGAGGCCGGTCATGTGTTGCTCGTGCCCCAGTCGTCCTCCGCCGCCCCGCGGTGGTCGCGCAGCGAGCGGATGCGGGTGCTGAAGGAGTCGGGCAGCCGGTCCTCGACCTTGTCGAATGCCTTCGTGGCGGCTTCGCGGCCGGTCAGCGCGGCCGATTCGGCGGTATTGCGGACAGCGGGATTCTGCGCGAAGCGCTGGGCGCACTTGCGCAGCTGCTCGTACCGCTCCCGGCCGGCCCGCGTGCCGAGCACGTACCCGATGGCCAGTCCCGTGATGAACGTGAGCCGGTAGCGCATCGCTCCACCCTTTCCGTCGTCGGTCTCGCTCGTGTGTGCCACTCATGCCACGCACGAGACGCTTTGATGCCGCTCGATCCCGTGAGATGCCGGTAACGGAGCGGATCGGCAGGCTGTGCCGCGCGCCTACCCTCCAGGACTGGAGATCACCCGAGGCGATACCGATTGGCGGAGCACCCCCCTGCTTGCGCTAATGTATGTGTCGCAGCGAGCGCGCGCCGTCCGGAAGACCGGGCAGGGGTGCATTCGAGGCACACAGAGCATTCCCCTGTAGCTCAATTGGCAGAGCAGCCGGCTGTTAACCGGCAGGTTACTGGTTCGAGTCCAGTCGGGGGAGCTCGGTCCCCTGTAGCTCAATTGGCAGAGCATTCGGCTGTTAACCGGAGGGTTACTGGTTCGAGTCCAGTCGGGGGAGCAGAAGGAACGAGGACCCCGGAAGGGGTCCTTTTTCTTGTGCCGTGGAACCGAACCACCCATGATCCAAGTCCTCTTGGGCGTGCATGGTCGCGCGACGACGGTCCTCACGGGCAACAGATCGTATGAGCGGCTATGCTGCGGCAGACGGCGCGCACAAATGTGCGCGACGCGCCGCGAGGGGGCGGTAGCTCAGCCGGTTAGAGCAGCGGACTCATAATCCGTCGGCCGTGGGTTCGAGTCCCACCCGCCCCACCGCAGCCTGGTAGCGCAGCAGCGATCTGACCAGGTGAGAGGCAGTATCGAGGGTCGCCGTGAGGATGCCGGCGGCCCTCGGTGCATGTCCGGACGGCGATCGAGTCAGCCGGATGGCGGTCCTTGAGGCGCGGTGGCGGGCCCGGGGGATCCGCAGTCGAGGCCCCGGCCGCCGGGGCCGTGAATCGCGCGGCAGTTCGGAAGTCGGCCGGCGAAGGGCACGTTCCGATGCCTTCGGCACGTGCCCGGAGCGCCTGCGCGCGGGCGAACGCGACCACGAACGGAGGGGCGGGGCACCGCCCGAGGAAGCGGGGGCGTTCGGCCGGTGTGCTGTGCGAGTTGAGTGGGACGTCCCGCCCCCATCGCCTTCAGGGGAGGCGCATACAGTTCGCGCCGGGCCCCGGCCCTCCCCAACCCCGAACCAAGGAGCCCGCCATGAGCTGGTGGCAATGGAGCCTCGGTGTGCCGGCTCTGCTGATTCTCGGCTGGTGCGCCGTGGCCGCCCTCGTCAGGGCGGGCAGCCAGACCTTCCGTGGCCTCTACGAGACCTTCCGCAGGATCCGCGAGCTCTTCCGCTGACCTACGGCATCAACAGAGAGGTATCCGTCACGTGCTGGCATTCCTGGGACTCTTCCTCCTCGGTCTGGGAGCGCTGAGCGTCTTCCAGGTCCTGCGTGCGCGCAAGCGCATCCACGCGATGGTGACGACCGAGACCATGGCGTCCCACGAGCTGCGGGAGCTGCATCAGGTGGCGCTCGGTGCGGTCGGCGCCGGTGCTTTCCGGCAGCGGATCGAGGCGGCCGGAACGGCCCGTCCGCACCCCAGCGGTCCGCTGACGTCGCAGCTGGGCCGGACGGAGTGCGTCTGGTTCCGTACCAGGATCACGCGCAAGTACGAGACGCGGACCGGCTCCGGCAACGGGGGGAACCTGGCGCGCAAGAGTCAGATGGTGTCCGATTTCCTCAGCGCGTCACCGTTCCTCGTCGAGGACGGGTCGGGTGCCACCGTGGTGGTCCCCGAGAAGGGCATCGTGGACCACGCGCCCAAGACCGTCGACCACTTCGAGCCTTACCGGCCGGGTGACAACAAGCCGCTCGGGTTCCTCGACATCCCCGGTGTGACCCGCCACGAGCGCACCCTCGGCCACCAGCAGGAGGAGTGGGTCCTCCGAGCCGGCGCCCAGTTCTACGTACGGGGTGAGGCACGGGACGACGAGCGGGGGGAGCTGACCATAGGGGCTCCGTCGGACGGCAGCCCGTTCCTCATGACCGGCCTGTCCGAGCAGGACCTCATCGCCGTCGAGCGGAACAAGACGAAGATCTTCGGGGTCATGGCCTGGGGCGGTCTGGTGCTCGGCCCGCTCGCCCTCGGTGGTCACTGGCTCCTGCAGGGATGACCGGCGTCCGGCCGTCGACGCGCGGCCGCGGGGCGGCACCCGGGGGTCAGGACGGTGCGGTGTCCCCGCCGGCGAGGACGCTCGGCTGACCTGCGAAGGTGCGCTCCGGCCGGAAGCGGGCCTCCAGTCCGTCGGCGAGGGCGTTGAGCGCGGCGGCGCCGTCGCCGTGGAAGGACGACCCGTGCATGACGGCGAGCGTCCGCGGAGCCAGTTCGGCCAGGGAGCGCATCGTTTCCGCCGCCGCCGTCAGGCAGGAGATCTGACGGAACATCCCCTCGGCGTCCAGGGATGCCTCGACCAGGTCGTTCTCCGTGACCGCGGGGCCGTTGCCGACATGGGTGAAGAGGTCGCCGCACAGGAGCGTGCCCGTCGTCTCCTCGTACAGCACCCGTGCCTCCCAATTGTGCGGAACATGCGGGGTGTTGAGGTGGCGGACGCGGCGTCTGCGCAGCTGCTTGCCGCCCAGGTCGAGCGTCTCCTCGTGGGCCAGTGCCCGCGGCGGGCGGTCGGCCAGGTCGTTGAGGGACACCAGGCAGCCCAGCAGCCCATGGGCCACCTCGGCCTGCGGGGCGGCGGCCAGGAACTGGTTCATGGCGCCGCACTCGTCCGCCTCGACGTGCCCGAAGGTCACCCAGCGCAGTTCTTCCAGCGGTACGACGCGGCCGACGGCTTCCGAGACGAGGGGGAAGAGCGTGCGCATGCCCGTATGGAAGAGGAGCGGTTCCTCCGCGTCGACCAGGAACTGGTTGAAGGTGAAGCCCGCGGGGGCTGCCACCTCGGGGATGAAGGTGGATATCCGGTAGATGCCGTCGGCGATCTCGTCCACGGAGGTTTCCATGGAGCAGCACGTCCTTCCGGTGGAGCGCGAGCGGCGCAAGCGTCGATGGGTGTCCGCAAGTCGCCCTCGCGTTGGCCGCCCCCCTGCTCACCGTAGGTCGGGCGGCCGTCGCTTTCCTGATGAGGCGGACCCGGTCGAATCAGGCCCGCGGTGGCCGTTCTTGAGGTGGCGGGGGCCGTTCGTGAGGCCGGGGGGACGGGCACGCGCAGTGGTGCCCGTTGTGCCGCCGGTGACCTTCTGACCGGCAGGTTTCGGACCTTCGAGGTTTCTGCCCGGCGGGGTGGCCCCCTGCCTTCGTGCGGCGCACCATGGAAGTACCAGGGGGAACGGTTGGAGGCACCCCATGCTGGAACTCAAAACCCTCGACAAGCCGGATGAACGGCGGGACTTCCCCAAGGGCCACCTGGAGGCCCTCCACCTCACAGGACTCGACTTCGCCGTGGCGACCTTCGAGCCCGGGTGGCGCTGGTCGGAATCGGTGGGACCGCTGGCGGGAACGGAGAGCTGCCAGGTCCACCACAACGGCTGCATCGTGCAAGGGCGTATGCACATCAAGATGGACGACGGCGAGGAGTCCGAAGCGGGGCCCGGCGACGTGTTCGTGTGCACCCCGGGACACGACGCCTGGGTGGTCGGAGACGAGCAGGTCATCGTGTACGACTTCGCCGGTCAGATGGCTACGGACTACGGTCGGCCGGAGGGCGAGTCCTAGAGGCCGGCCGTAGCCGTCCGCCCTGGACCGTCAGATCCTGACGTCATCGGGGCGGTCGGCGACGAGTTCGTCCCCCGTGGGCGAGTGGCCCAGTCGTGTGACCCCAGTCGTGTGACCCGTTTCCCGGTCCGGTGGACCGGGCTGTGCGGGCGGCTCAACAGGGGCGAGGGGTCGCGGGGGAAGGACCGAGAAGTGAGGGGCCGCGGGGGAGAGGCGCTGGTGCGCCGATCCCGTGTGTGAAATGTCGCAGGGTGAGGCGCGTGCGCGCTCCAGGGGAGTGCGTGCGCGCCTTTGTGGTGCGTGCGCGCGGGGGACGTCAGGGTGCGCCGAGGCGCCTGCGTCAGGGGCGGCGATCCGCCGGTTTTGGGGTGGCCGCCGCGCCTGTGTACGGTCTGCCGTCCGGCGATTTCGGGGTCCTCGTCGATCGAGTTCGGGGACCGGCGTTCGGCCGGCCGCAGGGCCGTCGCACGCAAGCCGGGTGACCTGCGTTCCGCTGTTCCGGTGGTCCGTCCCGGGCAGGTGAATTCCGACAGGGATTCGTATGTCTAGGACGGCGTTCGGTGGGCAGGGGAGCGGGACGGTGCGGCAAGCGGAATAGGTCTCGGGGTACCCCCGTTACCGCAGCTGGGCACCATTTTGGATATTCACGACAGACCGGAAGCAGGGAAGCACGCATGAGCACCGTAGAGCTCACCAAGGAAAACTTCGACGAGATCGTCTCCGGCAGCGATTTCGTACTGATCGACTTCTGGGCCGAGTGGTGTGGCCCGTGCAAGCAGTTCAGCCCGGTCTTCGAGCGGTCGTCCGACAAGCACGACGACCTGATCTTCGCGAAGGTCGACACCGAGGCGCAGCCCGAGCTGGCCTCCGCCTTCCAGATCCAGTCCATCCCGACCCTGATGATCGTCCGCGACAACATCGCGGTGTTCGCCCAGCCCGGGGCGCTCCCGGAGGAGGCCCTGGAGGACGTCATCGGCCAGGCCCGCGGCCTGGACATGGACGAGGTCCGTGCGTCGGTCGAGCAGCAGGGTGAGGGCCAGGGACAGCAGGCGCAGGGCGAGTGAGTCAGCTCCTGCTGATCCGGCACGGCGAGACCGAGTGGAGTCGGGACGGCGCGCACACCAGCTGGACGGATCTGCCGCTCACCGCCAACGGTGAGGAGCAGGCCCGCGCGCTGCGCCCGCTGCTGGCCGGCCGGAAGATCGGCCAGGTCTGGGCGAGCCCCATGGCGCGGGCGCGGCGCACCGCCGAGCTGGCCGGTCTCGCGGAGCCGCAGATCGATGCGGACCTGCGGGAATGGGACTACGGCGGCTACGAGGGGATCTCCACCGCCGAGATCCACCGCAGCCGTCCCGACTGGTATCTGTTCACCGACGGCGTCGCCGCCGGCCCTGACGAGCACCCGGGTGAGTCGCCCGAGCAGGTCGGGGCGCGCGCCGATCGGGTGCTGGCGCGGATCGCGTCGTCGCTGGAGTCCGATGAGGGTGATGTGGCGCTGGTGGCGCACGCTCACTTTCTGCGTGTGCTGACCGCCCGCAGGCTCGGGCTGCCGCCCGCGGCGGGTGGGATGTTCACGTTCGGGACCGGGGCGGTCGGAGTCCTCGGCACCGAGCACGGCCGCCCTGCGGTGGTCGCCTGGAACGCCCGGAGTCTGTGAGGACGCAGGACGCACGGCGACGCTGGGCTGAACCGCGATGGGCGGCATGAGGATCTTCGGGATCTTCCCTGGAGCGTGTCGGTAGAGAGACGGGTGGGCCCCGTCGATCCCACGGGCCGGAGCGTCGGCGGGATCGACGGGGCCATGGTGCGGTGGGGGCTTTGCGTGCGCGGGCTCTGGCTCTGCGGCCGTGGCTATGGCACACCGGGGCATGCTTGGCTCGGCGGCTCGGCGGCTCGGCGGCTCGGCGGCTCGGCGGCTCGGCGGCTCGGTGGCCCCAGGCTCTGGCGGCTCCAGGGGACGGCGGCTCTACCGGGCCATCGGGTCGAGATGCAGCGGCTGCACCTTGCCCTCGATCATGGCGCCGAGCCCGAACACGGCGCACGTCCCGGGGCGGTCGGCGATGTGCACCGGCATGGTGGTGGCCTGGTGGATCATCGGCTGCAGGCCGGGGATCAGGGCACTGCCGCCCGCGAGCATGATGCCGCGCTCCCCGAGGTCGGCCACCAGGTCCGGCGGGCAGCGGCGGAGTACCGCCCCGATGCCGTCGAGGATCGAGGTCAGCGGGGTCGCGATGGCGTCCCGCACCTGCTCGGTGTCGACAATTACCGACCGGGCCTGGCCGCTGGTGACATCCCGGCCGTGGACCTCGGTCGTACCGAGGGGCAGGTCGCCGCTGCTGGAGAGCATCAGGTGCAGGGGACGTACGCCCTGGGGGCTCGGCAGCATCAGCTCGTGGTGCAGGCGCAGGTGCTGGACCACCGCGTCGTCGATGGCGTTGCCTCCGACGGGGACGGTTTCCGCCGAGACGATCGAACCGAGGGAGAGCACCGCGACCTGCGTGGTCCCGGCGCCGCACACCACGATCATGGTCGCCTCGGGCTGCTCCACCGGGAGCCCGCAGCCGACGGCCGCCGCGACCAGGGTGTCGACCAGCTCCACGCGGCGGGCGCCCAGTCCGGTGAGTGTCTCCACGGCCGCCCGCTGGGAGAGGGGCTCGCTGCCGTACGGGAGGCAGACCGCGGCCCGCATCGAGGGCCGCCGACGCCAGTTCTTGCGCAGCTTTCCGCCGACCAGATGGCGTAGCAGCCGCTGAGCCATGTCGATGTCCACAACGGTCCCGCCGGAGACCGGGCGCACCACGCGGATGTAGTCGGGGGTCCGGCCGTCCATCACCTCGGCCTGAGCGCCGACAGCGAGCATCGCGCCGGTACGGATATTGACCGCCGCGACGGTCGGCTGATCGACCAGGAGCCCCTGGTTCTTGACATACACCCTGGTCCGGGCCGCGCCGAGGTCGACTGCGACCGAGCAGCGCCGCAATTGGGCGAGGCTGATGGTCATGGATGATTCCTCCCCGGTAGGTCGGTATGGATGATGCGCCCGCACATGACGACTCATGCCCACCCTGCGCGTGCGGGCCGTCAGCTGCCTGTTGAGGAGGGCCGCTCGGGGTACCCGACCGGGCGTCGTGCGGCAGAGCCGAAAGGGTGTCGGCCGGCCGGGCGCGAGGGCGAGGATGGGCGGATGACTGCCCACGAGCGTGCTCACTCCTTCAACACGGCCGCCGCGCAGTACGCAGCCAACCGCCCTTCTTACCCGCCCGCCGTGCTGGACGCCATCGAGGAGTTGGCGGGACGCCCCCTCGCGTGCACCCGTGTGGCCGACATCGGGGCCGGCACCGGCATCGCCACCGCCCTCTTGCGGGAGCGCGGCGCCCGCGTCGTCGCGATCGAGCCCGGTGACGGCATGGTGGCCGAGTTCCGCCGCGCGCTTCCCGAGGTGCCGATCGTCCGGGGCGACGGCAACGCCCTGCCGCTCGCAGATGCCTCCCACGACCTGCTCACATACGCGCAGTCCTGGCACTGGACGGACACCGCACGCTCGGTCCCCGAGGCGCTGCGCGTGCTGCGTCCGGGCGGTTCGCTCGCGGTCTGGTGGAACACCGATGCCTTCGATGTGCCCTGGATCGCCGCTCAGCACGAGCGCATCGCCCGTCACTGCGGAGTGCGGCCGGCCTCAGAGGCAAGGCCCGACGACCTGCGCGCGGCGCGGCTCTCGGGCCTCTCGGGTCTGCCCCTCGCGCGCCGTCAGGTGCGCTGGAGCCGCGTCGTCTCTCTCGACACGCATCTCGCCAACATCGGCAGCCACTCGGCCTTTCTCGTACTCGGCGAGGCCGGGGCGCGCGCCTCCCTCGCAGAGGAGCGCACCCGTCTGCGGGAGATCTTCCCGGACGAGAGGGTGGAGGAGTGCTATCTGGTGGATCTGCTGGTGGTGGCCCGTCCCTGACGGTGCGTTTCTGAGGCCCGCCCTGATGGTCTGTCGCTGACGGCCTGTAGGTGACGGCTCGTCTCTGGCGGGGCGTCCCATACCCGGAGGGGGGCTCAGTCCACTCGCCTCTGGAAGAGACCCCAGGTGAATTCGGCGATCACCCCGTGCGGTTCGGCCGTTTCGGTGCCGGTGCCGGTGCCGGAGTTGGGGTCGGGGACCGTGCAGGCCAGGCGCCAACGGGTGGGGGCGCTGCCCTCCATCGGGCGGGCCGGCGGAAACGCGCGGGCGACCTCGTCGACAGTGCAGGACCAAGGGGTGAGGTCCGCGGCTGTCCGGAGGTCCGGGGCGGCGGCCCCGGGTGCGCGGACGAGCCAGGCGTTCCAGACGGTGCCCCGGCCGGCCGTGAGCACCTCGAACCGCAGATCCGGCCAGAGCGGAACGGGCCAGGTCAGCGCCTTGCAGGTCAGATCGCCGAGGCGCCGGGTGGTGACGCTCTCGGGGGTGCCGAGCAGCGCGCGGTAGGGCTGTACGCCGCCCGCCCGCGGCGCGTGCATCCGCGCCTGCCAGCGGCGGTTGGCCTCGCGCAGGTCCGCGCGGGACACGTCGAGCTCCCGCAACGCGTCCTCGACGAGGCCGGCCTGATGGTCTGCCATCCGGCGCAGCAGCACGAGCTGGAAGGCGACCGGCCCCGGCAGGCCGGAGGGGCCGTCGGAGCCGGGCGGCGGGTCGTTGTCAGTGGTGCGGTTCATGAGGGACATGGTCGTGGACGGTGCGGGTTTCGGGGGATCCGGGGTGGGCGCCGTCGGGGAGGAAAAGCACCGAATTGACGTAGCGGCGATGCGGGGCGAGCGAGCGGCGGAGGAGGCCGTGCTCGGCGACGTGGGAGGTGCGGGACTGATGAGCGGGCAGATCGAAGTCGGCCAGCGGTAGCCAGCGGTCGTGCGGCAGGACCCAGCCGCGATAGCCGTGGCCGGCCATCCAGTCCAGGACGGGTGTGAGTGGCTGGATCCGGGTCTCCAACTCGATGAACAGCGCCGGGCGTTCGCGTGCGACGGTGCGTGCGGCGCCGCGCAGCACGCCCAGCTCCCCGCCGTCCACGTCGATCTTGATGAGGGTGACGGACACCAGGTCCAGCGCGTCGAGGGGAAGGCAGGGCACGTCCAGGGCGGAGCCGTGCAGTTCGCGGCGTACGAGAGAGGAGACCCCGCGGTCGCCCCGGCCGTCAGGGGGCAGCCAGAGGGTGGCGCAGCCGGCGTGGTCGGTGGCCGCGGCGGGGACGACATCGACATGCGCCGGGGTGACGGAGGCGAGCAGACGGGCCAGGTGGGGCACGGGCTCGATGGTGACCACCCGCGCAGCGCGACGGGCCAGGCGCCGGGTCCACGGCCCGTACCACCCGCCGACGTCCACGGCCGTGCCGCCCGGCGGGCAGAAGTCGGCCAGGCGACGCAGCTCCGGTTCGAACCGCGGATAGAGCCCGGCCGCCAGGGCCGACACCATCCGGGCCGGCAGCAGGGGGCCGACCCGCGAGGCGAGCGTCACGACCGCGGCTCCTGCTCGGCGGGGCGGGCGGCGTCCGGGCGGGCGGCGTCCGGCGTCGGTCGTCCGGCGTCCGGCTGAGGCGGCCGGGCGCGCGCCGGGGCGGTTGCCGTGGCGCCGGGGCCGGTCTGGCCGGTGGGGACGGGGGCCTCCTCGCCATCAGCTGGGGCCGGGCAGGCATCGGAGGACGAGTCGGGGGGCAGGGCGCCGGCCCCCGTGAGGTGGCGCAGGATGCGTTCGTGCTCGGCATCGGTGACCTGCACGCCGGAGGAGGGGAGCAGCTGGGGGATGCCGTCGAGGATCGGATAGCGGCGGCGCAGCCGGGGGTTGTAGAGCACCTCATCGGGGGCGAGCAGGGACAGCGGTCCCTTGTCGAGCGGGCAGGCGAGGATTTTCAGCAGCGGGTCGTCGGGCTTCATGGCTCAGCTCCTCTGTGTCAGCGGCGGGGAGGGGAAGCGGTGGCAGACGGGGAGGGGGGAGAGGGCGGGGACGGCTACGGGTACGGAGAGGTGGAGGTGTGGAGGCTGGGGTGCTGGTGCTGGTGCTGGTGCTGGTGCTGGTGCTGCTGCGGCTGGGGGCGGCCGGTGCGGGTGTCCGGGCCCGAGGGCGGGGCCGAGGCCGGGCCCGAGGCCGGTGCCGTGGCCGATGTCCGGTCAGCTGCCCGGTCCGTGGCCAGGTCCGAGTGCCGGGCCGGTGCCGGGGTGCCGGGGGCGTCGTGGCGGGGCAGGGCGAGCAGGACGGCGACGGCCACGGCGGTGCCACCCAGACGCAGCGTGAGGCGGAGCGGGTCGTCGGGCAGGGGTTCGCCGAAGGTGAAGGTGCCGCACACGGTCGTGAAGACGCAGGTGACGGTGGAGCAGACGGGGACGATCACGGAGGCGCGGCAGCGTTGCAGGGCGGTCTGGGACAGGACCAGGCCGGTGGCTCCCGTGAAGAGGAGAAGGTAGGGATACGGCGAGCGGAGGAGTTCCGCGGCGGCGCCGGGGATGTCCCGGGTGGTGAGCAGGCCGGCGACGCCTTTGATCGCCAGCGAACTGACCCCGTAGAGGAGGCCGACGGCCACCCCGTAGGGGACGCCGGCGGTCGGCAGGCGGTGGCGGCGCCTGGCACGGCGTTCCGCCGAGCCGTACAGCAACAGACCTGCGGCCAGGGCCGGTACGGCGATGGCGAGCAGCGTCGCGGGCGGCGCGGTGCGGGCGATCGCCCTCGCGTCGTCACTCTGGAGGGAGGAGACGACCATCACCAGCGCGACGAGGATCGCCACGATGCTGCGCCGCTCCCGGCCGCTGGTCCGTTCACCCAGCACGACCGAGGAGAGCAGAAGCAGCAGGACCAGGCCCGAGACGAAGATGCCCTGGGCCGCGGCGATGGGGAGGGTGCGGTAGACGGCGAGTTGGGCGGCGAAACCGGCGGCCAGGGCGAGCGAGCCGCCGATCCACAGCGGGCTGCCGAGGAGGTGGCGGACCACCCGGGCCGGCCGCCGGGTGCTCAGCGCGGGCAGCGTGGACAGCGCGCGCTTCTCCAGCACGAAGCCGGTGCTGTACAGGACGTTGGCGAGCAGTGCGGACGCCACGCCCCACCACAGCATCGCCCTACTCCCTTCTCCGACGGGCATGCGCGAGCAGGATGGAGGCCAGCGACGGGACGTGGCAGGCGGCGCGGTCCAGGGGGCGCAACGGGCGCGGCACGTCGTGGTACGGCGCCCCGGCGATCCGTACGACGTCGAAGCCGGAAGAGGTGAGGAAGCCGCGCAGCGCGCGAGCGGTGTAGAGGCGCAGATGGCCGACGACCTGGGTGCCGGGCCGGCCGTGGATGCGGCGCATGCTCACCTCCGAGAAGACGGGCTGCACTCCCGCGAGCAGCAGGCCGCGGTTGTACCAGGCGGCGAGGTTGGGGGTGGACAGCATCAAGTGGCCGCCGGGACGCAGGACGCGGCGCAGTTCGTCGAGGGCGGCGTCGGGGTCGACGAGGTGTTCGATGACCTCGCTGAACAGCACGGCGTCGGCCGTCCCGGACGCGAACGGCAGCCCGCCGTCGGTCAGTTCACCGCGTACCGCGTAGGGAATGCGGGCCGCGGCGCGGCGCAGGGCGTCCTGCGACCAGTCGACGCCGACCAGCCGATGCCCGGCGAGGGCGTCCGCGGCGGTGGCCGCCGCGGTGCCGTCGCCACAGCCGATGTCGAGGATGGTGGCGGCCGGCGCCCCGGAGCGTACGGGCCCCAGGGCGCGGGCCAGCAGCAACGCTTGCCGCCGGCTCCGGGCGTCGCCGGACGCGACCGGCACGGCTGGATTCTCGTAGAAGTCGCGCAGTCCGTCGGGTGGGGCGGTGTCGGCGGCCCGGTGGCCCGTGCCAAGGGGCCTCGACGGCGTGGCCGGGCTCGCGGTGGAGCGGGTGTCGGGCGGCCGGGTCATGGGGCGTCTCCTTCGGCCGGGGGAGCGAGAGGGCGCGGTGGTAAGGAGCGAGGGTCGGCGTTAAGGGGCGCTGTTGGTGGGGGAGTTGCCGGCGCCGGTGGTGCTGGTGGTGGGGGTGGAGAGCCGGGCGAGGGGGCGGTCCAGGCGGTGGCGGTGAGGGAGGCGGCGAAGAGGGCGCCCAGGCGCGCACCGGCCGCGTCGTCCAGGAGGGCGTGTGACCAGCGCAGTGCGAGCTGGATGCGGCCGCCGACGGACACCGTGGTGACGGTCAGCCCACGTGGCATCCGGGCCGGGGCGGAGAACCACACCGCGGTGGGGCGGCCGGCGTCGCCGAAATCCAGCGGGTAGGGGATGCGGCCGATGTTGGAGAGCAGGGTGGTGGAGGTCCAGGGCGCGGCGACGGTGCGCAGGGCGCGGGTGGCGGCCGCGCGAAGTCCGACGGGCAGGGCCGGGGTCGTCAGCAGCGTCCCCGCCAGACCGAGTTGCGAACCGGGAGCCGACTTGAGGGCTCGGGTGCGCGACGCTGTACGACGCAGCAGCCGGGCCACCGCGTCCGGGTCGGGCGGGTCGGCGCACAGCAGCTCGGCGTCCCGGCGCTCCTCCGGGCCGAACCCGACCGAGACCAGCCGGGTGCCGTTTCCGATGGGCATGTTCGACCCGCGCGGACGGTCATCGACGGGCATGGTGACGACGACGGGGGAGGCGGGGCTGCTGCCGTGCAGCCGGTTCCAGCGGGCGACCGTCAGACAGGTGGCGACGAGGAGTTGGTCGTTGACCGTGTGCGGCGCCCGGCCGTCGACACGCGGCGGCCGGGCCGGCACGGGCAACTCCACGATCAGCATGCCGTTGCCGTGGGCGGAGCTGGAGCTGGAGCCGGGGCCGGGGCCGAGTTCGGAGTCGTAACCGGCGCCGTACCCCGTGCCCGTGCCCGTCCCTGTGAACGCGCCGTTGTCCTTGCGCCCGTGTGCCTGCTCATGCCCCTGCCCTCCGCCGTGGTCGGCTGCGATGCGGGCCGGGCGGGAGAGGGCGCGACGGGGGGCCGGTGGGGAGTCGGGCCGGGCGGGGGCGGTGCGGGGGCCGGTTTCGTGGGGGCGTACCGGTGGTGGGGCGGGGGAGTTGTCGGCGCCGCCGTACAGTTCGGCGGCGGTGGCCAGGACGCGGAGGCAGGCCGGGCCGTCCAGCGCTGTGTGGTTGATGGTGAGGAGCAGGACGGTGCCGCCGGTCCCACCCGGTTGTTCGATCACCTCCAGCCGTACGGGTGGTGACGCGTCCAGTGGTGGGCAGTTGGCGAGCGCGCGCTGCCTGGCCTGGGCGAGTGCGTCAGCGGTGGGGGGCGGGAAGACGACCGGGTCGGTGTCGGGGATGGCGGTGAGCTGCCACTGGTAGCGGCGGCGCCACCAGCGGACGGGGGCCTGCCGCATCAGGATGCGGGGGTGACGGGCGAGCGCCTGGTGGAACGCGGCGCGGATCCGGGCGCGGTCGATTCGGCCGGGGAGGTGCACTTCGATATGTACGGTCTCCGGCTCGTCGTCCTGAAGACAGTGGCGGGCGATCTCGTCGACGACCGGGAAGGGGACGTGGCCGACCACGGGCGCGCGAGCCGTGGTGGAGCTGACGTTCTGCCGGGCGTCCGGGGCGATGTGGGCGTCGGGAGCCGTGGGGCTGTCCGGGCTGAAGTGATCCCCCGAAGTGGCATGGTTCCCCAGCCCCGCACGGTCGTCCAGCCCCGCACCGTCACCCGGCCCCGCAGGGTCACCCCGCCCTGCCGCGTCACCCGGGCACGCACCGTCGTTCGAGGTCTCCACGGGCCGGTATCGGCGGTCGGCGGCTTGCTCGCCGGACGCGCGGCGCCGAGCCGGTTCCAGTGCGGTCATCGGGCGGTCTCCTCCCCGCTGTTGTCGGGTCGGCCGGGGCGGTTCCTTCGACGCTGTTCGGCCCACTTCGGTCCGCCGCCCTGCGACCGCCCGCGGGCCATGATCGGCCGCCCGACCTCGGCCGCACCGTTTGCCGCGTCCGCCCGATCCGACCCGTCGGCTGCCACGAACCCGCCGTCCGCGTCCTCGGCCCCCGCCCGCTCGGCCCCCGCCCCTCCGGCCCCTCCGGCCCCTCCGGAGGCTCCCGTCCCGCGCCGGCGGCGAGGCAACGGCGGCCACGTTGACGAGACCGACGGGTCCGACGGGCCCGTCGGGTCCGACGAGGGTGACGAGGGTGACGAGGCCGATGAACGCGACGCGGCCGCCGCGGCCGCCGACGATGACGCCGCATGCCGGTCCGGCACGTGTGGCGCCCTGCTGCTCGTCGCCCCTGTGCCGGAGTCCGTGCCCAGGTCACCGCGCGGGACCGCCGCCGGGCCCACCGCTGTCCCGTTCGCCCGTATCGCGCCGGTGGTTTCCCGCCGCGGGGGTACGGTCACGACCGCTGCCGCGAGCGCCAGGAGGGCCAGTGCCTGTGCCATGCTGCTGAAGGCGCCCCGATCGGCGGCGACGGGTTCGCCGGCACCGAGGGCCGCGGTGATGCCCGCACCGAGCATGGCCAAGAGGGCGAGCGGACCGAGGAGTTCGGGCCATCGGTGGGCGAGGACCGCCAGTACCGGCACGATCAGGGCGTACGGGCCGGCTGCCAGTGCCACCACCGCGGTGAGGGCCAGCGTGCCCACGAGCCAGGAGGGAGCAGGTGGTGCGGGGAGGGCCGGGGGCGGCGTGCGGGGGGAGCGCCGGATCAGGGCGGAGGCGAGGAGCAGCAGCACGCCCAGCGCACCGCCGACCAGGCCGAGGTGGTAGGTGGTGGCCGGGCGGTAGGCCAGTTCCACGGTACCGCCGGCACCGGCCGGGACGAGGAAGGCCTGCTGCCAGCCGTCCACGCGGAGCGGTGTCAGTTCCCGGCCGTTGAGGGTGGCGTGCCAGCCGTCGTTGGCGTTCTCGTGCATCTGGAGGTACGCGCCGGGGCCGGACCCCACGGCGACGGAACGGCGATCGCCGGACCAGACCTTGGCGGTCACCTGGCGCGCGGGGGTGGCGCTGGCGGAGGAGGAACTCCCCGCGACCTTCCCCGTCCCCGTACCCCCGCCCGTCGTCAGCGTGATGTCCGTCAGGGCCAGCGGGCCCTGGTCGCCGGCCTCCACGCGGTGGCGGCCGGCCGGCAGTTCCAGGCGGCCGTCGCGGGCCTCACCGGCGCACAGCTCCACATCGACCGGGCGGCGTTCGGTGAGATCGCGGACGTACCCGGATGCCTTGGTGGCGTGCAGGGTGCCGTCGACGGCGAGGGCCGGGCCCTGGCCGCAGCCGAGGGAGAACCGCTTGCCGGCCGCGGGCCGCGGAGTGCGGTACGCGTCCAAGGCCGGGAGGTAGACCTCGCTGAGGCCGACGGGCAGTTGAAGGGCCTGTCCGGCGACCGGGTTGTGCAGGGTCAGCGGTTTGACCTTGCTGATGGTGATGTCGAGCCGGTCGGTGGTGATCGGGTCGAAGCGGGCCTGCCCGTTCTCGTCGACCCCCGCGGTGGCGGCCCCGTCGGGGGAGTTGATGAGGATCTGCTCGGGGCGGGTGGAGACGCCGCCGGCCGCGGCCAGCACGATCTGGTCGACCTTCTTCCGGTCGGGCCAGCGCAGATGCAGGGTGGGCCGGTCGCCCGCGATCCAGGCGGTCGTCAGATCCCCGTCGACGAGGTTGCGGGGGCTGAGTGACTGGCCGAAGCCGAAGCTGGTGGAGTCGGCGGTGGCGGTGATCCGGTCCTTCTGTTCGGGCGCCGTCCGGTCGAGGAGCTGGTCGAGTTCCGCGCCGGGCACGGCAAGCGCCTTGCCGGAGACGGCGTAGGGCGCGTCCGCGTCGGTACGGAACTGGCGGTGCAGCCCCACCTCGGCGGAGACCGGTGACAGACCGCCGGGGTCGCTGCCGCGGTGCAGGGAGTAGGTCGTGGCGGCGGCGCCGGAGTTCCGGGCGTCGGTGGGGAGTTGCAGCAGGCGGGTGACCTGGACGCCGGGGACGGAGATCTCGGAGAAGCCGGCGCCGGAGAGGCCGGCGCGTGGCGTCTGCGAGCCGAGAATGGTGACCTTCAGCCATTTCGCGGTGCCCGCGGGGGCCTTGACCTGCTGCTTCGTTCCGTCGGGCCGCAGCGGGCTCTCCGCGCTGCCGCGGTCGGTCTCGACGCGCACGGACGTGGGGGCGGCGCGCAGCCCGTCCCCGGGGAGCGGGGTGAGGGAGAGCGCGGCGGGCAGGGTGGTGGGCAGGGTGAAGGCGATCCTGGTCCACTGGCCCACGGGGTCGCCTGCGCTGCCCTCTGCCCAGGCGGTGTCCGGGTTGCCGTCGAAGGCGTTCACCGGGTCGTACTGCGGCAGGTGGAAGAGCCAGTTGCCGCTGGTGGAGGCGGTTACCGAGGAGGCGCCGCGCAGGACGGCGGTGGTCTGGTGGCCGGGTCCGGGCGTGGGGAGGATCTGCCGAGGTGGCCGGCCGGGGTCCTGGACGCTGTCGGGGTGGTTCGTCTCGCCGGCCGTGTAGGTGTACGAGGTGTTGCTGTTGACCAGCCCGAAGCGGGTGTCGGCGCGGCGCAGCCCGTCGGCGGTCAGTTGGAGCGGTGGGGTGCCGATACCGGGGTGGCGGTCCCCAGTCAGCACGGTGGGCCGGTCGCGCAGCGTCGGGTCGGCCGACAGTTGCAGGAGTGTCTCGGGGCCGCCGCTGAGCTGCGCGGTGTCCCCGACTGCCCTGGTGGTGACGGGGCCGGGCTTCGGGGTGTCCCGGGGCCGGTAGATCTCCACGGAGCGCTGGCGGGGATAGAGGCCCTGGATCTGGAGCGGGGCCCCGGCCGGGATGCGGCCGCCGGTGGTCAGCGGGCCGAAGGCCGCCGCCTTGCGGTAGCCGGAGGCTTCCAGGGTGCGTTTGACGGTCTGCGGCGGGACGTAGCCGATCTGGTCCGGGTCGAGATCGTTGCGTACGACCACGTCGTGGAGGCCGGCCCGGTGCAAGTAGTCGCGCAGGCCCGGTACTTGGGCGCCGGTGAGCAGGGCCTGCTCGACGGCGTCCAGGGTGCGGCGGGCGCCGGGTGTGCCGAAGGGGACGAAGTCGCGCTGCGCCCAGGGCGATGTGGCGAGGACGTCCAGGGGCTCGTCGATGGGGGAGCCCCAGGTGTAGATGCCGTGTGCGGTGGCGGGGACGACCAGGGCGCGGTTGCCCGGACTGTGGCTCTTGAGCCAGCCGGCGGTCTGTTCCCAGTAGGCGGGGAGCCGGGTGAAGGCGCCGGGCTGGAGGATGCTGCCGGTCAGGAAGGGCAGGGCGAGGGCGGGCAGTACCAGCACGGCGGTCAGCAGCGGCAGGAGGCGCGGCGGGAGGCGGCGGGCCGGGGCACGGCGGCGGGCGCCTCGGCGCGCGCCGGTGGTGGCGAGCAGATGCGCCAGCCCCAGCGTGAGCGCCAGCGCGAGGCCGGGCGTGAACTTGTAGATGTTGCGGAACGGGCGCAGCCAGCCGTTCAGCCAGTCCTGCCACACGCCGTGCACGGGGCCGCCGAGCGCTCCGCCGTAACCGGCGAGCGCGATCAGCGCGACGGTCAGGACCGTCAGCAGCAGCCAGCGCCGCTCGGGCAGGTCCCGGCGGGCGAGCCCCGCGAGGCCGAGCGCGGCGGCCAGCGCCGAGCCCAGGACCGCGAACGTGTTGGCCGTCATCGTCCAGCCGGCCGGCAGCCAGGGCTCACCGAAGTTGAGGTAGCCGACCCAGTTGCCGGCCCCGCGCAGCAGTTCCGTGGCGGACATGGTGCCCGTGGTGGTGTCGGCCTGCTCGATGAACGGCATGAAGTTCTCGCCGTGCACACCCAGCAGGAGGAGGGGGACCACCCACCAGGCGGTGGCCAGCAGCACACCGGGGACCCACCAGGCGAGCAGCTTCGGCCGCCGTGGCCCGGTGCGGGAGAGCAGATAGAGGCCGACGGGCAGGAGCGACGCCAGCGTCGACGCCGCGTTGACACCGCCCATGAAGGGGATCAGCAGCGCCGAACGGGTCGCGGCCGTGCGGGCGGAGAGCCGCGGGTCGGTCAGCGGTAGCAGGACCCAGGGCAGCAGCGCGCCGGGGAGCGCGGCGGCGGAGGTCGAACCGATGACGATGGTGAAGGTGGGCCACAGGGCGTAGCAGGCGGCTGCCGGCAGCCGGGCCGGTGGGGCGCCCACGCGCAGCCGTTCCATCAGTCGCAGCGCGCCCCAGAACGCGGCCGTGACGATCAGCGACATCCACAGCCGCTCGGCCAGCCAGACGGGCAGCTGCACCAGATCGGCCAGGCCGTAGTAGGGGAGGGTGGGGAAGGCGTAGCCGATGTACTGGTCGGCGATGCCGCCGAAGCCGGCCCGGTCGTGCCACAGCTGCCCGAGGTCACCGAGGAACTTCCACGGGGCGGTGGTCACGCCGAGCTTCGTCTCGAAGGTCATCTGCCCCGGCGAGGGCACGAGGAAGCCGGCCAGGGCGGCCGCCCAGAAGGCGAACAGCCAGCGTCTGCGGCGGGGTTCGCCCGGTGGCGGGCCGGCCGGGGGCGGTGCCGGGGTGCCGCCCGGGTCGGGTGTGCCCGGTGACATGGACTGTTCGAGGGTGTGGGTCATCGTGACCGCCGGGGGACGAGGGGCTGCCGGTGCGCGACGCGGGGCGCGGTCACGGCAGCCGCCGGAGGATGAGGAGAAGGTTCCAGGTGGCGACCTCGCGCACGCCCGGGAGACGGGGGATGGTCTCGGCGAGGAACGGCGCGTAGCGCGAGCGGGCAGAGACGACGGCGATGTCCTCGCGTGCCCGTACGTGGCGCAGCGTGCGGCCGATGTGCACGGCGAAGAGGTTCTCGCCCAGGGTGTGCTTGGCCGGCCGGCCGGTGCGCCGCCGGTAGCGGGTACGGGCCCGCTCGGCTCCCAGGTAGTGCCAGGGCGCGGTCTCGTGGCCGCCCCAGGGGGAGAGCCAGTTGGTGAAGGAGACGTAGATCAGTCCGCCGGGGCGGGTGACCCGGATCATCTCGCTGAGGAAGGTCTGCGGGTCGGCGACATGCTCCAGGACGTTGGAGGAGAAGCAGATGTCGGCGGCGCCGTCGGCGAGCGGCAGCAGATAGCCGTCGGCGACCACCGCGCCCTCCGGGGCGTGGCCGCGGGAGGTCAGCTCGGCCGGGTCGGGCTCGAAGAGATACCCGTGTGCGCCGCGGCGGCGGAACTCGTCGGTGAAGTGTCCGCTGCCGCCGCCGATGTCGGCGACCACCGCGTCCTTCAGGGGGGCGTAACGCTCGACCTGGTCGGCGGCGTCCCGGGCCAGCAGCCCGTAGCAGTGCTCCGGTTCTGTCTGCTCTCGCAGGAAGGCACGGAAGAGGGTGTAGGACCTGCGCAAGGAAGGGTCGCGCACCGGAAGTTCACCGCCTGGGGAGCGTCTGCAGGAAAGCCTCCGCGGCGACCGCCCGGAAGCTGCGGACCGTGTGGCCCCATCGGAAGCGGTCGGCGCGCTGTGCGGCGGCGGCTCCCAGGGCGTGCCGGCGGTGGGCGCTGAGGGCGAGGGAGCACCAGTGCGCCGCGAACGCGCTCTCGCCGCGGGCCAGCAGCCCGGTGGAGCCGTCCTCGACGGAATCTCGGAGGCCGGGGATGTCGAAGCCGACGGCGGGGGTGCGCCGGGCGGCGGCCTCCATGACCACCAGGCCCCACCCCTCGACAAGTGAGGGGTGCAGCAACAGCCAGGCCGAGCAGAGGAGTTGGTGCTTGCGCTGTTCCGAGATGTGGCCGGTGAAGGTGACGTCCGGGCCGGCCATGGCGGTCAGTCGTGCCCGCTCCGGGCCGTCGCCCACGATGACCAGCCGTCCGCCGGTCACCGGGCGGACCCGTTCCCACAGGCGCAGCAGCAGGTCGATGCGCTTGTACTCGACGAGCCGGCCCATGGCGAGGAAGAGCGGCTCCGGCGCCTCGGGCACGAGTGGGCCGGGTTCCTCCACCCCGTTGTGGACCAGGCGGACGCGGTCCGGTGCGACGCCGAGTCCGTGCAGGGCGGTCGCGGTCGAGCCCGAGACGGCGACCATCAGGTTGCGGCGGTGGGTGCCGGCCAGCGCCCAGTGCTCCAGGCGGCGGCCGAGCCGGGCGGCCGGGGCCGGGTAGCGCATGCCCCACAGGTCCGTGTGGACGTGGTTGACCAGGCACAGGGTCGGCCCGCGGTGCCAGAGCGGCGCGAGGTAGGGCATCCCGTTGCACACCTCGACCAGCAGGTCGCAGTCACCGACCCGGCGGTTGAACTGGCGTGGCACCCGCAGGAAATGACCGGCGTCGCCGCCTGCGGACACCACCCGGTAGCCACGGCCGGGGGCGCCTCCCGGCGCGAGCGGAGCCGAGAGCTCGGGGGGAGTCGGCCCGCCGCAGAGCAGCGTGACCTGATGGCCGTGTGCGGTGAGTCCTGCGGCGATCCGGTCCACCAGGAGCTCGGAGCCGCCGGCGGCTGGGTTTCCCAGGTCGCGGCGGGCGAGGAAGACGATACGGCGGGGGACCGGGGGCGGCCCGGAAGCGGGGGGCGCTGATGGTGCGGAGGGTGCGAGCGGGACAGGCGAGGGCGCGAGGGGCAGGGACGGTCGTACGTGCTGGGGCATCTGTGCTCCAACTCGTCTCAGGGTGCGGTACCAGCGGTGGGGGACGTACTGCGTGCTGAGTCGTGGGGGCCGTGCTGCGGCGGGTGCTGCGGTGTGGAGTTGTCGCGCCTTTCCTCTCCGCGGCGAGCAGTGGGGGCTGCTGCCGTGGGCCCGCGGTGTGCGGGACGTACGGGCCGGTGGTCACCGCGGGGGGCGCGGCGGCCACCGGCCCGGTGCCTGCCCTGGGGGAGCGGCGGTTTACCGGATCGGCGTTCCTGGGTGCCGGTTCCGGGACCTGCGGTCTCCGGAACCGGCCGGGCTTGGGGCACTGCGGATTTCTGCCGACCGCATGGCCGGACGTCTGCGTGTGGGGTCGATAGTTTTCGCCGCCGTGTTCGATGCGGCTACTCACCGGAATGACAAAATCCGCCCCCGCCGGGGCTGATGGTTCATCACTTCGCTCAGGACCGGCCGGTCGACCGCCTGCCGCGCACCACCAGCACCAGGCCGGTCAGGGCCAATACCGTGCCCGTCGACGCGGCGCCCACCGGAAGTGTCCGGCCGACCAGTGCGAGCTTGTCGCTGTCCGCCTTCGCCAGTGCCACCTGCGCGCGCTGCGTCGCCGGGGTGAACCGGAGCTTCTCGCCGTGCAGCAGCGTCACCGCGGTACGCCGGGCACCGGGGGCGCGCAGCGTCTTGAGCGGCGAGATCGAGGCGTTGATGATCCGGCCGGTGCGCTGCTCGACGACCAGCTCGATCCCGGAGTTGGCGTACCACTCCTCGGCCTGGATCTGGCCCTGCCCCGGCCGGCCGACCAACCGGCCGGGGACCTGGCGGCTGCCGGTTCTGGTGGCCTGCACCGTCCCGGTGAAGCGATAGCCCTGGTATCCCTGGATCTTCTGCAGACCGGCGAAGCGGAGGGGGACGGCCGCCCCCAGTGTGTTGTCCCACCAGCGGTAGGTCCTGCGCTGCACATCGAAGGGGAATTTGAGGTAGGCGTCGCCGTCGAAGCGGGTCGGGGCCTCCTCGCAGCAGTGCACCGGGGCGTTGCTGTGCCGGTCGGTGACCCAGCGCTCGGTGGTCCACTGGAACGCCTTGCGGGGGTCCTTCAGGGCGAGGGTCCGCGGGGTGTCGACCGTGGTGGAGACGTCCCACACGGCCCGCCCGCTGCGCTCGCTCGCCGCCACATCGCCCAGGACGTGCCGGGTGATGGTGATCTTCTGGCGCTCCCTGGTCCTGAGCGACCCGGTGTCGAAGTAACTGCCGGTGCCGGTGAAGACGGTGGTGGCGTCGACATCGACCGGGGTGGCCTTCGCCCGCGGCGTGACGTACCAGGCCAGCAGGGGTGCGAGGGCCAGCAGGAAGACGCCGAGACCCCACAGGATCAGCGACAGGGGCGACGTCGAGGGAGAGCCTGACTTACCGGATTCACGCATACGAGCACTCCTGGAAGCGGTGAGGGGAGACACGCTCTGGTGCACGTGCGGCGACCTGATGCGCCATGGGCCGGGAACGTAAGGGAACTCTTGACAGGGCGTCAATGCCCTTCCACACTCGGCAGGCACCACGACTGACGTGGTGCCGCGCTGTGGGAACGCGGCACCGAGCCGGACCACTTCCGGGCGCCGGGGGACACCCCCGGGCCCAGGACCGTGCCGGGTGCCGCACCGAACTCGACGGGGACCGACGACCGGTCTCCGGCATCGACGAAGGGGCTCGCCGCGCCATGCACCGAATGCTCGCCGCCGCACTCACCGCGCTGACCGCCACCGCCTTGGCCGTCGGCGCCGCGCTAGGCATCGTCGCCGCCCTGGAAGCTCCGCCCGAGCAGCCGAACGTGCCACTGGTGACCTTCGACCGGGCCGGCGAGTAGGGGCCGGCATGCTGAGGAGGCCGCGTCCATGGTGACCGCCGTCCGCTCCGCCTGGCGGGAGGTCCCGCCGTACCAGGTACGGCAGTTCGCCGCCCAGGCGCTGGAGGAAGTGCCCACCCTGGCGGCGGACATCCTGCGGGAGATCCGCCGCGAGTACCCACAACTCCCCCTGGTGCCGGACGACTTCGGCGAACCCCGCGCGCTGGTCGGCATCCGTCAGTCCCTTGAGCACTTCGTCGCGCACCTGACGGCCGGCCTGGACCGCCCGCACGTCCACCCGCGGGTCTTCCAGGAGTTCGGCCGCGGCGAGGGCATCCAGGGCCGCAGCCTGGACGCCCTCCAGGCCATGTACCGGCTGGGCGTACGGCTGGCCTGGCGACGGCTCGCCGAGATCGGCCAGCAGGTCGCCATCCCGGCCCCCGCGATGTACGAACTCGCCGAGTCGGGCTTCGAATATCTCGACGGGCTGGTCGCCGAGTCCGTACGCGGCTACGCGGAGGCCGCGGCCCGCCAGGCCGGGGAGCGATTACGCCTGCAACGCCGGCTCATGGAGCAGCTGTTCACGAGCGCCGGCAGCCCGGGGCCGGGCGGCGCGGAGGCGAACGCTCCGGGTCCGCGGGCCGAAGGGCACGGCCTGCGGCGCCGGAACCGGGAGGGCTGCGCCGCCGACGCGGACGGCCGGATGCCCGCGCTCGCCGAGCGTGCCGCCCGGATCGGCTGGCCGCTGCCGGAGCGGGTCGCGGTCGCGGTCCTGCTGCGCCCGGCCCGGGAGGCGGTGGCGCCCGCCGTCGCCTCCGACGTGCTGCTGGACATGGAGTGCGAACGCCCACGGATGGTGGTGCCGGAGCCGGACGCCCCCGGCCGCGGTGAGCTGCTGCGCCGCGCGGCCGCCGGCTGGTCCGGCGCGATCGGGCCCGCCGTGCCGCTCCTGGACGCCGCGAAGTCGCTGCGCTGGGCCGGCATCGCGGTCGATCTGATGGAACGCGGCCTGCTGCCCACGGGCGAGCTGCTGCAGTGCACCGAGCACACCGAGGCGCTGGTACTGCTGCCGCCCGAGGAGCTGATCGAGGACCTCGGCCGCCGCCGGCTCGCCCCGCTGACCCGCTGCGGCCCCACCCACGGCCGTCGGCTCGCCGAGACCCTGCTCGCCTGGCTGGAGACCCGCGGCGGCGCCCCCGAGGTCGCCGCCCGGCTGGGCGTCCACCCGCAGACCGTCCGCTACCGGCTGCGCCAGATCAAGGAGTTATGGGGCGAGGACGTGGACGACGCGGACCGCCGCTTCGAACTGGAACTGGTCCTGCGGGCCCAGCGACTGCGCGGAGAGTTGAACTGACGGTCGCGTGGGGCGCGGGCCTCACTCCGGTGCGAGGCCCAGCATCCGCTGGAGCAGCTCCTTGAGCAGGGTGCGCTCGGCGACGGTCAGCTGGCCGAGGGGTTCGCGGGCGAAGTCCAGCGAGCTGCGCAGCCGCTCGGCCGTGCGCGCGCCCTCATCGGTCGGGGCGGCCAGCTTGACGCGGCGGTCGGCCGGGTCGGGGCGGCGCTCCACCAGGCCGCGGGCCTCCAGGCGGTCCACGATTCCGGTGACATTCGACGGCTCGCACTTCAGTCGCTGCGCCACGCGCCGCATGGGCAGCGACTCAACGGCAAGGAGGCTGAGAACCCGCGCCTGGGCGCCCGTGAGGGAGTGCTCGGCCGCGGCGTGCTCGTACTCCTCGTAGTAACGGGCGACGACGGTGCCGATGAGGTCGACGACCTCGACGGTCAAAGGGTCTGCGCGCGGTGTCATGCAAGCCAGGATACCCATTTGCTTGACAAGATGAAATATCGAGGAGCATGGTTGTTTCAGTACATGAAGCATTAGGAGGAGCGCTCTTATGTCCGCACTGCCCACGACCGGCCGTGAATGGCACCTCGTCGCCCGCCCGCACGGCTGGCCCACCCCGGAGGACTTCGCGCTGCGCGAGGCCGCGGTGCCGGAGGTCGGCGAGGGACAGATCCTCGTCCGCACCCAGCACTTCTCGGTCGACCCGTACATGCGCGGCCGGATGAACGACGTCAAGTCCTACGTCCCGCCGTTCCAGCTGGACCAGCCGATGGACGGTGGCGCGGTAGGTGAGGTCATCGCCTCCCGCGCGGACGACATCGCCGTCGGTGACCACGTCCTGCACGGCCTCGGCTGGCGGGAGTACGCGGTGCTGGACGCCAAGCGTGCCGCGAAGGTGGACCCCTCGCTGGCTCCGCTGACCGCCTACCTCGGCGTGCTGGGCATGCCCGGCCTGACCGCCTACGCGGGCCTGCTGGAGGTCGCCTCCTTCAAGGAGGGCGACGTCGTCTTCGTGTCCGGCGCGGCCGGTGCGGTGGGCAGCGAGGTCGGCCAGATCGCCAAGCTCAAGGGCGCCTCCCGGGTCATCGGCTCCGCCGGATCCGACGAGAAGGTCAAGGTCCTGGTCGAGGAGTACGGCTTCGACGCCGCCTTCAACTACAAGAACGGCGACGTCCACAAGCAGCTGAAGCAGGCCGCCCCCGACGGCATCGACGTCTACTTCGACAACGTCGGCGGCGACCACCTCGAAGCGGCCATCAGCGCGCTCAACGTCCACGGCCGCGTCGCCATCTGCGGCATGATCTCGATGTACAACTCCACCGAGCCGTCCCCGGCGCCCCGCAACCTCGCGATGGTGATCGGCAAGCGGCTGCGCCTCCAGGGCCTGCTGGTGAGCGACCACTCCGCACTGCAGCCGCAGTTCGTCGAGGAGGTCTCCGCCTGGATCCGCTCCGGCGAGCTGAAGTACGGCGAGACCAAGGTCGCCGGCATCGAGAAGGGCGTCGAGGCCTTCCTCGGCCTCCTGCGCGGTGAGAACACCGGCAAGATGATCGTGAGCCTCGACGGCTGACCCCGCGGAGCGGACCGTTAGGCTCTTCGGAAGCCGTCGCGATCCGTGGGCGCGAGTCGCGGCGAACCACAGGAGGATTCTGTATGTCCATCCAGACCGTCGACGTCGTCTACACCGCCGTCGCCACCGCTGAGAACGGCCGTGACGGCCGCGTCGCCAGCGACGACGGCAAGCTCGACGTAGTCGTCAACCCGCCCAAGGAGCAGGGCGGCAGCGGCGCCGGCACCAACCCCGAGCAGCTCTTCGCGGCGGGCTACAGCGCCTGCTTCCAGGGCGCGCTCAGCGTCGTGGCCCGTCAGGAGAAGGCGGATGTCTCCGGCTCCCGGGTGACCGCCAACGTCGGCATCGGCAAGACCGAGGCGGGCGGCTTCGGCCTCACGGTCGAGATCACCGCCTCGATCCCCAATGTGGACGCGGCCACCGCCAAGGACCTCGTGGAGAAGGCGCACCAGGTGTGCCCGTACTCCAGCGCCACCCGTGGCAACATCGAGGTCAAGCTGACCGTCGCCTGACGCGTCACGCACAGCCGAAAGCCGAGGGCCGCACCCACCGGGTGCGGCCCTCGGCCGTTGGGCACCCGGGACGCCTAGGGCTCGCGCGCCTCGCGGTCTCGCGTCCGCTGCGCCGCGGTCCCGCAGTTTCGCTGCGCCTCTGCGCCGCGGTCCAGCAGCCCGCGGTCCCGCAGTTCCGCTGCGCCGCAGCCCCACCCCGCTCATGCCGCCCACCGGCGACCACCTGCCACATCGCGAGCGGTGGCCCCGTGTCGGTCGCCGGGCCGTGCCTGCCGCGCCGAGCGGTGGCCTGCGGTCGGTGGCCGGGGCTGGTGCCTGTCTCGCGAGCCCCGTGCCGCCCACCTGTCACATCGCGAGCGGTGGCCTGTTCTCGGGCGCCCGGCGGTGCGCCTGCCCTGCGTGCTGGCCCGCTGCCGGCAGCCCGGAGCCGTTCCTGCCGCGCGTGTGGTGGCTCCGTGTCGGTCGCCGGGCCTGCCTGCCGCCCGTGTGCTGGCCCCTGTGCCGGTCGCCGCGCCGTGCCTGCCTCGCGAGTGGTGGCCCCGTGCCGGTCGCCGGGCCGTGCCTGCCGCGCCGAGCGGTGGCCTGCGGTCGGTGGCCGGGGCCGGTGTCTGTCTCGCGACCCCCGTGTGTGCCGCCCACCTGTCACCTCGCGAGCGGTGGCCTGATCTTGGCCGCCCGGCGGTGTGCCTGCCTTGCGTCGTGGCCCGCTGTCGGCCGCCCGGAGTCGTGCCTGCCTCGCGAGTAGTAGCCGCTTGCCGCTGCCTGCCTGCCGGTCGCTCCGGCGGCCCCCGCCGCCTCGCGAGCGGGCCCGGCCCCTCCCGCCCCGATGCAGGGCCCCTCGCGTCCCGAATGTGACGTACACCACCTCATCGACGCCTTGACGCGCCACGCGTGTAATCGATTACGTGGGGCCTCACGAAATCGATTACACGGCGCCTCGCACAGCCGGGCGCACGTGATCGCACCGACAGGACGGCAACGGCGCCATGGCGAATATCAAAGAGGTGGCAGAACGGGCAGGTGTCTCCGTCGCCACCGTCTCCCGGGTCCTCAACGGCCACGGCCCGGTCGCCGAGACCCGCGAGCGGGTGCTCGCCGCCGTACGCGAGCTGGGGTACCGCCCGAACAACGTCGCCCGCGCCCTGCGCACCGCCAGGACCGGGGCGCTCGGCCTGGTCATCGGTGATCTCACCAATCCGTTCTTCACCGAGCTGGCCGACGCCGTCGAGGACGCGGCCCGCAGCCTCGGCTACAGCCTGGTCATCGGCAACGCCGGTGAACGCCCCGAGCAGCAGGACGACTACATCCGCACCCTGCTGGACCGCCGCATCGACGGCCTGCTGGTCAGCTCGGCCGGGACCGGATCAACGATGCTGACCGAGGTCGTAGCCTCCGGCACCCCGCTCGTCCTGCTGGACCGCACCGTGCCGGGCATCGACGCCCCCTGCGTGCGCGCCGACGGCCGCGCCGCCCTCACCGACCTCGCCGCCCACCTGGCCGCCCTCGGCCGCCGCCGCCCCGCGATCATCGTCGCGCCGGCCGGTACCCCCACCGGCGACGAGCGCCTCGACCTCTTCCGTACGGCGCTGGCCGCGCACGGCATCGCGCTGCCCGACGAGCGCGTCGGCGCCACCCCCGACCTCCAGCACACCGGCGGCCGGCGAGTGATGCGTGACTTCCTCGACCTGCCGGAACCACCGGACGCGGTACTCGCCACCGACAACCTGATGGCGCTCGGCGCGATGGACGAACTCCGCGCACGCGGCCTGCGGGTTCCCGACGATGTCGCGCTGGTGGTCTACGACGACGTGCCGTGGTTCACGCACACCGACCCGCCGCTGACCGCCATCGCCCAGCCCACCAGGGAACTGGGCAGGGCCGCCGTGCAGACCCTGCTGGAGCGCATCGAGGGCCGACCCGCCGACTCGGTACTGCTGCCGGCCCGGCTCGTGACGCGCCGCTCCTGCGGTGAGCCGCCCGCCCCCTGAACCCATCACAGCACCACCCGAGAGCCACCTGAGGAAGCACGACCGAGGAAGAGAGGGGCAGCGCATGACCGGCGTCAAAGACGACGTACCGGGCGGCCGCGAACTGCTGCGCGTCGAGGGGGTGACGAAGTCGTTCCCCGGGGTCCGTGCGCTGGACGGGGTGGACCTGAGCCTGCGTGCCGGCGAGGTGCACGTCCTGCTCGGCGAGAACGGCGCGGGCAAGAGCACGCTCATCAAGATGCTCTCCGGCGCCCACCGCCCCGACGAGGGCAGGATTCTCGCCGCCACCGGCGACAACGGCCCGGACGGCGCGGCGGACAAGCCGCGCGAGGTGCAGATCCGCTCCGCGCAGGACGCCGAACGCCTCGGCATCGCCACCATCTACCAGGAGTTCAACCTCGTCCCCGGCCTGACGGTCGCCGAGAACATCTTCCTCGGCCGGCAGCCGCGGACCGCGCTCGGCCTCGTCGACAAGAAGACGATGCGCACCCGCGCGGCCGAGCTGCTGCGGCGGGTGCGCCTCGATGTCTCCCCGGACACGCCGGTCGCCGCTCTCGGCATCGCCCGGCTCCAGATGGTGGAGATCGCCAAGGCCCTCAGCCTCGACGCGCGCGTTCTGATCATGGACGAGCCGACCGCGGTGCTCACCTCCGAGGAGGTGGGGACGCTGTTCACCATCGTCCGTGAACTGCGCGCGTCCGGCGTCGGCATCATCTTCATCACCCACCACCTCGACGAGATCGGCGTGCTCGGCGACCGGGTCACGGTGCTGCGCGACGGCCGCTCGGTCGGCGAGGTGCCCGCCACCACCGACGAGGACGAGCTGATCCGGCTCATGGTCGGCCGGGACATCGCCGAGCAGTACCCGCGCGAGCGCCCCGAAGAGCCAGGCGCGCCGCTCCTGCGGGTGCGCGGCCTGACCCGGCACGGCGCGAAGGCCGCCAAGGGCGCACCGGCCCGGCCGGTCTTCGAGGGCATCGACTTCGAGGTGCGGGCCGGTGAGGTCGTCGGCCTGGCCGGGCTGGTCGGCGCGGGCCGTACGGAGATCGCGCGGGCGATCTTCGGCGCGGACCGCCACGACGCCGGCACGGTCGAGGTCGACGGCAAGGAACTTGCGCGCGGCGACGTGCGCGCCGCGATGCGCGCCGGGCTCGGCCTGGTGCCCGAGGACCGTAAGGGCCAGGGCCTGGTCCTGGACGCGTCGCTCCAGGACAACCTGACGCTGGCCAGGCTGGATCGCGATCTGCGCGGCGGTCTGGTGGACCGCGGCGGCCAGCGGCGTGCTGCGGCCGAGGTCGCGGGACAGTTGCGGGTCCGCATGAGCGGCCTGGGCCAGAGCGCCCGTACGCTCTCCGGCGGCAACCAACAGAAGGTCGTCATCGGCAAATGGCTGCTGGCCGAGACCAGGCTGCTGATCCTCGACGAGCCGACGCGCGGGATCGACGTCGGCGCCAAGGTCGAGATCTACCAGCTCATCAACGAGTTGACGGCGGCGGGCTGCGCGGTGCTGATGATCTCCAGCGATCTGCCCGAGGTCCTCGGGATGAGCGACCGCGTGCTGGTGATGGCGCAGGGCCGGCTGGCGGGTGAGCTTCCGGCCGGGCAGGCCACCCAGGACGCGGTGATGGAACTGGCCGTCCAGTCCCCGAAGTCCGCCGGCCCGCTCCCGGCCGCCGCGTCCGCGGACGACATACCCCACCCCGACGACACACGTCAGAGCGCGATGGAGGGCTCCGATGACTGAGCTGCTGAAGACCCCCGACCGGACACCCCCGACCGCCGGCGGCAGGGAACATGCGCTCGGGCAGTGGTTCACCCGCGCCGTCCTGAAGAACGGACCGCTGGGCGGGCTCATCGCCCTGGTCGTGGTGATGGCGGTGCTGTCCAAGGACTTCCTCAACGGACAGAATCTCCTCAACGTCGGCGTGCAGGCGTCGGTCACCGCGATCCTCGCCTTCGGCGTCACCTTCGTGATCGTCTCGGCCGGAATCGACCTGTCGGTGGGCTCGGTCGCCGCCCTGTCCGCCACCGTCACCGCGTGGGCGGCCTCCGGCGACGGGCTGCCCGTCGTGGTCGCGGTGCTGCTGGGCCTCGCGGTCGGCGCGGCGGCCGGACTGGTCTCCGGAGCGCTTGTCGCCTACGGCAAACTGCCCGCCTTCATCGCCACGTTGGCGATGCTCTCGGTCGGCCGGGGCCTGGCGCTGGTCATCTCCGGCGGCTCACCGATCCCGTTCCCCACCTCCCTGAGCGCGCTCGGTGACACCCTCGGCGGCTGGCTGCCGGTACCCGTCCTGGTGATGGTCGCCATGGGGCTGATCGCGGCCCTGATCCTGGCCCGTACGTACTCCGGCCGCGCGATGTTCGCGATCGGCGGCAACGAGGAGGTGGCCCGCCTCTCCGGCATCAACGTCAAGCGCCGCAAGCTCGTCATCTACGCGCTGTCCGGCCTGTTCGCCGCGGTCGCCGGCATCGTGCTGGCGGCCCGGCTCACCTCCGCGCAGCCGCAGGCCGCCGGCGGCTACGAACTCGATGCCATCGCCGCCGTCGTCATCGGCGGCGCGAGCCTCTCCGGCGGCTCGGGCAAGGCGTCCGGCACGCTCATCGGCGCGCTGATCCTCGCCGTCCTGCGCAACGGCCTCAACCTGCTGAGCGTCTCGGCCTTCTGGCAGCAGGTGGCCACCGGGCTGGTCATCGCGCTGGCGGTGCTCCTGGACACGCTGCGGCGCCGGAGCGTCCGATGAGGGCCCGGGTCAGGGCCCTGGCGGCGGGATCGGCCGCGGTCGTCGCCCTCGGACTGGCCGGCTGCGACCGCGGCGGCGACACGGATCTGGGTCTCGCGCTGTCCACCCTGAACAACCCGTTCTTCGTGGGCATCAGGGAAGGCGCGCAGGCCGAGGCGGACGCCCGCGGCCTGAAGATCAACATCACCGATGCGCAGAACGACCCCACTCAACAGATCAACCAGATGGAGACGTTCACCAGCCAGGACGTCAGGGCGGCCATCATCAACCCGGTCGACTCCGACGCCGCCGTACCGGCCGTCGGGGTCGCCAACCGGGCGAAGGTGCCGGTCATCTCCATCGACCGCGGCGTCAACGGCGGCGACGTCGGATCGACCATCGCCTCCGACAACGTCGCCGGTGGCCGGCTCGCCGCCAGGACGCTGGCCGCCTCGCTCGGCGGGAAGGGCAAGGTGGCCTTCCTGGAGGGCCAGCCCGGCACCTCCGCCGCCCGGGAACGCGGCCAGGGCTTCGAGGAGGCCATCAAGAAGTACCCCGGCATCCAGGTCGTCGCCCGGCAGCCCGCCGACTTCGACCGCACCAAGGGCATGGACGTGATGTCCAACATGCTCCAGGCGCACCGGGACATCGGCGGGGTGTTCGCCGCCAACGACGAGATGGCGCTCGGCGCGTCCAAGGCCCTCGGCGGCAGGTCAGGCAAGGACGTCAAGGTGGTCGCCTTCGACGGCACACCGGACGGCGTCACCGCGGTCCGCAACGGCAGTCTGACCGCGACGGTCGCCCAGCAGCCGAAACTCCTCGGCAAGCAGGCCGTGGACTGGGCGCTGAAGGCCGCCCGCGGTGAGAAGCTGCCGAAGTCGGTCAAGGTGCCCGTGGTGCTGGTGACGGCGGAGAACGCCGCGAAGTTCGACAGCTGAGGACGGCGGTCCGGCCCGGTGCCGGGCCGCCGGGCAATGACAGGTGAGATGAAATGGGAGAGCGGCGCATGTACGACGTCCTGGTGGTCGGCTCGGCCAACGCGGACCTGACGGTTCGGGTGGAGCGGCGGCCCGGCGCGGGCGAGACCGTGCTCGGCACGGATCTGGTCGAATCGGCCGGTGGCAAGGGCGCCAACCAGGCCGCCGCGGCCGCCCGGCTCGGTGCCCGCACGGCGCTGCTGGCCCGGGTCGGCGGTGACGCCTACGGCGCGCTGCTGCTGGCCGCCCAGCGCGCGGCCGGCACGGACGTCGGGCCGGTCATCGTGGACGAGGCGGCCCGCACCGGCACCGCGATGATCATCGTGAGCCCCGACGGCGACAACAGCATCGTGGTCTCACCCGGCGCCAACGCCGCCCTGACCCCGCAGGACGTGACCGCGGCCAAGGACGTCATCGCCGGTGCCTCGGTGCTCTCGCTCCAACTGGAGATCCCCCTGGAGAGCGTGCGGGCGGCCGCCGCGCTGGCCGAGGACGCCGGCACCCGCGTCGTCCTCAACCCCTCCCCGGCCCCGGACCGCCTGGCGCCCGAACTGCTCGCGGCCGCAGACCCGTTGGTGGTCAACGAACACGAGGCACGGCAACTGTCCGGGCTCGCCGACGGCAAGCCGGCGGAGTGGGCGCAGGCCCTGCGGGAACGGGGCGCGCGCTCGGTCGTCATCACCCTCGGCGGCGACGGTGCGCTGGTGCTGGACGGTTCGGGAGTGAGCCAGGCGCCGGGCGTCGAGGTCAGGGCCGTCGACACCACCGGCGCGGGCGACGCCTTCACCGGCGCCCTGGCCACCCGCCTGGCCCGTGGCGACTCCCTGCCCGACGCGGCCCGCTTCGCCGTGCGCGTCGGCGCCGCCGCCGTCACCAAGCCGGGCGCCCAGCCGTCCTACCCGAGCCTGGCGGAGCTGGACGAACTCCCGGAGGGCTGAGCCGCGGTGGGGCGAGGGGGGCGCCATGCCCCGGTGGTCGGCAGCGGCGCCGGGGCGGGCACCGGTCCGCCCGCCGCACGAGGGCACGGGGGTCGCCGCTACCCGCACGCCCGCATCAGCGCAGCCGCCACCGCCACCTCCGTACCGGCCAGGCCGACGGACGAGAACAGCGTGATGTCCTCGTCACCGGTACGGCCCGCGGCCGCGCCCGCCAGCACGCTGCCCAGTTCGGCCATCGGCGCGGGCCCCAGCAGATGGTCGGTGCCGTAACGTCCGCACTGCGCAAGGGAGTCGGTGACGACGACCGTGGCGCGCCGGGCCAGCTCGGGCGGAATCTCGTGGCGCGTGGTCGTCTTGGGGCCCAGGGTGCTCAGGTGGGTTCCCGGAGCGATCCAGTCCGCCTCCAGGACCGGGGTCGCGCTGTTCGTCGCCACGATCACCACCTCACGGTCGCGCACCGCCTCGCGCGCCGACCCGGCCACCCGCACCGCGAGCCCGAGTTCCGCACGGGCCCGGTCGGCGAACCGCTGCGCGCGCTCGGTCCGGCGCCCGAACACCGTCACCTCCGCGGGCCGGTGCGGGCCGCCCGACAGCGCCCACAGCTGGGTCCAGGCCTGCGGCCCCGTCCCGATCAGCGCCAGCCGGGACGCGTCCGGGCGGGCCAGCGCCCCGACCGCCACCGCACCGATCGCGCCGGTCCTGCGCGGCCCCAGCTCCCGGCCGTGCACCACGGCGACCAGCTCCCCGCTCGCGCTGTCCCACACCGCCACCAGCTGGGCGCCGTGCCCCTTCGTGCCGTACGCCCGGAAGCCGTGCAGCCCGTCCCCGGCCAGCTCACCGACGGTGAACACCAGCTCCGCGGAGCCGAGCGGGGCGTGCAGCCGCGGGGGCGCGGCCAGCCGGCCCGCGTGATGCTCCAGCAGCGCGTGCCGGACGGCCGTCACGGCGCCGGCCGGGTCGAGGCGGTCGCGGACCTCCGCGTCACCGAGCAGCAGGGGCGCGGTCATCAGGCCGGCTCCTTCGGCCCGTACAGGGCGTGATCCGCGCCGGTCGCCAGGGCCCAATAGCGGTCGCCGTAGGACCAGTGCCACCACTCCGTGGGGTAGTTGACCAGCCCCGCCGCGGTCAGGGCCGCGCTCAGCACTCGCCGGTTGGCGCGGGCGGCGGGCGACAGGCCGGGCGCAGCCGTGTAGCAGGCGCCGGCGCTCTCCTCGGGGGAGGCGTTGATCGGCGTCCCCATGTCGACCTCCCCGCCGTCGGCGGTGACGAGGGTGACGTCCACCGCGCCGCCCGCGCTGTGCGGCGCGATGTCCGGCGGGGAGACGTAGCGGCTCGCGGCCGAGTGCAGCCGGGCGGCGTCCCAGTCGGGGTGGGCGGCGCGCAGCTCGTGCGTGTACTCCTCGAAGTAGCGGCGCTGCAGGGCCGGCGGCCGGTAGCCCTCGACGAACTGCAGCCGCAGCCCGTCCGGCAGGGACGCCTGGGCGGTCAACAGCCGCCGCAGCACGCCCTCGCGCAGCCGGGCGAAGGCACCCGCGTGGTCACCCACGCCACTTCCGTCGTCGCCGCTGTCGCCGCTGTCTCCGTTCTCTCCGTTGTCGTCCTTGAGTTCGGAGACGAGGAGCGCGGGCGCCGCGGTCCGTACGTCGAGCAGCTGCTCGCCGCACTCCTTGACGGGTATCGCGGCGACCGCCGGGTCCGCCATCAACGTGATCCCGTCCCGCACATCGCTCAGCACCAGCTCCGCACCGCCGTCCGGGGCGTGCTCCGTCCCGTCGCCGGCCACCGCGACCCGCTCTCCGGTGGGCAGCCAGGCACCGCTGAGCCCGGCCGCCCGGCCGGCGCTGCCGACGCCGGCCCCGTTGGCGAGCAGCACGTGCAGGCCGTGTTCCGCGGCCAGGTCCGCGTACCGCGCCACCCGGTCCGCCGAGTCGTGGAAGGAGCTGGCGAGGAACACCGCGCAGCCGTCCGCCGCGGCCCGCGCCGCCACCTCGGGGAATCCGGTGTCGTAGCAGGTGGCGAGCGCGAACCGGACGCCACCGAGGGTGAACCGGCCGTCGGCGGTACCAGGGGCGAAGACATCGTTCTCCGGCCCGAACAGATGGCGCTTGTCGTAGCGGGTGAGCAGCGTGCCGTCCGGCCCGAGGACGAAGGAGGCGATGGTCGGCCCGGCACCGTCCGCGGGGGCCCGGCCCGGCGCGTTGACGACGGCGCCGACCCCCGCCGCCCGGCACGCCTGGCGTACCGGTTCCAGCCGCGGGTCGTCCGGTGCGACCGTCAGCCGCGGGTCGGCGGCTATCGCCGGCAGGTCGTACTGCGTCAGGGCCAGTTCGGCGAAGACCACAAGACCGGCGCCGCGCGATGCCGCCTCCGTGACGAGGGCGGCCATCCGCGCGGCGTTGGCCTCGATGTCGCCCGGGACCGGTGAGAACTGTGCGGCAGCAATGATCATCTGCCCATGATGCCCGGCACACCCGGTGGGCGGGAGAGGATGCGCCCGCCGCACGTTCCCCCACCCGCGTCCCGGCCTACCGCCGCGCGTCCACCGCCGACGCCGCCACCGTCACGATCTCCCGCACCTGCCCGGTGATCGCCATCCGGTTGCGGACGAAGTCCGGGTCGGTCACCTGTCCGCCCGGGTCGGTGTTGCCGGCGCCGAACGCCAGCACCGGGGTGTGCAGATGCCCGCCCGCGAGCGACGGCCGCACCGCGTCCCGCAGCAGCGTCGCCCGGTAGGCGATCTCGTTGGACAGGTAGTTGCCGCCGCCCCCGGCGCGGGCGGTGGATCCCGGCGTCGGGCCGTCCGGCCGCTCGACCGGCCCGGTGCCGCCGGCGGGGATCTCGGTGACGGTGGTGTGGTCGATCACCGGGAACGGCCCGGTTCCCGCGGCGACGATCTGCCGGTAGGGCAGGCTGGTGGTCGTCCACTGCGGTTGCGGCCGCACCGTCGGCACGCCGTCCGGGATCGGGACGGTTTCGGTACGGGACACCCGCACGTTGTCCGGATAGCCGCCGCGCCAGGCCCCGTTGGTCCGCTCGACGTCGAAGCGGCCCGGCCCGCCCTGGCTGACGGTGGTGAACAGGTCCGCCTGCCGCGGTCCGCGCCGGAAGTGCGGCAGCAGGGTGCGCTCCACGGTCTCCGCCATCCCGCTGTCCGGGGCGTGCGAGGGGCTCCCCGCGAAGTCGGCCCACCGCACCGGGAAGACCGCCGTCTCTATCCGCGCCGGCCGCCCGGACGCGGTGCGCACCGTCGTCCCGTCCAGCGCGAGCGCAGCTGCCCCCGACGGGTTGCTCCGGCGCGCGTCGGCGTCCAGCTGGAAGGGGTCGAATCCGGTCACGACCACCCGCAGAACGCGTCGCCCTGCGGGCAGATCGATGGAGTCCTGGCCGCGCGAGGTCCGCTCCAACGCGCCTACCAACGCTGCCCGTTGCTCATCGCTCAAGCCGAACCCCGGCTGCCACCCCCGCAGTTCCCTGGTCATGGCGAGTCGTGCCCAGTACAGCGGACGGTCGTCGTCCCGGCTCAGATCGCCGCCCGCCGGTCCGCGGCCCTGCGCCCGGTCCACCGCCCGCTTCCACAGTGCTCGTCCTTCACCCGCGACATACCGCTTCGCCTCCGGGTACGTCGCCATCCGCGCCAGTCCGCGGGCGAACTCCGGCTGCCACCGGTCGAATCCGCTGCGGCGCAGAATCTCCTGCGGGGCGGCCTGGGGCAGGCGTTCCTCCTCCACCGTGGTGGCGGAAGCATCCGCGCGAGTGCCGACGGGCGCCGCTGAGGCCGGGACCGTCAGGGACAGGGGAGCGGCGGCGAGCAGCGCGACGCCGAGCGCGCTCAGCCGGGTGCGTAGGGGTCTCATGGGGGTGAGTAAAGCCGGTGGGGGCCGTGGGGCGGTAGAGGGCGGGGAGCCGGTGGACGGCCGCCTTCCTACCGGCTCTCCGGCGCCACCACGTCCTGCCGCAAGCCGCTCAGCCGGCGGTCGACGGGCCGTCGGGCCGATCGGCCGGCTCCTCGCCCGCACCGAGCAACACCAGGAAGTCCCGGAACGACGCCGGCATGTCCACGTCCTCCGGGTCCAGCAGCCACTGGAGCTGCAATCCGTCCATCACGGCGACCAGCAGCGGCGCGGCCCGCTCCGGCGTCAGCCCGCCGGGCAGTACCTCACCGAACTCCGCCCGCAGCGCATCGGCCAACGCCTCCCGCACCGCCCGGAACCGGGACTCGAAGAACGCGCGGGCCGGGTGACCCTCGGTGACGCTGTCGCCGGACAGGACGGTATAGGTGCGGACGATGCCGGGGCGGGTGGCGTTGTAGTCGACGAGCTGCGCGAGGAGCTCGGTGCGCCCGACGCCGGAGGCCGCCGCGGCGGAGGCCAGGTCCCAGCGGTCGCGGGCTTCCAGGACGCCGACCAGCAGCAGCTCCTTCGTCGGGAAGTGGTGCAGCAGACCCTGCTGGGTCAGTCCGGCACGCTCGGCGACGGCGGCCAACGACGTGCTGCGATAGCCCCGTTCGGCGATCAGCTCCATGGCGGACCGCAGGATGGACTCCCGCCGCTCCGCGCGCTGTGCCGCCCGCCCGCCGCCAAGCCGGCTGCCGCGGGGCGGGCTCTGCTCTCTCCCGGTCACCGGCCGAGCGTAACCCCACCGGGCGACCGCTCGGAGGGCAAGATAACGCTACGATAACGTCGCCTACTGCGCACACGGTCGGTGCGGAAGAATGCGCCGAGGGACCGACCGCACACGCAGGGAGTGTCGTATGTCCGACCAGCCCCACGCCGACCACCGCGCCACCGCCCCGGCCGGCCGCGCGGACGCGCACGCCGCTGCGGTGGAGAAGGCGCTCGCCGCCCTCGACCTCGACACCAAGGCCGCGCTGCTGTCCGGCCAGGACATGTGGACGCTGCCGGCCGTCCCCGCCATCGGACTGCGCTCGATGGTGCTGTCCGACGGCCCCGTGGGGGTGCGCGGCCAGGAGTGGAGCGCGGCGGACCACTCGGTCGTCCTGCCCAGCCCCACGGCGCTGGCCGCGACCTGGGACCCCGCACTGGCCCGCCGCGCCGGTCACCTCCTCGCCCAGGAAGCCCGCCGCAAGGGCGTCCACGTCCTGCTGGCCCCGACCGTCAACCTGCACCGCTCACCCCTCGGCGGCCGCCACTTCGAGTGCTACTCCGAGGATCCGCTGCTCACCGGCGCGATCGGCACCGGGTACGTCCGCGGAGTGCAGGAGGGCGGTGTCGGCACCACGGTCAAGCACTTCGTCGGCAACGACGCCGAGACCGACCGGCTCACCGTCGACAACCGCATCGCCCCGCGCCCCCTGCACGAGCTCTACCTCGCGCCCTTCGCCCACCTCGTCGAAAACGCCCGCCCCTGGGGCATCATGACCGCCTACAACCAGGTCAACGGCTCGACGATGACCGAGCACCACCACCTCGTCAACGACGTCCTGCGCGGCGAATGGGGCTTCGACGGCTGCAACGTCTCCGACTGGACGGCCGCCCGCCACACCGTGCGCGCCCTGCGCGGCGGCCTCGACGTGGCGATGCCCGGCCCCCGCACCGTCTTCGGAGCCCCGCTCGCCGCCGCCGTACGCGCCGGTGAGGTGGCCGAGCCCGAGGTGGACGCCGCGGTCCGGCGGGTGCTGCTGCTCGCCGCCCGCACCGGTTGCCTGGCCGGAGTGCCCGCCGCCGTCGACCCCGAGGCCGTGCCGCGCGGGATCGACGGCCCGGCGATGGCCCGCGAGATCGCCCGGCGCTCCTTCGTCCTGGTGCGGAACGAGCCGGTGGGCGTCGCGCGCCGGACGCTGCCGATCGACGCCGCCGCGGTCCGCAAGGTCGCCGTCATCGGGGCGGCCGCCCGCGACACCCGGGTGCTCGGCGGCGGCTCCGCCACCGTCTTCCCCGAGCGTGTCGTCTCCCCGCTGGCGGGGTTGTGCGCCGCGCTCCCTGAGGAGGTCGAGGTCACCTTCGCCGCAGGCGCCGACCCCCGCACCCGCGTCCCGCACGCCCGCGAGGGCTTCGCGCTGCGCGTCCGCTACCTCACCGCGGACGGTCAACTCCTCCTGGAGGAACACCGTTCCGACGGCGGGGTGCTGGTGATGGGGAGGTTCCCCGAGGGCGTCACCCAGGAGACTCTCGGCGCGGTCGAGCTGACCGGCGGCTTCACCCCGCAGACCACCGGCAGCCACACCCTCGCCGTCTCCGGCACCGGCACGCTGCGGCTGACCGTCGACGGCGCGGTCCTCTTCGACGGCCACTGCGCCCCGGAGGGCGGCGATCCGTTCGAGGCGTTCATGCATCCCGTCGAGCGGCGGGTGCAGGTGCCGCTGACGGCCGGTGAACAGGTCGCGGTGACGCTGCGATACGCGCCGGCCGGCACGGGCCTGGGTTCGGACATCGACGCACTGAACTTCGCCCTCGGACACAGCGCACCGCGGGGCGACGCGGATGCCGAGATCGAGGAGGCGGTCCGCGCGGCGGCGGGCGCCGATGTCGCGGTGGTCGTCGTCGCCACCACCGAGGAGGTCGAGTCCGAGGGCTTCGACCGCACCCATCTGCGGCTGCCGGGCCGTCAGGACGAGCTGGTCACCCGTGTCGCCGCCGCCAACCCGCACACCGTCGTGGTGGTCAACTCCGGCTCCCCGGTGGAACTCCCGTGGCGCGAGGCGGTCCCGGCGGTACTGCTGAGCTGGTTCCCCGGCCAGGAGGCCGGGGCGGCACTGGCCGACGTCCTGCTCGGCGCCCACGAACCAGGCGGCCGCCTGCCCACCACCTGGCCGGCCCGCCTGGAGGACGCCCCGGTCACCCGCGTCACCCCCGAGGACGGCGCACTGCCGTACTCCGAGGGCCTGTTCATCGGCTACCGGGCCTGGCAGCGGTCCGGGACGGCGCCCGCGTACGCCTTCGGCCACGGTCTGGGCTACACCGACTGGGAGTACGAAGCGCTGGACACCACCGCGGAGTCGGTCCGGGTCCGGCTGCGCAACACGGGGGAGCGGGCGGGCCGAGAGGTCGTGCAGATCTATCTGGCCCCGGTGGACCGAAGCACCCAGGAGGGTTTCGGACGGCCCGACCGCTGGCTGGCGGGCTTCGCCGCCGTCGAGGCCGGCCCCGGCGAGAGGGTCGAGGCCGAGATCCCGCTGCCGCACCGCGCCTTCGCGATCCGGCACCCGGAGGGCCGTTGGGCCCGGGTGCCGGGCGTCTACCGCGTCGAGGCGGCGCACAGCGTCGAGGACCGACGGCTGGCCGCGGAGGTCACCGTCGCCGGGGAGTGAGGAGCGGTGGCGCCGGGTCGCGGGGTGCGTCGCCACCGTTCAGGAGGGCACCACCGACACATCGCCGCCGCTGGTCTCCGCCTCCACCGTGTGCGCGGAGCTGCCGCCGGTGGGGACGGTGACCTTGCGGGTGCCGCCGCTGGTGGAGGCGTCGATCGCGTACGAGCCCTTCGGCAGCCGGATGGTGACGTCCCCTCCGCTGCTCCTGCCCGACACCTCGTCGGGCACCGTCGTGAGGGCGACGTCGACGTCCCCGCCGCTGGTCCGCACCTTCGCCGTGCGGGCGGCGGAGTCCGTGACGGTGATGTTGCCGCCGCTGGTCTCCGCCGCGATACCGCCGGCGGCTCCGCGGACGGTGATGTTGCCGCCGCTGGTGTGCAGATCGACCGAGGCGCCGCGCGGCAGCAGCACCTTGTAGCCCACCTCGCACCGGCCCTCCGCGTCGTCGCAGTCGTCAGCCGTGAGCGTGAGCCGGCCGCCCTTGACCGAGTGCGTCGGCGTCGGCTTCTGCCCGTCGTAGACGTACTTCTCGGTGACCTTGACCGATCCGCCGGCGTCCACCGGCACGATCTCGATGTTCCCGCCGTGCGTCGTCGCCGCCAGGGATGTGACCGCGCCGTCCACGCGGTACGTACGCTCCGCCTTCGTGCCCGGGCCGAGGTCCGTCAGCGAACAGCCGGTCAGCAGGGCGGCCGTGGCGGCACAGGGCAGGACGAGACGGAGCGGGCGGAGGCGGGTCATGGCGAGAGGTCTCCCGGAGGCAGGCGGCTGAAGCGACCGCACCCATCCTTCAGCCCCCGCCCGCCCCGTTCCTCCCCGAAGCGGATGACCTTCCCCGGCCGCACCCCTAGGGGTGCCCCGAGGAACTCACTCGTGGCCGGTCGCTCCGGGGCGCGTCGAGAAGGTGTAGACGCTCTCCGAGCGGAAGGTCTCGCCCGGCCGGAGGGCGGTGGTGGGATAGTCCGGGCGGTGCGGTGAGTCGGGGAAGTGCTGGGTCTCCAGCGCGAGCCCGGCCACCGGCCCGTACGGAGCCCCCGAGGCGCCCGTCAGGGAGCCGTCGAGGTGGTCGGCGGTGTAGAGCTGGAGCCCTGGTTCCGTGGTGGCCAGCTCCAACGCCCGGCCGGAGAGCGGGTCGTACAGCTCCGCGACGGTGCGGGGCTCCGGCGTCACGCCGCCGTCCAGGACGAAGTTGTGGTCGTAGGGGCGGCCGACCGCGCGCGCCGTACGGAAGTCGAAGCGGGTCCCGCCGACTTCGGCGGGCTCGCCGCCCAGCGGGATGCCGGTGTCGTCGGCGGGTGTGTAGCGGGAGGCGGCCAGGCGCAGCAGATGGCCCGCGGCGCTGCCACTGCCGTCACCACCGAGGTTGAGATAGGTGTGGTTGGTGAGGTTCACGACCGTCGGGGCATCGGTGTGCGCCCGGTAGGCGATGCGCAGCGAACCGCCGGGACCCAGGGTGTACGTCACGCGCACGTGAAGACTGCCAGGGAAGCCCTCCTCCCCGTCGGGGCTGACCCGGTGCAACTCCACGCCGTTCTCGACCGGACGGGCGTCCCACACCACGCGGGAGAAGCACCGCGCGCCGCCGTGCAGGCTGTGCGGCCCGGCGTTCGCGGCGAGGGCGTGGACCCGGCCGTCGAGGGCGAAGGACGCCCCGGCGATCCGGTTCGCGTAGCGCCCGACCAACGCGCCGAAGTACGAGCCGCTGTCCGCGGCGTAGGGCGCGAGACCGGCGAACCCCAGCGCCACCTGGCCGGACTTCCCGTCCCGGTCCGGGGTTTCGATGCTCTGGACGATGCCGCCGTACGTCAGGACGGCGACCCGCAGCCCGCCCGATGCCAGCGTCCAGCGGTGGACGGCGGTGCCGTCGTCCAGCGTGCCGAAGAGTTCCGTACCGACCTGCGTGCTCATGGGCGCGAGCCTATGCCCGTGGATGCGGCACGAACTCTCCCGGGCCGCGGTGCGCGGGCCCTACGCCTTCGGCTCCTCGCGGGTGATCGCGCGGTAGGCCAGCGCCGCCAGTTCCTTCTGACCCTGCAGGCCCGGGTGGAACCAGTCCCAGGTGCTCAACTGCTGCCCGGTGAAGCGGTAGTCGAAGACCGAGGCGTCGAACCGGCACAGCGGGTCCTCGCGGCAGACGTCCTTGAGGTCGGTGTTGTACTCCATCACGCGGTCCCGGACTTCCAGGCGCCGGTCCTCGGCCGCCTTCGTCAGATCGTCCGGGTCGCGCAGCATCGCGCCGCAGATCCCCAGCTTCCACACCTGCTTGCCCAGCTGGTTCTTGCGGCCCTCCGACCACAGCCGCAGCAGGTCGGGCACCGCGGCGACATAGACCTGGGTGTGCGGCAGGGCGCGTCGCAGCTTCTTCATCGAGGCGGCGAAGTCGGCGCGGAAGGAGGCTCGGGGCGTCATCGCGCGCACATCGTTGCGGCAGGCGTCGTTGGCGCCGATGAGGACCGTGACCAGCTCGGGGTCCCGGCGGGCGGCCTCCTCTACCTGCTCGGGGAGATCGCTCATCAGCGCGCCGGTCCTGGCGTGGTTCCAGCTGTGCTTGGCGGGGTTCTTCAGCAGCCGCCGGGCGAGGCTGTCGACCTTCGGGTCGGTGCCGGTGGCCCAGGAGACCTCAGGGCAGTCGGAGAGGACGGTGCAGGCGTCGAAACCGACCGTGATGGAGTCGCCGAGCGCGGCGATCGATCGGGGGTCGGTCTTCCAGACGGGCCCGGCCTTGACGGCCGGGTGTGTGACCGTCGAGCTGGCGTGCGGGGAGGCGGAGTTGTCGTCGGAGGAGCAGCCGGCCAGGCTGACCAGCAGGGCGACGCCGGTGGCGGCCGCGGTAAGGGGAACGAGGGCGGAGGACCGGTCACGCCGAGGGCGAAAGCGCCGATCGATCTGCGTCATCCCCTGTCCCCTCAGGCGTGCGAGTGATATCTCTTCCGGTACCGACGGTACGTCACCCGGTCGACCGGCACCGCGCGGTAGCTTTGCCCCATGCCTGGCGGGCGGTGACCTGAAGGGCATGTGTAGTCGGCTCAGACAAATTACATCACGTCATTTCCTGTCCCTTTTGCGGCAAATTAAGTCTCATGGTGTTTACTGTAGGTCACCTCGCATGCTGGTGCCGAAGTGATCACTGGGGCAGAATGTCAGCAGCTGTCCCGACCGCATCCGGAACGGGCACGAGGCCGCTGGGGAAGGCGAACCTCGAACCGCACTGGAGGTCCCGGTGACGACACGTGGAGTTCTGTACGTCCACTCCGCTCCGCGCGCGCTGTGCCCGCACGTCGAATGGGCCGTGGCGGGCGTCCTCGGCGTGCGCGTCAATCTCGACTGGATCCGCCAGCCGGCCTCCCCCGGCACCTGGAGAGCGGAGTTCTCCTGGCAGGGCGAGGTGGGCACGGCCTCCAAGCTGGCCTCCGCGCTGCGCGGATGGCACCTGCTGCGCTTCGAGGTGACCGCGGAACCCTGCTCCACCGCCGAGGGCGAGCGCTACAGCGCCACCCCCGACCTGGGCATCTTCCACGCCGTCACGGGCATCCACGGCGACATCCTCATCCCCGAGGACCGGCTGCGGGCCGCGGTCGCCCGCTCGGCGCGCGGTGAGACCGAGCTGGCCGCCGAGGTCTCCAAGCTGCTGGGCAAGCCATGGGACGACGAGCTGGAGCCGTTCCGCTACGCCGGCGAGGGCGCCCCCGTCCGCTGGCTGCACCAGGTCGTCTGACGCCCGCCTCCGGCGGGGCGGGGCCCGCCGGTGTCGCGCTTGCCTTCGAGCCCGCTCCACGCCCTAGCGTGCCGCCATGGCTGACAACACCTCAGTAGCGGTGCTCGGCACCGGAATCATGGGCAGCGCGATGGCCCGTCATCTCGCCCGCGCCGGCCTGGACGTCCGGGCCTGGAACCGGACCCGCGCCAAGGCCGAGCCGCTGGCCGCCGACGGGGTACGCGTCACCGACACGCCCGGGGAGGCGGTCGACGGCGCGGCGGTCGTGCTCACGATGCTGCTCGACGGCCCCGCCGTGCTCGACGCCCTGCGGCAGGCCGTCCCCCGGCCGGCCGCCGGCACGCTGTGGCTCCAGATGAGCACGGTGGGCATCGACGGGATCGCCCCGCTCGCGGAATTCGCCCGGGAGCAGGGGCTCGTGTTCGTCGACGCCCCCGTCCTGGGCACGAAAGCGCCTGCCGAGAAGGGTGAGTTGACGATTCTGGCGGCCGGTCCGCCGGACGTGCGGGAGCGGGCGGCGAAGATCTTCGACGTCGTCGGGCGCGCCACGCAGTGGGTCGGCGAGGACGGTGCGGCCGGGGCCGCGAGCCGCCTCAAGCTGGTCCTCAACAGTTGGGTGCTGACCCTCATCAACGGCACCGGCGAGGCCCTCGCGCTCGCGGACGGGCTCGGTGTGAACCCGCGGGACTTCCTCGCCGCGGTCGCCGGCGGGCCGCTCGACGTGCCCTACCTGCACATGAAGGCCGAGCTGATCCTCTCCGGCGACTACCCGCCGAGCTTCACGGTCTCCGCGGCGCGCAAGGACGCCCGGCTGATCACCGAGGCGGCCCGGCAGGCCGGCGTACGGCTGGGCCTGGCGGAGGCGGCAGCGGAGCAGCTGCGGCGCTCGGAGGAACTCGGCCACGGCGAGGAGGACGCCGCGGCCGTGCACTTCGCCGCCGTCGACCGCTGATCCGGGCGGCAGGACACGCCGAGGGCCCGCCCGGTCGGTGTGACCGGGCGGGCCCTCGGGACGTGCGGAGCGATCAGATGGTGCGGAACGCCAGCACGACGTTGTGACCACCGAAGCCGAACGAGTCGTTCAGCGCGGCGATGCGGCCCTCGGCGGGGAGCTTGCGGGGCTCGTCGCGGACGATGTCCGCGTCGGCCTCCGGGTCGAGGTTCTCGATGTTGATCGTCGGCGGTGCCACCCGGTGGTACAGCGCCAGGATCGAGGCAACCGTCTCGACGCCGCCCGCGCCGCCCAGGAGATGGCCGGTCATCGACTTCGTACCGGAGATCGCCATGTGGTCGACGTCGTCGGCGAAGACCTTGCGCAGCGCCTTCAGCTCGGCCAGGTCACCCTGCGGGGTCGAGGTGGCGTGCGCGTTGACGTGCACGACCTCGGCCGGGTCCAGGTCACTTGCGTCGAGAAGGTTCTGCAGGGCGTGCGCGATGCCGTTGCCGGAGGGCTCGGGCTGCACGATGTCGTGGCTGTCGGCGGAGATGCCCTGACCGACGGCCTCGGCGTAGACCCGGGCGCCGCGCTTGGCGGCGTGCTCGGCCGACTCCAGCACGATGACGCCGGCGCCCTCACCGAGGACGAAGCCGTTGCGCGCCGAGTCGTAGGGGCGGGAGGCGCCCTGCGGGTCGTCGTTGGACTTCGACATCGCCATCATGTTGCCGAACGCGGCGATCGGCAGCGGGTGGATGGCCGCTTCCGTACCGCCCGCGATGACGATGTCGGCACGGCCCGTACGGATCATCTCGATGGCGTAGCCGATGGCCTCGGAACCGGACGCGCAGGCGCTGACCGGGGTGTGCACACCCGCGCGGGCGTTCACATCCAGGCCGACGTTGGCGGACGGACCGTTGGGCATCAGCATCGGCACGGTGTGCGGGGAGACGCGGCGTACGCCCTTCTCCTTCAGCACGTCGTACTGGCCGAGCAGGGTCGTCACGCCACCGATACCGGAGGCGATGACGGCGCCGAGCCGGTCGGGGTCGACGGAGGCGTCCTCACCGGCCCTGGCGGTGAAACCGGCGTCCGCCCACGCTTCGCGGGCCGCGATCAGCGCGAACTGCGCGGAACGGTCCAGCTTGCGGGCCTGCGCCCGGGGGAGAACCTCACCCGGGTCGACGGCCGCCTGCGCGGCGATGCGGACGGGCAGTTCAGCGGCCCAGTCCTGGTCGAGGCTGCTCACACCGGACCGGCCGGCGAGCAGTGCCTCCCAGGTCGAAGCGCTGTCGCCACCCAGCGGTGTGGTTGCGCCGATACCGGTGACGACCACGGTGCGATTGGTCGCGTTCACGGGAATTCTTACTCCACGGGTAGAGGGGTCTGAATCGACGGCGCCACCGCGGGGTGGCGACATGCGCAGCGGCTGGATCAGCCCTGGTGCTTCAGGATGTACTCGGTCGCGTCGCCGACCGTCTTGAGGTTCTTGACGTCGTCGTCCGGGATCTTCACGTCGAAGCGCTCTTCAGCGGCGACGACGACCTCGACCATGGACAGCGAGTCGACATCCAGGTCATCGGTGAAGGACTTGTCCACCTGGACGTCCTCGGTGGGGATCCCGGCGATCTCGTTCACGATCTCGGCGAGACCGGCGACGATCTCTTCCTGGGTGGCGGCCATGATGGCGCTCCTTCATATTGGGGAAAACTGCGGATATTGCGGTGAAGCCCTGTACAGCGGCCGAATCGTACGAAGACGTAGGGCGCTGCGCAGATCTTCGCCTAGGGGAGGGTAACGACCGTCGCGGCGTATACGAGACCCGCCCCGAAGCCGATGACCAGCGCGGTGTCGCCGCTCTTGGCCTGTCCGGTCGCCAGCAGCCGCTCCATCGCGAGCGGAATCGAGGCGGCCGAGGTGTTGCCGGTGGTCTCCACGTCACGGGCGACCGTGACGCTCTCCGGCAGCTTCAGAGTCTTCACCATCGAGTCGATGATCCGCATATTGGCCTGGTGCGGAATGAAGACGTCCAGGTCTTCCGGGCTGACTCCGGCCGCGTCCAGCGCCTGCTGGGCGACCTTCGCCATCTCGAACACCGCCCACCGGAAGACGGCCTGCCCCTCCTGCGTGATGGCGGGGTAGCGGATGTCCTCCGGAGCGGTGCGCTCCTCGGGGCCCTGGCCGCCGGGCACCGGGGTGGTGCGGTAGGCATCCCAGGCCACGGTCTGCTTGATCGTCTCGGACTTGTCGCCCTCCGAGCCCCAGACGGTCGGGCCGATCGCCGGCTCGCCCGCGGGGCCGACGATCACGGCGCCCGCGCCATCACCGAAGAGGAAGGCCGTCGCGCGGTCCTCCAGGTCGGTCAGGTCCGAGAGCCGCTCGACGCCGATGACGAGGACGTACTCCGCCGAGCCGTCGGTGACCATGCCCTTGGCGAGCGTCAGGCCGTAGCCGAAGCCGGCGCAGCCCGCCGAGATGTCGAACGCGGCCGGCTTGCCCGCGCCGATGCGGTGGGCGATCTCGGTCGCGACGGCCGGGGTCTGCTTGAAGTGCGAGACCGTGGAGACGATCACGCCGCCGATCTGCTCGGGCGTGATGCCCGCGTCGGCGATCGCCTTGCCGGACGCCTCCACCGACATGGTGGCGACGGTCTCCTCCGGGCTCGCCCAGTGGCGCGTGGCGATGCCCGACCGTGAGCGGATCCACTCGTCGGACGAGTCGATGTGCTTGAGGATTTCGTCGTTGGGCACCACACGCGTCGGGCGGTAGCCGCCGACGCCCATGATCCGCGCGTACGGGGCACCCTTCGCGGGCTTGATCTTCGATGTCATGCGCGGGGCGCTCCTATTCGGCCGGTGCAGCGGTGTCGGCCCCTGCCTCAGCAGCGGATGTCACTTCGGCGATCAGCGCGCGCGCCGCGTCGAGGTCATCGGGCGTCTTGAGGGCGAGGGTCTGCACGCCGGGCAGGGCGCGCTTGGCGAGGCCCACGAGCGTGCCACCGGGGCTCACCTCGATGAGCCCGGTGACGCCGAGCTCCTTGAAGGTCTCCATGCACAGGTCCCAGCGCACGGGGTTGGCCACCTGGCCGACCAGCCGCCGCACCAGATCCTGGCCGGAGGTGACCACCTGCCCGTCCTTGTTGGAGACGTAGCGGGTGTGGGGATCGGCGACCGACAGTTCGGCGGTCGCGGATTCCAGGGTCGATACAGCAGGCGCCATGTGGTGAGTATGGAACGCGCCGGCCACCTTCAACGGTACGACCCGACGGGTGCCTTCCGGCTTGTCGTCGACCAGGGCCGCGATTTGCTCCGCCGTGCCCGCGGCGACGATCTGGCCCGCGCCGTTCATGTTGGCCGGGGTCAGCCCCAGCTTCTCCAGATGCGGCAGGATCGCGGCCTCGTCGCCGCCGAGCAGCGCGGCCATGCCGGTCTCGGTGACGGCCGCGGCCTCGGCCATGGCCAGCCCGCGCTTGCGCACCAGCGACATCGCGGCGGCCTCGGAGAGCGTGCCGGAAAGCGCGGCGGCAGCGAGCTCGCCGACGCTGTGGCCGGCGGTGGCGCCGACCCGTGCGGTGAAGTCCTCGGCGGTGGCGAACAGCTGCCGGGAGGAGACCAGGGAGGCCGCCACCAGCAGCGGCTGGGCCACCGCGGTGTCGCGGATCTCGTCCGCGTCGGCCTTCGTGCCGTAGTGGACCAGGTCCAGGTCGATGGCGGCGGACCACTCACGGAGCCGGTCTTCGACACCGGGGAGGTCGAGCCAGGGGGTCAGGAAGCCGGGCGTCTGAGCGCCTTGGCCGGGAGCGACGAGTACGAGCACCCTCACACTCTCTCTTGCGGGAGGTCCCGCCCGCCCGTGGGGACAGGGACGAAGAACCATCGGGGGAATTGTTGGTGTCCGACAAAAGTCTAGAGTTGCGTCTCGCCGTCAGCCAGACGCCCCAGGATCAGGGCGATACGGAGGGTGAACGCGGAGCGCACATCGGAAGGCGACCAGCCGGTGACGTCGGTCACACGTCGCAGCCGATAGCGCACGGTGTTGGGGTGCACGAACAGCATGCGGGCGGCGCCCTCCAGGCTGCTCGCCTGCTCCAGGTAGACGCTCAGCGTCTCCAGCAGCGCCGACCCCGCCTCCTCCAGCGGTCTGTAGATCTCCTCCACCAGCTGGTCCCGCGCGACCGGGTCGGAGGCCATCGCGCGCTCGGGCAGCAGATCGTCGGCGAGGACCGGTCGCGGGGCGTCCGGCCAGGCGGCGCACGCCCGCAGCCCGGCGGCCGCGGCCTGCGCGGAGCGGGTCGCGGCCAGCAGGTCGGAGACCACCGGGCCGGCCACGACGGGACCGGCGGCGTACGGGCCGATCAGTGACTTCGCGGCCTTGAGGGGGTTGTCCGAGCCGCCCGCGATCACCACGAGACGGGTGCCCAGCACGCCGGTCAGCACCTGGAGCTTGGCGTGCCGGGCTGCCCGCCGGATCGCCTCCACGGTCAGTTCGCTGTCCCCGTCGGGGGCCGTGCCGAGCAGCACGCAGACGTGTTCGGGGGAGTTCCAGCCCAGTGCCGCCGCGCGGGAGACGGCGCCCTCGTCGGCCTCACCGGAGAGCACCGCGTTGACCACCAGGGACTCCAGCCGGGCGTCCCACGCGCCGCGCGCCTCGGCCGCCTGGGCGTAGACCTGGGCGGTGGCGAAGGCGATCTCCCGGGCGTAGACCAGCAGGGCCTCCCGCAGCACGGACTCGTCGCCCGGCGCCGCGACCTCGTCGATCGCGGTCTCCATGACCTCGATGGTGGTCCGCACCATCTCCACGGTCTGGCGCAGCGTGATCGCGCGGGTCAGCTCACGGGGCGCCGTACCGAAGACGTCGGTGCTGATCGCCTGGGGGGTCTCGGGGTGCCGGAACCACTCGGTGAACGCCGCGATACCTGCCTGCGCCACCAGTCCGATCCACGAGCGGTTCTCCGGTGGCATCGCGCGGTACCACGGCAGCGTGGCATCCATGCGAGCGATGGCCGCGGCCGCCAGTTTGCCGGCCGACTGCTCCAGGCGGCGGAGGGTCGCGTAGTGCGGGTGCGCGTCGCGCGAAGCGGGTTCAGACACGGGACAAGCCTGCACTATCGGGGCGAGGGGGGTGTGCGGCGGGGCTACGGTGGCGGAATGATTCAGGTGCGCAGGGCCGAGGGACGCTACCGGGACAACGACGCGGACACCGGGATCGATTCCCTGCACGCGTTCTCCTTCGGGCCGCACTACGACCCCGACAACCTGCGCTTCGGCGCGTTGATCGCCTGCAACGAGGAGCGGCTGGCGCCCGGCGCCGGCTTCGACGAGCACCCGCACCGCGACACCGAGATCGTGACCTGGGTCGTCGAGGGCGAGCTGACGCACCGCGACTCCGCGGGCCACGGGACGACGGTACGCCCCGGCGATCTCCAGCGGCTCAGCTCGGCGGGCGGCGTACGGCACGTCGAGCGCAACGACGCGGACCGGCCGCTGCGCTTCGTCCAGATGTGGCTGACCCCGGACACCGTCGGCGGTGACCCGTCGTACGAGGTGGTCCGCGGCATCGCCGACGGCACTCCCTACGCGGTTCCGGCCGCCGGCGCGATGCTGCACGTCCGGCGTCTGGGTGACGGTGAGCGCACCGCGGTCCCGGACGCGGCGCGGGCGTATGTGCACGTGGTGCGGGGCGCCGTACGCATCGGCGCGGAGCTGCTGGACGTCGGCGACGCGGCCCGGATCACGGACGCGGACGGGCTTGAGCTGCGGGGCGTGACCGAGGCGGAGTGCCTGATCTGGGAGATGGGGCCGGAGCCGACCTTCGGGTGAGGGCGGGCGGCCGATGCCGTTACGGCCGTGGGGCCCGGCGCGCGCACCTTCGGTGGCGGTCCGGGCCCCGGCCGTCGTTCAGCTCAGCTCAGTTCGGCGAGGACCGCGTCGGTCAGCGGCGGCCATGCCTCGACCGCCCACGGACCGAAGGCACGGTCGGTCAGCGCGACGCAGGCCACGCCGCCGCCGTCCGCACCCGCCTCCGGGTCGACCCACAGGAAGGTGCCGGACTGCCCGAAGTGTCCGAAGGTGCGCGGCGAGGAGAAAGCGCCCGTCCAGTGCGGTGCCTTGCCGCCGCGGATCTCGAAGCCCAGGCCCCAGTCGTTGGGCCTTTGGTGGCCGTAGCCGGGCAGGACGCCGGTCAGGCCGGGGAATGCCACGGACGTCGCCTCGGCGAGCGTCTGCGGGGCCAGCAGCCGCGGGGCCAGCAGCTCGGCGGCGAACCGGGTCAGGTCGGCGACCGTGGAGACGGCGTCCTTGGCGGGCGAGCCGGGCAGCTCGGTCGCGGTCATCCCGAGCGGCTGGAGGACGGCCTCGTGGAGGTACTGCGGGAACGGGATGTCGGTCGCCTTGGCGATGTGGTCGCCCAGCACCTCGAAGCCGGTGTTGGAGTACAGCCTGCGGGTGCCCGGCTCGGCCATCGTGCGCTGCTCGTCGAAGGCCAGGCCGGAGGTGTGGGCGAGCAGATGACGCACCGTGGACCCCTCAGGTCCCGCCGGCTCGTCCAGCTCGACGGCGCCCTCTTCCACGGCCAGCAGCGCGGCGTAGGCGGCGAGCGGCTTGGTGACGGACGCGAGCGGGAAGCGGTGGTCCACGGGCCCGTAGGATCCGGCCACCGTGCCGTCGGCACGTACGACGGCGGCCGCAGCGGTGGGCACCGGCCAGTTCTCGATCATCCGCAGGCTCAGCATGTGCCGAGCCTAACGCGACCGAATTCCGGTCAGGACTGCGCTTGCTTGGAGTGCACTCGAAGTCTCTAGCGTTGAAGACGTCGAGAGGAAATCCGGCGACCGGGGATTCCGCCCGGCCGGCGGCCGGCGGGCGTCCCGGCCCGGTGGCGACGGCTCGGACGGAAGATCCAGAAGGGGGAGACGCGGTATGACGGTGACACAGAGCGAACCTGTGATGAGCGGCGCGCTCGCGACCGAGGACCGGCAGGGGAGGACGGGCGGCCGCACCGAGGGACCGGGGGGCCCGGTGCACGACTGTTCCGCGCCGCTCGCCCATCCGCGGCCGACCGGCCGTGACCAGTACACGATCAGCGAGGTGGCCGACCACACCGGGCTGAGCGCCCACACCCTGCGCTGGTACGAGCGGATCGGCCTGATGCCGCATGTGGACCGCACGCACACCGGGCAGCGCCGCTTCACCAACCGTGACCTGGACTGGCTGAGCCTGGTGACCAAGCTGCGGCTGACCGGCATGCCGGTCGCGGACATGGTCCGCTACGCCGAGATGGTGCGGGCGGGCGAGTGCACCTTCGCCGCGCGTGAGGAGCTGCTGACCGCGCACCGCGAGGACGTACGGCAGCGCATCGCGGAGCTGCAGAGCACGCTGGACGTACTCGACTACAAGATCGACATCTATGCAGACGCCCGGCGGGCGTCCGAGAGGTTCTGAGGTCTCCATGGGTAGCGAGAAGATCGAAACGGTCGAGCTGGGCACCGGCGGCCCGCGGGTCGGCGTGCAGGGGCTCGGCTGCATGGGCATGAGCTTCGCCTACGGCCCGACCGACGCCGACGAGGCGCGGGCCACGCTGGAGCGCGCGCTGGAACTCGGCGTGACGCTCTACGACACCGCGGATGTGTACGGCATGGGGGAGAACGAGAAGTTCCTCGCCCCGTTCCTGAAGGAGCACCGCGACGAGGTCGTCCTCGCCACGAAGTTCGCGCTGTCCTACGACCCAGAGAAGCCGGCGCAGCGCGTCATACGCAACGACCGCGCCTACATCCGGCAGTCCGTCGAGGCCAGCCTGCGGCGCCTCGGAGTGGACACGATCGACCTGTACTACATGCACCGCCGCGATGTGCACGTCCCGATCGAGGAGTCGGTCGGCGCGATGGCCGAGCTGGTGGCCGAGGGCAAGGTCAAGCACCTGGGGCTGAGCGAGGTGGCCGGCTCCGAACTGCGCGCCGCGCACGCGGTGCACCCGATCACGGCCCTGCAGTCCGAGTGGTCGCTGTTCAGCCGGGACGTCGAGGACGGCGTGGTGGCGGTCGCGGCGGAACTCGGCGTCGGCTTCGTGCCGTATTCGCCGCTCGGCCGCGGCTTCCTGACCGGCTCGTTCGTCAGCGCCGACAAGGAGCTGACCGAGGACGACTTCCGGCGTCAGCAGCCCCGCTTCACCGGCGACAACGCGGCCGCCAACGCCGCCCTGCTGGAGCCGGTCCGCCAGGTCGCGAAGGCCCATGGCGCGACGCCCGGCCAGGTCGCGCTGGCCTGGGTGCAGCAGCAGGCCGAGGCGCGCGGTCTGGCCGTCGTCCCGATCCCCGGTACGCGCAAGCGCAGCCGGATCGAGGAGAACACCGCCGCGACGCGGATCGCGCTGAGCAAGGAGGACCTCGCGCTGCTGGAGCCGATCGCGGGGCAGGTCGCCGGGGAGCGGTACGCGGACATGACGTACACGTCGGCCGGCCGGGAGTAACACCGCTTGCTGCCGGCGCCGGTGTCCTCCCCTGCCGCGTACGCCCGCGCCGCCGCTCCCGTCCGGGTGGCGCGGGTCAGGCCAGTCCGAGGGCGAAGGCCCCGAAGCACGCGGCCAGGACGGCCGCCAGGGCGCGCCGGAAGCGGGTGACGCCCGTCCACGGAGCCTCGAAACGCCGGGTGGCAGCGCCGATCAGGAGCAGCGCGGCGGCGAAGACGGGGAGCCAGGCGAGCCGGACGAGGATCCAGCCCGCGGTGTCGGGCGCCACCGTGAGGCCGGGGACCGCGCCCGCGAAGGACGCGGGCACCGCGGCGGAGAGCATCGCCGTCTGGTGCCAGCACAGAATCGTCATCGCCGAGAGGTTGATGACGACGACCGGTGCCCACAGGGCGGGCCTGCGCAGGAGCCGTGCGAGCCGGTCGCGGAGCAGGATCGCGGCGCCCGACTGCGCCGCGGCCAGCGCGAGGACCAGCAGCGACGGCGGGTGCGAGTTCGTACGGGACGCACCGGGCACGCCGACCATGCTCGCCGGGTAGTGGAAGAACAGCAGCAGCGCGGCGAAGAGGGCGGCACCGCCGATCAGCAGCGTCAGGGCGGCGCGTACGCCGAGCCGCTTCTCTCCCCAGGAGACGCCGAGTTGGTAGGCGAACAGCCAGCCGGGCAGAAGGTTGAGCAGGCTCAGCCAGGACGGCACGGCATCGGCGAGGGGGCCGTAGCGCAGCAGGTCCACGAGGGCCACCGCCGCGAGCAGGGGAGCCGCGGCCCAGGCGCCCCACCGTCGTGCGGCGCGCAGGCAGTACGGCGTCAGTGCGGTGACCACCGCGTAGACCCCCACGAACCACAGGGGTTGGATGACCAGCGTCGCCCCGGTCCGCAGCGTCTGCTCCGGCACGCCCAGGGCGAACAGGACAGGGATCAGCATCGCCCAGAGGGCGGTCACCGCGAGCACCGGGCGGCCCAGCCGCAGCAGCCGGCCGCGCAGCCAGACCCCGGTGGAGCCGCCCTGTTCCGTGTGGCGGCGCAGCGACAGCACCGAGGCGTGGCCGCCCACCAGGAAGAAGATCCCGAGCATCTGCAGCACCCAACTGGCGGGCGAGAGGAAGCCGGAGGTGGACAGCGGGCTCGCGTTGTGCAGCGCGCCCTCCGCGTCGAGGGTGAAACCGCCGAGCAGCCAGTGGCCGGTGGGCACGGCGAGCAGCGCCAGGGCGCGCAGGCCGTCGAGGGCACGGTCGCGATGCGCGGGAGTGCGCTCCTCGATCGCGCGGACCGCGCCGCGGACCGTACGGCGCAATGGGGTACGAAGTGCGGTGGCCATGAGGCGTCCTCGGGTGAGAAGTGACGGCGAGGCGGAGGGCGGGGAGGTCGTGTCCTGGCGGGCTCAGCGCACGTCGGCGTAGTGGCCCAGGGCGATGGCGGCGAAGCTGCGGAGGGAGTCCGTTCCGGGCGCGAGGTAGCCGGTGTGGCCCTCGGCCCGCGCGGCGGAGACGTGCCGGGCGCCGAAGTCGGGGCCGGTCGGGTCCGCGCCGTGGCCCAGGCCCAGCAGCTCGACGTTCGGGATGTCGTCGATCCAGTCGGACGCGTCGCGGGCCGCCCAGACCCGCGCGGTGGTGCGCAGGTCCGCGACGGTGTCCTGCCGCATGCCGGGGGAGGCGAAGACGACCAGGTCGGCGAGGTCGCCGCGGTCCAGCCGCGGTACGGCCAGCCCGCAGAGCACCGAACCGTAGCTGTGGCAGAACACCGCGGGGGCGGGCGCGCCGGCCGCGGCAAGGCCGGACAGGAAGCGCGCCAGGCGCGGCGCACCGGCCTCCGCGAGCCGGCCGGTGGCGGCGTCCGGACCGACCCCGACCGGCGTGGTGTAGCCGACCCAGGCGATGACGGCGGTACGCGTGTGGGGGGCGTCGGCCGCCATCCGCGCGCGCAGCGACCTGGCCATGCCGGTGGGGGTGCCGTACGGGTCCTTCGCCCGGTCGAAGGAGGCCAGGTCGATGTCCGAGCCGGGCACCAGCACCGCGGTGCGTTCCGCGGTGGTCAAGTCGCCGTGTACCTCGGCCACTTGACCCCGTCCGCGCGGATCGAAGGCGAGTATGTGCCGGCCGGGAGTGAGCAGACCGGCGCAGCGGTCGGCCGCTTCCCTGGCCTGCTGGTGGTCCTGGAGCGTGGCCGCCGGGTCCTCGGCCAGGGCGAGCTGCCGGCGGCGTTCGGCGCGCAACGCCAGGGCGTTGGCCTCGTACCGCAGGGCGATGGGCGCACCGTCGAGGTTGCCGACAGTCAGCGGGTGGCGGACCGCGAGGGCGTGCCGCTGGGGGCCCGTCAGCGAGGCGAAGAAGCGCACGACTTCGGCGGGGGAGGCGCTCGCGGGGTCCGGCAGCCGCACCCCCAGGGCGTGGTCCGCGCGCCAGGCGGCGGCGCCGGGCGCGGGGCCGGTGACGGCGGTCTGTGCCGAGCCGGCCGCCCACCCGCCGGTCGCGGCGACGATGACCGCCGCGAGGGCAGCGGCGACGAGCGTGCGCCTGCGGCGTCGAGCGGTGGTGCGCGGCACGGACATGGTGGCGTCTCCCTTTTCCGTCGGTGGGACGGAGGGAAACGTAGAAAGCAGGTGGGTGACGGGGCGTCACACCGCGGAGCCAACTCCCGGGTGATACCGGGGTAGGGGGTGCCGCCGCCTCTCGTCCTCAGGGAGGACAGCCACCGCTGCCCTCGGGGAGGACGGCGTGCGGGGCGCGGCCCGTCACCCCTCGCCGGGTGTGACCAGCCCCGACTCATAGGCGAAGATCACGGACTGGGCGCGGTCGCGCAGCTCCAACTTGGCCAGCACGCGCCCGATATGGGTCTTCACGGTCTGCTCGGCCAGGACCAGCGTGTCGGCGATCTCCTGATTGGACAGGCCGCGCGCGATCAGCTCCAGGACCTCCGTCTCACGCGGGGTCAGCCCGTTCAGCCGGAGCGCGGCCCGGTCCTTGCGGGGGGCGGGCCTGCGGCGGGCGAAGTCGGCGATCAGCCGCCGGGTCACCGACGGCGCGAGCAGCGCCTCACCGGCCGCCACGACGCGTACCGCGGAGATCAGATCGGCCGGCGGCGCGTCCTTGAGCAGAAAGCCGGACGCCCCCGCCCGCAGCGCCTCGTAGACGTAGTCGTCGACATCGAAGGTGGTCAGCATCAGCACCTTCGGGCGATGGGTGACGCCGGGCGGCGGATCGAGCAGCCGCCGGGCCGCCTCCAGTCCGTCCATCTCCGGCATCCGGACGTCCATCAGCACCACGTCGGGGTGCGTACGGCGACTGAGCTCCAGGCCCTGCACGCCGTCCGGCGCGTCGCCCACCACGTCGATATCGCTCTGGGCGGCCAGCAGCGCGGCGAAGCCCGCCCGCACCATGGCCTGGTCGTCGACGATGATCACCCGAGTGGTCATGCGGATCCGGAATCCTTAGCTGGGAGGGGAGTTGCCGAGGGGGAGGGCGCGGCGAGGGGGAGCTGGGCCGCGACGCGGAAGCCGCCGTCGGGCAGCGGCCCGGTGTCCAGCGAGCCGTCCAGCAGCCGCACCCGCTCCCGCATCCCGACCAGACCGTGCCCGGTGCCGGTGGTCTCCAGCGGCGCGGACGGCGCGGGGGGAGCGGAGTTGACGATCAGTACGGTCAGCCGCGAGCCGTCGGACGTGGCGGTCACCGACACCCGGGTCCGCGCGCCGGGGGCGTGCCGCACGACATTGGCCAGCGCCTCCTGCACGATGCGGTACGCCGACAGATCCGCGGCAGGCTCCAGCGGCACCGGCTGCGCGGGCAGCGCCAACTCGACCGGCACACCGGCCCGCACGGTCCCCTCCACGAGCTTCGGCAGCTGGCCGAGGCCCGGCTGCGGGGCTTTCTCGGGGCCGCCGTGCCGCTCCGTCTCCTCGCTGCGCAGCACCCCCAGCAGCCGGCGCATCTCCGCCAGCGACTCCCGCGCGGTGGCGGCGATCGACCCGAACTCCTCCTGCGCCTCCTGGGGGATGCCGCTGATCCGGTAGGGCGCGCTGTCGGCCTGGACGGTGATCACCGACATGTGGTGGGCGACGACGTCATGCAGTTCGCGGGCGATGCGGGTGCGTTCCTCCAGCAGCGTGCGGTGGGCGCGCTCGGCCTCGCTGATGGTCTCCTGCTCGATCAACTTCCTCTGGGCGTCGCCCCGTTCCCGCAAGGTGGCGCCCATCATGAGCATCACGCCGCTGAGTACGAAGAGCAGCACCCACGTATGGGCGGTGCCCATGGGGGCGAACATCTCGAAGAGGAAGCCCACCGCTCCGGTCGTCAGCCAGACGGCGATGAGCGTGCGGCGGCGCTCGCGGAGCGACAGCGCCAGCATCAGCACGAGATAGCCCACGATCACCATGGGCGGCCAGGGCCAGGCGTGGCCGGCGAGGTGGTCGGCGCCGAGAAGCGTCAGGGCGCACACGACATCCGCGGCGAAGACCACCCACCAGGCCTGCAGGGGCCGGCTGACCGCGAGCAGCAGCGGCACGGTCTGCGCGGTCGCGAGTCCGCCGGCCGGGCCGCCGCTCATGCCGTAGTCATCGGTGAGGACGGTCACCGTCGTCGGCAGGAGGGAGATCGCGAACGCACACGCGACCAGATACGGCAGCCGTCGCAGCCAGCGGTTCTGCACCGTGCCGAACAGGGGCGTACCGGGGGTGGTCGGGGTCCCGAGTTCCACGGCGAGGACGCGCAGCGCCTGTTGCACGGCGCGCCAAAGGCGGGCGCCGGCCTGGCCGCGTCCGGCGCCGCGGGCGGGTTCGGCTTCTGGGGGGAGAGATTGTCGGGGCATCGCGAGTCCATCCAAGCGGACCGCGGCTGCCGGGGCGTCATACCAGGGTCGCGGCTTGCGACCGATACCACGGTATGACGCCCGGACCCCGCGGATGGTCGAGGCCGTGTCCGATGGGTCGCATGGCTTCTTCCCCCTGCTCACACCCGTGTTAGTCAGTTGTTAGCGGAGCGGCAGCCTCGCGCTAGTGGCTCCGATCAGAGTGGGTGACGTACCGAGGAAACAACGACACCGACTGCCCCGGGGGACCCCAAATGAGCTCCAGCACCACCGCCCGCACCGCTCGCCGCCGCACCCTGCGCATTGCCGTCGCGGCCCTGACCGCGGCCGCCGGCCTCACCCTGACCGCCTGCTCCGGCTCGGACGCCGCCGACGCGAAGTCCGCGGGACACACGAGCACGAGCTCGCCCGCCGCCAATTCCAAGGCGAGCCCCGATGCCAAGACCGGCACCAAGCCGGACGCCGCGGGCAAGGCGTCGAGCGGCACGCAGGCCACCGGCGCCGGCAAGACGGCATCCCCGGCCCGCACCGAGACCCTGGTGGACGGCAGCAAGGCCGAGATCTACGACCTCGGCTCCCAGCGCTACCGCGCCAAGATCATCAGCGACGGTGCGGTCGTCGCCACGATGGAGACGACGGGGCAGGACGCCGACGCCGGGCTCGACGCCAACGGCATGTACGTCGTGCTCACGATGGGCGGCAAGATCCACTCCTGGATGGGCGGCGAGCACCAGGGACCGGGCACCTTCAAGCTCGTGGGCGGCTGGAAGGCCAAGGTGACGAAGGTCGGCGAGCTGCAGTACCGCGCGCAGATCATCGGCTCCGAGGGCGTGGCCGCCACCCTGGAGACGAAGGGCCACGACGTCGGGGTCGACGCCAACGGCGTGTACATCGTGCTCAGCGCCGGCGGCGTGATCAGCGCCCACGAGTAAAGACCCGCCCGACTGCGCGGTGGAGCCACCTCCGGCGGGGCGGCTTCCACCGCCGCAGTGACGGAAGCGCCCGACCGGCCCTGAGGGCTGTCCGTAAGGCGGTCACGCGGATCCGGACACGCCCTAGAGCTCCGCGAGCAGATCGGCCTTCTTCGCGCTGAACTCGTCGTCCGTCAGCAGACCCGCCTCGTGCAGGTCGCCGAGGTGCCGTATCCGGTCGGCGATATCGGCCGGGTCCCGTCGGGTGTCCCCGGCCCGGCGCATCGGCTCGCGGTCCGCGGGGTCCGGTGCCGCATCGGCGGCCCGTACGGCCTGGAGCACCGCGGCGGCGAACGGCAGCGATTCGTGCACCGGGCCGTAGCCCAGTCCGAAGACCACCGCGGCCGGGTCCTGATCGGCCTCGCCCGGACTGTCGTCCTGTGCCCCGCGCCCCAGCAGCCGCAGATAGCCGTGGAAGATCTCCGGCGAGCGCCACTCCACCCCGGCCAGGTCGCCGACCGGGAAGCTCTGGTCGCCGCTCTTCCACTTCGCCGAGGACGCCCCCGTCCAAAACCAGCGGAAGGCGACCGACCGGCCGTCGAAGGACGCCTTGGCGTCGTACGCCTTGAAGTGCATCGGAGGCTCCGGCGCGGCCACGAGATGACGGTCGGCGGGCTTGAGGGCGTCGGGGCCCAGCACACCGCGCAGCTCGTCGGCGTAGAACTCGGCCAGCGTCTCGCGTTCGGCCGGCAGCACCAGCCGATACGGGTCGGCGTCCTCCTTCAGCTGTCCGTCCGCCGCCTCCATCAAGGGGTCGGCGCCGTGCCGCGGCACGGCGTGCAGCACCACGGTGCCGCGTCTGCCCTCGGACAGCTCGACAGACCTCAACGCCTCGTACGGAATGCGTCGCTCGCCGAGCGCCTGGAACAGCCTCGGCCTGCGGATCCCCCGTTCGAAGCGGATGAGCACGGAGTCGGTGTCGAACTCCCAGACGGCGTGAAAACCGGCCAGCACATCACCCATGCGGCTCATCGTATGCGGGCGGTTGCCCACCCGTCCCCCTTCCGCACACCTTGCGCTACGCGCGTCCGCGACACCCGGCCCGTCTCCTTGGGCGTCCTCGTGGCCGCGACGGCGGCGGATTCCGCAGGCACGGCCCGTCCCCGGGCGCCGGGCCGTGCCTGCGGACACCCGTCGCGCGGCATACGGCAATCAGACAAGGTCGGTGCTGCAACGCGGGTCGTCGGTCGCGCAGTCGACGGCGTCGGCGGCGCCGACCCCGACCAGGGCGAAATTCTGCAGGCTGCGGGTGCCGGGCGCGAAGTAGCCCGCGTGTCCGACGGCGCCGTCGGCCGACAGGACCCGCGAGCCGAAGGAGGGCTCGACCGGGTCCGCGCCGTGGCCGAGACCGCCGACCTCCAGATACGGCACATCCTTGATCCAGTCGTCCGCGTCCCGCATCGCCCAGACCCGGGCCCGGGTGTTCAGGCCGGACAGGCTGTCGGCCCGCATCCCCGGGCTGCCCGCCACCGCGATGTCCTCGACGTTGGACGGCAGATTCCGGGCGGCGACGCCGCAGACCACGGACCCGTAGCTGTGGCAGAACAGCGAGACCGGGCTGCCGTTGGGCAGCGACTCCACCAGACCGCGCAGCCGGACCGCGCCGGCCTCCGCCATCTGGCCGGTGGCCGCCCCGACCCCGAGCCCGGCGGGCGAGGTGTAGTCCGCCCAGGCGATCACGGCGGTACGGGTCCCCGGGCGGGCTTCGCGCTCGGCGTCGTACAGGGATCGCGCCATGCCGACGGGGGCGGTGGTGGCACGTGCGGTGCGCTCGAAGGTCGAGAGGTTGGTGTCCACACCGGGCACCACGACCGAGACGCGGTCCGCCTTGTTGAGGTTGCCGAAGACCTCGGCCGCGCGGCCGCCGCCGGCCGGATCGAAGGCGAGGATCTGGCGGCCGCTGGTCAGCATCGACTCCAGCCGGTGCATCAGTCGCCCCGCCTCCTGGCGGCCGACGGGCGTGAGCTTGCGGTCACCCATGCGCTGCTGTTCCTCGGCGCGGGCATGGTCGATCGCCATCCGGTTGGCCCGGTAGCGCAGCTGGACGGGGGCGCCGCCCATGTTGCCGACGACCAGCGGATAGCGGGTGGCGAGCTGCTTGCGCTCGGCGCGGTCGAGCGAGGAGAAGAAGGCGCGGAGCTTCGACGGGGAGTCGTCCGGGTCGGGCAGCGCGCGTCCGTGGAAGGTGGCGCCCTGCCAAGCGGCCTTGGCGGTGGCCAGCGGGTTGGCGTCCCCCTTGCTTCCTCTGATGGCGGTCCAGCCGGTCATCGCAAGCATCACGAACACCACCACCAGGGCGAGTGCGGCGCGCCAGGCGGGGGACTGAAGGAAACCGGAGGAGGGGCCGAGCCCTGGGAAGGAAGTCACCGCGAGCCACCCTAGGAGACGCGACAGGGCGGCCGCTGAGGCCGTGAGTCATCTCACGTTTCACGGTGGGTATAACGACCAAATCGGACAGCGAGCATGAATTTCCGGTGCTCAGACGTGCAGAAGCAGTCTCATTGAGCAGTGAAATGATCACGCTGTGGCGGATGGCCGTTACGGGGGGTTGACGTGGTGTCAGTGGGCGGGCCCCGGGCGTGTCGCCCTGCCTCCCGCGAGGGGGTCGCCGGCGAACCGGCCCGGCGGTCTCACCGGGCCCGCCAGTCGTCCTCCATCGCCGGGCCGATGTGATCCAGGTAGGACTTCGTCAGCTCGCGGATCGACGCCACGCTGCAGTCCTGCCCCTCGCCCCACACCTTGCCCGCCACCCGCATCACCCCGCTGAACGCGGCGACCAGGACCCGCGGGCGCGGATCGATGTCCACGTCCAGCCCCTCGCGCCCGGCGATCAGTCGGGCGATCTGCTCCTCCAGCTCGGAGGAGCGCCGTAGGTGGGCCGCGATCAGCGCGGGCGTCGACTCGATCATTCGGTACGAGCGCATGTGCAGCTCCACCGGGACCACCGACTCGATCGCGCCCCCGATGTCGTCCCAGGCCACCATCACCGCGCTGCGCAGCGCGGTCAGCGGGGCCTCGCTCTGCGGGCGGGTCCGCAGCTCCTGGAGGAAGCGGGCCTCCACCATCTCCTGGACGGCGAAGACGACCTCCTCCTTGTTGGCGAAATACCGGAAGTAGGTGCGCTGGGAGACGTCCACCGCCTCCGCGATCTCGTCGATGGTCGTCGCGTCGTAGCCCTGTTCCGTGAACAGCTCCAGCGCGGCGCGGATCAGCGCGTCGCGGGTGCGCTGCTTCTTCCGTTCGCGCAGCCCGCTCCGGGGTGCCGCCTGCGGCGTCGGGGTCGCCATCCTGCGCCGCCTTTCGGAGGTGTTATCGCTGCTCAGGATACCTGTGAGCTAAATGACAGTTACCGACTCATGAAACACTTTGTCAACTGTCAGTGGCTGACATTAGCCTTCGGGGTATGAGCTCTCAGACCCCGGTTGCCGCTGCCGCGCCGGAACTTCCCGTACCGGAGCCCCGCAAGGGGCTGCGCGGCCATCCGTGGCTGACCCTCTTCTCCGTCGCCATCGGCGTCATGATGGTCGCGCTGGACGGCACCATCGTCGCCATCGCCAATCCGGCCATCAAGCAGGATCTGGGCGCCTCGCTCGCCGATGTGCAGTGGATAACCAACGGCTACATGCTCGCCCTTGCCGTCTCGCTGATCACGGCGGGCAAGCTCGGTGACCGCTTCGGCCACCGCCAGACCTTCCTCATCGGCATCCTCGGCTTCGCCGTCGCCTCCGGCGCCATCGGCTTCTCCGACGAGGTCTCGCTGGTCATCACCTTCCGGGTGCTGCAGGGCCTCTTCGGCGCCCTGCTGATGCCCGCCGCGCTCGGCCTGCTGCGCGCGACCTTCCCGGCCGAGAAGCTCAACATGGCCATCGGCATCTGGGGCATGGTCATCGGCGCCTCCACCGCCGGCGGCCCGATCGTCGGCGGTCTGCTGGTCGAGCACGTCAGCTGGCAGTCGGTCTTCTTCATCAACGTCCCGGTCGGCGTCCTCGCCCTGGTCCTCGGCGCGGTGATCCTCAAGGACCACCGCGCGGAGAACGCCCCCCGGTCCTTCGACATCCCCGGCATCGTGCTGCTCTCGGCCGCGATGTTCTGCCTCATCTGGCCGCTGATCAAGGCCACCGCGTGGGGCTGGGGTGACCTCAAGACCTGGGGCTTCCTGGTCGGCGCGATCGTCCTCTTCGTGCTGTTCGGCGTGCTGGAGACCAAGGTCCGCGAGCCGCTCATCCCGCTGCGGATGTTCCGCTCCCTGCCGCTGACCGCGGGCACGGTGCTGATGGTCCTGATGGCCTTCGCCTTCATGGGCGGCCTCTTCTTCGTGACGTTCTACCTCCAGAACGTGCACGGCATGAGCCCCGTCGACAGCGGGCTGCACCTCCTCCCGCTCACCGGCATGATGATCGTCGGCTCGCCGCTCGCCGGGGCCGCGATCACCAAGTTCGGCCCGCGGGTTCCGCTGGTGGGCGGCATGCTGCTGACCGCCATCGCGATGTACGGCATGTCCGGCCTGGACACGCAGAGCAGCACCGGCCCGATGTCCCTGTGGTTCGCCCTGCTGGGCCTGGGCCTCGCGCCCGTCATGGTCGGCGCCACCGAGGTCATCGTCGGCAACGCCCCGCTGGAGCTCTCCGGCGTCGCCGGCGGGCTGCAGCAGGCCGCGATGCAGGTCGGCGGCAGCCTCGGCACGGCCGTGCTGGGCGCGGTGATGGCTTCCCGCGTCGACGAGCAGCTCCCGGTCAACTGGCAGTCGGAGGGCCTCCCGCCGGTCCCGCCCGCGCAGATGTCCCAGGCGGCCGACGCCGTCTCGGCGGGCATCGCGCCGGTGCCGAAGGGCACCCCGCCGGAGCTGGCCCAGAAGATCACCTCCGTCGCCCACGACACCTTCGTCTCCGGCATGGGGCTGGCCTTCACCGTCGCCTGCGGCGTGGCGCTCGTCGCGGCCCTGGTCGCGACCCTCACCAAGCGCGGCGCGAACGCCGAGGCGGGCGCCGGAGCCGCCCACATCTGACGGCTCCGCCCGGCAGCCGCCCGCAGAGGCAGCAGCCAGGAGCACCCGGCAACACCCGGCGCGCGGCCGGCCGAGTCACCCTCGGCCGGCCGCGCGCTTGTGCTTGCGCGGTAAGCACCCTCTACGCACCGGAGCACCCGCCGTACGCGCCGAACCAGCCTCGGTGCCCGCCGCGCGCCTGCCGTGCCGGCCATCCCTCGCGGACACAGGCCGTCGCCCCGGCGCGTCAGCCGGCACCCGGAGGCGTTGAGCGCGTCAACCGGACGTCGCGAGCCGCCGCCACCGGCCACCCGCCGTACGCCTGGCGTCAGTTGACCGGACGCCAGCCACCGGAATCCCTCATCCGGATGACCCGTTCCGGGAACCAGCAGCGCCGATGCCCTGGCGCAGGTCCCGGTCCCGCCGGCCGACCGCCTTCCCCGGCACCGGGCGAACGGTTTTTGCGGACGCTCCCGCCCCCACGGCACGCGTCAACCCCGCTCCGCGCGGCGCCGGGATCGAGCGGCACGGCCGTCCCCATCCCTGATCCGGGTGGGCTCTCCGCCACGGCCTTGGCAACCGCGCCGGGCACCGGTGAAGCTCGGCGGACAGCGGGCGACCGGCCCGCCGCACGACATCGTCGTCACACTCCACGGGGGAGAATTCCTGTGCGCATGCGTACGCTCCACACCACCGCGCTCGTCACCGGCCTCGCCGCGCTGGCCGCCGCGCTCACCGCTCCGTCCGCCGTCGGCGCGCCCGCCGCCCCGGGCAGTCGCACCGCCGCGGCCTCCGGCGACTGCGCGGTCGGCCGGCTGTGCCTCTGGCCGAAGGCGGACTTCGGCGGCAAGCCGCGGACCCATGAACTGTCCGACACCGACATCGAGAGCTGCGTCCCGCTGGGCAAGGGGGCGAGCGCCGCCTCGCTCGCCAACCGCACCGGCCGGCCGGTCACCACGTATCAGAGCGCGGAGTGCGCCGAGACCGGCGAATTCGACACCTACCCGGGCGGCGGCAGCTGGGTCCCCCGGTCCCCGTACGAGGTACGGGCGTTCAAGGTCTGGGAGCGCTGAGCGGCCTTCGCGGGCCGCCCGCACACCACCGCGCCCCCCGGCCGCGAAGAACGCGGGCCGGGGGGCGCGGGTGGAGGCGATGCCGCAGCCGGATGGGGGCACCTCCCAGCGGTAGCTGGGGGAAGGTCGGTCAGGCGTCGCCGCCGGCCTCGCCCGCCTCGGCGGCCGAGACATCCAGCAGCTGGTAGCGGTCGATGGCCTGCTTCAGCAGCGAACGGTCGACCTTGCCCTCCCTGGCGAGCTCGGTGAGCACGCCCAGCACGATCGACTGCGGGTCGATGTGGAAGAAGCGGCGGGCCGCGCCACGGGTGTCGGCGAAGCCGAAGCCGTCGGCGCCCAGCGACTGGTACGTACCGGGGACCCAGCGGGCGATCTGGTCCGGCACGGCACGCATCCAGTCCGAGACCGCGACCTTCGGGCCCTCGGCGCCCTGGAGCTTGCGCGTCACATACGGGACGCGCTGCTCCTCCTCCGGGTGCAGAAGGTTGTGCTCCTCGACCTCGACGGCGTCGCGCCGCAGCTCGTTCCAGGAGGTCGCCGACCAGACGTCCGCCTTGACGTTCCACTCGTCCGCGAGGATCTGCTGGGCCTCGATGGCCCACGGCACCGCGACACCCGAGGCGAGGATCTGCGCGGCGTGCTCGCCCTTCTCGGCGCTCGCCACACGGTGCAGACCCTTGAGGATGCCTTCGACATCCGCCTCGGCCGGCTCCGCCGGGTGCTGGATCGGCTCGTTGTAGACGGTCAGGTAGTAGAAGATGTCCTCGGCGTTCTCGCCGTACATCCTCCGCAGACCGTCCTTGACGATGTGCGCGATCTCGTAGCCGTAGGCCGGGTCGTAGGCGACACAGGCCGGGTTGGTCGACGCCAGCAGCTGGGAGTGACCGTCCGCGTGCTGCAGGCCCTCACCCGTCAGCGTCGTACGGCCGGCGGTCGCGCCGAGCACGAAGCCGCGGGCGAGCTGGTCGGCCATCTGCCAGAACTGGTCACCGGTGCGCTGGAACCCGAACATCGAGTAGAAGACGTAGACCGGGATCAGCGGCTCGCCGTGCGTGGCGTAGGCGGAGCCCGCCGCGATCAGCGAGGCCGTGCAGCCCGCCTCGGTGATGCCGTCGTGCAGCATCTGGCCGGTCGGCGACTCCTTGTAGGCCAGGAGCAGTTCACGGTCGACCGACTCGTACTGCTGGCCCAGCGGGTTGTAGATCTTCGCCGACGGGAAGAACGCGTCCATACCGAAGGTGCGGTACTCGTCGGGCGCGATCGGCACGAAACGCTTGCCGATCTCCTTGTCCCGCATCAGGTCCTTCAGGACCCGGACGAACGCCATGGTCGTGGCGATCTTCTGCTGCCCCGAGCCCTTCTTGGCGGCCGCGTACATCTTGTCGTCCGGCAGCTGCAGCGGCTTGCTGCGCACCACACGGGTCGGTACGTAACCGCCCAGCGAGTTGCGGCGGTCGTGCATGTACTGGATCTCTTCGGAGTCCCGGCCCGGGTGGTAGTAGGGCGGGACGCCGCTCTCCAGGTCCTTGTCCGCGATCGGCAGGTGCAGCCGGTCACGGAAGGCCTTGAGGTCGTCGACCGTCAGCTTCTTCATCTGGTGGGTCGCGTTGCGGCCCTCGAAGTTCGGGCCGAGCGTCCAGCCCTTGACGGTCTGCGCGAGGATCACCGTCGGCTGGCCCTTGTGGGCCTTGGCCGCCGCGTACGCCGCGTAGATCTTCTTGTGGTCGTGACCGCCGCGGCCCAGGTGCAGGATCTGGTCGTCGGTCATGTTCTCGACCATGGCGCGCAGCCGCTGGTCGTCACCGAAGAAGTGCTGGCGGATGTACGCACCGGTCTCGGTGGCGTACGTCTGGAACTGCCCGTCGGGCGTGCTGTTGAGCTTGTTGACCAGGATGCCGTCCCGGTCCTGGCCGAGCAGCGGGTCCCAGCTGCGGTCCCACACCAGCTTGATGACGTTCCAGCCGGCGCCGCGGAACTGCGACTCCAGCTCCTGCATGATCTTGCCGTTGCCGCGGACCGGGCCGTCCAGGCGCTGGAGGTTGCAGTTGACGACGAAGGTCAGGTTGTCCAGGCCCTCGCGGGCGGCGATGGACAGCTGGCCGAGCGACTCGGGCTCGTCCATCTCGCCGTCACCGAGGTAGGCCCAGACGTGCGACTTGGAGGTGTCGGCGATGCCGCGCGCCTCCATGTAGCGGTTCATGCGGGCCTGGTAGATCGCGCCGAGGGGGCCGAGGCCCATCGAGACGGTCGGGAACTCCCAGAAGTCCGGCATCAGCCGCGGGTGCGGGTAGCTGGACAGGCCGTTCGGAGCCTTCGACTTCTCCTGGCGGAAGGCGTCCAGCTGCGGCTCGGAGAGCCGGTCCAGAAGGAACGCGCGGGCGTACACACCGGGCGAGGCGTGGCCCTGGAAGAAGATCTGGTCGCCGCCGTCGCCCTCGTCCTTGCCCCGGAAGAAGTGGTTGAAGCCCACGTCGTACAGCGAGGCGGAGGAGGCGAACGTGGCGATGTGACCGCCGACGCCGATGCCGGGGCGCTGGGCCCGGGAGACCATGACGGCGGCGTTCCACCGGGTCGCGTTCAGGACCTTGCGCTCGATCTCCTCGTTGCCGGGGAAGAACGGCTCGTCCTTGGTCGCGATGGTGTTGACGTAGTCCGTGCTGCGCATCTCGGGCACGGCCACGCGCTTCTCGCGGGCGCGCTCGATCAGGCGGAGCATGAGGTAGCGGGCACGTTCCCGGCCTCGCTCATCGACGGCTGCGTCGAGCGAGTCGAGCCATTCCTGGGTCTCTTCGGGATCGAAGTCCGGGACCTGGCTGGGAAGGCCGCCAATGATGATCGGGTTTCGATCGGATCCGGAAGCCACGCTGTTCCTTCGTGTTCGGGTCGTGTCGTGCTCTGCACCCGATTGATGCTGCGCACGCGGACGATTGCTGTCTCTACCTTGGTGTCGCGCCGTCTTCCATCGTGTACCGAGTCACTGGGATACGTCACCTCTACCGATGGGTAACCACCCTCTGAGAGATGGGCGCGGAAAAGGCCGATTTCTCAGGTCGGCCAAATCGCAACCATACGCCCATGTCGAATGTGCTTCGCGTACGGCAGTGCGGCTCCCGAACGCGGGTCCGGTCGGCCTCCGGCACCCCCCGAAGGGCCCAGTCGCGCGCGACTACCCCACAAACCCGGCAGAACGCTGTGGTGTGAATCACTTCAGGCTGTCCCGGTGGGGTCGTGGTTGCGGCGAGACGCGTCCAATCGTCACCGTTTCGACGGTCTCGACCGTCGGGTACTTGCGCGATCCGCCCGGCCCGTGTGGACTACGCCCAATGCTCCGCGCACGCGCGGGGTTCAAAAGCATTTTCCGAAACATGACAGGAGGCAATCCGTGAGCGCGACCGCGGACCACGCGGAGGAGCGGACCAACCCTGCCGCCAGGCTGGGGTTCGAGCCCGGACAGGTGGTCCAGGAGATCGGCTACGACGATGACGTCGAGCAGGAACTCCGAGAAGGCATTGAGGCCGTGATTGGCCAGGAAATCGTCGATGAGGACTACGACGACGTCGCTGACGTCGTCCTGCTGTGGTTCCGTGACGAAGACGGCGACCTCACGGACGCGCTGGTGGACGCCATCGGGCTGATCGAGGAAGGCGGCATGATCTGGCTGCTGACCCCGAAGACCGGCCGCGAGGGCTACGTCGAGCCGAGCGACATCAATGAGGCCGCGCAGACCGCGGGTCTGTCCCAGACCAAGAGCATCAACGCGGGCAAGGACTGGACCGGCAGCCGACTGGTCACGCCCAAGGGGGCGAAGTCCGGCAAGCGCTGATCCGTACCACCTCGACGTTCCACACCGAGCCCCCTCCGGCCTGTTCCGGAGGGGGCTCGGCCCCGTTCCGGAGGGGTTTTCCGGCCTGTCAGGCCCTGCGCGTAGGGTTGGGCGAGTCCTGTTGCGAGTGAGCGGAAGGGAAGCACCCCATGGCGATCGAGGTCGGCACGAAGGCTCCGGATTTCGAGCTGAAGAACCAGCACGGCGAGCTGGTCAAGCTCTCCGACTTCCGCGGCGAGAAGGCCGTCGTCCTCCTCTTCTACCCCTTCGCCTTCACCGGTGTGTGCACCGGTGAGCTGTGCGCGCTGCGCGACGAGCTGCCGCGGTTCGCCAACGACGACGTCCAGCTGCTTGCCGTCTCCAACGACTCCCCCTTCTCGCTGCGCGTCTTCGCCGAGCAGGAGGGCCTGGAGTACCCGCTGCTGTCGGACTTCTGGCCGCACGGCGAGACCTCGCGGGCGTACGGCGTCTTCGACGAGGACAAGGGTTGCGCGGTGCGCGGCACCTTCATCATCGACAAGGAGGGCGTGGTGCGCTGGACGGTTGTCAACGGCCTGCCCGACGCCCGCGACATCAAGGACTACATCACCGCGCTCGACGCCCTCTGAGCCGGCGCGGCGGCGGCCTGCGCCCCCTCGGACCGGCATCCGTGTGCAACCGCGTGCGATATCTGCAATCGGTGGGAACCGGTCACTAGGATCAATTCGTTGATCTGATGCCATGCACGATGGGGGCGCAAATCTTTACGTACCCCTCGAATCTATGGGAGGACTCGTGGGAGTCAGCCTCAGCAAGGGCGGCAACGTCTCGCTGACGAAGGAAGCCCCCAATCTGACCGCCGTCCTCGTCGGTCTGGGCTGGGACGCGCGTACGACCACCGGTACCGACTTCGACCTGGACGCCAGTGCCCTGCTGGCGAACGATCAGGGCAAGGTCGGCAGCGACCAGAACTTCGTCTTCTTCAACAACCTGAAGAGCCCCGACGGTTCGGTCGAGCACACCGGCGACAACACCACCGGTGAGGGCGAGGGCGACGACGAGGCCATCAAGGTGAACCTCGCCGGGGTGCCGGCCGATGTCCACAAGATCGTGTTCCCGGTGTCGATCTACGACGCCGAGAACCGCCAGCAGAGCTTCGGCCAGGTGCGCAACGCCTACATCCGCGTGCTCAACCAGGCCGACGGCAACGAGCTGGCGCGCTACGACCTCAGCGAGGACGCCTCCACCGAGACCGCCATGGTCTTCGGCGAGCTGTACCGCAACGGCGCGGAGTGGGTCGGTCAGGGCTACGCCTCGGGCCTGCGCGGTATCGCGCAGGACTTCGGCGTCAACGTCTGATCGAGCACCACTGACGCGTCCGGCGCCGTACGCCCCACCAGGGGAGTGCGGCGCCGCACGCGCTTGCAAGGGACGCGGGCCGTGCGTGGGCACGGCCCGCACCGACACCGGGGAGGAACGAAAGTATGGGCGTCACACTTGCCAAGGGGGGCAATGTCTCCCTGTCCAAGGCCGCTCCGAATCTCACGCAGATCATGGTCGGCCTCGGCTGGGACGCGCGCTCCACGACGGGCGCGCCCTTCGATCTCGACGCCAGCGCGCTGCTGTGCGGATCGGGTCGGGTGCTGGGGGACGAGTACTTCGTCTTCTACAACAACCTCAAGAGCCCCGAAGGCTCCGTCGAGCACACCGGTGACAACCTCACCGGTGAAGGGGAGGGCGACGACGAGTCGATCCTCGTGGACCTTCCCCAGGTTCCCGAGGCGGTCGACAAGATCGTCTTTCCGGTCTCGATCCACGACGCCGAATTGCGCGGACAGAGCTTCGGGCAGGTCAGCAACGCTTTCATCCGCGTCGTCAACCAGGCCGACGGCAGCGAACTCGCGCGGTACGACCTCAGCGAGGACGCCTCCAGCGAAACGGCAATGATCTTCGGCGAGCTGTACCGCTACAGCGGCGAGTGGAAGTTCAGGGCGGTGGGCCAGGGGTACGCGTCGGGACTGCGAGGCATCGCTCTAGACTTCGGGGTCAACGTTTCGTAAAGTCGCCGCGCGCTGCGCGCGGGGGACCCCAAACAGCGAAGGATTGGGTAGGCAGTGCTCCTGAAAACCTTTGGCTGGTCGTTCGCCGTCACGGTGCTCGGCCTGGCTCTGGCCGGCGTGCTCTGGGGGTGGCGGGGGCTCGCGATTGTCGGGATCCTCTCCATCCTGGAGATCTCGCTCTCGTTCGACAACGCCGTCATCAACGCCGGCATCCTGCGCAAGATGAATGCCTTCTGGCAGAAGATCTTCCTGACCATCGGCATCCTCATCGCGGTGTTCGGCATGCGACTGGTCTTCCCGGTCGTCATCGTCGCGATCACCGCGAAACTGGGGCCGATCGAGGCGGTCAATCTCGCCATCAACGACAAGGCGCACTACGAGGAGCTGGTCACCAGCGCCCACCCGGCCATCGCGGCCTTCGGCGGTATCTTCCTGCTGATGATCTTCCTCGACTTCATCTTCGAGGAGCGCGACTACAAGTGGCTGGCGTGGCTGGAGAAGCCGCTGGGCAAGCTGGGCAAGCTCGACACGCTGTCCGTCATCATCGCCCTGGTCGCCCTGCTGGTGAGCGCCATGACGTTTGCCACCGACGTCCCGCACGGCGGCGGTGACAAGAGCGCCACGGTCCTGCTGTCCGGTGTCGCCGGCCTCATCACCTACCTCGTCGTCGGCGGTATCTCCGGCTTCTTCGAGGACAAGCTGGAGGAGGAAGAGGAAGCCGAGGAGGCGGCAGCGGCCAAGAAGGGTGGGACCGGTGCAGCGGTCGGCCTGGCCGGCAAGGCCGCGTTCTTCATGTTCCTCTACCTCGAGGTCATCGACGCGTCCTTCTCCTTCGACGGTGTCATCGGCGCGTTCGCCATCACCAACGACATCTTCGAGATGGCGCTGGGTCTGGGCATCGGCGCGATGTACATCCGTTCGTTGACGGTCTACCTCGTCCGCCAGGGGACCCTGGATGACTACGTCTACCTGGAGCACGGCGCGCACTACGCGATCGGTGCGCTGGCCGTCATCCTCCTCGTCACGATCAGGTACGAGATCAACGAGGTCATCACCGGCCTGGTCGGCCTGGTGCTGATCGGCGCGTCCTTCTGGTCCTCGGTGGTGCGCAACAAGCGCGAGGGCAAACCGGGGGACACACCGGGGGAGAAGACGGAAGTCACCTCCGGAGTGTGATTACGCGGCGCTGATTGAGGAACGCTCTCTGCGGGGCGGTCACCGGGGTGCAGACCTCGGGGCCGCCCCGCGGCAGTAGGGGCCGAGCTATGGGGTGGGGCAAGGTGTCGTTCCTGGAGAACTGGTGGCGCGGTGGCGCGCCGAAGTACGACAACGGCGGAGCGTCGTATGTCGTCGAGCTGACGAAACGCAATCCGGTCGTCTCCCTGACCAAACAGGGGGCGGCCAGCGGGCATCTGCGGGTCAATCTGCACTGGCAGATGCGGACATCGGACCTCGGCGAGCGCAGCGGGGGACGCGCGGGCGGCTTATGGCGGAATCCGGGCAAGTTGTTCAAGCCCGAGATCGTGCAGGCCCAGGGCCCGGCCGTGGTCAAGATCGACCTGGATCTGGCCTGCCTGTACGAACTCAAGGACGGCACCAAGGGTGTGGTGCAGCCGTTGGGCAACTTCCTCGGCGATCTCAACGCGGCGCCCTATGTGCAGCTCAGCGGCGACGACCGGTTCGGCTCCCCGTCCGGCGAGACGCTGTACATCAACATGGACCACCGCGACGAGATCAAACGGCTGCTGATCTTCGTCTACATCTATGACGGAACGCCCGCGTTCGACCGTACGCATGCCGTCGTGACGCTCTACCCGAGCACCGGGCCCCGGATGGAGATCAGGCTCGACGAGCGGGCCCCGCAGGCCCGTTCCTGCGCCATCTTCATGCTGGAGAACAACAAGGGCGAGCTGACCGTGCGGCGCGAGGTCAAGTACGTCTACGGCTTCCAGGCGGAGTTGGACCGGCTGTACGGCTGGGGGCTCCAGTGGGGCCGGGGTTACAAGTCGAAGGTCTGAGGACGTGTGCCCCGAAGCGCTCCTCCGGGGCTTCCCTCGGGGTGGTGCGCGACGTGCCCCCGGCGGCGCCGGCAAGCCGGCCGGTGGGCCCGGACAAAGCGCCGCCCCGGGGGCTCGTGGCCGGCCCGGGACGACTGTTGCACGGGTACCCCCGCTAGCGGCGTTGGAACTGCGGCCCCTGGGGAGGCAGGACGAACGACGGGTCCGGCACGAAGGGCTGCGGCGCCGGATGGCCGTAGGTCGCTCCACCCGGGTACGGCTGCTGCGGCGGAGGCGGGGGCTGCTGCGGATAGCCGTACGCGGACTGCTGCGGCTGGTACTGCGGCTGCGCGGGCGGCGACCCCGGATAGCCGTACCCGGACTGGGCGGGGGGTTGGGCCGGTGGCGGCGGGAAGTTCTGCGGGTAGCCGTAGCCGCCGGTGGGCTGCGGCGGAGAGACCTGCGCCGCGGTGGCGGGCGGAGCGGCGGAGACCGGATCCGCCGCCGGGTCGGCCATGTGTTGGGTGACCGCGTCCGGACCAGGCGCCGGATACGACTGCGCGTCCGCCGCGACGGGCGGGCTGACGGCCTCCTCGGGCCAGGCGCTCGGCGGCGGCGACGAGGGGCCGGTGGGAGCGCCCTGGGAGGGGATGCCGGCCGGGCCGTCGGATCCGCCGCGCGCGGGTCCGTGAGCGGCCGGCTGCTCGGTGCCAGCGGCGGGGTCCTGGCCGGGAGCCACCGCGACCGTCGCGTCCGGGTCCGCCTCCGCCGTCACCGGGCCCGTACGTCCGGAGGCGGGGTCGCCCTCCACCGAGATCCCGAACTCGGTCGCCAGACCGACCAGTCCGGTCTCGTAGCCCTGGCCCAGTGCGCGGAACTTCCAGCTGTCCGCGCGCCGGTAGAGCTCCCCGCAGATCAGCGCCGTCTCATCGCCCGTCTCGGGCACCACGTCGAACACCGCGAGCGGCTCCCCGTCAGTTGCTGCGGCGTCATACAGCAGCACCCGGAGATCCGGCACCAGCGAGAACGCGCCACCGTCCGACGAGGCGGTGAGCACCACCCGGTCCACTGCCGCGTCGAGGGTGGCCAGATCCGCCTCGATGGTGTCCGTCAGGCTATCGGCGAGACGGGTCTTGGGCAGATGCCGGACCAGTCCGCTCGGATGCCGCGGCTGGTTGTAGAAGATGAAGTCCTCGTCGGAGCGCACGCTTCCCTCGGGCCCCACCAAGAGGGCCGAGGCATCGACATCCGGGACGCCGGCGCCGGGTGTCCAGCGCAGGACGGCCCGTACGGCCGTGGCGTCGAGGGGTACGTTCGACCCTTTCAACATCGCGTGCGTCATGCCGCAATCCTGCCTTCCCGGAGGTCGCAGGGACAACGCGGGGGCCTGACCGGCGCGCCAGGGCCGCGCGCACCGGCCCCCTGGCGCCTCGCGGTTGCCGGGGTCGTGGACATCTGGGCGACTTGGGCGGGTTACGAGATTTTCACGCACGGGGGAACTAATGGCACCCCGGCACACGTACGATTACCGGCTGGATCCAGACAGCGAGACGCAGTGGGCGTGACCGGGTCCCGCCTGTATACGGGGAGTTGTATGCGTCATTTCGGGCATCTTGCGCCGGACACCCGCAAGACACTGTTCCACCAGGAGCCTGTGGAGTTCACTCCTGACTCCCCGGCCCGCACTCTCGCGGCCGCCCTTGGCGCGACGCTCTACAGCCCTGCCACCCGGCCGCGTCTGGCTGCCGACGTCCTCAAGCAGGCCGGGCACGGTGTGCGGTCCATGGTCCTGTGCCTGGAGGACTCCATAGGGGACGGCGATGTGCAGGCCGGCGAGGCCAATCTCGTCCGGCAGTTCGCCGCGCTCGACGAGGAGGCGGCCTCAGGCGCCGACCTCCCGCTGCTGTTCATACGGGTCCGCACGCCCGGTCAGATACCGGATCTGGTGCGCCGGATGGGCCCGGCCGTGCGGTGGTTGTCCGGGTTCGTTCTGCCGAAGTTCACCGAAGAGCGCGGCGTGCCGTTCCTGGAGGCGCTGGCCGCGGCCGAGTCGGCGTGCGGCCGGCGGCTGTTCGCGATGCCGGTCCTCGAATCCCCGCAGCTGCTGCATCTGGAGACCCGCGCGCAGACCCTGCAAGGCATTGCCAGGACCGTCGGCGCCCACCGCGACCGGGTCCTGGCCCTGCGGCTCGGTGTCACGGACTTCTGCTCCGCCTACGGCCTGCGCAGGGCGCCGGACATGACCGCGTACGACGTCCACATCGTCGCCTCGGTGATCTCCGACGTGGTGAATGTGCTCGGGCGGGCGGACGGCACGGGCTTCACCATCACCGGCCCGGTGTGGGAGTACTTCCGCCTGCACGAGCGCATGTTCAAGCCACAATTGCGCCGCAGTCCGTTCCTCGGCCGGGCCGAGGAATTGCGTACGGCGCTGATCGAGCACGACATGGACGGCCTGCTGCGCGAGATCGAGCTGGACCGCGCCAACGGGCTGCAGGGCAAGACCTGCATCCACCCCTCGCACGTCGCGCCGGTCCACGCCCTCTCGGTCGTCAGCCACGAGGAGTTCAGCGACGCCGGGGACATCCTGCGGCCCGAGCGGTGCGACGGCGGAGTCCTGCGCTCCGCCTACACGAACAAGATGAACGAGGTGAAGCCGCACCGCGCCTGGGCGGAGCGGACCCTGCTGCGGGCGGAGGCCTTCGGCGTGGCGCGGGAGGGCGTCGGCTTCGTGGAGCTGCTGACCGCAAGCCTCCCCTAGGACGTGGCCGGCATGGCGGGGAACAGGCCGCGGAAGGCGGCGAGCGACATGATGGAGGAGACGAAGCGCGTGGTGTGGACAGGAGAGTGGGTCGCTGAGCGGCTCGGAGTCTCGCTGAACGGCGGGGACGAGCTGCCGGAGCTGCTGGGGCTCGCCTTGCGGCGCAATCCCAAGCGGGCCCATCTGCTCGTGTCGAACGTACTGGGCAAACACGTCCCGCAGCGTCCGGGGGCCGTCCACGGCGCCGGCTTCGGGCTGGGGCGCCGGGTGCGCGAGTTGCTGGGCGAGGAGGCCGCCGCCCGCTCCGTCGTCCTGGGGTACGCCGAGACCGCCACCGGGCTGGGGCACTCCGTCGCCGATGGTCTGGCCCTCGCGCCGTATCTGCACTCCACCCGCCGGCCGGTGGCGGGCGTCGAGCCGGTGGGCGGCTTCGAGGAGGAGCACAGCCACGCGACGTCCCACCTGCTGCTTCCGGAGGACCCGGCTCTCCTCGCCGGGGACGGCCCGCTGGTCCTCGTCGACGACGAGTTCTCGACCGGCAGGACGGTGCTGAACACCATCAAGTCGCTGCACGCGCGCTTCCCGCGCGAGCGGTATGTCGTGGTCGCCCTCGTCGACATGCGCTCCGACGAGGACCGCAGCCGGCTGGAGAAGTTCGCGGCGGAACTGGGCGCCCGCGTCGACCTCGTGGCCCTGGCCGCGGGCGGCGTGCGGCTTCCGGTGGACGTCCTGGAGCGCGGGCAGGAACTCGTGGCCGCCCATGAGGCCGGCGCGGCACAGGGGGCGGGGGCCTCGGGTGCGGCAACCGCGAACGGATCCGCCTCCGCGCCCGGTGAGAGGGCGGCAGCGGACGTCGCTGCGGCCCTCGGCCGTCGGGCTCCCGCTTCACGCGCCGTACGGGTCGACCTCGCCTGGCCCGCCGGGCTGCCGGACGGCGGCAGGCACGGCTTCACCCCGGCACACCGCGAGCGGCTGGAGGCCGCGCTGCCGGCCATGGGCGCCCGGCTCGCGGCGGAGCTGGATGGCGCCCGGCGCATTCTCGTCCTCGGCAACGAGGAGCTGATGTACGCGCCGCTGCGGATCGCCGAGGCACTGGACGCGCGGGTCGGCGGTGACGCGGCCGGAGTACGGCCCCGGGCCGGGGCCGACGGGACCGCCGAGGTCGCCGAGACGCCGTCCGGCGGCGCGTCGGTCTTCTTCTCGACCACCACCCGCTCCCCGGTGCTCGCCGTCGACGATCCCGGCTACGCGATACGCACCCGCCTGTCCTTCCCCGCCCATGACCGGCCCGCCGACGGCCCGGGGGAGCGGTACGCGTACAACGTGGCGGCCGGCGCCGACCAGGACCGCGGCTTCGACGCCATCGTGGCCGTCGTGGACTCCTGCGGCGACGGCCCCGAACTGCACACCACTGGCGGCCTGCTGGACCGCCTCGCCGAGCACACCGACCGACTGCTCCTCGCCGTCATCCCCTCGTACGCCCCGCGGACCACGTCTCCGTCGGGGCCGCTCCGCGGGACGGTCGGCGCGGCAGACCCGGCTGACCCGGCCGACCCGACAGAAACGCCCGCCACCTCGGGTTCAGCCGAAACGGCGGCACGCGAGACCTCCGCACCCCACCCGACCTCCGCACCCCGCCCTCCGCGACGACAGGCTCCTTCCATGCCGCTGCCCGAGCCGCTGCGCGGCCCCGCCTTCTCCTCGTACGCCCCCGAGGAGGTCGGCTGGCTGCTCCAGGACCTCTCCGACGTCACGCTGGAAGCGCCCACGGAGGAGCGCGAGGAGGCCATCCAGCGCGGCGGCGCCCACTACGCCGAGTCGCTGCCCGTCGAATACCAGCCGAGCGAGCAGTACCAGGCCCTCTTCCACAGCGCCCTGGGGACCTCCGCCCGTCGGATCGCGCGGGCGGTCGGCGCCGTCACCGACACGGTGCTCGCCGAGCGGCAGCGCCCCGAGGCCCCCCGGGCGCGGCCGGTACTCGTCTCGCTGGCACGCGCCGGAACCCCCGTCGGGGTGCTGATGCGCCGCTGGGCGCAGCACGCGCACGGCCTGGACCTGCCGCACTACGCCGTATCGATCGTGCGCGGCAGGGGCATCGACACCACCGCACTGCGCTGGCTGGCCGCGCACCACGACCCGGCGGACATCGTCTTCGTGGACGGCTGGACCGGCAAGGGCGCCATCACCCGCGAACTCGCCCAGGCGCTGGAGGACTTCCCGGGCTTCGACCCGCGGATCGCCGTCCTCGCCGACCCGGGCGGCTGCGTCGAGACCTACGGCACCCGCGACGACTTCCTCATCCCGTCGGCCTGCCTCAACTCCACCGTCTCCGGACTCATATCGCGCACCGTGCTGCGCGACGACCTGGTCGGCCCGGACGACTTCCACGGCGCCAAGTTCTACCGGGAGCTGGCCGGCACCGACGTGTCGCGCGACTTCCTGGACGCGATCGGCGCGCACTTCGACGACGTCGCCGAGGAAGTCGCCGCGGACGTACGGGAGCTGGCCGCCGCCGACCGGGCACCCACCTGGGCCGGCTGGGCCGCCGTCGAACGGATCAGCGCCGCCCACGGCATCAACGACGTCAACCTCGTCAAGCCCGGCGTCGGCGAGACCACACGCGTGCTGCTGCGCCGGGTCCCCTGGAAGATCCTCGCCAAGCGGGGCGCCGGCGCCGACCTCGACCATGTGCGCCTGCTGGCCGAGCAGCGCGGCGTGCCCGTCGAAGAGGTCGACGAACTCCCGTACAGCTGCGTGGGGTTGATCCATCCACGGTTCACCCGCGGGGCGACAGGCGCCGACGGCAAGGCGGTGGCCTCCTCATGAGCGTGATCGTCGCGAGCGACCTCGACCGCACCCTGATCTATTCGGCTGCCGCGCTGGCCCTGGACATGCCCGACGCCCAGGCCCCACGGCTGCTGTGCGTCGAGGTCTACGAGAACAAGCCACTGTCCTTCATGACGGAGACGGCGGCGGCACTGCTCGCCGAACTGGCCGGCAGCACCACCTTCGTGCCGACCACCACCCGCACCCGCGAACAGTACGGCCGTATCCATCTCCCCGGCCCGCCACCGGAGTTCGCCATCTGCGCCAACGGCGGGCACCTGCTCGTGCGGGGCGAGTCGGACCAGGACTGGCGGCGGACCGTCGCGGAGCGGCTCGCATCGCACTGCGCACCCCTCGACGAGGTCCGTGCCCACCTCGTCCGCACCGCGGAACCGGCCTGGCTGCTCAAGGAACGCGTGGCGGAAGACCTCTTCGCCTACCTCGTCGTGGAGCGGTCCCTGCTCCCGGAGACATGGGTCAAGGACCTCACCGGCTGGGCCGAGGAGCGCGGTTGGACGGTCTCCCTGCAGGGCCGCAAGATCTACGCCGTGCCGAAGCCGCTGACCAAGAGCGCCGCCGTGGCGGAGGTGGCGCGCCGCACGGGGGCGTCCGAGGTCCTCGGGGCCGGCGACTCCCTGCTCGACGCCGATCTGCTGCTCGCCGCGGACCGCGGCTGGCGGCCCGGCCACGGCGAGTTGGCGGACTCCGGCTGGCAGGCGCCACACGTCACCGCACTCCAGGAGCGCGGGGCCGCGGCGGGCGAGGAGATCGTACGGGCATTCCTCCGCGGCGCGGCGGGGGTGGAGGGCGGCGCCTGACGCGGGCATGCGACGCGACGGCGGGTTGGGCAGGGGCTGCCCCCCCCGGGCCGGAGAGTCGGCCTACCGACTCGTGGCGACGGAGGAGTTGGCCCGATGACGCGTCGCGGCGGAGAGGCGCAGCGGGGCTCGGCTACGCTCGCCGAGGCGGTTGGCTGAGCCGTCCGGGAGCCGGCCGACCCCGTTGTCCGGCATCGAAGGAGAGTCAGTGACCGAGTCCAAGAGCACGCCGATCACCGCGCAGATGTATGACTACGTCCTCGCCCACAACCCGCCGCTTGACCCCGATCAGCGGGCACTCGTGGAGACCACCCACCGGGAGTTCCCCGAGTCGGCGGGCATGCAGTCGGCGGAGGAGCAGGGGCCGCTGCTCGCGTTCCTGGTGCGGCTGATCGGGGCCCGGCGGGTCGTCGAGGTCGGGACGTTCACCGGGTTCTCCGCCCTGTCCATGGCCCGGGCGCTGCCCGCGGACGGCACGTTGATCGCTTGCGATGTGTCCGAGGAGTGGACGGCATACGGCCGCGAGGCATGGGCCAAGGCCGGCGTCGCCGACCGCATCGACCTGCGGATCGCGCCCGCGCTGGAGACTCTCAAGGCCCTGCCGGCGGAGCCGCACATCGATCTCGCCTACCTCGACGCGGACAAGGGCGGCTATATCGCGTACTGGGAGGAACTGGTGCCGCGGCTGCGGCCCGGCGGCCTGATCGTCGCGGACAACGTCCTCTTCCACGGCGGCGTCGTCGACCCCGAGGCGACCGGTTCGGCCCGGGCCATCAAGGAGTTCAACGACCATGTCGTGGCCGACGAGCGGATGGAGGCGGTCATGCTCACCGTCGCGGACGGCGTGACGCTGGCGCGCAAGCGCTGAGCGTCGGCTGCCGGCCCTCGCGCCCCGGGGCGGCCGCCTTGGCATGACTGCCCCGGGACGGACGCCCCGGGGACGTTGCCCGGGGAGCGCGACTAGCCGCAGCAGCCGCCTCCGCAGCAGCCGCCGCCCCCGCCACCACCGCTCGGGGCGGGAGCGGACGCGGAGCCGCCGACGGCGACCGCTGAGAGGAGCTTGACGGTGTCCTCGTGGCCGTCGGGGCAGACGGCCGGGGCGGAGGACTCTGCCATGGGACGGTTCAGCTCGAAGGTGGACCCGCAGGGGCGGCACCGGTACTCGTAACGAGGCATGGCCACAGATTAGCCGCGGCGTCGCTCAGCGCACGACGGTGCCCGGCGGCGCGCCCAGCATGCTCAGCTCCGCCCGGGTGGGCGCGCCCTCCCAGTCACCGGGGGAGGCCACCGCGAACGCGCCGGTGGTCACGGCTCGCTCCAGGCGCCCGGTCGGCGCCTCGCCGTCGAGCAGCGCCGAGAGGTAGCCGGCGACGAAGGCATCGCCCGCCCCGACGGAGTCGACGGCACGTACGGATTTCGCGGGCCGGTCCAGGCTGCCGTCCGGGGTGAAGGCTCTCGCTCCGTCCGCGCCGAGTTTGACGACGACCTCATCGACGCCGAGGTCCAGCAGCTGTCGCGCCTGAGCGGCGACAGGATCGGTAGCGGGGTCGGTAAGGGGACCTGTCCCGGTTCCGGTCCCGGTCCTGGCGCTCGTCCCCCCGGCCTCCGTTCCCGCCGCATCGGTGGCCGGCGGCAGGCACAGGGGAAGCTCGTCGTCGGAGGCGATCAGGACGTCCACGTACGGGATCCAGGTGCGCAGGACACGGGACGCCTCGTCCGCGGTCCACAGGCGGGCGCGGTAGTTGACGTCGAGGCAGACCAGGGTGCCCGACCGCTGCGCGGACCGGAGGGCGAGGAGGGCCGCTGAGCGGGCGGTGGCGCTCAGCGCCGGAGTGATCCCGGTCAGGTGCAGGACCCGGGGCGGTGCGGCGGAGAAGGCGCGTTCCACAGCGCCTTCCGTCAGCCGTGAGCCTGCCGACCCCGCCCGGTAGTAGTGCACCCGGGTGACCTCGGGAAGCCGCGGCTCGAAGAGGATCAGCCCGGTCGGCGCGTCCGGATCCGTCGAGGCGCCGGAGACATCGACGCCCTCCGCCCGCAGCGTACGGAGGACGAGTTGGCCCGCCTCGTCCTCGCCGACCGCTCCGCTCCAACGGACGGCGTGCCCGAGCCTGGCCAGTCCGATGGCGACGTTGCTCTCCGCACCGGCCACGGAGACCTGCATCGTGCCGCCCAGCTTCAGCGGGCCGCTGCCGCGCAGGGCGACCATCGTCTCGCCGAAGGTGAGGACCTCCGGCCCGTCCTGATCTCCGTCCCGTGGCGACGGCCCCGGGACTTCCGCCCGCGGGGGCCGGCCAGAGCCTCCGGTCATCGGGCGCACACCGCCTTGAACTCCGCTGCGCGCCTTCGCAGCGCGGCAAGATCGCCGCCGTCGGCCGCGTCTCCGATCAGCGGCGACCCGACGCCGACCGCCACCGCCCCGGCGGCGAAGTACGCGCGCGCAGCCGCCGCGTCCACCCCGCCGACCGGCACGAACGGCAGGTCCGGGAAGGGCGCACGAAGCGCCTGGAGATAGCTGGGCCCGCCCACCGACGCCGGGAACAGCTTCAGGGCGGACGCGCCCAGCGCGTCGGCCGCGATCACCTCGGACGGCGTCATCACACCGGCGAGAGTCGGCAGCTCACGGCGTACGGACTCCTCCAGGCCGGCGCCCAGGCCGGGGGTGACCATGAGATTCGCCCCGGCGTCGGCGGCGCGACGGGCGTCGTCGGCGGTCAGGACGGTGCCCGCGCCGAGCCAAGCAGCCTCCCCGAGAGCGGCACGCGCCCGCTCGATGACGGTGAGGGCATCTCTTCCGCTGAGCGAGATCTCGACCAGCGGAACGCCCTCCTCCGCCAGCGTCAAGACCGTACGGAACGACGCCTCCGCGTCCTTGCCCCGAATGATGGCGACCAGCCGCTCGGCTCGTAGCGCGGTACCGAAGCCCGCGGTAGTGAAGTCCATGGCCTTTCCTGTTTTCCGGTGTCGGCGTGGTGGTGTCATCTGTGGTGGTGTCCCCACCCACGGGTATACAGGGCCGGATACGTGTGCCTACCACGGGGTCCCGCCCAGCGCCTCGGCGATCTCTGCGACTGCCGGTCGGGCCATGTGCTCATGGGGGGGCGAGACGGTCGAGGGCGGATGCCTACGGGTGATCGCGGGCGGACTTGTCGAGCAGTTCGAGCATCGCCATATAGGCACCGTCGACATCGCGGTCCCGCACGGCCTCGACGACCGCGGCGTGTGCGGGGTGCTCGGACGCGCCCTCGGCGTGCGCGGCCCGGTCCCGCTGGATGATCACGGGCACGATCACCCGGTACATCTGGGCGTAGAAGCGATTGTTCGACGCGATCAACATCGCGGTGTGAAAGGAGGCGTCGGCGCGTACGAGCAGCTCGGCGTCACCGCCGGTCGCCGCCATCGCGCTCAACGCGGCGTTGAGCGCCGCGAGGTCGTCGTCGGTACGGCGCTCCGCCGCGAGCGCGGCCGCGGCGGGCTCGATGGAACGGCGGAGTTCGAGCACATCGGCGAAGAAATCGGACGAGGGGCCGGCCGCCAGCTTCCAGCGCAGCACGTCGGCGTCCAGGAGATTCCACTCGTCCCGGGGGCGGACGACCGTGCCGTGCTCCTGGCGGGTGCCGAGAAGCCCCTTGGTGACCAGCACCTTGATCGCCTCGCGCAGGAGGGTCTGGCTGAGGTCCAGCTCCTCCATCAGCTCCGGCGACGAGAGCGTCTCCCCCTCTCCGTAGGTGCCGTCGACGATCCGCTGCGCGAGCGCTTCCACCGCCGCGCCCTGAACTCCGCGGCCTGTGGTGGAGGCTGCGTCTCCCAACTGCCTCATGCTGCTCCCCTGGTCTTCCTGTTCTCACCGGCGTCCCCGGACACGCCGCCTTCACGAGTGGGATCCTGCCGCGCCACACGGGCGCGGACGCGGCGTACGCCCGCAGATCGGCCTCGGCGAGCGAGCGTGCGGTCGGTAGGTCGGTAGGTCGGTGGGTCGGTCGGCCGATCGGCCTCGGCGAGCGAGGGTGGTCAACGCACCTGGCGAGCGAGGTTGGTTGGCGTTGGCGCGTCTTGCCCGCCACGCGCCGCGCCGGCTGACGAATGTGGCTGACCAGTGCGCCAGGGCACGGCCCACGGGCGGGCGGGCCCGCGAGCCACCGCCTCCCTGTCACCCGGCCCCTTCAGTCCTCGCCCCTGGCCTCTCACCGCATCGGTCAGCTGCCGGGGGAGCTTCCGGAACCGGGGCTGCCGCCGGGGGTTTCCGGGGGTGTGCCAGGCGTTCCCGAGCCGCCGGAGCTGCCCGCCCGCCCGATCGCACCACCGCGCGCGGGGGGACCGTGAGCGGCCGTACCCGCTCCTTCCCGCACCCGCATGAGCGCGGCCCGCTTGGCCGCTGCCACCCCGCCCTCGGGCTGCAACCGCGCCCTGGCCAGTCGTTCCGCTTCTTCGGGATGCCTGGTGCGCCAGTACGGGTTGTCGTTCGGCAAGCCGCCGCTGACCCGTCCGTACATGCCGAACACCAGCAGCATCAGCCCCACCAAGAAGCTGAACACCACGTTCTGGATCTCGAACGCGAGGAAGTTCGCATCCGTTTCCAGGAGCGCCAGATTCACGAATCCGCTCAGCAGGAAGAGGAGTCCGAAGACGATGTTCAGGGTGGAGGCGAAGTTTCCGCCGATCACCATGCCGGCGAAGAGCAAGCCGCCGGCGACGATCGAGATCACGCTCAGCGCGCCGTTGGTGTTCAGCCCGGCCACGGTGTCGCCGCCGGTATCGAAGAACCCGATCTTGTCGATCAGACCGAGAATGCCGAACACGACCAGCACCACGCCCATGAGCCCGGCGCCGACGCGATATACGCGGCTCAGCCGGTGGTCCACCGGCAGATGTTCATCGAGGCGTGTGTGGCGCGGTTTGCCGTGGAACGGCTTGGAGGGCCTGTGCAGGCCCGTAGCCCCAGTCACCATGTCCGGCCGCCTCCTTCGCGCAGGATTGCCGCCTGGGCCGTAATGCCTTCCAGGATCCGCCACAGCGCCGCATCACGCCATCGCGCCGCCCCACGGACCGGTCACGCCCGCCCCTGTCACAAGCCCCGGCGTCCCCCGCCCGCTCAGTTGCCCCCGCTGGGGCATCCCCGCTCCGTCATCCGCCGACGCCACCCCGAGCGTCGCGAATTTCCTGCACCACCCGGGCCGCCGTGTGCCGAATCGCCTCGGTTTCGGTCAGGAAGTGCCACCAGTCCGGGTGCCGCCCCTCGAGCCCCGCGACCGCGCGGTCCAGCCGCGCCACGGCGTCGTCCAAGGGACCGGCATGGCGTGCGTCAGGGGTGCTGCGTCCGGCCATCGCCAGCCGCTGGGCGTCCCGGATCGCGAACCGGGTCTTCTCGACCTCGTTCTGCCGGTCGAAGGACACCGAATCGAGCCGCTGCAGACGGTCACCGGCAGCCGAGACCGCCTCGTCCGTGGTGTTCAGCAGCGCCCGCACGGTCGCCAGCCGGCTCGTGGCGTCCGCCCAGCGCTGCTCGTCCCGCGCCTGCTGCGCCTCCCGCAACTTGATCTCGGCCTGCTGGACGGAGTGCGCGGCCTGCTCCGGTACGTGCTGCAGGTCCTGCCAGCACGCCGCGCTGTAGCGCCGTCGCAGCTCACTGAGCACCGGATCGACCTTCCCGGCGCGCGTCGTGATCGCCTGTGCACGGGTCCGCAACGACACCAGCCGCTTGTCGATCTCCGCCGCCGTCTCCGGCAGCCGCTCGGCCTCGGTCCGTACGTCCTCGGCCTTGCGCAGCACCTCGTCGGCGCGCCGGATCGTCTCCTGCACGCCGTGCTGCCCGGCGCCCTGATTGAGCTTGGTCAGCTCCGGCGCGAGCGCCGCCAGCCGGGCCGCCAGCTCGTCCGCCTTCAGCCCCTGCGCCCGGACCGTGTCGAGCGCGTTGCTCGCCGCGAGCAGCGCCTGCCGCGCCCGCTCCACAGCGGGGGCGAGCCGCGCCAGCTGCGTCTCGGCGGTCTGCAGCAGCGGCCCCAGCCCCTGCGCGAACCGGTCCAGCTCCAGCTTGACGCGGTCCAGCTCCTCCTTGGCCCGCGTCAGATCGGCCCGCGCCCGCGCCACCGCGGCGCCGTCCAGGTCGTCACGGTCCAGGTCGTGGGTGTCGACCGCGGTGATGTAGCCCTGACTCACCTCGTCGATCCGCCGCCCGAAAGCCGCGTAGTCCTCGGCGGCCTTGCGTGCCCGCGGCGAACTGTCCACCGCGGTGATCGTCTCTATCGAGATCCGCAGATCCCGCTGCGCGGTGTCCAGCTCGTAGAACGCCGCCGCCGCGGCATCCTTCGCGGCCTGCGCATCCGCCCGCTGACTCTCCCCGCGCCCGAACCAGCGACGGGTACCCCCACCGGCGAACGAGGCCGGCGCCATCGCCACCACCAGGGGCAACGGCAGCAACATCAGCGCCACCACATCCCGGACTCGGCCCCCGCGGGATCTACGGCGTGCTCGCTGCTCGTGCGGCTGCGCGTGTGTCGCCGTCACATCCCTCTCCCGATCGGATCGCCCCAGAACCGACTCACATTCTCCCACTCAACGGAAACGAACACACCGGCCGGTAAGTTCACACTTCGCGCACTGGTTTGCAGTTCAGCCCTGGTGGCAAGGTAGTCTGTCGGCTCGGCCAGGGCGCATAGCTCAGCGGTAGAGCGCTGCTCTTACAAAGCAGATGTCACAGGTTCAAATCCTGTTGTGCCCACTCCTTGTGTTGAACGACAAAGGCCCAGGTCATCCGGTGTGGATTCGGATGCCTGGGCCTTGATCTTTTTTCCGGGCGCGCCGCGCCCGTCATGGGTGCGTGCCGATTGCGCGCCGTGTGGCCCGTCCGAGTCGCTGTGGTCTCCCTCGCGCTGCCTTGCACTGATGTGGCAGGGCGGGAAGTGGGCGACCGGTGAGGTCTGGGGGAGGGGCGATCTGGGTCGCCGTGACTGTCGGCTTGCGGCCCGGCGGCGGGGGTTCGGTGCCCGTACGCTGAGGAATGTGACCCGCTTGTTCGTGGCTGCAGGAGGAGGCGGCGACGCCGTCGCCGCCGCGATGCTGGATGCGACTCTGTACGGCGGCGAGAACCCGGCCACGATCTTCACCTACGCGTGGGACCGCCTGCTGCCCGATCCCGTCCCGGGCCCCGGAGGGCCGGGTGACTTCACGGGCCTGCGGCCCCTCACCCCGAGCGTGTGGGCCGTTCCCGCCGAAGCGAAACCGGTCGCTCCGGCCGGTTCGACGCTTCCCGGCCTGGCCGCGGAACTCCCGCACACCTTCGCGCTCATCGACCCGCACCACGGCGCCGAGGGCATCATCCGTCAACTCGAAGAGCTTGTCCGGCACTTGGACCCCGACTCCGTCGATCTCCTGGACGTGGGCGGCGACATCCTCGCCCAGGGCGGCGAGCCCACACTCCGTAGTCCGCTCGCCGACGCCCTCACCCTCGCGGCGTGCTGCGAACTGAACTTCCCCGTACGGCTCCTGGTCGCCGGCCCCGGCCTCGACGGCGAGCTTCCCGCCGAGGCCCTGCGCGACCGGCTCGGTCCCATTGCCATGACGCTCACCGCCGAGCACGTTCAGCCGGTCAGTTCGGTGCTGGAATGGCACCCTTCCGAGGCGGCGGCGTTGCTGGCCGCGACGGCACGAGGCGCTCGCGGTCTGTGTGAGGTCAGGGGTAACGGGCTGCCGATCCCGCTCACGGACGAAGGCCCTGCCGCGTACGAGGCGGACCTCGAGGAAGCCCTGGACCGCAACGAGCTCGCCCGAGCCATCCTCGCCACGGAGGACCTGCGCGAGGTCGAGCGGTACAGCCGCGAGATCTGCGGCTTCTCCGAAATCGACCATGAGCGCAGCACTGCCGGTCAGCCCGTCAGCCGGTCCGTCACAGAGCTCGCCCCGGAGGCCGTACTCCGTCAGCTGGACGCCTTCGAGTCCGATGCCCGGGCCCGCGGAATCACCCACACCACGTTCGGCCGGCTCGCCGAGGGTTTCGGCCTCGGCGGCAACCAGCGACAAGAGCTCAGGGAACTGCTGCTCGACAGTCGCCCGGAGCAGAATCAGGCCCCGCTCTGGCACATACCGCCCGGAGGGTGAGCTACGAATCTCCGGAGGTTGGCCACCACCTCTCCGGGGCTTGAGTATCACCTCTCAGGAGTGGCGCGCCCGCTCCACGTTTCAGCCGCTCGGCAATTGAATGGTCCAATAACTCTGGGCGGGGCCCGGGTTGCGCGTCCCTCATGGGAGGCCCCTACTTGAAGGAGAGGGATTTGCTGCTGGAGGCCCCATGCGGAATGCCGCCACGAACCCGTTGGATGAAGACCACGATGTGGCCGGGAACGCGAGAGCCCCGTGGTGCCAACGGGCGGCCGCGCATATCGCAGAGCTTCAGGGGCAGCTGAACAGAATCCGGAAAATCGGGCTGGATCCCTGCGATGAAGAAGTGGCCAAAAAGGCGGACACGCACCTGCGGGCCGCGCGGCATGCCACGGGGAGCAAGGCCAGTGCGTGGTCGAAGTTCACCGGTGCGGCCGTGGACCGGGCATCCGCAAATATTCACAGAGCCGAGGTGAAACTCCTTCACCTGGCGAGCGAGGACGATCTGACGTGGCGTGGAGCCGTGGTTCTGGCGCAAGCACGGCAGCACCTGGGGCGCTCCGATCCAAGGCTGCAACTCCTGGAGGAGCGGCTGCAGAACACCGGACACGAGCTCAAGCCCCCGTTGCGTGAACTCGCGGTGAGCACGCTGCTCGCGGCGCACGACGCGGAGGAGACGGAGCGGGCCAAGGTCCGTAGCTTCCGTAACATCCTGCTGTCCTCGGTTGTGGCCACGGGCGTCATCGCCGGAATCTTTGTGATGTGGGGTTTTCTCGATCCCTCGGTGATTCCGCCAAATCTCTGCTTCGAGGGCGGAGCGTGCCCGGTGGGTGGAAAACCTGGTGGCACCGATGTGCTGCTTGTGGAGGTGGCTGGTCTGGGTGCCGCGGCGTTGGCGGGTGCTGTCTCCATTCGTTTTATTCAGGGCACCGCCATGCCGTATTCCGTGCCCATGATGCTGGTGCTCTTGAGACTCCCGATCGGCGCCTTGGCGGCGCTCCTGGGGATTCTTCTGATTCACGGCGAATTCATTCCCGGTCTGACCAATCTGGACAACGGGCCGCAGATTATCGCCTGGGCGATCGCCTTCGGTATTTTGCAGGAATCGGTGACCCGCATGGTCGACCGGCAGGGGAAGGCTGTTCTCAACAATGTGCGGGGCTCCGAGCGGGGATTTGAGAAACCTGCGCGGGGTCCCGAGGCGCAGCCGTAGGGGGCGGGTGGCCAGGGGAGATGAGGGGCAGCCTTGGGTAGGGGTGAGAGCGGGCGCGGTGGTGTCGATGTGACGGGCGCGCGGGCGGGTATGAGGTGTTCACCTCGTGCCCGCCTCGTTGGCTGCCGCGGGGCCTTCGGCGGTCGCGGCGGTCCGCAGCCGTGGTTGTCCGGGGTTGGGGCGCTGTGTATCGTCGGGCGGGTGACTTGAACTTTCAAGTAACTGTCCGCGGCCGGTCGGCCGCACTCCCCACGGGAAAGAGCGCTCCCCATGACGTCCCCCCTCGGCACTCTGCGAACCCTCAACATCGGTCCGGAGTCGCGGCTCGCCCCGTCCACGCACGGCTACGACGTGGGGCTGCTGCTCCTCCGGCTCGCGCTCGGCCTGACCATGGCCCTGCACGGGGCCCAGAAGCTCTTCGGCTGGTTCGGCGGGCCGGGCCTGGACGGCACCGGGCAGTTCTTCACGATGAGTGGATTTCCGGCGGGGCGGACGATGGCCGTCGTGGCCGGGCTGAGCGAGACGCTCGGCGGGCTGGGGCTCGTGATCGGCCTGCTCACACCGCTTGCGGGCGCGGCAATCGTGGGCACGATGATCAATGCGCTGGCCGTTAAGTGGGGTGGCGGCTTCTTCGCGCCCAAGGGTGTGGAGTACGAGCTGCTGCTGACCGCGGGGGCGGCCGCTCTCGCGCTCACCGGCCCCGGCCGTTACGCCGCCGATCGGCTGCTGCCCGCCCTGCGCGCGCACCGGCTCGTGCACGGCGTCGCCGCTCTGGTCCTCGGCGTGGTGGTCGCCGGCGGTGTGCTGCTCGTCCGGAAGTAGGTGCGCTGGGCCGCGGACGGCTTGTGTGCCGACGTGCGGCGCGATGCGTCAGGAGATCGGAGAGCCTTATGTCCGTACGACGTCTTAATCACGCGGTGCTCTATGTCCGCGACGTGGCGCAATCCGTTGCCTTCTACTCCGACGCCCTCGGGCTCACGCCGGCCACCGAGATCCCCGGGCGGGCCGCGTTCCTGCGTGCGCCGGGCTCGCTCAACGACCACGATTTGGGGTTGTTCGCGGTAGGGCCTGACGCGTCGGGGCCGGAAGCGGGCCGGGTCGGTTTGTATCACCTGGCGTGGGAGGTCGGCACACTCGGTGAACTCGCCGCGACCGAGACGCGGCTCACCGCCCACGGGGCGCTGGTCGGCGCCACCGATCATCTCGTCTCCAAGTCCCTGTACGCGAAGGACCCGGACGGCAATGAATTCGAGGTGATGTGGCGGGTCCCGCGGGAGGACTGGCCGGGGCCGGATGAGCCGGACCGGTTGCGTCCGCTCGACCTGGCCGTGGCATTGGAGCGCTGGGGCCCCGACCTCGCGACGGGCGCCGCGGCAGGGGACGCCACCTGAGGCGAGGCCGCCGACGATGCGCTGGTCGCGATGAGCCCACCGCCGCCCCGGTCCGGGGCTGAAGGCATGCCCGTCACCGGCTTCCCGCGCACCACTGCCCCGCTGCCGCCCTCGGGTCGGGTCCATGGCCCTGCCGGGCGACTCGGTCAGTAGGGCAAGGACGACAGGAAGGCGTGCAGTTCCTGGTCGAACAGGGCGGTGTTCTCCAAATTCACCATGTGGGCCGCGCCCGGTATACGCACTCTGCGGGCACCGGGGACGGCCAGCGTGATCGCGTGGGCGTTGGCGGAGATATCGGTGCTGTCGAGGTCGCCGTCGAGCACGACGGTGGGCACCCGGATCTCGCCGAGTCGCGTGGCCGCACCGACCTCGACGGGTCTGCCGGCGCCCAGCCCGTCGGCGTGTACTTCGACGTTGGCCTCGGCCGAGGCGCGCAGGCGCTCGCGCAATCCGGGGTGTACGGCGGACGGTTCACGGTGCGGCCCGTCCACCCACATCCGCAGGAAGTGCTCGACGTACCGCTCGACGCCGTCCGGTGTGCCGATCGCCGCCACCTGTTCCTTGATGTGCGCCAGGAGGAACGGGTCGGTGAAGGGGCGGCCGCTGACCCCCGGTGAGGCGAGCGCCAGCGCCGCCACCCGCGCCGGGTGGGCGAGCGCGGTGTCGAGCGCGACCCGGGCGCCGTGCGACAGCCCGACGAGGACGGCGCGGGGAACGTCGAGCGCGTCGAGGAGGGCCACCAGGTCGTCGTGGTTGGCGTAGTCCCCGGTGACGGTGGAGGAGAGACCGTGGCCCCTGGAGTCGTAACGGATGACGCGCAGACCGGAGTTCACGAGCCAGGCGAACTGTTCGTCCCACATGTGCTGGTCGAGCATGCCGCCGTGCAGCAGGACCACGGCGGGGCCCGAACCGGCCGTCTCGTAGAACAGCTCGCCGTCCTCGATCGGCACGATGCCGTTGTCGATCTCGGACCAGGCACTGATTCCGTTGGTCATTCCGTGAGCCGTCCTTCGTGTGGCACCTGCGGTGGGACTGGTGAAGCCGAAGCCGCGTGCGGCTTTTGATGGCTGCCCGAGTTGTCGGGACTGCCGCTTTCCTTCGGTGGAACGCGCGAGTCGGCCGCCAGGTGCCGGAATTTCTCCCCGATCCGGTCGAGTACCCGCAGGGCAGTGGCGATGTCCTCCGCGGAGAGGTCCGCCAGTCCGCGCCGAAGCTCGGCACTCTCGGATGCCTGTATCCCGCGCATCACCTCGGTGCCCTCGGTGGTGAGCCGGATCAGGGATGACCGGCGGTGGGCGGGGTTGGGGGCGGTGACCACCAGGCCCAGCTCCGCCGCGTGGTTCACCCAGCGTTGCACCGGCTGCCGGTCGAGCCCGAGGGTGCGGGCCAACTGCGGGACGGTGCGGGGGCCTTCGGTGCGCAGTGCGTCCAGGAGGGCGTGTTCACCTGCGGTTATGCCCGTGCCCACCAGCTCGCGTTCCACCGAGCGGACCGCCGCGCGGTGGAGGGGGCGCAGGCGTCGGACGACGCCGTGCAGAAGGTCTTCGGTGGCGGCCGGGCCGCGCTCGTCATCCGCCTCAACGACACTCATGGTGTCATGATGACATCGACGGTGTCGTTTGGGAAGGGGGTGGATGCGGGCAGGGTTGGGTCGGGGCGGAGTTGAGGAGCGAGTTGAGGGATGGGGCGAGGGGTGGGATGGAGGGATGGGATGGAGGGTGGGTGGCTTGAAGGGGTGTCACGAGGAGTGGGGGTAGGCGCGGGTGTCAGGTCCGGTGCGGGACGGGTTGGGTTTGGGTCGGGCGTCGGTGAGGGGTGGGGTTGGTGGGGATTGGGAGCAGTGCAGGGGGTTTGGGTTCCTGTGAGGTAGACGCGGTTACATGGCTGAAGGTTGGCTTTGTTGCTGGTTGAGTGTGGATGCATTGATATGCGGATGTCTGGCTGTGGTGGCCTCGGTGGAAGGTGGACGGCGGATGAAGGTCGGCTTCTTGAGGGCGGTCGGGGCGGCGACGGCGGTCTACGGAATCGCGGTGACTGCGCTGCCCGACCTGCTGGCCAGGCCCTCGGGGCTGGTCAACGACGAGGGGAAGAGCGAGCCGGCGACCCGGATTTCGCTGCGTCCGCTCGGTTGGCGCGATGCGGCCAGTGGGCTCGCGATGGTCCTGGCGCCCGCCGGCCCGGCGCTGCGTACGGCCGTATGTGTGCGCCTCGCCGCCGACTTCGGGGACGCCGTCCTCCTCGGCGCGACGCTGCCGGACCGTGGACGGAAGCAGAAAGCGGTCGCGGTGTCCGTCGGATGGGGAGCGCTGTCTCTCGTCGGACTGCTGGCGAAGGGGCGGAGGCAAGGGGAGTGAGATCCGGCGGCCCAGGGAGTGAGGCCGACGGCCATGGAGCAGGCGGGAGGACGTGACAGGAGCGTGGTGAGGAGGCGCTATTCGGCCGGCGGGGGCGGTGCCGTTCCGGGGGTGAAGGTGACGATGAGGTCGGCGTGGTCCCGAGTCGCCGCCACCACACGGGCGTTGGCCTCGTCCGAGGCGTGAACGAATCGCTCGGCCTCCGCATGCGGCCGGCCGAATCGCTGGTGGCGATCGACCAGCCGGCGGACCCGTTCCGGCGTCGCCAGCTCCACGTACCAGACCTCGTCGAGCAGCGCGCGGACCCGGGCCCACGGCGCGGAGTCCAGCAGGAGGTAATTGCCTTCGGTGACGACGAGCGGCAGGTCGGGCGCCACGGGGATGCTTCCGGCGACGGGCTCCTCGATGCGACGGTCGAAGGCCGGCGCGTAGACGGTGACCTCGGGCTCCGGGGAGCGCAGGCGCGCCAGCAGAGCCGCGTATCCGGCGGGGTCGAAGGTGTCGGGCGCGCCCTTGCGGTCGCGGCGGCCCAGCCGCTGCAACTCCGCCTCCGCGAGATGGAAGCCGTCCATCGGGACGAGCGCAGCCTGCCCGGCCAGCTCCGCCACGAGATGCGCGGCGAGCGTGGACTTGCCCGCGCCGGGCGGCCCGGTGATGCCGAGCAGGCGACGGCGGTCGGCGGTCGCGGTGGCAGCGAGCCGGCGGGCGCGGGAGAGAAGCTGCTGGGCATCCATGGTGGTCCATCGTGCACGATCGGCGGCGGTTCCCTGCCCCGGAGCGGGAGCGGGAGCGGGAGCGGGAGCGGGAGCGGGAGCGGGAGCGGGGGGGCAGCGGGAGCGCGATCCGGAGCCGGAGTGAGTGCTGGGGGCGGCCATGGGGACGGGGCGTGGGCCAACTCCTCCGCTGCCGGAGGAAGAAGGTCGCCGCCGAGGCGCTTACCGAAGCGGGTGTTGGCCTTTGTTCCGGTCCCGGTCCCGTCCTGGTCCCGGTGCTGGTGCGGGTTTGGCGACGGTGCGGTGCCTGGGGCCGCGAGTTGGGGGGAAGGGGTGCGGTTGGCCAGCCGAGGGGTCTGTCACGGACAGGTCCCGCGTCCCCATAGGGGGAGCCGTCCCTGGACGGGGCGGCTGGTGGCGACGCAGGGCGAAGGAGTCGAAGGAGGGCGACGGACGTTGCGAGGCGCCGACCGGTCGGAGAGGAGAAGCGGGCGCCGTGCACGGGACGCCGGAGGCCAGGCGCGAGACGGCGGGCACCAGGCGCGATAAGCCCAGCGTGCGCGCCAGAAGCCAGAAGCCAATCGCCAGACGCCAAGCGTCCGAAGCCCCCCCCGGAGCTCGTTCCGGGCCGGGCGGCCCGGCGTCTCCGGACGGTGGTTCAGGTCGTCGCGCCCAGCCTCCACAGGGAGGTGACCTCGGCGGCGCGGGCCACGTGCAGGGGGTCGGAGGTGTCACGGGCGCGCGGGTGGCGGGGCAGGATGTCGTGGCGGTCCAGAACGGTCAGGCCTGCCTTGGCGAAGGCGTCGAGGAGTTCGGCGTGCGGCCGCAGTCCGAGGTGCTCGGCGAAATCGGACAGGATCAGCCAGCCTTCGCCGCCCGGTGTCAGATGGTCCGCGAGGCCGTTGAGGAAGCCGTGCAGCATCCTGTTGCCCGGGTCGTACACGGCGTGCTCCACCGGGGAGGTCGGTTTCGCCGGCACCCAGGGCGGGTTGCAGACGATCAGCGGGGCCCGGCCGGCCGGGAACAGGTCGGCCTCGACGACCTCCACCTGCCCGGCGACACCCAGCTGTTCGGTGTTCTCGCGGGCGCACGCCAGCGCCCGCGGGTCCTGGTCGGTGGCGACGATGCGCCGCACCCCGCGCCGGGCGAGCACCGCGGCCAGCACGCCGGTGCCGGTGCCGATGTCGAAGGCAAGCTCCTCGGTGGGCAGCGGCGCCTCGGCCACCAGGTCGACGTATTCGCCGCGGGCCGGTGAGAACACGCCGTAGTGGGGGTGGATCCGGTCGCCTCCCAGCGCCGGGATCTCCACGCCCTTCTTGCGCCACTCGCTCGCACCGATCAGACCGAGCAGCTCACGCAGCGAGACGACGAACGCCACCTCGGGGGTGGCGGGGGCGGACGCCGTGCCCCCTGCGGGCTCGGCCGGCTGCGGTGCCACCGGCTGCTCCGGCGTCGGCTGCTGCGGGGGCGGGCCGTATGCCTGCGCGCAGGCCTCCCGGACGTCGGGGGCGCGGTGCAACGGGACGGCGTAGGTCGCGTCGAGCGGGATCAGCAGCATGCCCAGGATGCGGGCGCGTTGGTTCTGTGCGGCCCGGTGCAGGTGGAAGGCCTGGGTGACGTCCGAGGGCGGCGCCTTGCGCGGGCGGCGGTCGATGCGGCGGGCCAGCGCCGTCAGCAGCTGGCGCGCGTTGTGGAAGTCGCCGCGCCACAGCAGCGCGGTGCCCTCGCAGGCGAGCTTGTACGCGTCGTCGGCCTTCGTGCGGTCGTCCGCGATGACGAGGCGGCGGGGTGGCGGCGCGCCGTTCTCGGAACGCCAAAGGGCGGAGCGGGCCTCGTCGGCCTCGGTCCATTCGACGACCGGTGGAGCGTTCACCGAAATGTGCCTCGCGTTAGTGGTTCGAACCCCCTCCGACGTCCGCCGTGGCGGCGGGTGCCGCGCGGCCCGGGGTGAGCGCGGCGAGGGCGCCCGTACGGGCAGTGGGTGGGGTGGTGACGGTCGACTCTACTCCGTGCGGGACGTGGCTCTTTCGCTCGCTGTCCTCGCCGCCCGGGCGGAGCAGGATGGAGACAGCCATTCCCCACGCACACCGCACGTCGCAGGAGGCGTCCATGGACACCCGTCCGATCATCGTCGGGGTGGACGGCACCGTGGACAGCGAGCGTGCGCTGCACTGGGCGGTGGAGGCGGCCCGGCTGCGGTCGGCGCCCCTTCAGGTGGTGCACATCCGGCCGTACGCCACCTCCTCGCGCGCCGCGGCGGCCGAGGAGGGCACCGGGGATCCGGTGCTGGACGCCCTGCGGGCGGATCCGGCGGCGCAGAGCCTGGCGGAGGTCGAATTCCGTGGGCTCAGCGGGCTGACCGAGGCGCTGCTGCCCGCGCTCGGCGACGAGGGACAGCTGCTCGTGCTGGGCTCGCGCGGCCGCGGTGGCTTCGCCGGCCTGCTGCTCGGCTCCAACGGACTCGCATGCGCGGCCCGGGCAGCCTGTCCGGTCGTGGTCGTGCCACGCCCTGACCGCGGCGGCGGCAGGGTGGGAGCGGACCGGGATGGGCGGCAGGTGACGCTCGGGGTGGAGGTGTCCGCCGAGGAGCCCGGCGCGATCGGTTTCGCGTTCGCCGAGGCAAGCCGCCGGGGCGCGCGGCTGAAGGTCGTCTCCGGCTACACCTGGCCGATGCTGCTGCCGGATTCCTTCGAATACGTCGCGGCCCACGAGACCACGCAGCAGGAGCACGAGGACGCGCTGGGCATCCAGCTGGTGGACGCCCTGGCGCCGCACCGGGCGCGTCATCCCGCGGTCGATGTCGAGGTACAGCTGCGCAACGCGGACGCCGCCGGACAGTTGGTCGAGGCGTCCCACGCCAGCGATCTTGTTGTGGTGGCACGGCACGCCCGTCGGCGCCCGGTCGGCCGGCGCCTCGGCTCGGTGGCGCACGCGGTCCTGCTGCACGCCCTCTGCCCGGTCGCGGTCGTGCCGGACATCGCGCGGACGGACGGGGGCCAGGGACCACCGATCGTGTAACGCCTCTCCGACTCCCGCTGCCCGTTGGCCGAGCGCTCGCTGCCTGCTGCCCGCCGGCCGAGTACTCGCCCCGCCGGACACCATGCCAAGCCGCCCCGACCCGCCCCCAGCCTCGCCCCGGCGACAAGGCCCCCCCACCCCTACCGCACGTACCGCACGACACGCCCCTCGCGACGTCAGCTGATACCGAAGGCCGTCGCGTAGCGCACCGTGCCGCGTGGCGGTGTCGAGCCGTCCAGGGAGAGCGCCAGGAACGCCTCGTCCGGCCAGGGTTGCGGAGGCAGGATCCCGAACCGGGTGGCGGCCGGGACGAAGCCGAAGCGCGGGTAGTAGGGCGGGTGGCCGAGGACGATCGCGGTCCGTTCGCCGGCCGCGCGCGCCGCCTCCAGCAGCGCCCGGATCACCGCGCCGCCGGCCCCCGACCGCTGGTACGGCGGAAGCACCCCGCACGGCGCCAGGGCTACGGCGGGGGCGTCGTCGACATGGCAGCGGGTCAGCAGCGCGTGGGCGACGGGGGTGCCGTCCGGGGCGGCGGCGACGAACGACAGGCCGGGGAGCCAGGCCGCGCGATCGTGGCGCAACGCGTCCACGAGATCGGCCTCCTCCGCACCCTCGAAGGCCGCGAGGTGGATCCGGCGGACGGCCGGTACGTCCTCGGAGGTCTCGGGACGCGGACGCCATGTGAGGGCGCCGGGGGACGGATCCGTCGACCGCTGCGGGATGACCGGGCCGTCCGAGCCCTCGGCGTCGTCCGCGCAGTGAGTGCCACTTCCGTCGCGCGAGTCGTCCGCTCCGCCCGTACCGCTCATACCGCTCGCGCCGCTCATGCCGTTCAGCTTCGCACCGGGGACCGGCGACCGGCCACGGGATTTCCCGGCTGTGCCACCGTCAGCCCCGCCGGGCGCGGCCCAGGACCCAGGCCCGGACCCCGCCCCGGGCCCGGCCCCCGTCAGTGGGCGGCGCGGCGCTCCGGGCGGCGCATCAGGAAGACCGCGGCCGATCCGGCGGCGAAGAGGGCGAAGACGGACAGGGCGGTGCTGATCCAGGAGGTGCCGAGCCACTGGCCGCCGAAGTAGCCCAGGCTCACGCTGTACGCGGCCCAGGCGAAGCCGGCCAGTGCCGACCAGGGGAGGAATTCGCGCACCGTGCGGTGCGCGACGCCGGCGCCGAGGCTGACCACCGACCGTCCCGCGGGGGCGAAGCGGGCCAGGACGACGATGCCGCCGCCACCTCGGGTCAGTGCCGCGCCGAGTCGTTTCTGCGCCGCGGCCAGGCGGCGCGAGCGGCCGATGGCCCGGTCGAAGCGGTCGCCGCCGCGCCACGCCAGCCGGTAGGCGACCATGTCGCCGAGCACCGAGGCGGTGGCGGCGCACAGCACCAGCGTGAACATCTCCGCCAGGTGGGCGCCGCTGTGTACGGACGCGGTGACATCGACGGCCCCGACCGCGTCAGCGGCGGACCCGGCGCCGGCAGCGGTGGTGGCCGCGGCGATCACCAGGACACCGCTCGGCAGGATCGGGACGAAGACGTCGAGAACGACCGAGAGGCTGACGATCACATACACCCACGGGGTGCCACTGAGGGACCCCAGGTTTTCCCACAACGTCTTGACTCCCGGTCCGAACCCCGCCGCGACGTCGCGCGGGGCGGCAGGGGCGGCTCTACAGCCATACAGCGTACGCCTGGCGGTGACCGGTGGGCGGCGTGGGGCGGTATGTGTAGTACGTGTCACGGCCCGGGAGGGTGCGGGGTCACACGCATCCGGCCGTCGCAAGTTGTCGTAAACGCCGGCGCGCGCGCCCGCCGGCGTCGGTGGCGAGGCCGATTTTCACCCGTTTCCCCGCGCGGTCACCCGGCTGCGCGGCGCGCCTGGGCGGACTGTCGAGAACGGTGTGAGCTGTACGAGTCAAAGGCGCGTGCGGCGGGTTCAGTTCTGTGGACCGCGCTCCGCGCGCCGTGTGCGGATGCGCCATGTGCTGGGCACGGCGCGGATCGGAGCGGAGGGACGGACCATGGTGGCAGCGCGAGGATTGCGGGTCATGGGGGCGGCGGCTGCCACGGCATGGGCCGTGGCTTCGGCGACGGTGATGACGGCGGCCTCTCCCGCGGCGGCGGCGGAGAGTGGCGTACGACCGGTCTGGCTGCATACGCACGGACGCTTCGCGCCGCCCAAGGCCCTCATTCCGTCCGACGCCCTGACCTACAACCAGCAGATGGTCCCGGCCGGCGCGGGGATCTCGGTCCGTGAGTTCGCCGCGCGCCGGTCCACGCTGGTCTCGCTGCGGGTGGACGGGCTGCGACCGGGCCACTCCTACGGCGCGCACGTGCACAGCAAGCCGTGCGGGGCCGTGCCGGAGGACTCCGGGCCGAATTACCAGGACCGCGCGGACCCCCGGCAGCCGTCCACCGACCCCCTCTATGCCAACGCGCGCAACGAAGTTTGGCTGGACCTCACCACCAACGGCAAGGGGAACGGCGCCGCGCTCTCCCGGCACACCTGGCGGTTCCGGCCCGGGGAGGCGCGGTCGGTCGTGATCCACGAGCGCCGCACCGCGACGGGGATTGGGGAGGCGGGGGACGCGGGCGAGCGGCTGGCCTGCTTCACCGTGATGTTCGAGCGGCCGGGGTGGTATCGGGCGGGCGGCGCGCGCTGACGCCGGGCGCCGGGCACCGTCCGGGCAGCCGCCAAGCCGTAGCGTCCCTCGCCCCGCCGTTCGTCCCCCCCGCCGTCGGCCCGCCCCGCCCCAAAACACCGCACGGCCCGTACGGCAGGGACGCCGTACGGGCCGTGCGCGGCCGGAGCGAGCGGGCTCCGGCCTTGAGTGCTTCAGGCGGCGGTGGGCTCGCGGTGCGGGGCCGCCACCTGCTCCTCGGGCTGCCGGGCGCCGAAGAAGAGCCGGTCGAGGGACCAGGCGCCGGGGCCGATGAACATGATCAGCAGGAACGCCCAGCAGAACATCGCGGAGGGCTCTCCGCCGTTCTGTATCGGCCACAGCGCCGAACCCTGGTGGCCGACGAAGTATGCGTACGCCATCGAGCCGGAGCTGATGAAGGCCGCGCCGCGGGTGCCCAGGCCGAGCATCACCAGGGCGCCGCCGACGAGTTGGATGACCGCGGCGTACCAGCCGGGCCAGGAGGCGGCCGGGACGGTGGAGCCGTTGCCCATCGCGCCACCGAGGACGCCGAAGAGCGAGGCGGCGCCATGGCAGGCGAAGAGCAGTCCGAAGACGATGCGGAAGAGCGCGAGCGCGTGCGGTGTGGCTCTCTGCGTGAAGGAACTCAGGGGAGCGGACATGTGGGGGACTCCTACGGTTTCTGGGGAGGACGGCAACCGATTGGAGCATAGGTTAGGGACGCCTAATCATTACTTGCAACTTCAAACGTTGGCCAGATGGAGACTCTGCACCGGTAGATCCCGTTGGCCCGAAAGGTTCAGGCGCCGACCGGTCAGCCGTCGGTGGGGGGCGAACCCGCCAGGCCATCGCTTTCCTCGGCGGCGCGCGCACCGGCCAGCGAATCGCTCCATACCGTTACGAGACGGACGCCGCCGTCCTTCTCCCGGCGGGTCTGGTCCAGCCGCAGCCGCGCCGCGCGGCCGTGCACCGTCAGCGTCATCAGCTGATTGCCGAACCACGGGCCGCCGGTACGCCGCCACTTGACCGGTGGCGGGCCGAGCCGCCCGTGCCGGGCGAGCACCTTGCCCAGCCATCGGCCGGCCCGGCTCCAGCCGAAGCGGAAACCGGCCTGTATCGAGGCGGGGATGCTGTTGTGGACGGGGGAGCAGGTCAGTTGCAGCACCCGGCTGGTGGGCCGGCCGCCGTGCGGCGTACGGACCCCCTCGGGGCCGTCCGGGGCTCCCTTGCCCGGGAGGCCCGGACGGCGGCCGGTGGTTCGGGTGCGCCAGCGCGGCTCCGCGACGTAGGCGTGATGGACGTCGCCGGACAGCACGCAGACCGTGGCGGGGGCGCCGTCCCCGGACCCGGCCTCGGCGATCAGGTCACCGAGGGCGGCGAACGACTCCGGGAACGCCGACCAGTGCTCCAGGTCGGCCCGCTGCCGCAGGGACTCGCTGTGGCGGGCCCAGCGAGGGCCGCGTTCCCCGGCGCACAGGGCGGCGTTCCAGCCCTCCGCGGCGTGGATGAGATGGGGCAGCAGCCACGGCAGCGAGCTGCCGATCAGCAGGTGGTCGTAGGAGCCGCGCCCGTCCATCACCTGCTGGCGCAGCCAGTCGGCCTCGCCCTTGCCGAGCATCGCGCGGCTGCCCTCCTCCAGGACGCGATTGGCGCGGGTGTCGACCATGACGAGGCGTACCCGGCCGAGGTCGCGGCGGTAGCTCCAGCGCGCGGTGGTCGGATCGGCGTCCGCGGCGACGGCGAACTCCCGTACCGCGTCCGTCCCGTCGGGCACCGCCCGGACCCGGCCGTACAGCGCGTCGGCCGCCAGCTCGGCGGGCGAGAGATTGCCCAGGTGCTGGTGGACCCAGTACGACATCAGGCCGCCCTGTATCCGTTCGCGCCACCACGAGGTCGCCCGGATCTCGGTGCGCCAGGCCGCGGAGGTGTTCCAGTCGTCGATCACGTCGTGGTCGTCGAAGATCATGCAGCTGGGGACCGTGGACAGCAGCCAGCGGACCTCGGGGTCGAGCCAGGACTCGTAATAGAGGTGGGTGTACTCCTCGTAGTCGGCGACCTGCTTCCACGGCGGCTCGGTGACGTCCCGGTGCCGGGCCAGCAGGCGGGCGGTCGCCGCCGACGTCTGGTCGGCGTAGACCTGGTCGCCCAACAGCAGCAGCACATCGGGTCGTTCGCCCTCGGGGTCGGCGCCCAGCGTGGCGGCGAGGGTGTCCAGCGCGTCCGGGCCGACCGGGTCGTGCGCGGCCCGGGAGGGCGTCGCCGACCAGCGGCAGGAGCCGAAGGCGATGCGCAGTCCGCCGTCGGAGAGGGAGTCGGCGGGGGAGTCGGCAGGGGTGCCCGCCGGGGAGCCGGAGGGGGTGGCTGCCGCGCCGTCCGTGCTCCCGGGTGCCGCCTGGCCGTCCGTCCGGGCGGGGAGGGCGCGGATCGTGCTGACGGGGAAGTGGCTGCCGGGCAGCGGCCAGACCCGCTGGTCGTCCAGCAGGACCTCGTAGGGCGTCTCACTGCCGGGTGTCAGGCCGGTCACCGGGACGAGCGCGTAGTGGTGCCCGGCCACCTGCCAGGTGCGGTCCAGGCCGCCCGCCCCGCTGTCGCAGCGGACGCGGACCTCGCACGGCCGGTCCGTCTCCACCCACACCGTCGCGCTCTCGGCGTCGACGTACCGCAGCAGCGGCCCCAAGCGCAGTCCGGCCATCGGTGCCCTCCCTCGTGCGGGCGCGGCGCCCGCACCTCGCGATCAGAGCCGCCGTGGTCAGCCACGGCGTGGTCAGAGGATAGGAGGAGACGGCGCGCGGTGGGGGCGCGGGCGGCCCCGCGCCCGCCGGCCGGGGTCCGGCCGACGGACGCGCGGCCCGCGTCACCCGTGGGGAGACGGTGCGCGGTGCCCGCTCAGCAGGCGTCGAGGATCTTCTTCAGGGTGGCCTTCTCCGGGGCGTCCGCGGTCATGCCGTAGACGTGCTTCACCCACACCCACATCCGGGCGTACTCGCAGTGGTACGAGGTCTTCGGCGGCAGCCACTCGGCCGGGTCCTGGTCACCCTTCCCCTGGTTGACGTTGTCGGTGACGGCGATCAGCTGGGAGTGCGTCAGGTCGTTGGCGAGCTCCTGGCGGCGCTCGGTGGTCCACTGCGCGGCGCCCGACTTCCACGCCTCGGACAGCGGTATGACGTGGTCGATGTCCAGGTCGGACGCCTGGGTCCAGGTCGCGTCGTCGTAGGCGGAGACCCACTTGCCGCTCACCGCCGCGCAGCTGCCGTCCTGCTGTACGTCGGTGCCGTCGCGCTTGAGCACCACTTCGCGGGTGTTGCAGCTGTTCCCCTGGTCGATCCAGTGCGGGAACTTGTCGCGGCTGTAGCCGTCCTGCGGGCCCTCGGCCTGCTCCTTGATCTCGGCGAGATACGTCCGGGCGGTGGCCGCGCTCGGCGGGCTGGGCGGTGCCGCCTGGGCGGACTGCCCGCTGAGCATCAGCGTGCAGACCAGCGCGGTGGCGGCGCCCGCGGCGACGGACACGCGACGCGCGTAGACCTTTGACATCGGAACTCCCTTGAAGTGGGGGGAAGTTGACGTGCGGTGCGGGCCCATGGTGGCGAGGTGGGGTTTCCACGCGATGGGCACCAGGTAACAGAGTGGCGACATGCTCACGTCAGTACAAGAGTCTGACGCCCCGCCATGTGCGTGTCAGGGCATTTCGGTTGGGATGCTCCCGCGTGCGCGCCCCTACAGTGAGCGCGTGCTGCTGCCGGTGAATGTCACGCTCGGGGTCGTCCTCGCGGTCCTGCTGGTCGTCGCCGTGGCCGTCGTCGCGCTGGCGCGTCTGGGTCACGCACGCGCCGTCGCTGTCGCCGGGCTGCGTGCCGCCGTCCAGCTGACCGCCGTCTCCTACCTCATCGGCTGGGTCGTCAGCGCGGTGTCGTGGCTGCTGTGTTTCCTCCTGCTGATGTTCACCGTGGCGACGCGGACCGCGGGCCGCCGCATCACCAAGAACCGCACCTGGTGGTGGGCGGCGGTGCCGATCGCCGCGGGAGTGGTTCCGGTCGTCGGGCTCCTGCTGCTGACCGGCCTGGTGCCGCCGCGCGGTCTGGCCCTGATTCCCGTCGCCGGCATCCTCATCGGCGGCGCGCTGACCGCCACCGTGCTAGGGGGGCGGCGCGCACTGGACGAGCTGGAGACCCGGCGCGGCGAGGTGGAGGCGGGGCTCGCGCTCGGCCTGCCGGCGCGGGACGCCCGGATGGAGGTCGCCCGCCCCGCGGCCTCGGACGCGCTGCTGCCGGGGCTCGACCAGACCCGCACTGTGGGGCTGGTCACGCTTCCCGGCGCGTTCGTCGGGATGCTGCTGGGCGGCGCCTCGCCCGTACAGGCCGGTGCGGTGCAGCTGTTCGTGCTGGTCGCCCTGCTGGCGGTGCAGGCGGCGGCCTGCGCGGTGGTGCTGGAGCTGGTGGCGTGCGGACGGATGCACCGCGTACCCTTGACGCCAGCAGAAGGGGAGTAGCTCTTCGCCGGACCGTCGACATACTGCCCTCCCTCGTGGAGGGCCGGCGCCCGGAGGCCCGTCAGCACCGCGGATCGCGGCGGCGGGCCAGCGAGACCTTCGGCCGCAGTGTTTGACGCTGCCGTGCCGAAGCGATCCCTTTTCCCGGGTTTCTCGGTGCGGCCCGACCGATCGAGGTATTCAGCCCCGTGTTCAGCTTCACCGTCGCAGCCGTCGTCTTCGGCGTCGTCTTTCTCGCCGAGCTGCCCGACAAGACCGCCCTCGCCGGGCTGATGCTCGGCACCCGCTACCGCGCCTCCTACGTCTTCGTCGGGGTGGCCGCCGCGTTCCTGGTCCATGTCGCGCTCGCCATCGCCGCGGGCAGCGTGCTCACGCTGCTCCCGCACCGCTTGGTGCAGGCGGTCGTGGGTGTGCTCTTCCTGGCGGGTGCGGCCGTCCTGCTGTTCAAGAAGGACGACGAGGAAGAAGAGGTCAAGAAGCCCGCCGACCAGAGCTTCTGGAAGGTCTCCGGGGCGGGATTCATGATGATCCTGGTGGCCGAGTTCGGTGACCTGACGCAGATCATGACGGCCAACCTCGCCGCCCGCTACGACGACCCGGTCTCGGTCGGTGTCGGCGCGGTGCTGGCCCTGTGGGCCGTGGCGGGTCTCGGCATCCTTGGCGGCCGCACGCTGATGAAGTACGTCCCGCTCAAGCTCATCACCAAGATCGCGGCGGGCGTGATGATCCTGCTGGCGGGGTTCAGTCTGTACGAGGCCATCGCGGGCTGACGGGTCCGGGCGCGGGGCCGGTCCCGCCCCCCCGGCGGGACCGACCGGGCGCCGCACGCCCCCCGTACCGGACGTCGGATGCGAACGGCCCGGCCGCCGTGGAAGGCGGTCCGGGCCGTTGTCGCGTGCCAGGGGCGCCGGGATCCTCGCGCCGGGCGTTCTGTGCCCGGCCCGTGCCGGTCCGGCTCAGGACGCCAGGTGCAGGGCGATGGTGCCGTCGGGCAGTGCCTCGACGCGGATCCGGGTCAGATCGTGGACGTGCGCGGTGGGGGCGAACGCGGCGGCGCGGTCGCCGACGCCTATGACACGCATGCCCGCCGCCCGGCCGGCCTCGATGCCCGCCTCGGAGTCCTCGAAGACGAGGCACTCCTCGGGGGCGTACCCCAGCTCGGCCGCACCCTTGAGGAAGCCCTCCGGGTCGGGCTTGCTGGCGCTCACACTCTCCGCGGTGATCCGTACGGACGGCATGGCGAGCCCGGCCGCGCCCATCCGGGCGTCCGAGAGGGCGATGTCGGCGGAGGTCACCAGGGCGTGCGGGAGGCCGGCGATCGCGTCCATGAAGGCGGGTGCGCCCGGGACCGGCACGACGCCCTCGGTGTCGGCGGTCTCCTGCTCCAGCATCCGGCGGTTGTCCGCCATGTTGAGCTCCATCGGGCGGTCCGGGAGCAGTGCCGCCATGGTGGCCCAGCCCTGCCGGCCGTGCACGACCTTGAGGACGTCCTCCACCGGCAGTTCCCGCTCGGCCGCCCAGCGCCGCCAGCAGCGCTCGACGACGGCCTCGGAGTTCACGATCGTGCTGTCCATGTCCAGCAGCAGTGCGCGGGCGGTGAGCGTGGTGGTGGCCGTCATCGGCGGGCTCCTGTGCGCTACGGGCGGGTGCTGATCGGACAGCGGCGTGCCAAGAACACAAGCGGTCCCGCCCGCCGGTCAGGGAAAACGAGCGGAACCACTTTGTTTCTACACGATACAAAACGGTGGGGGGTGCCGACAACCGGCCCTGGTCAGAGGCGGGCGGGAGGCGGCGGAGGCCCTGCCGGGCGGGGGTCCCGTCGGGACTCCTGACCGGCCCGTCGCGGTAGGTCCTTCCAGCTCGTGGCAGGTTCACGGCAGCCTGCCCAGGTCCGGTGGATACGTTGGCCCGTGCCGGCGGCTACGGCTCGCGGGTCCGCGACTCCAGGGACGCGCGGGTGGCCGCGCCGTACACGCCGTCCGGGTCGCCCTGGAGGCCGTGGACCCGTTGGTACCGGGAGACCGCGGCGCGGACATCCGCGTCGTACCGTCCGTCGTCCTCGCCCACGTACAGGGCCAGTTGCCCCAACCGGTCCTGCAACTCCTCGACCTCGGGGCCGCTGGATCCCTCGCGCAGCACGATCGGCCCGGTGGGCGGGGCGCTCGGCCCGTGGCTTCCGGGGGCCGCGGTGACGCTTCCGGACGCCCGGGTCGGTACGGGAGGAGACGGCGTGGAGGTCCGGTACAGGTCCAGCGTGGCGTCGGGAGCCGCGCGTGTGCTGATCTCCCGCGCCGGCGGAGGTGACGAGGTGGGGGAGGGGCTGCCCGTCGGGGGGTGCGCGTCGCCGTTCGTCGGGAAGGCGGCGGTGGGGGCGACCGTGCCCTGATCGGGCAGCGCGGCCCCATGGCGATCCCCGCCGGACAGCGCGTCAGTGGCGATGAGCACGACGGCGGCGGCCATGGCCGCTCCGGCGACCGCCAGCACGGCCGGGAGGGTGCGGCGGCTGCGGGGACCGGGCGGCGGGGTGCCGACGGCGGCCATCGGCTCCGCCACGGCCGAGGTGAACGTCCTGGAGGTCGGCCCGACGCGGCGCCGCAGGGCGGGGGCATGAGCGGTGGCGGACGGAGCGTCGACGGGCGACGCGTCGGCAGGCGGTGCGGGGGCGAGCGGTAAGGGGGTGAGCGGTAAGGGGGCGAGCGGAGCGTCGGCGGGTGGGGTGGGGGCGGACGCTGCTGTCCCGTACGCCCCGTCCCCCGTGTCCGTGCGGGCCGTGTCAGTGCGGCCCGGGTCCCCGTCCGCCTCGCGCAGCGACACGTATGGCCGTATGTGCAGCGGATCGAAGTCCTCGGCGCCGACTGCCGCGCACAGGCAGGTCGGCAGGCCGTCCCCCCGTACGGGTGCGAAGCAGTGCGGGCAGGTCTCTGCCGTCACGAGCGGTCCCCTCCCTGGCGGTCCTCGAACCGGCAGCGATTATCCAGAGGCGGCCGGGGTCCGCACAGGCACTCCGCAACATCCGTCAGGTGTCCGCCGCGTGACGACCGGGCAGCCGGGATCGCCGGACCGTCTCTCGGCGGGCCGTATCGGGCGATTGCCACCAGGATGGACAGCAGCTCCGAAGGGCGGTCGCGACGGGAGAGGACGGCCCGGAACAGAGGGAGACGTACATGGCGCAGGAGGCCGGCGCACCTGCCGTTCCTGGCGAGGGCCAGTCCACCAGGACGGTCCTCGTCGCGATCGGCGCGCTGTTGCTCGGGATGCTCATCGCGGCCCTGGACCAGACGATCGTGGCCACCGCACTGCCCACGATCGTCAGCGAGCTGGGCGGCCTGGACCATCTCTCCTGGGTGGTCACCGCCTACCTCCTGGCGTCGACGGCGGCGACCCCCTTGTGGGGCAAGCTCGGTGACCAGTACGGCCGCAAGAAGCTGTTCCAGACCGCCATCGTGATCTTCCTGTTGGGCTCGGTGCTCTGCGGCGTCGCGCAGAACATGCCGCAACTCATCGGCTTCCGGGCGCTCCAGGGCCTGGGCGGCGGCGGCCTGATCGTGCTGTCCATGGCCATCGTCGGTGACATCGTGCCGCCCCGCGAGCGCGGCAAGTACCAGGGCCTCTTCGGCGCCGTCTTCGGTGGTACGAGCGTCCTGGGGCCGCTCCTGGGCGGGGTGTTCGTCGACCATCTCAGCTGGCGCTGGGTCTTCTACATCAACCTCCCCATCGGCGTCGTCGCCCTCGCCGTCATCGCCACCGTGCTGCACATCCCGGTCCGCCGCACCCCGCACCGGATCGATTACCTCGGTACCGCCCTGATCGCCGGCGTCGCCGCGTCCCTGGTGCTGATGACCTCGCTCGGTGGGGTCAGCTACCCGTGGGGCTCCTGGCAGATCATCGGGCTCGGCGTCCTCGGCGTCGTGCTGCTCGTCGCGTTCGTCGCCGTCGAACGCCGCGCCGCCGAACCGGTTCTGCCGCTGCGCCTGTTCACGCTCCGCACCTTCACCCTCACCTCGATCATCGGCTTCGTCATCGGCTTCGCGATGTTCGGATCGATGACGTATCTGCCGACGTTCCTCCAGGTCGTCCAGGGGGTCTCGCCGACACTGTCCGGGGTGCACATGCTGCCCATGGTGCTCGGCATGCTGATCGCGTCCACCGGCTCCGGGCAGATCGTCAGCCGCACCGGGCGCTACAAGGTCTTCCCGATCGCCGGCACCGCCGTGGTGGCCGTCGGCCTGCTGTTGCTGCACCAGCTCGACCCGGCCAGCAGCGTGGCCGCCATGAGCATCTACTTCTTCGTCTTCGGGTTCGGACTCGGCCTGGTCATGCAGGTGCTGGTGCTCATCGTGCAGAACGCCGTCCCGTACCAGGACCTGGGTGTGGCCACCTCCGGGGCGACGTTCTTCCGCTCCATCGGCGCCTCCTTCGGCGTCTCCATCTTCGGCACGATCTTCGCCAACAAGCTCGCGCCACGGATCTCCGGAGCCCTCGCCGGGCAGCAACTGCCGCCCGGCATCGACCCGTCGGGTCTCGCGGAGGACCCGCGGACCGTGGCGCGCCTGCCCGCAGGCCAGGCGGCCGGTGTGCTCAACGCCTACTCCGTCTCGATCACGGATGTCTTCCTCTACGCGGTGCCGGTCGTCCTTGTCGCGTTCGTGCTGGCCTGGTTCCTCAAGGAAGAGCCGCTGCGCAGCAGCGTCACCGCGCCGGACACCAGCGAGGTGGTCTCCTCCAACCCCGTCGAGCGCTCCTCACGCGACGAATGCGCCCGCATGCTGTCCAAACTCGGCAGTCTGGAGGGCCGCAAGCACATCTACGAGAAGATCACCACACGGGCGGGTCTGGACCTCAGACCGGCGGCGAGCTGGCTGGTGCTGCGGATGTACCGCTACGGCTCGGTGGAGCCGGGGCTGCTCGCCGAGCGCAGCACCGTACCGCACGGGGTGCTCTCCGAGGCGGTCCGCCAGGTCGAGGTGCGCGGACTGGCCGCACGAGAGGGGCTGTTGCTGCTGCTCACCGACCGCGGTCGCGAGACGGCGAGCCGGTTGTCGGCGGCGCGGCAGGAGTCGCTCGCGGAGATGCTGGGGGACTGGTGGACCCGGGACCGGCCGACCGATCTCACCGAACTCGTCGAGGAGTTGACGAAGGAGCTGTGCGGTTCCGACGCGGAGGAACCGCACCACGAAGACGCCCGCCGAGCGGTGCCGCGCACGCCGCCTTCGCCGCGTCCCCCGGACCTCGCGAAGTGAGTGGCCCGGTCCAGGCGGGAGCTCGACGAGATCCCCTGGAACCTAGAGGACCGGCAATCGCTTCTCGAAGAAGATCTCGGCGTAGTCGTCGTGGTGGTACGGCGCGATCTCGACGAAGCCGTGCCGACGGTAGAGCGCGATGGCCTCCACCAGGTCCCGGCGGGTATCCAGCCGGATCCGGTCGGCCCCCAGGCCGACGGCGGCCCGTTCGGCGGCCGTGAGCAGTCCGACGGCGCCGCCCGCGCCCCGCCGGTCGGCCCGCAGGAACATCTGCTTGAGCTCCGCGGTCCGCGGGTCCAGCAGCCGCACCCCGGCGCACCCGGCGGGGGCGCCACCGTACCGTGCGACCAGCAACAGACCGTTCGGCGGCGCCAGGTGGTCGTCGGGATACGCCGCAAGCCCCTGCTCGATCTCCTCCGGAGTCGAGCGGCGTCCCTGGTGCAGCGTGAAGTACCGGTCGGCGACCTCGGTGTAGTACTCCCGCAACAGGGCCCTGGCGTCGGGCGAGTGGAACGGCTCGACGGAAACGGCCCATGGGAGGGGCAGCGGGGCGGCGTCCTTCATGCCGCCATTGTGGCGGCGGGCGCGAAGCGTTCCGAACACGGCCCGCTGCCGGCTCCCGCCGACCGGTGGGGCGGGCGGGCCACCACGCCCGCCCCCAGGGGGTCAGCCCTGCTTGGGGCCCGTCTGCTGCACGACCTCGAAGGACCACAGCGTGGAGCCGGACGCGGCGGGCTTGGGGCGCTCGCCGCCTTCGGCGCCGCCGCCCTGGTGGGCGGCCTTCATCGGGCCCTCCATCCACGCCTGGAAGGACTCCTCGTCGCGCCAGCGCGTGTAGACGAGGTACTGGTCGGTGCCCTCGACGGGGCGCAGCAGCTCGAACCACTCGAAGCCGTCCGAGCTGTCGACCGTTCCGGCCCGGGCGGCGAAGCGCTTCTCCAGGACCTCACGCTGCTCGGCCGGCACGGTCAGTGCGTTGATCTTCACGATGCTCATGGGGACCATCGTGCCGCATGGTGCATAACGGATGCCGCCCAGGTCCTTCAGCAGGCCGCGGGGAGTCGGCGTCACACCGGTGGATGGGGAAGCTGTCCCGGTGGCGGCGGCGCGGTCCGGCGGCGGCGCAGCAACACGAACAGTACGACCGTCGGTGGCAGCGCCGACACGGCGCCCACCACGAGGACCCACGCGGGCAGGGGGCCCACCTTCAGCAGGACGTCCTCGTACTGCACCCGCTGGAACGGTGTGTCCGCGGCCGCGCGCCGCAGCTCGTGGTCGCCGCTGATCCGCCGCGGCTTTGGGAAGTGCTGGTCGAGGGCGGTGAGGTAGGCGCTGCCAGGGCCGGTCAGGCCGCGTATCGCCTTCGTGGGCCGGATCCGGCCGGCGAAGAAGACCTCGGGTGCCGAACCTCCGATGGCGCTGCGCGGCTCCATCCGGTGCGACGCCAGCACATACAGGCCCAGTGACTGCGGTGTGGTGGCGAGACGGGAGAGCCGCATGGGGTAGACGAGGCGCTCGCTGGCGAAGGACAGCCGGAGCGGTTCGAGGGTGCCCGACAAGGTGCGGGTCCGCTCGGCGGGGGCCAGCCGCACCGCGACGTACTCCCAGCGCCGGGCCACGTACGGGCGCAGTTCGGTCGCCAGGGCCGTGGGGAGACGGAAGCCCTGGGAGGTCAGCCAGTCGCGCAGCGCGTCGGGGTCGGAGGCGGTCAGCCGTGCGACGTCGAAGGGGCCCAGGCGTTCCCGGCCGACCACACCGACACCCGGGCCCTCCGCGCCGGGCGCCGGGGCGGCGGCGCCGTCCATGTCCCCGCCGAACGGCCAGTCGCGGCTGCGGGGCCAGAAGTAGTGGCGCTGTTCGATGGCGGGAGAGGTCTCCGCGGCCAGTTGCCGGAAGAGGGCGGGGTCACCCAGTTCCACGTCGGCGCGGTGCGGCACGGGCATGATCCAGGCGGCGTCCGGAGCGGTGCCGTTCACCGTCAGGCTCATGACGATCTGCTCGGTCCTGCCGTCCCACTGCACCACGGACGTCTCGCGGTCCACCGCCAGCTCGGTCTTCGGGTCGTGCACCATCGCCCCGCACCCACAGGCGTACGCCGGCCTGGCCAGTGACACCAGTTGCGCCGCCAGCAGGAACAGCACCACCCACAGGGCCCGTTGCCGCCCCCTCGTGCGCGCCGTCGCCACGCCCATGTCCGTCCCCCGTCCGTGACCTGCCGATCGAGGTGATCGGCAGGGTCACAGACGGGAGCGACGGTGTCGCCGGTTCCGGCCGCCGCGGTCGGACCGCGGGCGGAGGGGGACCAAGGGGGGCGCTTCCGGGCGCGTGGTGCCGGGGAGCCGTCAGGCCGCGGCGCGGTCGGAGGCGCCGGCGAGTTCGCGGGCCTCCGCCTCGGTCTCGACGGCGGGCGGCGAGCCGGGCAGCGGCTTGCGGGCGCTCTCGGGCATCAGCAGGACGGCGATGCCGCCGATGACGGCCGCCGCCATCATGTAGTAGGCGGGCATCATCCGGTCGCCGGTCGCGCCGATGAGGGCGGTGACCACCAGCGGTGTGGTGCCGCCGAAGAGCGAGACGGAGATGTTGAAGCCGATCGACAGGGAGCCGTAGCGCACCCTCGTCGGGAACAGCGCGGGCAGCGTGGACGGCATCGCCGAGGTGAAGCAGACCAGCAGCAGGCCCAGCGCGGCCATGCCCAGCGCGATGGCGGCCAGCGATCCCTGACGGATCAGCAGCAGCGCGGGCACGGACAGCACCAGGAATCCGGCGCAGCCCGCCGCGATGACGGGGCGGCGGCCGAACCGGTCGGTGAGGCGCCCGGCGAACGGCTGGACGCACATCATCACCACCATCACGGCGAGGACGACCAGCAGTCCGTGCGTCTCGTCGTACTTCAGCTCCGAGGTCAGATAGCTCGGCATGTACGACAGCAGCATGTAGTCGGTGACGTTGAAGACCAGGACGAGGCCGACGCACAGCAGCATCGCCCGCCACTGGCCGAAGACCATCTCGCGGATGCCGATGCGCTTCTCGGCCTCCCGGCGCGCCTTCTCCTTCGTCCGCGCCTCCTTCTCCAGCCGGGCGAAGGCCGGGGTCTCCTCCAGCCGCATCCGCAGGTAGAGGCCGATGATGCCCATCGGGCCGGCGATAAGGAACGGGATGCGCCAGCCCCAGGAGTGGAGGTCGCCGGTGGACAGCAGCGCCGTCATCAGGGTGACCAGTCCGGCGCCGCCGACATAGCCGGCCAGGGTGCCGAACTCCAGCCAGCTGCCGAGGAATCCGCGCTTCTTGTCCGGTGCGTACTCGGCGATGAAGGTGGCGGCGCCGCCGTACTCACCGCCGGTGGAGAAGCCCTGCACGAGGCGAGCGACGAGCAGCAGGATGGGCGCCCCCACGCCGATGGAGGCGTACGAGGGGATCAGGCCGATGGCGAAGGTGCCCGCCGCCATCATGATCATGGTGATCGCGAGGACCTTCTGCCGGCCGATCCGGTCCCCGAGCGGACCGAAGACCATGCCGCCCAGGGGACGCACCAGGAACGCCGCCGCGAACGCTCCGAACGTCGACAGCAACTGCGCGGTCGGGTTCCCGGACGGGAAGAAGACGTGTCCGAGGGTGACCGCGATGTAGCTGTAGACGCCGAAGTCGAACCACTCCATCGCATTGCCGAGGGCGGCGGCCGACACCGCGCGCTTGACCATCGCGGGATCGACGACGGTGGCCTCGCCCGCCGTCCGCTTCTCCAGGTCGGGTGCGGCCTTGTTGCGGCCGCCACCGTGGGTACCGGGCCCGGGTGCGACGGGGGACTGCGTCGGCACGTGCTCGCTCGCCTGCGCTCTCTTGGAAGACGTCATGACAGCGCCCGCCACACGGTGGCGGGGCAAAGGTCGACCATAGGTGCAGACCGGACCATCACGGACGGTGCACGGATGACCCCGCAGTGGGCCGCACACCGCCCCTCGCAAGGGAATCGCCGATTCCGAGGGCCGTCGGGCGGGGCGGCGGTTGTGATCCTTCTCGCGGTGACCGGCCGCAACCGGGCGGCCCTGTGACCTGCGGCACGGCTCAGGGCCGCGGTGCGGGCCCCACGCGTGCGAACGGCGCGACGGTGCTTGTGCACCGCCGCGCCGATGGATCGTCGCGTCCCTCAAGGATCCGGCATACGGGCGTGCTCCGCCACTCGGAGCCGGAGCCGGAGCTGGAGCCGGGGTCTGGGCCGGAGTGTGCGTGGGCGCGCGACGCGCCCTGCGCACCGGCGCCTCAGCTCATCCACGCCTCGTACGACAGCACCTCCCCCGACGTGATCTTGAAGTCGGGGAGGTCCTTGGTGAAGGTGATCTCGCTGCCCAGCAGCCGCCCGGACCCGGGGTCGAGGATCACCATCTGCCGGGTGGCGTCCAGGGCACCGTCCGGCCCGTCGTAGACGTACGCCTGACCGTGGCGGCCCAGACGGTCGGTGACCGGGCCGGCCGGGCGCAGACCGCCGGTGTCGGCCAGCAGGCGGACGACGCCCGCGGTCTCGCGCGGCCCCGGGGTCCACTCCTGCAGGAACGAGGAGAGCGCCGAGAGGAGTTGCGGCGTCCGCGGGCCGGTGCCGCCGTAGTGCGCAGCGAGGTGCTCGCGGAGGGCCGCGGGCCCGGTCGGGGGCCGCGTGCCCGCGTTGTCCCCCGCGCGGGAACCGGCCGGATACGTCGTGCGCCGCAGCACCTTGGCGTCATTGACGGTGCGCCAGCTGCCGTCCGAGTCGTCGATGACCGTCCGGCCGGGGTGCCGCGGGTCGGTGGCCGCCACCAGCTCCGCGCCGCTGCCGTCGGGCCGCCAGCGGGTGATGCGTTCCTGCGGGACGGTGTCCGGGGGCGCGGCGTCCGGCCCCGTCTCCATGCTCAGGTACCAGGTCTGCAGGTGGCTGCCCCGGTGCGGCCCGGCGTCCTTGCCCGCCGCCCGCGCCACCTCCGCCGCCCGACGGGCGAGTGTCTCCAGTGACACGGATCCGGTGACGCCGCGCGGGACGATCGGCGACGGAGCGGCGGCGGCGGGAGCGGCCCCGGCGCCGGAGAAGGTGTAGGCGAGCACGGCGACGAGGACGAGCACCGCGGCCTCGGCCCGCAGGACCAGGCGCCGCCGGGCCTGCCGCGCGCGCTTGCCGGTCAGCAGGCGGTGCAGCGCGATCTCGGCACGGGCGTCCAGCGGGCGGTCCCGCCAGGGGCCCTCGTCGGCCCGTACCGGATCGGCCGCACGCAGCACATCGAGTTCGTCAGTCATCGCGGTCGCCCCCTGTGCGTACGCTCACGGTCATCTGCATGTGGTCGATCTCCGTGCGGAGGCGGCGCCTGGCGCGGTGCAGGCGCATGGCCGCCGCGCCGCTGCTGCAGTCCAGCGCCACGGCCAGCTCCTCCAGGGTGAGTTCCTCCCAGGCGGTCAGCCGCAGGGCCTCCTGGTCGGCTGCCGAGAGTCGGGCGAGTGCCTCGTGCACCCAGGAGCCGGGCCGTTCCGAGTCAGGACTGTCGACGGTCTGCCGGCGGTGCGCCGCCTCGTGATTGCCGAGCCGGTGCAGCAGCCGCCGGTAACGGCCCATGCCCCGCACCGTGTTGGCAAGGCAGTTGCGGGCCACGCCGTACAGCCAGGGCAGCGGCGCGTCGGGGAGTTCTGTGCGGCGTCTCCAGGCTATGGAGAAGACCTCCGCCACCACTTCCTCGACCTCGTGTGCCTGCCCGTCCAACCGCCGTGCCACGAAGCGGCTGACCGCCCAGTAGTGCGCTCGGTAGGCATCGGCGAAGGCTTCGTCCGTGCTCATGAACCGTTGATGTCCGGCATGGCTCCGATCTTCACACCCCTTGTGGTGAGACTTGCCACGCGGCCCAGGGGCCGTTCGTCGCGCCGTGCCGTGAAGTGCGCGACGGGTGCGGACACCTACCGGGCATGAGGCTTCCCGTCCAGTGGCTCACGACCACCGACCACAAGACCATCGGCACGCTCTACCTGGTCACGTCGTTCGCGTTCTTCTGCGTCGGCGGTCTGCTGGCGTTGCTGATGCGCGCCGAACTGGCCCGGCCGGGCCATCAGATCGTGTCGAACGAGCAGTTCAATCAGGCGTTCACGATGCACGGCACGATCATGCTGCTGATGTTCGCGACGCCGCTGTTCGCCGGTTTCGCGAACTGGATCATGCCGCTGCAGATCGGCGCGCCCGACGTGGCGTTCCCGCGGCTGAACATGTTCGCCTACTGGCTCTACCTCTTCGGCTCGCTGATCGCGGTGGCCGGCTTCCTCACCCCGCAGGGTGCCGCGGACTTCGGCTGGTTCGCCTACGCACCGCTCTCCGACTCCGTGCGGTCGCCCGGCATCGGAGCCGACATGTGGATCATGGGTCTGGCCTTCTCGGGCTTCGGCACGATCCTCGGTTCGGTCAACTTCATCACGACGATCATCTGCATGCGGGCGCCTGGCATGACGATGTTCCGGATGCCGATCTTCACGTGGAACGTGCTGCTGACCGGTGTGCTGGTTCTGCTGGCGTTCCCGGTGCTGGCGGCGGCGCTGTTCGCGCTGGAGGCGGACCGTAAATTCGGTGCGCATGTCTTTGACGCGGCCAATGGTGGCGCTCTGTTGTGGCAGCACCTGTTCTGGTTCTTCGGGCATCCAGAGGTGTACATCATCGCGCTGCCGTTCTTCGGCATCGTTTCCGAGGTCATTCCGGTGTTCTCGCGGAAGCCGATGTTCGGTTACATCGGTCTGAT
>NZ_JBIRGO010000013.1:0-263164 GCF_044328065.1 Streptomyces sp. NPDC017993
GGGGGGGGGGGGGGCCCGGCCCCCCGGGGCCCCGGCCGGCGGCGGGCCGCGCCACCCGGGGGGGGGGGGGCGGGGGCGGGGGGGGGCCCCCCCCCCCCCGGGGGCCCCCCCCCCGGGGGGGGGGCGGCCCCGCCGCCGTGGTGCTGCGGGTCCGCGCGGAAACAGCGCCGCGGGAGAGCTTCGGAGTCCCGGTGGTGCCAGGACGGCTCAGAAGACCGACTCGGCCTCGTCCATGCGCGCCGCCGGCACCGTCTTGAGCTCGGTGACCGCCTCGGCCAGCGGCACCATCTCGATGTCCGTGCCGCGCAGAGCGGTCATCTTGCCGAACTCCCCGCGGTGCGCGGCCTCGACGGCGTGCCAGCCGAAGCGGGTGGCGAGCACCCGGTCGTAGGCGGTCGGGGTGCCACCGCGCTGGACGTGGCCGAGGATGACCGGGCGGGCCTCCTTGCCGAGGCGCTTTTCCAGTTCGACGGCGAGGTGGTTGCCGATGCCGGTGAAGCGCTCGTGACCGAACTGGTCGATCGCGCCCTTGGCGTACTCCATGGTCTCCGCGGCGGGGTGCGCGCCCTCGGCGACGCAGACGACCGCGAACTTCTTGCCCCGGGCGAACCGCTCCTCGACCATCGTCACCAGGTCGTTGACGTCGAAGGGGCGCTCGGGCAGGCAGATGCCGTGGGCGCCGCCGGCCATCCCGGACTCCAGCGCGATCCAGCCCGCGTGCCGGCCCATCACCTCGACGACCATGACCCGCTGATGCGACTCCGCGGTGGTCTTGAGGCGGTCGATGGCCTCCGTGGCGACGCCGACGGCGGTGTCGAAGCCGAAGGTGCGGTCGGTGGAGGAGATGTCGTTGTCGATGGTCTTGGGGACGCCGACGACCGGCAGGCCGGCGTCCGACAGCATCCGCGCCGCGGTGAGGGTGCCCTCGCCGCCGATCGGGATCAGGACGTCGATGCCGTAGTCCTTGGAGTGGTCCTTGGCGTCCTCGCAGGCCTCGCGCAGCCGGGCGCGCTCCAGCCGGGACGAGCCGAGGATGGTGCCACCGCGGGCGAGGATGCCGCTGACCGCTTCGAGGTCGAGCTTGCGGAAGCGGCCGTCGAGCAGGCCGGCGAATCCGTCCTCGAAACCTATGACCTCGTCACCGTGACCGGTGAGGGCACGGTGGACGACAGAGCGGATCACAGCGTTCAGGCCGGGGCAGTCGCCGCCTGCGGTGAGGACTCCGATACGCATCGTGCTGTGTCTCCTGTGCTCGCTGTCGGTTCGTGAGAGCCGGTCCGATTGTTTCACGAGCGGGCGGGCCCTGCCCTCACCCACCGGCCCCCCTTACTGTCTCCCTACTGCTCTCCTCAGGGGAAACTGGGAGAGCGACCTACCGACACACGCAGGTATTGTCAAGAGGGGCAAGGTCACCATAAAGGGTAATTTGATCTTGCCACCGACGGAACAGGATCGGAGAGCACGCGTGACGCGCAGCGTGTACGTGACCGGGATCGACCGCGGCGACGGCCGTCAGGTCATCGAGCTGGGAGTCATGGAGCTCCTGACCCGCCATGTCGACCGGGTGGGGGTCTTCCGGCCGCTGGTCCACGACGGGCCCGACCGGCTGTTCGACCTGCTGCGGGCCCGCTACCGGCTCGCCCAGAACCCCGACACCGTCTTCGGTCTGAGCTACGAAGAGGCCGGCACGATCCAGGCCGAGCGCGGCACCGACGAACTGGTCTCCCGGCTCGTCGAGCGCTTCCACCGCGTCGCCGCCGACTACGAATACGTCCTCGTGCTGGGATCGGACTTCGCCGCGACGAACCTCCCCGCGGAACTCAACCTCAACGCCCGGCTCGCCAACGAGTTCGGCGCCTCCGTGATCGCCGTCGTCGGCGGCCAGGGCCAGGAGGCGGAGTCCGTACGCGACGAGGCCCGCAACGCCTACCGCGCCTACCACTCGCTGGGCTGCGACGTCGTCGCCCTCGTCGTCAACCGCGTCGACCCCGAGCAGCGCAAGGCCATCGAGGAGCGGCTCGCCTCCCGCCTGCCGGTGCCCTGCTACGCCCTCCCCGAGGACGGCTCGCTGTCCGCGCCGACCGTCGGCCAGATCGTCCACACCCTCGGCGCCGAGGTGCTGCTCGGCGACAACTCCGGCCTCGCCCGGGACGCGCGCGACTTCGTCTTCGGCGGCGCCATGCTGCCGACCTTCCTCAAGGCGCTGACCCCCGGCTGCCTCGTCGTCACCCCCGGAGACCGCGCCGACCTCGTCATCGGCTCGCTCGCCGCGCACAGCGCCGGCGCCCCGCCGATCGCCGGCGTGGTGCTGACCCTCGACGAGCAGCCCGGCCCCGACATCATGGCGCTGGCCGGCCGGCTCGCCCCCGGCACCCCGGTCGTCTCCGTGCCCGGCGGCTCCTTTCCGACCGCCGCCGAGCTGTTCGCCATCGAGGGCAAGCTCAACGCCGCCTCCCCGCGCAAGGCGGAGACCGCCCTCGGCCTGTTCGAGCGGCATGTGGACACCGTGGAGCTGACGAACCGTATCTCCGTCGCCCGCTCCGGCCGCGTCACCCCGATGATGTTCGAGCACGAGCTGATCGAGCGCTCCCGCTCCGCCCCCCGCCGCGTCGTCCTGCCCGAGGGCACCGAGGAACGCGTGCTGCGCGCCGCCGATGTGCTGCTGCGCCGCGACGTCTGCGCGCTGACGCTGCTCGGCGACGAGGAGACGATCCGCAAGCGCGCCGCCGACCTGGCCATCGACCTGGCGGACGCCCAGATCATCGACCCGCAGACCTCCGAGATGCGCGAGCGGTTCGCGGAGCGGTACGCGCAGCTGCGCGCCCACCGGGGCGTCAGCCAGGAGCTGGCCTACGACATCGTCGCGGACGTCTCCTACTTCGGCACCCTGATGGTCCAGGAGGGCCTGGCCGACGGCATGGTCTCCGGCGCGGTGCACTCCACCGCGGCGACCATCCGCCCCGCCTTCGAGATCATCAAGACCCGGCCGGGCGCCCAGATCGTCTCCTCCGTCTTCTTCATGTGCCTGGCCGACCGCGTCCTGGTCTACGGCGACTGCGCCGTCAACCCCGACCCGAACGCCGAGCAGCTCGCCGACATCGCCATCCAGTCGGCGGCCACCGCCGCCCAGTTCGGCGTCGAGCCGCGGATCGCGATGCTGTCGTACTCCACCGGCACCTCCGGCTCCGGCGCGGACGTCGACAAGGTCCGCAAGGCCACCGCGCTGGTCCGCGAGCTGCGCCCGGACCTGCTGGTCGAGGGCCCGATCCAGTACGACGCGGCGGTGGACGCGGCGGTCGCGCAGACCAAGCTCCCGGAGTCGGACGTCGCCGGCAAGGCCACCGTGCTGATCTTCCCGGACCTCAACACCGGCAACAACACCTACAAGGCCGTGCAGCGCTCGGCCGGTGCGGTCGCCGTCGGACCGGTCCTGCAGGGCCTGCGCAAGCCGGTCAACGACCTCTCGCGCGGCGCGCTGGTCCAGGACATCGTCAACACCGTGGCCATCACCGCCATCCAGGCCCAGGGTGCCCAGCCCGGCGCCGGGCACACCGGCTGACCGCGCCGGTCCCCCCACGCCCCTCCCCCTCCCCACCGGAAAGCCCCTTCATGACTGCCAACGCCTCCCGCGTCCTCGTCCTCAACTCCGGCTCCTCGTCGGTGAAGTACCAGCTGCTCGACATGGCCGACGGCAGCCGCCTGGCCGCCGGCCTCGTCGAGCGGATCGGTGAGGCGACCTCGCGCCTGGCCCACACCCCGCTGTCCGAGGACGGCACCACGCGCGAGCAGGAGGGGCCGATAGCCGATCACGAGGCCGCCCTGAAGGCGGTCGCCGCCGAACTGGAGGCCGACGGCCTCGGACTTGACTCCCCGCAGCTGGCCGCGATCGGCCACCGCGTGGTCCACGGCGGCCTCAAGTTCACCGCGCCGACCGTGATCGACGACGCGGTGCTGAAGGAGATCGAGCGGCTGGTGCCGGTCGCGCCCCTGCACAACCCCGCGAACATCACCGGCATCAGGACCGCTCGGGCGCTGCGCCCGGACCTGCCGCAGGTCGCGGTCTTCGACACCGCGTTCCACACCACGATGCCCGAGCACGCGGCCCGCTACGCCATCGACGTGGCGACCGCCGACGCGCACCGCATCCGCCGCTACGGCTTCCACGGCACCTCGCACGCCTACGTCTCGCGCAGGACCGCCGCGCTGCTCGGCAAGGACCCCTCCGAGGTCAATGTCATCGTCCTGCACCTGGGCAACGGCGCGTCCGCCTCGGCGGTGGCCGGCGGCCGCTGTGTCGACACCTCCATGGGACTGACCCCCTTGGAAGGTCTGGTCATGGGTACCCGCTCCGGTGACATCGACCCCGCGGTGGTCTTCCACCTGGAAAGGGTGGCGGGCATGGACACCGACGCCATCGACGAGCTGCTCAACAAGAAGAGCGGCCTGGTGGGCCTCTGCGGCGACAACGACATGCGCGAGATCCGGCGCCGGATCGACGAGGGGGACGAGAGTGCCGCGCTCGCCTTCGACATCTACATCCACCGGCTGAAGAAGTACATCGGCGCCTACACGGCGGTGCTCGGCCGGGTCGACGCGGTGGCGTTCACCGCGGGCGTCGGCGAGAACGCCGCCCCGGTGCGCGCCGCCGCCATCGCCGGTCTGGAGGAGATGGGCATGGCCGTGGACGCCGATCTCAACGCCGTCCGGGGCGACGAAGCGCGGCTGATCTCGCCCGAATACGCGCGGGTAGCTGTCGCCGTGGTCCCCACGGACGAAGAGCTGGAGATCGCTCAGCAGACATATGCGCTGGTCAGCGCCTAGTGGTTGGTGTTTCCACCACGTGGAATATTCCGCTCCGAAACAAACCGATAGGATTCAGCCCATGCGCCGTTCCAAAATCGTTTGCACCCTGGGCCCCGCCGTCGACTCCTACGACCAGCTGAAGACGCTGATCGAGGCCGGTATGAACGTGGCCCGTTTCAATATGAGCCACGGGACCCACCCGGAGCACGAGGAGCGGTATCACCGCCTCCGCAAGGCCGCCGAGGAGACCGGCCGCGCCATCGGCGTGCTGGCCGACCTCCAGGGCCCCAAGATCCGCCTGGAAACCTTCGCCGACGGCCCCGTGGAGCTGGTGCGCGGCGACGAGTTCGTCATCACCACCGAGGACGTCCCCGGCGACAAGACCATTTGCGGCACGACCTACAAGGGCCTGCCCGGTGACGTCTCCAAGGGCGACCCGGTCCTGATCAACGACGGCAACGTCGCGCTCCAGGTCGTCGAGGTCGACGGTCCCCGGGTGCGCACCATCGTCATCGAGGGCGGGGTCATCTCCGACCACAAGGGCATCAACCTGCCCGGTGCCGCGGTGAACGTCCCGGCGCTGTCCGAGAAGGACATCGATGACCTCAAGTTCGCCCTGGCCATGGGCTGCGACATGGTCGCGCTGTCCTTCGTCCGGGACGCCAAGGACGTCCAGGACGTGCACCGCGTCATGGACGAGGTGGGCCGCCGGGTCCCGGTCATCGCCAAGGTGGAGAAGCCGCAGGCGGTCAACAACATGGAAGAGGTCGTGATGGCGTTCGACGCCATCATGGTCGCCCGTGGTGACCTGGCGGTGGAGTACCCGCTGGAGAAGGTCCCGATGGTGCAGAAGCGCCTGGTGGAGATGTGCCGCAGGAACGCCAAGCCGGTGATCGTCGCGACCCAGATGATGGAGTCGATGATCACCAACTCGCGGCCGACCCGCGCCGAGGCGTCCGACGTCGCCAACGCCATTCTCGACGGCGCCGACGCGGTCATGCTCTCCGCTGAGTCCTCCGTCGGCCAGTATCCGATCGAGACCGTCAAGACGATGTCGAAGATCGTCGAGGCGGCCGAGGAGGAGCTGCTGTCCAAGGGCCTGCAGCCGCTGGTGCCCGGCAAGAAGCCGCGTACGCAGGGTGGCGCGGTGGCCCGCGCGGCCTGCGAGATGGCCGACTTCCTGGACGGCAAGGCCCTGATCGCCTTCACCAAGTCCGGTGACACCGCCCGCCGGCTGTCGCGCTACCGCGCCGCTCAGCCGATCCTGGCCTTCACCACCGAGGCCTCCACCCGCGCGCAGCTGGCCCTCAGCTGGGGCGTGGAGACCTACGTCGTGCCGCACGTCGACAACACCGACGCGATGGTCGACCTGGTGGACGCTGAGCTGCTCAAGCTCCAGCGGCACAGCAAGGGCGACACGATGATCATCACCGCGGGTTCGCCCCCCGGCGTCCCCGGCACCACCAACATGGTCCGGGTGCACCACCTCGGCGGCCAGAGCGCCTGACGCGCCCCCGGGCCCCCGTGAACGCGGCTGTGGGCCGCCCCCTTCCTCAGGGGGCGGCCCACAGCCGTTTCTGCGGCTCCCGGACGGGTCCGTGGATTCCGGCGCTCAGTCCTCGATGCTCTGGTGCATGCCCGGGACGGTGAGGTTGCCGCCGAACTGACCCGCCTGCAAGATCTTCACCTTGGTGAAGTACGCGAAGGGGACGTTGATGGGCGGCGGGTGCTCGGGGTCGAAGACGATCGGGATCAGGCCGAACAGGTTGCCTTCGAGCCGCTCGGTGTACATCGTGACCGTGCCTCCGCGGATCGTGGAGGTGGAGCCCTTCGCGGCCTGGACGTGGTACTTCTCGCCGGACGGGCCCTGGACGATCTGGTGCAGATCGCCGATGTCGATGCTCTCCGAGGTGAACTTCAGAGCCTGCTTGGTCTTGCCGCTGGGCGTCTTGAGGTTCACGACGCCCTTGTAGTCCAGATCGCGCAGGGTGAGGGCGCTAGACTCCAGCTCCCACGGCTCGTTCGGGACGGTGGTCGGGGCCTCCTCGTTGGCGCCCTTGACCTTGTTCTCGACGACGCAGGGGTAGGACTTCTTGCCGCTGGCGTCCTTGCCGTCCAGTCCGCCGCCGGGCAGGGCGTTGTCCACCGTGCCCACGGCGCCGTGAACGGTGTCGTCCACCGTGTCCTTCGCGTCCTTGGTCGGCTCGCCGGCCTTGTCGGCGCCGGCCTTGAGGCCGTCGACGGTGTCCTTGACCGGCTCGGTGGCCTTGTCGGTCGCGGACGCGGCGTCCTCGGTCGCCGACTTCGACGCGGAGGGGGTCGGACTCGGCGAGGTGGACGGCTCCTCGGACTCCTCGGAGTCCTTGGTGCCCAGCAGCCCGCCAAGCGCGTCACCGACGCCGTCCAGCAGGCCGCCGCTGTCCTTCTCCTCCTCGGAGGCCGACGGCGACGGAGTCGCGGAGCCCGACGGCTCGTCGGTCTTCTTGGAGCCGGACGGCTCGGGCGCGGGCGTCTCGCTGCCCGATTCCTTGCCGGCCGAGGGAGACGGCTTCGCGGAGGGCGTGGCGGACGGCTTGGTGTCGTCCTTCTCGTCCTTCGCGCCGTCCTTGCTGTCCTTCTCCACCTTGTCCGGAGCGGTCACACAGGGACCGTCCTTGAAGGGGCTCTTGGGCGCCGGCTTGGCGATCGCCATCTGGGGCGTCAGCCCCATACCCATGAGCACGGCGGACGGCATCGCGGCGATGGCTATCGCCTTGCCCGCGGGCACGTGGAGCCGAGTCAGCAGCGGCTTTTTCGGCGCCGCGTGCCTCGGCCCGGATCTCGCCCCGGCAGCTGCGTTGTCGTGCAGCTCGTCACCCGGCACGGTGCCTCCCGTTCGTTCCGTTGGTCGGGCTCGTTCCTGACAGGTCGTCCAGTGCCATGCCCGACCCGTAGCCCGCTCCGGAAGCGGCGGGTTCCGCGTCGCCGACCGGGCCGCCCGTCTCGGAACGGGCCGGCTCACCGGCGTCGCCCGCCTTGGCCGGTGCCCACGAGACCCCCAGCGCCCCACCGATCAGCCCCAGAAGGAAGCCGATCAGGAAGGCCCCGAAGTTCGAGACGACCAGGGAGACCAGGGAGAGCAGAATCGCTGCGACACCCGCGAACACGCGGGAGGCGGGCTGGAACCACATGGTCAGACCGAGCACGACCAGCAGTACGCCGATGATCAGCGAGCCGGCGCCGGCGGTGGTCGCCATGCGAACGGTCAGGGAACCGATCGTGAGATTCGCGTAAGGGATGTACATGATCGGGAAGCCGGCCAGCAGAGTCAGCAATCCGCCCCAGTACGGGCGGTGTCCGCGCCACTCCCGGAACGTAATCCGCTTCCGGCCGATGGTCTCGATCAGCCGTGGTCGCGTGTCGGCGCTCATGTCGTACAGCTCCTCGGGACTGGCAAATCGGTGGTTCTGAGCTGGGTGCGCTCCTGCGCGCTGGACGTACGGGCACGGGGAACGGCAGCACTCGCCGTACAGCTCTCGCCCGCGCCCGCACGCTCAGTGCGTCAGTAGCACTCGTTCTTGCCCTTGCTGACGCTCATCTTCAGGCCGCTGAGCTTGAACGTGCCGGCCGTCGTGGCCCAGGCACGCTGCTTGACACCGGTCAGCACGGCGGAGTCGGCCTGCTGGGCGAACGAGCCCGGGTCGGCCTTGTCGCCCTTGTGCATGCCCGGACCCTTGGTCGTCGAGCCTGCAGCAACACCGATGTCGATGTTGTTGAAGGTCGCGTCCGCGTCCAGCTGGTCGAGGTCGATGTAGAGGTTCTTCGCCTCGACAGGCGTGGCACCTCCACCGGCCGACAGCTTCATCGACACATCGCCGAAGACCGGGACCGGCACGACAACCGACTGGCACAGGTTCTTGATCTTGGCGTTCGAGAACCCCGAGACCGCCACCGGGACCTGCTTGCCGCCCTTCTGGGCGTCAATGGCTCCGTACTGAACGAATCCGGTGCCGTCCAGCCGGTCGGTAGTGACCTTGAACTGCTGGCCGGACACGCTGAACGATGCCGCGAGCGCACCCTGCGAGAGGGCCACGCCGATCGCGGCGGTCGCCGCGACGCTGGGCACCATGACGACGGCGAACCGCTTCCATCTGGTCCCGCCACGAGCCAGGGACTCCATGACTTTCCTCCTTCTCGGACGTACATCTCCGGCGTCAGCCGTCTCCGAGCGGAGCGGCCGCACCTGGGATGGGAGAAGTGCTACGTCCTCGGGAAGGAGAGCGCCCGTCCTCGGAGGCGATGTGCGTTCCGATTACCGGCGATCACCCCCGAGCGACAACCACTGGCCACGCTCTCGCGCAACCTCTCTGGACAGGCTCCACCGGATGTGGCGAAGACCCCCCTGTCCATGGCCGGCGCCACTGCCGCCGACCACTCGGTGGGGACCCAAGTGCCCCGCGACGCCGACCGGATGTCGGGCTGCGGGAATGGACCGAGCGTGGCCGATCGTGGTGCATTCACGGCCGCCGCACAAGGGGCTCGTTACTTGCGGGTAACGGGCCGATAACCGCGTCGCGACCGGCTGATATCGACTGGGCACACAGGGTCGTCGCTCACCGCGACCGAACATGCGGCAATTGCGGACACACCACCGCAAGAGGGCGGCTTTGATTTACTCCAAGTAACAGCGGCCACGTTTACCAAAGTTTGGTAAAACGTGGCCGCCGTTCCGTTTGCCTAAAAGGCGCGCGGGAGGTGAACAGGGTGTGAAACGGGGTGGATCAGAACAGGACGCGTGCAAGGGCGGTGCGCGCCACGGAGACCCGCGGATCGTCGGCACCGATGACCTCGAACAGCTCCAGCAGACGCAGCCGCGCGGCCTCCCGGTCGTCACCGAACGTCCGCTTCACCGCGTCGACCAACCGGCCGAAGGCGTCCTCCACGTGACCGCCGACCAGCTCCAGGTCCGCGGCACGGATCTGCGCCTGCACATCGGCCGGGTTCTCCGCGGCCTCCTTGCGCACCGCCTGCGGATCGAGATCCCGCACCCGCTGGAGCAGCTCGGCCTGCGCGAGGCCGAGCTTCGCCTCCGGGTTCGCCGGGTCGTCGGAGAGCACGTTCTTGTACGCCTGGATGGCGCCGCCCAGGTCACCGGCGTCCAGCGCCTGGTTCGCCGACTCCAGCAGCGCGTCGTACGGGCCGACCGGCTCGGGTGCGGCTTCCTGCGGCTCCGGCGCACCCGCCGCCTCGGCGTCGATCGGCGCGCCCACGATGCCGAACTGCTGCTCGGCGGCCTCCACCAGCTGGTCGAGCACCTGCCGGATCTGGGATTCGGGGGCCGCGCCCTGGAACAGCGGAATCGGCTGACCGGCGACGACCGCGAAGACAGCCGGGATGCCCTGCACCCCGAACTGCTGGAAGAGCATCTGGTTGGCGTCGACGTCGATCTTGGCCAGCACGAATTTACCGGCGTACTCACCCGCGAGGCGCTCCAGCAGCGGACCGAGCTGCTTGCACGGCTCGCACCACTCGGCCCAGAAGTCGATGACGACCGGAACCTCGGTGGAGCGCTGCAGGACGCTCTGCTGGAACCCTGCCTCGTCGACGTCGAACACCAAGGGGCCGCTGCTCACGGGCTCCCCGCCCGTGCGGGCGGCCTCGGTGCGGGCCTGCTCCGCCTTCGTCTTCGCTTCCCCGGCCGCCTTCACCGCTGCGAGGTCGACGACTCCACTCATGGACATGTTGCGTGGCTGCATGAACCCATCCTCCCCCCTGGGCGGTCCGTTCCGAAAAGCGATGCGGAAATTGGGTTCCGACGGCGCCGCCGGACCTGCCGCGGGGCGCCGCTCCCGTCCGTACGCCCCGCCGGAATGCCGGCGTACGTCCGGGCACGCGCCGCCCGTATGGTCCCGAGGAGGACCGGTTGTACAGGCCGTGGGTCCCCACCCAGGGCCAGTGGTTATCGCTCTTACGCTACGACCCGTAGCGTAACTGCTCGGACCCCCCGCACCGCAACCGCTTCCGCCACCCTGCTTCGTGATCTCCCTCACGAGCCGCACGACGCCAGCAACTACTGGCGGGTATGGTCGCCGGCATGCACTGCTCCGACAGGCCCCGGAAGAGCCGCACGGGCCGCCCGCGCAGCGTCGAGACCGACCGCGCGATCCTCGACGCGACCCGTGCCGCACTGGTCGACGTGGGCTGGGGAAAGCTCACGATGGGCGAGGTCGCGGTCCGGGCGGGCGTCGCCAAGACGACGCTCTACCGCCGCTGGGCCAACAAGAACGAGCTCGTCGTGGACGCCGTGGCGGTCCTCTTCGACGAGCTCGAACTCCCCGACCGGGGCAGTCTGCAGGCGGACATAGAGGGCGTGGCGCTGCAGTTCGGGGCGCTGCTGGCGCGGCCCGAGACCAAGACGGCCCTGATGGCCGTGGTCGCCGAGTCCACCACCGACGACGCGCTGCGCGAACGGATCCGCTCGGCCATCGTCGACCGCCAGAAGCGGCTGGTCGTCCTCGGGCGTGAACGGGCCCAGCTCCGCGGCGAACTCCCGCCGGACACACCCGGCACGGACGGCGCGCTGGCCGCGGCGCAGACCGTCGGCCTGATCTTCGATCTCATCGCCGGTGCGATCGTGCACCGCACCCTGGTCAGCGCCGAGCCGGTGGACGGCGCCTGGGCCCGGCAGCTGTCGACGGTCCTGCTCCAGGGCCTGGGCGGCCTGAGCTGACGGGCGGGCGCCCGCAGCCGGCGGCCGCGTCACCGCACACCTGTCGACTTCCGATCCCCGCGCTGAGCACCGGGATTCCTACCACGGTCGTCCAACCGTCTCGGCGGGTTCCTGCTTCACCAGTGCCCCCCACTCCCACGCACGGGCGTGCAGGGGTTTGGGGCCGTCCTTGACGCCGCACTGCGAGCAGACTTGAGCAGTGCTCGGAATCGCTTGACCTCCCCGTGAACCGGGGACACTGCGACTAGACCTGGTAGCGCTCCGCGCGGAACAGCTCCGGATGCTCCGCCACCCACGCCGACGTCCGCTCCAGCCCTTCCCGCAAGGACACCCGCGGCTCCCACGAAGCCCACCGGCGCGCCCGCGAGTTGTCCGACACGAGCCGCTCGACCTCGCTGCCCGAGGGCCGCAGCCGCCCGGTGTCCACCACCACCTCGGCCGTCCGCCCCGAAGCCGCTATCAGGGCCTCGGCGAGCGCCCCGATCGAGATCTCCCGCCCGGTACCCAGGTTGACGACCTCACCGAGCGCCCGGTCGCAGTCGGCCATCGCCAGGAACCCGGCCGCCGTGTCGGTGACAAAGGTGAAGTCACGGGTCGGCGTGAGCGAGCCCAGTTTGATCTGCCGCGCGCCGGAGTGGAGTTGCGCCAGGATGGTGGGGATCACCGCCCGCGCGGACTGCCGCGGACCGTAGGTGTTGAAGGGCCGTACGACCGTCACCGGAAGCCCGAAGGCGTGCCGGTGCGACAGCGCCATCATGTCGGCGCCGATCTTCGACGCGGAGTACGGCGACTGCGGCTGGAGCGGGTGGTCCTCGTCGATCGGCACGGTCAGCGCGGTCCCGTAGACCTCGCTGGTCGAGGTGTGCACCAGCCGGCGCACCGCGTGCCGGCGGCAGGCCTCCGCGACGTTCTCCGTGCCGACGACATTCGTCTGGACGTAACTGCCCGGCGAGTCATAGCTGTACGGGATGCCGATCAGCGCCGCGAGATGGAAGACCGTGTCGCAGCCGGCGACGGCGTCCATCACCCGGCCGGCGTCCCGCACATCGCCCGCGATCATCTCCACGGGGCTGCCGGGCATCAGATAGCGCGCCAGATTGCCCTTCTCCGCATACGGCTTGTAGTGCACGAAGGCGCGCACCTCGGCGCCGCCCTCGACCAGCAGGTCGACCAGGGCCGAGCCGATGAACCCCTCGGCGCCGGTCACCAGGACCTTGCGGCCCTCCCATGTGCGTGTGCTGTCGCTGCTCATGCTGACTCCTTGGTGGTGGGGTTGGTGTGGGGAAGGTGAGAGAGGTGCTGGGGTCGGTGGGCAAGGGGCGGATGAGGGCGGCCCGCGAGGGCGAGGGCCTCGGCGGCCAGCAGGTCGGCGGCCCGCGCGTGGGTGCCCGGGTCGGCGGCCGCGCCCATCGCCACCAACCGCGCCGGATCGTCCAGCAGCGGGGTGACCACGGAATCCAGCCGCTGCGCCGAGGTCTCCGCGTCGGACAGCAGCAGCGCGGCCCCGGCGTCGCTGAGCACCCGCGCGTTGTGCGTCTGGTGGTCGCCCGGCGCATGCGGATACGGCACGAGGACGGCCGGCATGCCGATGGTGGCCAGCTCGGCGACGGTGGCCGACCCCGCCCGGCACACCACGAGATCGGCGGCGGCGTAGGCCAGGTCCATCCGGTCCAGGTAGGGCACCGCCTCGGCGACCGCCGCCCCGCCGTTGGCCACCAGCAGCGCCCGGGTCTCCTCCAGGGCCGCCGGGCCGGTCTTGATCAGCAGCCGCAGATCCGGACGGGAGCGGTAGCGGGCCGCGAGCCCCACCGCGGCTTCGGTGAGCCGGGCGGCGCCCAGGCTCCCACCGTTGACGAGCAGCAGCCGCGCCCCGTCCGGCACGCCCAGCTCCCGCCGCGCCCCCGCCCGCAGCGCCGCGCGGTCCAGCCCGGCCAGCGGCCCGACCAGCGGCATGCCCACGGTCACCGCCCGCTCGCCGCCCGCCAGATGGGGACGGCTGCGGTCGAACGCGAGCGCCAGGTGCGGGGTGAGCAGGGCCGCGAACTTGTTGGCCCGGCCGGGCACCGCGTTGGACTCGTGCACCAGGCTCGGCACCCCGGCCATCCGTGCCCCCACGATGACCGGCGCGCTCGGGTAGCCGCCCATCCCGACCGCGACCTGGGCCCCCTGCTCCTTGAGCAGGGCACGGCACTGGGCACCGGATCTGAGCAGCGCGGCCGGCAGCAGGTAGCGTCTGGCGCCCAGCGACGGGTCGAAGGGGATCATGTCGACGGTGTGCAGCCGGTAGCCGGCCTCGGGAATCAGCCGGGTCTCCAGCCCCCGCTCGGTGCCGACGAAGGAGATCACCGCATCGGGCTCGGCCCGGCGGAGCGCGTCGGCGAGCGCGAGCCCCGGATAGATGTGGCCGCCGGTGCCGCCTGCACCGATCACGACGGAAAGTGGTGTGCGCATGGCCGCCACGCTCGCCAGGCGCCCTAAGAAGCTTCTAAGAGAGGTGTTTGGGAGCCTGTCTCCATGCCGTCCACGCCCCGGGGCCCCGCCCGTCCGCCGTCGCACTCCCCCTTGTCCGCGCCGTCGTCCGCGGCCGGGAGCGCCCCCGCCCCCAAACTCCTCGTCGTCGACGACGAACCGGAGGTGCGGGCCGCCGTCTCGGACGGCCTCACCGTGGAGGGCTACGAGGTACGCGGCGCCGCCGACGGCCTCGCCGCCCTCACCGAGGTCGCCACCTGGCAGCCGGACGCCATCGTGCTGGACGTGATGATGCCCGTCCTGGACGGCCTGGCCGTCTGCCGGCGCCTGCGCGCGCTGGACGACCGCACCCCGATCCTCGTCCTCACCGCGCTGGACTCGGTCAGCGAGCGCGTGGACGGCCTCGACGCCGGCGCGGACGACTACCTCGTCAAGCCGTTCGCGCTGGACGAGCTGGTCGCTCGGGTGCGGGCGCTGCTGCGCCGCGCATCGGCCACCGCCGCGGACGACTCCCGGCTCACCTTCGACGATCTGGTCGTCGACCCGCTGACCCGCACGGGCCACCGGGCGGGCCGGCCTCTGGAGTTCAGCCGCACCGAATGGGCGCTGCTGGAGCTACTGCTGTTGCACCCGGGACAGGTGATGCCTCGCGAGGTGATCCTGGAGCGCGTCTGGGGCCGCGACTTCGGCCCGGACTCCAACTCCCTCGCGGTCTACATCGGTTATCTGCGCCGCAAGCTGGAAGCAGGCGGCGAGTCACGCCTCGTCCAGACCGTGCACGGCGTCGGCTACCGCCTGGACCGGGCGGACCGGGCATGAGCGGCCGTCGGTCCCTGGGCGCCCGCTGGCGGCGGCGCCGGCCGCTGCGCACCCGCCTGGCGCTGGCCGCCTCCGCGGCGGTGGCCCTGGTCGCCGTCGGCGTCTGCGCCGCGGCCTTCGTCATCATCCGCTACCAGATGACCCGTCAACTCGAACTGCATCTCACCCAGACCGCCACCCAGCTCACCCAGCGGGCCCGGGGCTGGGGCCCGACCGTCGGCGACACCTCCTGCCGCTACCAGGCCGTGCCCTGCATGCAGATCGTCCCGTCCGACCCGGCCCGCGACCCCCGCAAGACGTACGCCCTGCCGGTCGTCGACGCCACCCGCCAGGTCGCCGGCGGACGGCACACGGCGTACTACAGCGAACTGACGGTCGCCGGAGAGCCCGTCCGGATGTTCACCACCAAACTCCCCGGCAGGTCCGAGGCCCTCCAGGTCGCGCTGCGCTCGGACACCGTCGACCGGGGCGTCCGGCAGGCCGCCTGGGCGCTGTCCGCGGTCGGCGCCGCGGGCGTACTGCTGGCCGCCGCACTCGGCTACTGGGTCTCCCGCACCGGCCTGGCACCGGTCGCCCGGCTCACCGCCACCGCCGAACGGATCTCCGCCACCCGCGACGCCCGGCACCGCATCGAACTGCCCACCGGCCCACCGGCCCGCGAGGACGAAATCACCCGGCTCGCCACCAGCTTCAACATCATGCTCGGCGAGCTGGAACAGTCCGTCACCGCGCAGCGCCGGCTGGTCGCGGACGCCTCGCACGAGCTGCGCACCCCGCTCACCGCGCTCCGCACCAACGCCGAACTCCTCGCCCGCGCCGACCGGTTGACCGACGCCCAGCGCGACCGTGCCGCGGCTGCCCTGGGCCGTCAGCTGCGCGAGGTCACCACCCTCGTCAACGACCTGATCGAACTGGCCCGGGACGAGGAGCCGCAGCCCCTGGTGGAACAGGTCCGGCCGGCCGCCCTCCTGGAGCACGCGGTCACCGCGGCCCGCGAGCACTGGCCGCAGATCGCCTTCACCCTCCGCACCGACCCGGCGGCGGCCGGCACCACGGTCCCCGGAGTCCCGCCCCGCCTCGCCCGGCTGCTGTCCAACCTCCTCGACAACGCCGCGAAGTTCTCACCCCCGGAAGGTCCGGTCGAAACGGAACTCTCCTGCGTTCCCGGCGCGTTGGAGCTGACCATCCGCGACCACGGCCCCGGTATCGCGCCCGCCGACCTCCCCCACGTCTTCGACCGCTTCTACCGCGCCCAGGCGGCCCGCGCCCTGCCCGGCTCCGGCCTCGGCCTCGCCATGGCCCGCCAAATCGCCCGCGCCCACCACGCCGACCTCACCGCGGAAGCCGCACCGGGCGGCGGGGCGCTGTTCCGGCTGCGGGTGCCGGTGCCGTAGCGCCGATCAACGACCGTCGCCGCGAGCCTCCGCCTCCGCAGGCTTCTCCTCGACGTCCGCCCGCACCGCCTGCCGGTCCCGCGGCGACATCACTCTCCGCGGATGTCCGGCAAGACACCTTCGAAGACGCTGTACGGGCACATTTTCTTCCTTGCCGTCGCCCTGGTGATCTTCACCGTCCTCTTCATCAAAGGGCTGACCGCGGCGGGCCTCACGGGCACGCACGGAACATTCACGGTCAAGGAATGCTCCCGTGAAAGCACAAGTCACCGCTCCACGGCCCAGCACGATGACGACTGTGCCGGCACCTTCCGCTCGGACGACGGGAAGGCCGTGGACAACGAGGCGTCCTTGGGCAGCCTCGACACCGAGTACGACCCGGGCGCCAAACTCGCGACCCAGGGACACGACGACAGCAAGGTTCTCAGCGCCCTGTCCGGCGCGACGTCCACCACCGCCAGTTGAGCGGCCCCCGGCACTGCTGAGGGGGCGGAGCCGTCACGCTGACGGCTCCGCCCCCTCGGGCGGTAGGCGGAAGAGCGGTCCTCAGAACCCCGCCGGCTCCGTGTAGACGCCCCACTCGTCCCGCAGCACCCCGCAGATCTCGCCCAGCGTCGCCTCGGCCCGGACGGCCTCCAGCATCGGCTCGATCATGTTGGCGCCGTCCCGCGCCGCGGCCAGCATCATCTTGAGCGAGGTCTGGACCCGGGCTTCGTCACGGGCCGCCTTGCGCTCCGCGAGGGTGCGTACCTGGTCGCGCTCGACCTCGTGGCTGACCCGCAGGATCTCCAGGTCCCCGGTGACCGAGCCGTGGTGGCAGTTGACGCCCACCACCCGCTTGTCACCCTTCTCCAGGGACTGCTGGTACTGGAAGGCGGATTCGGCGATCTCGCCCGTGAACCAGCCGTCCTCGATACCGCGCAGGATCCCGGACGTCATCGGGCCGATCGGGTGCTGCCCGTTCGGTACGGCCCGCGCGCCCCGCTCCTTGATCTGGTCGAAGATCTTCTCGGCGTCCGCCTCGATCCGGTCGGTCAGCGCCTCGACGAACCACGAACCGCCCAGCGGGTCGGCGACATTGGCCACGCCGGTCTCCTCCATCAGCACCTGCTGCGTCCGCAGTGCGATCTCGGCGGCCTGCTCGCTGGGCAGCGCCAGCGTCTCGTCCAGGGCGTTGGTGTGCAGCGAGTTCGTCCCGCCGAGCACCGCGGACAGTGCCTCGACGGCCGTGCGGACGACGTTGTTGTACGGCTGCTGCGCGGTCAGCGAGACACCCGCGGTCTGGGTGTGGAACCGCAGCCACTGCGCCTTCTCGCTGCTCGCGCCGTACACGTCGCGCATCCAGCGGGCCCAGATCCTGCGCGCCGCCCGGAACTTGGCGATCTCCTCGAAGAAGTCGAGGTGGGCGTCGAAGAAGAACGACAGGCCCGGCGCGAAGGTGTTGACGTCCAGGCCGCGGGAGAGGCCCAGCTCGACGTAGCCGAAGCCGTCGGCGAGGGTGTATGCCAGCTCCTGCGCGGCCGTCGCACCCGCCTCGCGGATGTGGTAGCCGGAGACCGAGAGCGGCTTGTACGCGGGAATGCCCTGCGCACAGTGCTCCATGAGGTCACCGATCAGCCGCAGATGGGGCTCCGGCTGGAAGAGCCACTCCTTCTGGGCGATGTACTCCTTGAAGATGTCCGTCTGCAGGGTGCCGTTGAGCACGCCCGGGTCGACGCCCTGCCGCTCGGCCGCCACCAGGTACATACAGAACACCGGGACGGCCGGGCCGCTGATCGTCATCGACGTCGTGACGTCACCGAGCGGGATGTCCTTGAAGAGGACCTCCATGTCGGCGGCGGAGTCGATGGCGACGCCGCAGTGGCCGACCTCGCCGAGCGAGCGCGGGTCGTCGGAGTCCCGCCCCATGAGCGTCGGCATGTCGAAGGCGACGGAGAGCCCGCCACCGCCGGCCTTGAGGATCATCTTGTAGCGCTCGTTCGTCTGCTCGGCGTTGCCGAAGCCGGCGAACTGGCGGATGGTCCAGGTCCGGCCGCGGTAGCCGGTGGGGTGGAGGCCGCGCGTGAAGGGGTACTCGCCCGGCCACCCGATCCGCTCGAATCCGTCGACGGTGTCGCCGGGCCGGGGCCCGTACATAGGGTCGACGGGGTCGCCCGAGAGCGTGGTGAAGTCCGCGTCGCGCTTCCGGGCGGAGTCGTACCGGGCCTGCCAGCGAAGGCGGCCTTCTTCGATCGCGTCAGCGTCCATACCTTCGAATTTACTAGGACGTCCTAGTAATTGTCGATGGGGGGACCGGGTGAACTGCGCCGACCTGCGAAAAGGGGATGCGAGGAGAGGCAAAGAGGGGCCGTTCGGGGCATGCTCGACCCCGGCGCCACCGCCCCTGGCCCGCCCGGAAAGCACGAACGCGCCCCTCCGGCGGAGGGACGCGTCAGCGGCGAACGGTGTACGTGGTCGGTCAGGCCCTGACCGGCTGCGGCTCCGCGTCCGCGACCAGCGGCTCGACCTCGCGGACGACCTTGCGCTCGACGAAGAAGGCGGCCGTCGGGATGGTGCCGGAGATCAGCACCCACAGCAGCTTGCCGAACTTCCACTTCGCCTTGGAGCCCAGGTCGAAGGCGAAGACCAGGTAGATGATGTAGAGCACGCCGTGGATCTGGGACACGACGAGGGTGAGGTCCTTGCCCGTGTCGAAGCCGTACTTGAACACCATGCAGGCGCACAGCACCAGCAGCATCACGGCGGTGATGTAGGCCATCACCCGGTAACGGGTCAGGACGCTTCGCTTCATGCCCCTGAGCGTAACCGCCCGTTCCGTGACGATCTTCGCCACCCCCCGGTCGCTACTCCTCGGTGAAGTCCGCCGCCGCCACCCGCAGCGGCCGCAGCATCGCGAAGATCTCCCCGCACTCCTCGGCGTCGTAGGCACCGAGCCCGAAGTCCATCTCCATCAGTTCGCGGGTGGCCGCGTCGCACACCTCGCGCCCCTTGTCCGTGATGGAGGCGAGTGTGCCGCGCCCGTCGTTGGGGTTCGGCCGCTTGTCCACGAGACCGGACTTCACCAGCCGGTCCACGGTGTTGGTCACCGAGGTCGGGTGCACCATCAAACGCTCGCCGATCTTGGACATCGGCAGTTCGCCGGCCTTGGAGAAGGTCAGCAGCACCAGCGCCTCGTAGCGGGCGAACGTCAGACCGTACGGCTTGACGACGGCATCCACCTCGGCCAGCAGGATCTGGTGGGCCCGCATGATCGAGGTGATCGCGGCCATCGACGGCACGGCGCCCCATCGCTGCTGCCACAATTCGTCGGCGCGCGCGATGGGATCGAAAGCAAGGCTGAGCGGCTTCGGCACGCCACCGACCCTACCCGGCGGTCATATCGTGGTCAGCCTTGTCTCAGCTTTCGGGCGCCGCAGCGGGCCCTACCGCTCCCGCGCCGGCCCCCGGCGCCCCCTCTCCTTCGCAGGCCGCGGTCCGCCGCACCTCCACGATCACCGCGAGAACACACACCGCGCCGACCACTCCCGCCGCCGGCATCACCACCCGAAGGGGGGCGTACTCGGCAGCCGCCCCGGCCACGCCCATCCCCAGGCCCATGATCGTCATCCGGCCCGCCTGCATCACCGTCATCGCCTGCCCCAGCAGTACATCGGGCACCGCCGCCACGAACCACCGGTCCACCCCGAAGTTGTACGAGATACCGGTCCCCGTCAGCGCGAGCAGCAGCACCGCCCAGCCGAGCGAGGGCCCGGCGGCGAAGCCGAGGGAGGGAAGGACGGCGAAGAGGCCCATCGGGAAGGTGAGCCGGGTGCGGGCACGGGGCCCGAGGAAGGAGCCGACCAGGGTTTCCGCGAGCACCGCGCCGACCGGCATGCTGCACATCAGCAGTCCCAGGCCGGCCGCGCCGACGCCGAGCCGGTCGGAGTACGGGATCAGCAGGGCCTCGGGGACGACCACGAACGTCGGCGGCAGCCAGGACAGCAGCAGAAGGGCCCGCACCCGGCGATCGCCCAGCAACCGGCGGACGCCCGCCAGCGACGCTCCGAGCAGCGCGCCACGGGAGCCGCCCCGCGCCGGACGGGCGCGGGTCCCCACGCCCAGCAGGAGCGCGGAGCCCAGGAAGGTGCCCGCGGTGACGGCGAGCACCGCCGCCGGTGACACGGCGGCCAGCAGCAGACCGCCGGCCGCGAACCCGACCAGCTGAGCGCTCTGGTTGACGATCCGGATCACCGAACGGCCCAGCACGAACAGGTCCCCCTCCCCGAGGATCGCGCCGAGCGTCGCCGCACGCGTCCCGGCGAAGACCGGCGCGATGGCGGCGATCACGCAGCGCAGGGCCAGGAGGACCGCGACCGGGGTGCCCGACAGCACCATCGCGGCCGCGGCCACCGCACACAGCAAGTCGCAGCCCACCAGCACCCCGCGGGCCGGGTAGCGGTCGGCGACGGCCGACAGCAGCGTGCCGCCGACGACGTACGGCAGCAGCCCCAGCGCGAAGGTCAAAGCACTCAGCAGCGGAGAGGACGTCAGCTGGAACACCAGCAGGGACAGCGCGATCTCGCAGACCACCACACCCAGGGAGGACAGCAGATGCGCGGCGAAGACGCACCGGAACTCGGGGACGGCGAACACCGCGCGATACCGGGCCCGGCCACCCGGCTCCCCGGGCCGCGCGCCGGCCGGGGAGCCGGCGCCCGCGTCCGTAACCGTGCCGGCGGATTCGGGTAACGCGCCGGGGCGCGCGGGGATACGGCCCGGCTCCGCGGACCCTGAGGGTGCAGCCATGGCCGCAGCCTGCCGGGGCCGCGGGGTGGACCGTAGTCTTTCGGCTACAGCCGAATCCCGGGGAGCGAGGGACCGCCCGTGCCGCTGGATCTGCATTTCGGGGCCGACGATCTGCTGCGCATCCGCTTCGCCATCTCCCCGCTGTGCGAGACCCACGAGGCCGTCAGGACCCTGCGCCGCACCGACCGGCACGGCTATCACCTGCCATGGCTGCGGCGGATGCGCGAGGCCCTCGCCGGGCTCGATCTCTTGCCGCTGTGGCTGTTCATGCCGTCGCCGCCACCCGGCTACACCCCGGATTTCCTGGGCCGCCCGCCGGACGTCCCGCTGGCCGGCTTCGAGGAGGAGCTGGCACGGCTGCGGGCCACCGACCCGGCGGTGGCCCGCGCCGAGATGGCCAAGTCGCTGGCCTGCACACCGGGCGCCGCGCAGTCGCCCCGCGGCCGGGCGGCCCTGGACGACCCCGCACGGGCGATCAGGGAGCTGGCCGACGTCACCGAACGGGCCTGGCACGCCCTGCTCGCCCCGGACTGGCCCCGGCTGCGCGCCCTGCTGGAGGCCGAGATCACCTACCGGTCACGGCAGTTGGCGGGCGGCGGACTGCAACGGCTCTTCGCCGACCTGCATCCACGGCTGTCCTGGTCCGGTGACACGCTCACGGTCCGTACCCGCACCGACTTCGTGCAGCTCCAGGATCTGGAGGGCCGTGGGGTGCTGCTGCTGCCGAGCGTCTTCGTCTGGCCCGACGTGGTGAGCGGCTTCGATCCGCCGTGGCAGCCCACCGTCATCTACCCGGCCCGCGGCATCGGCGGGCTGTGGAACGAGCCGGAGACCGGGCCGGCCCTGGTACGTCTGCTGGGGGCCAACCGCGCGGCGGTGCTGGCCGCGCTGGACACGCCCTCGTCGACATCGGCACTGGCGCACCGGCTGGGCCTGGCCGCCTCGTCGGTCTCGGCGCATCTGTCCGTGCTGCGCGACGCCGGTCTGCTGGCGTCGCGCCGGCACGGACATCAAGTGCTGTACGAGCGCACGCCCCTGGGCATGGCGCTGGCGGCCGGAGGCTGAGGTCCGGGCCCGCCGGGAGCCGGTCGCTCTGGACAGCCTGCGGAAGCCCCCGGGCCGTGGGGCCCTAGCCGGCGCCCTCGGCGAGATGCCGCTCGACGGTGTCGACCTTGGAGGTCAGACCGTCGGTGACGCCGGGCCGGATGTCCGCCTTCAGCACCAGCGAGACCCGGCCGCTGCGCGCCTCGACGGCGGCGACCGCGCGCTTGACGACGTCCATGACCTCGTCCCACTCGCCCTCGATGGAGGTGAACATGGCGTCCGTACGGTTGGGCAGCCCGGACTCGCGGACCACCCGGACCGCGTCGGCGACGTACTTGCCGACGTCCTCACCGACGCCCAGCGGGCTCACGGAGAAGGCGACGATCATGCGCTCACGACGCCTTCCTGGCGGGCGCGGGCGGCGATCACGCTGGCCTCGGCCTCGGTCTTGAGCTTGCGCTCGGCGAAGAAACCGCCGGTGGGCAGCACGGAGAGGATGAAGTAGAGCGCGGCGGTCTTCAGGTTCCACTTGGTGCGGTTCCAGGCGTCCAGCCAGAAGAGGACGTAGAGGATGAAGAGCACGCCGTGCACCATGCCCATCACCATCACGCCGTCGAAGCTGGTCGTGCGCTTGAGGACCGAGCAGCACAGCAGCAGCAGGAAGGACACCGCTTCGGGGGCGGAGACCAGGCGGAGGCGACGCAGGGCGGAGGCGGTCTTGATGTCCACGGGAACCTCGTTCGGGTGGCAGGGGGCGGCAGGACTGCTTGTGCAAGAGTTCACAAGCTTCGCCACCATTGTTACAGCCGCTCCGGCGATCACTGCGCCGGGGGCGGCCCGCGAAAGACCCTGCCCTCAACGGCCGCGGCCGACTACCGTCTGAGCCGTGGCTCAGTTTCGGCTCCAGGGGAGCAAGGTGCTCGCCGTCGACATGACGGGCGACGCCGTCAAGGCGAAAAACGGTGCGATGGTCGCGTACGACGGCCAGATGTCGTTCAAGAAGATGACCGGCGGGGGCGAGGGCCTGCGCGGCATGGTCACCCGGCGCCTCACCGGCGAACAGATGGCCGTGATGGAGGTGAAGGGCCAGGGCACCTGCTACTTCGCGGACCGCGCGAGCGAGATCAACCTCGTGCAGCTGCAGGGCGAGAAGCTGTACGTCGAGGCCGGCAATCTGTTGTGCACGGACGCCGCGCTGCGTACCGGTACGACGTTCACCGGACTGCGCGGCGCCTCGCAGGGCAACGGCCTGTTCACCACCACCGTCGAGGGACGCGGCCAGGCCGCGATCACCTCCCACGGACCGGCGGTGGTGCTGCGGGTCACCAAGCAGTACCCGCTCCAGGTCGACCCGGGCGCGTACGTCGCGCACACCGGCGACCTCAAACAGCACCTCCAGTCCGGGGTGAACTTCCGCACGGTCATCGGTGAGGGCTCCGGCGAGGCGTTCCAGATCCGTTTCGAGGGCGAGGGCCTGGTGTACGTCCAGCCCAGCGAGCGCAACACCGTGGGAGGCGAGATCTGACATGCCGTTCACGGTGCTCAACTCCCGCATGGTCGAGGCGCGCCTCACGCCCGGCATGCGGATGTTCAGTCAGCGCGGCGCGATGCTCGCCTACCGCGGCGACGTCACCTTCACCCCGAACATCCAGGGCGGCCAGGGCGGTATCGGCTCGATGATCGGCCGCCGGGTCGCCGGCGAGGCCACGCCGCTGATGACCGTTGAGGTCCCCCCGGGCCCTGCCGGCCCTGGCGGTGCCTCCGGCGGCACGGTGATGTTCGGACACGGCGGCCATCACGTCCACGTCGTCGACCTGACCGGCGAGACGCTGTACGTCGAGGCCGACCGCCTGCTCGCCTTCGACGGGACCCTTGAGCAGGGCACGATGTTCATGGGCTCGCAGGGCGGGGTGATGGGCATGGTGCGCGGCCAGGTCACCGGGCAGGGCCTGTTCACCACCACGCTCAAGGGCCACGGCTCGGCCGCGGTGATGGCTCACGGCGGCGTCGTGGAACTGCCGATATCGCCGCAGCGCCCGGTCCATGTCGACCCGCAGGCGTATGTCGCGCACCGCGGCGACGTCCGCAACAAACTCTCCACGGCGCTCGGCTGGCGCGACATGGTCGGCCGCGGCTCGGGCGAGGGCTTCCAGCTGGAGCTTTCGGGCCAGGGCACCGTCTACGTACAGGCCTCGGAGGAAAAGCTGTGACCGGTCCCGTCATCCATGACGCCACCACCCTCCCGGCCGACGACAACGTCAACCCGTACACCTTCGGCGTGGACCTGAACGGCCAGTGGTTCCTGCAGAAGGGGAAGATGATCGCCTACTACGGGCGGATCGACTTCCACGGCATCGGACACGGCCGCCTCGACCGGCTGATCGCCGGAAGTTTCCATTCGCCACTGCACGCCGCCGACTGGGTGGTGGCCGAGGGCCAGGGCAAGATGCTGCTCGCCGACCGCGCCTTCGACGTGAATTCCTACGACCTGGATGAGGGCAACCTCACTATTCGCTCCGGCAATCTGCTCGCCTTTCAGCCATCTCTGTCACTGAAGCAGTCGATCATCCCGGGCTTCCTCACCCTCATCGGCACGGGGAAGTTCGTGGCGGCGTCCAACGGCCCGGTGGTCTTCGTCGAGCCGCCGATCCGGGTGGACCCGCAGGCGCTCGTCGGCTGGGCCGACTGCCCGTCCCCTTGCCACCACTACGACCACCAGTACCTGCGGGGATTCCTGGGCGGACTGCGGGCGCACACCGGGATCGGCGGGGTCTCCGGGGAGGAGCACCAGTTCGAGTTCATCGGGGCCGGCACGGTGCTGCTGCAGTCGACCGAGCAGCTCATGCCGGAGCTGGCGACCGGCGCGGTGCCGAATGAGGCGGGCGTGCCGGGCGGTGGTTCCGTCCCGCAAAGTGGCTCACAACTGCCGCAGCTGCCGGGCAACCTCGGTGGCCTCCAGCGCCGTTTCGGGCTGTGAACGGTAGTCTGCGGACCGTGACGTCGAACGTCTGACCAGCCCCGGCCCCGTCGGGCGACGTCACCACGACAATGACCTAATTAATTCATTATTCAACTTTCACGGGTAGAATTCCTCCATGACGACCGACAGTGACACCCCCTGGCTCACCGACCAGGAGCAGCGTGCCTGGCGCACTCATCTGGACGTCAGCCGACTGCTGATGTACCAGCTCGAGCGCGATCTGCAGCCGTTCGGGCTGACGATCAACGACTACGAGATCCTGGTCAACCTCTCCGAAGCCGAGGACCGACGGCTGCGGATGAGTGACCTGGCCGCCGGCACCCTGCAGTCCAAGAGCCGTCTCTCGCACCAGATCACCCGTATGGAGAACGCCGGTCTGGTCCGCCGCGAGAGCTGCGAGTCGGACCGCCGCGGCCTCTACGCCGTCCTGACGGAGGAGGGCTGGGACACCATGCGCCGCGTCGCCCCGCACCACGTCGCGTCCGTCCGCAAGCACTTCATCGACCTGTTCTCCCCCGACACCCTCGACGCGCTCCGCGCCTCGCTCGCCCCCGTGGCCGACCACCTCCGGGAACATCGCGGCAGCCTCTGACGGAGCCGCCGCGGCCCCTGTGCCGGGCCGCGGCGCCGCCGGCGGGCGCTGGTGCCGTCCCGCGGCGCCGCCTCGGGGCGCACCTGCCGACCCGCGGCGTCCCTCAGCCGGCCACCGGCAGCCGCAGCTCGAACGCCGAGCCCTCCCGCACGGCCAGCGAGCCGCCGTGCCGCACCGCGACATCCCGCGCGATGGCGAGCCCGAGCCCCGCCCCGCCGTCGTCCCGTGCCCGCGCGTCGTCGAGCCGCACGAACCGCTCGAAGATCCGTTCCCGCTCGCCCTCCGGGACGCCGGGCCCGTCGTCCTCCACCCGCAGCACCGCCCACGCCCCCTCACGCGCCACGGTCACCCGCACGGACGACTCGGCATGCCGCTGCGCGTTGTCCAGGAGGTTGCCCAGCACCCGGCCCAACTGACTCCGCGACCCCGTCACTTCCACACTCGCCAGTTCCCCGGACCGGACCGGGATCCGGTCCCCGACCCGCTGCGAGCTCTCCTCACGCACCATCGCCGCCAGGTCGATCCGGACGTCCGAGGGCCGCTCCCCCGCGTCCAGCCGCGCCAGCAGCAACAGGTCGGCGGCCAGCCGCTGCAACCGCACGGTGTCCGCCACCGCGCCCGGCGTGTCCAGCAACTCCGGATGGGCCACGCCCACTTCCAGCTGGGTGCGCAGACTCGCGATCGGACTGCGCAGCTCGTGCGAGGCGTCCGCGACGAACCGCCGCTGCCGCTCCACGGACGTCTCCAGGGCCGCCAGCGTCTCGTTGGTGGTACGCGCCAGCCGGCCGATCTCGTCCTTGGACGACGGCACCGGCACCCGCCGGCTCAGATCCGTACTGGCGGTGATCGCGGCCATCTCCTGGCGGATCCCCTCCACCGGCCGCAGTGCCCGCCGGGTGACCAGCCACGTCACCCCGGCCACCACCACGAGCAGCAGCGGCAGCCCGATCAGCATGGCGGTGCGCACGGTCCCGACGGCGTTCTGCTCCGCGGCCAGCGCCGCCCCGGCCCGCACCGTGGCCTTCTCGCCGCCGGTGTCCTTCGCCTCCACCCGGGCGAACCGGTAGTCGGCCACCTTGCCGTCGACCTCCGCGGTGCCGTCCGCGTAGCGCACGTCGTCGTCGACCTCACCGGGCTCCGGCCCGCTGTCGCTGTCGTCGTCCCCGTCCTCACTCGACGCGCCAGGCCCGGGCTTGCCCGGCGGGCCGACCGTCTTGCCGTCGATGGCGCGAACCTCCTCGCCGACCGCGAGCACCCGCCCGTTCTCGCCGGTGACCACCACCGGATGCTCGTCGCCGTCCGGCAGATCCAGTTGGTCGTACGCGGTGCCGGTGGCGATCTGCGAGGCGACCTCGCGGGCCGAGACCTCCGCCTGCAACCCGGTCTGGTCCTGCAGGTTGTCGCGCAGCACGAGCAGCACCGCCAGCCCGGCGGCCACCAGCGCCAACGCCACCACGACCGTCGCCCCGACGGCCGCCCTGGCCCGTACCGAACCCAGTCCGCTACTCACCGGCCACCAGCCGGTATCCCGCGCCGCGCACCGTCAGGATGCTGCCGGCGCCGATCTTGCGCCGCAGCGTGCTCACGTATACCTCGATGATGTTGAGATCACCCTCGTAGGCGAAGTCCCACACGTGCTCCAGGATCTCCGACTTGGAGACCACATCCCCCGCGCGCAGCGCGAGCTGCTCCAGCACCGCGAACTCCTTCGCGGTCAGCACCACTTCCTCGCCGTCCCGCTCCACCTTGCGCGACCCCTGGTCGATGACGAGCGGCCCCACCCGCAACACCGGTTGCGCCGTCCGCCCGCGCCGCCGCAGCAGCGCCTTGACCCGCGCCACCAGCACGACGTACGAGAACGGCTTGGTCAGGTAGTCGTCCGCGCCGGTGTCCAGCCCCTCGGCCTCGTCGTACTCACCGTCCTTGGCGGTGAGCATCAGGATCGGCACCTCGTGGCCCGCTGCCCGCAGCGCGCCGCACACCCGGTAGCCGTTCATCCCCGGCAGCATGATGTCCAGGACGATCAGGTCGTAGTCGCCGTCACTCGCCTGGTGCAGTCCGTCCAGACCGTCGTGCACGACGTCGACCGCGTAGCCCTCGGCCATCAGGCCCTTGGCCAGCGACAGCGCGAGGCGCTTCTCGTCCTCCACGATCAACAGGCGAAGGGGGCGGCGCGTGGCGCCGCCGGCAGGGCGGTGGTGGGTGACGGGCGGCAGCATGCGCACCACCTTGCCACTCCCTTCCTGAAGACCTCTTCAGGCTCCTTCAGCTCCTGTTCAGGTCGGTTCCGTCACTGTGATGACACAGCCGATCGCAAGGGGAGAACACACATGAAGCGCCACCTCATCATCGCCACCACCGCCGCGGCCGCCCTCATCGCGGGCGGCACGGTCAGCGCCATGGCGGTCAGCGGCGACAGCGCCCCGTCCGCAGCGGCGGCCGGCGCGCAGCACACCACGGCGGACGACTCGGCCCGCTCCAGCATCCACGTGCAGGACGAGGACGACCACGACCAGGAGGACGTCCGCGAGGCCAAGGCCGCCAAGGTGACCGCCCCGCAGGCCGCGGCGGCCGCGCTGAAGGCCGTCCCCGGCACCGTGACCGGCCTCGACCTGGACGCGGACCGTCCCGGCCTGGTCTGGGACGCGGATGTCCTCGGCAAGGACGGCAAGTGGCACGAGATCACCCTCGACGCCGGCAACGCGCGGGTGCTGAACCAGCACGTCGACGAGGAGGACGGGGACGACAGCGACGACACGGCCGTCGTCCGTGACGGGCTCAAGGGCGCCAAGGCCGACGCCGCGGCCGCCGCCCGCGCCGCGAACGGGCACGGCACGGTGACCTCCGTCGAGCTGGACGACGGCCACAAGGCCAAGGCCGCCTGGGAGGTCGAGACGATCACCAAGGACGGCAAGGAGCACAAGTTCCTCGTCGACCCGCAGTCCGGCAAGCTGACGGCCGCCCCGGCCCACGACCAGGACGGCGACAACGACTCCGACGACGACAACGACGGCCAGGACGACTGAGTCCCGCGCCCGTCACGAGCGACCACTGCTTCCGGCCCATCCCCCTCCGGCGGGGTGGGCCGCAGTCGTGCCCGGAACCGGGCGTGCGGGGCCTCAGCCCCCGTTCGTCAGGCCCTCGACCAGTTCGTCGGCCGCGCTGTACGGATCGGTGTCGCCCGCCACGATGCGTTCGGCCAGCGCGTCCAGCCGCCGGTCGCCGCTCAGGTCGCCGATCCGCTCCCGCAGCGCCGTGACCGCGATCGTCTCGACCTCGCGCGCCGCCCGGGACCGCCGGCGCTGCGCCAGGACGTCCCGTTCCTCCATCCAGGCCCGGTGCTTCTCCAGCGCCTCGACCACCTCGTCGACGCCCTCGGCCCGCGCCGCCACCGTCTTGACGATCGGCGGCCGCCAGTCCCCCGGGGTACGCGATTCGCCCAGGCCCAGCATGTGGTTCAGCTCCCGGGCGGTGGCGTCCGCGCCGTCCCGGTCCGCCTTGTTGACGACGTAGACGTCCCCGATCTCCAGGATTCCGGCCTTCGCCGCCTGGATGCCGTCACCCATTCCGGGGGCCAGCAGAACGACGCTCGTGTCGGCCTGCGAGGCGATCTCCACCTCGGACTGGCCGACGCCGACCGTCTCGACGAGCACCACGTCGCACCCGGCGGCGTCCAGCACCCGGATCGCCTGCGGAGCCGCCCACGCCAGCCCGCCCAGGTGGCCACGGGTGGCCATCGACCGGATGTAGACGCCCGGGTCGGAGGCGTGGTCGCTCATGCGCACCCGGTCGCCGAGGAGCGCGCCCCCGGAGAACGGCGAGGACGGGTCGACGGCGAGGACGCCGACCCGTTTGCCCGTCTTGCGGTACGCCGTGACCAGCGCCGAGGTGGTGGTGGACTTCCCGACGCCCGGCGAGCCGGTCAGCCCGACCACGTAGGCGTTGCCGGTGAGCGGCGCCAGCGCCGCCATCACCTCGCGCAGCTGCGGTGACGCCCCCTCCACGAGGGAGATCAGCCGGGCCACCGCCCTCGGCCGGCCCTGCCGTGCCTGCTCCACAAGCTGCGGAACGTCCACCATCGCTGCTCGGCTCCTTCGGTTCGGCTCGCGCGCTGACTTACCCGGACGGTCGTACGCGGTTACTTACCCGGGACCCGGATGATCAGCGCATCGCCCTGGCCGCCGCCACCGCAGAGCGCGGCGGCGCCCACGCCACCACCCCGGCGGCGCAGTTCGAGGGCGAGATGCAGCACGATCCGGGCGCCGGACATGCCGATCGGGTGTCCGAGGGCAATCGCACCGCCGTTGACATTCACCTTTTCCGGGGACACTCCGAGGTCCTTCATTGACTGGACCGCGACGGCCGCGAACGCCTCGTTGATCTCGATCAGGTCAAGATCCTCGACGGTCAGACCGTCCTTGCCCAGGGCGTGGTTGATGGCGTTGGACGGCTGCGACTGGAGCGAGTTGTCCGGGCCCGCGACATTGCCGTGCGCGCCGATCTCGGCGATCCACTCCAGGCCCAGTTCCTCGGCCTTGGCCTTGCTCATCACGACCACGGCGGCGGCGCCGTCGGAGATCTGCGAGGAGGTGCCCGCGGTGATGGTGCCGTCCTTGGCGAAGGCCGGCCGCAGCTTGCCGAGCGAGTCCGTGGTGGTCTCACCGCGGATGCCCTCGTCCTGGCTGAAAACCACCGGCTCGCCCTTGCGCTGCGGGATCTCCACAGGGGTGATCTCGGCCTCGAAGAGCCCGTTCTTCTGGGCGGCCGCGGCCCGCTGGTGGGACCGTGCGGCGACCTCGTCCTGCTCCGGACGGGCGATACCGAGACGGCTGTTGTGCTTCTCGGTGGACTCGCCCATCGCGACGCCTTCGAAAGCGTCCGTCAGGCCGTCGTGCGCCATCGCGTCGAGCATTTCCACGGCGCCGTACTTGTAGCCCTCACGGGACTTGGGCAGCAGGTGGGGCGCGTTGCTCATCGACTCCTGACCGCCCGCGACGATCACGTCGAACTCGCCGGCGCGGATCAGCTGGTCGGCCAGCGCGATGGCGTCGAGGCCCGAGAGACAGACCTTGTTGACGGTCAGCGCGGGGACGTTCATGGGGATGCCGCCCTTGACCGCGGCCTGGCGGGCCGGGATCTGGCCGGCGCCGGCCTGGAGGACCTGCCCCATGATCACGTACTGGACCTGGTCGCCGCCGATGCCCGCCCGGTCCAGCGCCGCCTTGATGGCCGCACCGCCCAGGTCGGCGCCGGAGAAGGTCCGCAGCGATCCCAGGAGCCGGCCCATGGGGGTCCGCGCTCCTGCCACGATCACTGAGGTGCTGCTGTTCGAGCCGTTCGTTGCAGACATGCGGTGCGGCCTTCCTTTGCAGGGAAGTTAACGAGGGTTCCCGTCAATGTACTGAGGGGTAGGCGCCGGGTCACCGGCAAGCGGGTGTGATCGCGCGCACGTTGCGTAACCAGGCATGCGAGCGGTGCACTGGAGCCATGCTGACGCGAATCGACCACATCGGAATCGCCTGTTTCGACCTCGACAGGACCGTCGAGTTCTACCGTGCCACCTACGGCTTCGAGGTGTTCCACTCCGAGGTCAACGAAGAGCAGGGTGTCCGGGAAGCGATGCTCAAGATCAATGAGACGTCCGACGGCGGCGCCTCCTACCTCCAGCTGCTCGAGCCCACCCGCGAGGACTCCGCGGTCGGCAAGTGGCTCGCCAAGAACGGTGAGGGCGTCCACCACATCGCCTTCGGCACCGCGGACGTGGACGGCGACGCGGCGGCCATTCGCGACAAGGGCGTTCGGGTCCTCTACGACGAGCCGCGGACCGGCTCGATGGGCTCCCGGATCACCTTCCTTCACCCCAAGGACTGCCACGGAGTTCTCACCGAACTCGTCACCGCGGCGCCCCCCGCCTCGACTGACCACTGACCTTCGCGTTCCCCGGCCGGTAGAGTGCACCCTCGGCCGGGGTAAGGGAGTGGGGCTCGGTCCATACTCTGCCGATGATCTGACACCATTTCTTCGGAAGGGTCAGCTCCAGACGTACGAATCCGGTACGACATGACGTGTACGGGACGACTACGAGCAGGACGGAGCAGGCCGCCACCATGACCAGGGGACGGATGGGACCGCGCAGTGCGGGGCAACGACCGCTACGAGGCTGACGACCACCTCTCGCAGTTCGAAGCCGAGATGGAGCGGCTGAAGACCGAGCGGGACAAGGCCGTCCAGCACGCCGACGACCTCGGCTACCAGGTCGAGGTGCTGCGCGCCAAGCTTCACGAGGCGCGCCGCAACCTCGCGACCCGCCCTGCCTACGACAACCTCAGTCACCAGGCCGAACAGCTGCTGCGCAACGCGCAGATCCAGGCCGACCAGCTGCGTTCGGACGCCGAACGCGAGCTTCGCGAGGCCCGTGCGCAGACCCAGCGGCTGCTGCAGGACCAGGCCGAGCGGCAGTCCCGCCTGGAGGCGGAGCTGCACTCCGAGGCGGTCACCCGCAGGCAGCGGCTGGACGAGGAGCTCAACGAGCGCCGGCAGACCGTCGAGTCGCACGTCAACGAGAACGTCGCCTGGGCCGAGCAGCTGAGGGCCCGTACGGAGTCCCAGGCGCGCCGCCTGATGGAGGAGTCCCGGGCGGAGGCCGAGCAGGCCCTGGCCGCCGCGCGCGCCGAGGCGCAGCGCCTGGCGGAACGGGCCCGTGAGCGGCTGAACACCGAGGCCACGGACGCCCGCGCCGAGGCGGAGAGCATCCTCCGCCGGGCCCGCACGGACGCCGAGCGCCTGCTGAACGCCGCCTCCAACCAGGCCCAGGAGGCCACCGATCAGGCCGAGCAGCTGCGCACCAGCGTCGGCACCGAGTCGGAGGAGGCGCGTCGGCAGTCCGCGGAGCTGACGCGCACCGCGGAGGCCCGCATCCAGGAGGCGGACACGGCGCTGCGCGAGGCGCGCGCCGAGGCGGAGAAGCTGGTCGAGGAGGCGCAACAGAGCGCCGCCAAGCGGCTGTCGGCCACCGAGTCGGACAACGAGCAGCGCACCCGTACGGCCAAGCAGGAAATCGCCCGCCTGGTCGGCGAGGCCACCAAGTCCGCCGAGGCGCTCAAGGCCGACGCCGAGCAGCTGCGGGCGGACGCCAAGGAAGAAGCCGAACGCCTGGTCGGCGAGGCGCGGGAGGCCGCGCGGTCCAAGGCCGCGGAGGACTCCGCGGCGCAGCTGGCGAAGGCCGCGCGGACCGCCGAGGAGGTGCTGACCAAGGCGTCCGAGGACGCCAAGGCCACCACCAAGGCCGCCACCGAGGAGGCCGAACGGCTGCGCAGCGAGGCCGAGGCCGAGGCGGACCGGCTGCGGGAGCAGGCCCATGACACCGCCGCGCAGCTCAAGGGCGCGGCGAAGGACGACACCAAGGACTACCGCGCCAAGACCGTCGAACTCCAGGAGGAGGCGCGGCGGCTGCGCGGCGAGGCGGAGCAGCTGCGGGCGGACGCGGTCGCCGAGGGCGAGCGGATCCGCAGCGAGGCCCGCCGGGAGGCGGTCCAGCAGATCGAGGAGGCGGCCGGTTCCGCCGAGGAGCTGCTGGCCAAGGCCAAGGCCGATGCCGAGGAGACCCGTTCGGGTGCCGTCGCGGAGAGCGAGCGGGTCCGTACGGAGGCCATCGAGCGGGCCACGGCGCTGCGCAAACAGGCCGAGGAGGCCCTGGAGCGGTCCCGTTCGGAAGCCGAGGAGCTGCTCACCGAGGGCGCCCAGGCCGCGGAGCTGGTGACCACCGAGGCGGAGGAGTCCGCCGCGCGGCTGCGCGCCGAGGCCGAACGGGCCGCCGAGGAGCGGCGCGAGGAGGCCCAGGCCGAGCTGACGCGGTTGCACACCGAGGCGGCGGACAAGGTCACGGCGGCCGAGGACGCGCTGCGCGAGGCCCGCGCGGAGGCGGAGCGGCTGCGCCGGGAGACGCAGGAGGAGGCGGCCCGGCTCAAGGCGGAGTCGGCCGAGCGACTGCGGACGTTGCAGCAGCAGGCCGAGGAGGAGACCGAGCGACTGCGCGCGGAGGCCGCGGCTGACGCGTCCTCGGCGCGCGCCGAGGGCGAGTCGGTGGCCACGCGCCTGCGCAGCGAGGCGGCCGCCGAGGCGGAGCGGCTCAAGGCGGAGGCGCAGGAGACCGCGGACCGGGTGCGCGCGGAGGCGGCGACCGCCGCCGAGCGCACCGGTTCCGAGGCGGCGCAGGCGCTGGCCGCGGCCCAGGAGGAGGCCGCCCGGCGGCGCCGGGAGGCCGAGCAGCAGCTGGGCGAGGCCCGCGAGGAGGCCCACCAGGAGCGCACCGCGGCGCGCGAGCAGAGCGAGGAGCTGCTGGCGTCGGCCCGTACGCGCGTGAGCGAGGCGCAGGCCGAGGCGGAGGGGCTGGTCGAGGACGCCGACCGGCGTGCCGGCGAGCTGGTGGCGGCGGCAGAACAGACCGCGCAGCAGGTACGGGACGCGGTCGCGGGGCTGCACGAGCAGGCCGACGAGGAGATCGCCGGGCTGCGTTCGGCGGCCGAGCACGCCGCGGAGCGCACCAAGTCGGAGGCGCAGGAGGAGGCCGACCGGGTCCGCTCCGACGCATACGACGAGCGTGAGCGCGCCTCGGCGGACGCGGCGCGGGTGCGGCACGAGGCGCAGGAATCGTCGGAGGCCGCGAAGTCGCTTGCCGAGCGTGCGGTTTCGGAGGCCATCGAGGAGGCCGAGCGGCTGCGCACCGAGGCCGCCGGTGTGCTCGACGAGGCGCGCCGGGACGCCAACGCCGCGCGGACGGACGCGGCGGAGCAGGCCGACCGGCTGCTGGCGGAGGCGACCGAGCAGGCCGAGAAGCTGGTCGCGGACGCCTCGTCGAAGGCGCAGCAGCTGCGTACGGAGGCCTCGGAAGCGCTGGCGTCCGGCGAGCAGGACGCCTCGCGGGCCCGTGCCGAGGCGCGGGACGACGCGAACCGCATGCGCTCGGACGCCGCGGAGCAGGCCGACCGCCTGATCACCGAGGCGCGCGCGGAGGCCGAACGGATCGTCACCGAGGCGACCGAGCTGACGTCGTCGGCGCAGGAGGACGCGGACCGTACGGTCCGTGAGGCCCAGCAGGCCGCCGACCGGCTGCGCGGGGACACCGAGCAGCAGGCGCAGACGATGGTCGCCGAGGCGGGCGAGGCGGCGGAGCGGCTGCGCACCGAGGCGGCCGAGGTGCTGGAGAGCGCGCGGACGGACGCGGAGCGCACCGGCGACCAGGCGCGCGAGGCGGCCAACAAGACGCGTTCGGACGCCGCGGAGCAGGCCGACGAGCTGATGTCGGAAGCCGCGAGCGAGGCCGACCGGCTGCGTGCCGAGGCGGCGGAAGCCACCGCGGACGCCGAGCGGGACGCGGACCGTACGCGGGCCGACGCCCGTGAGCAGGCGGACCGGATGCTCGCGACGGCCACCGCGGAGGCCGACCGGCTGCGGTCGGAGGCCGCCGAGACGGTCACCGCCGCACAGGAGCACGCCAACCGCACCCGCGGCGAGTCCGCGAAGGTCAAGGAGGACGCCGAGGCGGAGGCGGAGCGGCTGCGGACGGAGGCTCAAGCGGAGGCGGACCGGCTGCTCGACGAGGCCCGCAAGGACGCCGCCCAGCGTCGCGGCGACGCCGCGGAGCAGGCGGACCAGCTCATCGCCAAGGCCCAGGAGGAGGCGCTGCGCACCGCCGCGTCCGCCGAGGAGCAGGCCGACACGATGGTCGGGGCGGCCCGCAAGGAGGCCGACCGGATCGTCACCGAGGCGACATCTGACGGCAACGCGCGGGTGGAGAAGGCCCGTACGGACGCGAATACGCTGCTGGGCGAGGCCCGCGGCGACGCCACGGCCATCAGGGAGCGGGCCGAGGAGCTGCGGGTGCGGATCGAGGCAGAGGTCGAGGAGCTGCACGATCGGGCGCGCCGGGAGTCGGCGGAGACGATGAAGAACGCCGGCGAGCGGGTCGACAAGCTCATCGCGCAGGCCACGGCCCAGCAGGTGGAGGCCGAGGAGAAGGCCGAGCAGATGGTCTCGGAGGCGAGCAGCGAGGCGAGCAAGGTCCGGATCTCGGCGGTGAAGAAGGCCGAGGGCCTGATCAAGGAGGCCACGAACAAGAAGGCCGAGGCCGAGCGCGACGCGGAGCGGATGCGCACCGAGGCCGAGGCCGAGGCCACCCGCATCGTGGAAGAGGGCAAGCGCGAACTGGAGGTCCTGGTCCGCCGGCGCGAGGACATCAACTCCGAAATCTCCCGTGTCCAGGACGTGCTGGAGGCACTGGAGTCGTTCGAGGCGCCAACGGGGGGCGCGGAGGGCAAGAGCGGTGGCGTCAAGGCCGCCGCGGGCGCCGGTACAACTCGTTCGAGTGGCAAGCAGTCTGAGGGGTAGCCACTCAAATGAGGGGTCATTCTCCAGATCAAACGGGCATTGACTCGATGACACGCCGTTGTGGCCCCTAGGATTCCCTTATCACCTCACCGGTCTCTTTCGACAGGAACCCCATGAGCGACACTTCCTCCCCCTTCGGCTTCGAGCTCGTGCGGCGTGGGTACGACCGCGGTCAGGTGGACGACCGCATTACGAAGCTCGTCGCCGACCGTGACAGCGCGCTGGGCCGCATCACCTCGCTGGAGAAGCGCATCGAGGAACTCCACCTCGAAACGCAGAACGCCCAGGCGCAGGTCAATGACGCCGAACCGTCCTACGCGGGCCTCGGTGCGCGCGTGGAGAAGATCCTCCGTCTCGCCGAGGAGGAGGCCAAGGACCTGCGCGAGGAGGCCCGCCGCGCCGCGGAGCAGCACCGCGAGCTGGCCGAGTCGGCCGCCCAGCAGGTCCGTAACGACGCCGAGCAGTTCGCCGCCGAGCGCAAGTCGAAGGCAGAGGACGAGGGCGCCCGGATCGTCGAGAAGGCCAAGGGCGAGGCGTCCACGCTGCGCGCCGAAGCGCAGAAGGACGCGCAGTCCAAGCGCGAGGAGGCCGACTCCCTCTTCGAGGAGACCCGTGCCAAGGCCGCGCAGGCCGCCGCCGACTTCGAGACCAACCTCGCCAAGCGCCGCGAGCAGTCCGAGCGTGACCTGGCCTCGCGTCAGGCCAAGGCCGAGAAGCGCCTGGCGGAGATCGAGCACCGTGCCGAGCAGCTCCGCCTGGAGGCGGAGAAGCTGCGTACGGACGCCGAGCGCCGGGCCCGCCAGACGGTGGAGACCGCGCAGCGCCAGGCGGAAGACATCGTGGCCGACGCCAACGCCAAGGCCGACCGGATCCGCAGCGAATCGGAGCGCGAGCTGGCGGCGCTGACCAACCGCCGCGACTCCATCAACGCGCAGCTGACGAACGTCCGCGAGATGCTGGCGACGCTGACCGGTGCGGCCGTCGCCGCCGCCGGCGCCCCCGGCGACGAGGAGTCCGCCACCCGCGGCGTGCCCGCTCAGCAGTCCCGCTGACCCTCCCCGGCTGACGCTGGGAGGTGCCCCGAGCAGGCGTTCGCACCGCACCTTCACGCGCCCCCGTACCGCCCCTCCGGCGGTGCGGGGGCGCGGTCGTGCGGGGGTCCGCCGGGCGGCTGTGCCCCGGTGGCGGGGCCCTCCGGGCGCCCCTAGCGTGCAGTACATGATCGAGCTCGAGGGGCTGACCAAGCGTTACGGCGACAAGATCGCCGTGGACCACCTCACCTGCACGGTCCGGCCCGGGATCATCACCGGCTTCCTCGGCCCCAACGGTGCGGGCAAGTCCACCACCATGCGGATGATGCTCGACCTGGACCACCCGACCGCCGGCACGGTCCTGATCGACGGCAGGCACTACCGGCAGCTGAAGGATCCGCTGACGTACATCGGTGCGCTGCTGGACGCGAAGGCGATGCACGGCGGGCGGAGCGCGTACAACCATCTGCTGTGTCTGGCGCAGAGCAACGGCATCCCGCGCAGCCGGGTCGGCGAGGTACTGGACACGGTCGGGCTGAGTTCGGTCGCCAGCAAGCGCTCGAAGGGGTTCTCCCTGGGGATGGGCCAGCGGCTGGGCATCGCCGCGGCGCTGCTGGGTGACCCGGAGATCCTGATGTTCGACGAGCCGGTCAACGGGCTCGACCCGGAGGGCATCCACTGGATCCGCAATCTGATGAAGAACCTGGCGAGCCAGGGCCGTACGGTCTTCGTCTCCTCCCATCTGATGAGCGAGATGGCCCTCACCGCAGATCACCTGATCGTGATCGGGCAGGGCAAGCTGATGGCGGACACCTCGATGGCGGACTTCATCCGGGAGAACTCGCGGTCCTACGTACGGATGCGGTCACCGGAGCAGGAACGGCTGCTGGATGTGCTCCGGGCCGAGGGCATCGAGGCGTCGGCGGTCGGCAACGGCTCGCTGGAGATCGACGGGGTGCCCGCCAACCGGCTCGGTGAGCTTGCCGCCCGGCACCGGCTCACCCTGCACGAGCTGAGCCCCCAGCAGGCTTCCTTGGAAGAGGCGTTCATGCAGCTGACGGCCGAGTCGGTGGAGTACCACGCCCACGACGGGGAGCCGGTCACGGTGCCGGGCGGGCCGGCGCCGGGTGCCGTGCCGCCGGGAGATCCGCAGCCGGTCGGCCGGCCGGGTGGGCAGCAGGGCGGCTGGGGCGCCGACTGGCAGAAGAAGAGGAGCTGACGATGGCGGCGGTCACGCAGGTGCTGCGCTCGGAATGGACCAAGATCAGATCGGTGCAGTCGACGGTGTGGACGCTCGGCGTCGCAGTCGTCGTCACCATCGGCCTCGGCATCCTGATCTGCGTCCTGGCCAGGAACGAGTTCGACTCGATGTCGGTCCGGGACCGGCTCACCTTCGACCCCACCAACATCAGCTTCGCCGGGATGGGCCTGGGCCAGCTCGCGATGATCGTCTTCGGCGTGCTGGTGGTCTCCAACGAGTACAGCACCGGCATGATCCGTACCTCGCTCGCCGCCGTACCCCAGCGGACGATGTTTCTCTTCAGCAAACTGCTCGTCGCCACCGCGCTGGTCTTCCTCGTCGGGCTGGCGACCAGCTTCGCGACCTTCTTCGCCGGCCAGGCGGTCCTGGGCGAGCACCGGGCGTACCTCGGCGACCCGGGAGTGCTGCGCGCGGTCTTCGGCGGCGGGCTCTACATGATGCTGATCGCGCTGTTCTCGATGGGGGTGGCCGCGATGCTGCGCAGCCCGATGCTGTCGCTGGGCATCCTGATGCCGTTCTTCTTCCTGATCTCCAACATCCTCGGGAACGTCTCTGCGACCCGGAAGATCGGCCGCTATCTCCCCGACCAGGCGGGCCAGAAGGTCATGCAGGTGGTCACGCCCCTCGACGAGAAGGTGCCGTACGGCCCGTGGGGCGGGATCGGCATCATGGTCGCGTGGACGGCGGCCGCGCTGGCCTGTGGCTTCGTGCTGTTCAAGAAGCGCGACGCCTGACCGTCCCGGCCGGTGGTCCGCGCAGGCGCGTCCGTGGGAAGGCCACCGCTGTCAGCGGGCCGGTCGTGCCGGCCCGTATCGGGTGACGCATCCCTCTTCCGCGTTTTGACGGGAACCGTCAAGGGACCGATAGCCTCCTAACCCTCACGGGGGCACGAGGGCGCCTCTGCCCCGCCACCATCTCGCGAGGGGCGGAGAATGATCGAGGCAGTCGGCCTGACGAAGCGCTATGGCGCCAAGACGGCCGTGCACAACCTGTCGTTCCAGGTACGGCCGGGCACGGTCACCGGCTTCCTGGGGCCCAACGGCTCCGGCAAGTCGACGACGATGCGCATGATTCTGGGCCTGGACACCCCGACCTCGGGCCACGCCACCGTCGGCGGCCACCCCTTCCGCAAACTCCCCAACGCCCCCCGCCAGGTGGGTGCGCTGCTCGACGCCAAGGCGGTGCACGGCGGCCGCAGCGCGCGCCAGCACCTGCTCTCGCTCGCCCAGCTGTCCGGCATCCCGGCCCGGCGGGTCGACGAGGTGCTCGGTGTGGTGGGCCTGCAGGGCGTCGCGAGGCGGCGCTCCAGCGGCTTCTCGCTCGGCATGGGCCAGCGGCTCGGCATCGCGGCGGCGCTGCTCGGCGACCCACAGGTGCTGCTCTTCGACGAGCCGGTCAACGGCCTCGACCCCGAAGGCATCCTCTGGGTGCGCAATCTGATGAAGCAGCTGGCCTCCGAGGGCCGCACGGTCTTCGTCTCCTCGCACCTCATGAGCGAGATGGCCCTCACCGCCGAGCACTTGATCGTGATCGGCCGCGGCCAGCTGCTCGCGGACATGTCGGTCAAGGAATTCATCTCGGCCAACTCCGCTGATTTCGCCCGGGTGCGCGTCCCTGACACCGACCCCGAGCAGCGCGAGAAGCTGACCGCGGCGCTCGGCGAGGCCGGCGGACAGGTCGCGGCGGAGCAGGACGGTGCGCTGCGGGTGACCGGGCTGCCGCTCCCCCGCATCAGCGATCTCGCGCACGGCGCCGACGTCCGGCTGTGGGAGCTGTCGCCGCACCAGGCATCCCTGGAGGAGGCGTACATGCAGCTGACGCAGGGCGCCGTGGACTACCGCTCGACGGCCGACCAGCGGGCCGGTCTGCAGGAGGCCCCGGCGGGGTACGCGCCCCAGGGCGGCGTTCCGCACGGCGGCGCACCGCAGGGGTACGCGGGCCCGGGATACCCGCCGGGTCAGCCCGGCCAACCCGGCCAGGGTCAGCCCAACCCTTACGCGCAACAGGACCCGTACGCCCAGCAGGCGCCGGGCGCCGTTCCCGGGCGGGGCTATCCGCCGCCGGCCCAGGGTCACCCGTACGGGGCGCCCGCGCCGTACGCCGCGCCTCAGTCCTACGGGCAGCAGCCCGCCGCGCCGATGCCGCCCACCGCCCAGCCCGCCGACGCCACCACGCCGCACCACGAGGACGCCCGATGACCAGCCCTCAGCAGCCGCAGCCCCAGCAGCCGCAGCCTGAGCGCGGACCCGACGACGCCGCGCAGGCCCAGCAGATGCCGCCCGCACCGCCGATGCCGCCCACCGCGCCGCCGCAGCACCGGGGCGCGCCGCCCCAGGCGGGCGGCCAGGGGCAGCCGGATCAGCCGGCGCCCGCCCGGGAGGCCGGGACGATGATGCTTCAGGCCCAGCAGGCGCCGGAGCAGCAGCCCGGCCAGGAGCAGGGCACCATGATGCTCCAGGCCCAGCCGATGCCCCAGGCCCAGCCGCAGCCGGCCGCCGACGCCCCGCAGGTGCAGCCGCTCGCGGCGCACGGTCCGGGCAAGGACGCGGGCACGATGATGCTCCAGGCGCAGCAGGCACCCCCGCCGCAGAACGCCTACGCGGGCGGCGGCGCCCCGCACCAGGCACCTCAGGCACCCCAGCAGGGTCAGCCGCAGCAGGGCCACCCCCAGCAGCAGCCCGGCGCCAACTGGCAGGGCGGCCATGCCGGTTATGTCTCACCGATCCCGGTACGCCGTACCCACCTCGGCCACGCGCTGGCCTCGGAGTGGACGAAGATCCGCTCGGTGCGCTCGACGCTGTGGACGCTGGGCGTGTTCGTCCTGCTGGTCATCGGCGTCGATCTGCTGGTCACCCTCGCGCTGAGCGACCCCAACCGCATGGTCGATCCGAAGCTGGGATTCGCCTTCCTCGGCGTCCTGTTGGGCACCTTGTGCATCATCCCGCTCGGGGTGCTGGTGATCTCCTCCGAATACGGCACGGGGATGATCCGCACGACCATGACCGCCTGCCCCAGCCGGGCGCGGGTGCTCACCGCCAAGGCGATCGTGTTCTTCGGCCTGGCCTTCGTCATCACGACCGTCACCACCACGCTCGTCGCGCTCCTCACCTCCGGGATGCTGTACGGCCCGGACCCGACGACGGAACAGTGGCTGCGGGGCACGGTGGGTGCCGGCCTCTACGTGTCGATGCTCGGCCTGCTGGCAATGGCCGTGGGCTCGCTGCTGCGGCATTCGGCGGGCGCGATCAGCGCCATGCTCGGTGTGGTGCTGCTGCCGATGCTGCTGGCCGTCTTCATGGCGGGCTCGGAGAGCCTGCGCAAGGTCAGCGAGGCGCTGATCAACTACTCGGTGCCCAACGCGCTGGCGACGCTCTACGACAACCCGTTCTTCGAATCGGGCCCGGAGGGCTGGACCCCGCTGTGGGTCCTCACCGGGGTGACCGCCGTCGTGCTGGGCGGAGCCTTCGCCGCCCAGCAGCAGCGCGACGTGTAGGTCACACGCCTCACCTTCGCCGCGCTCAGTAGCGCGGCGCGTTACGGGACCGCTGGAGCCGCGCGCTCCGGCGGTCCCGTGCGTTCCAGCAGGCTTTGTGCCAGTGCCGGCGGTCGTCGACGTCGCCGTGCTGCGGCCAGGCGACGACGTGCGGCACACCGGGCGGGATCTCCTGGTCGCAGCCGGGGCAGCGGTAGTGCTTGGCCGCGCCGCCGCCTCCGACGTGGCGCACGACCCACTCCTCGCCCCGCCACTCCTCGGTGCGCTCCAGACCGAAGCGGTCACCGCCCGGGCGGTCGGTGGGCTTCGCACCGCCGGGCTGGCGGTTTCGACGCGGAGACACTGGGGCACCTCGGAAGATTCACGGAGTCACGGGCTGTCACCAGCGTACGCGGAACGGGCGGGGACAGGCACGGCCCGTCACGTTTCTGCGATCATCGGGAAATTTCGCGGCAGGCCGTGCCCTTGGCACGTGTCAGACGTTGTTGCCTGTAAGGGGGAAGTCGCGTCGGCTGCGAGGAGGCAGAGAGCGATGCGTGTCGGAGCTTTCATCCTGGCCGCTCAATTTCCCGGTCAGGGACAAGGGGAAGCGCTGCACCGCGCGGTGCGCTCCGCGGAGATCGCGGAGGAGGCCGGACTCGACGACGTCTGGCTGGCGGAACACCATTTCGTGCCGTACGGCGTCTGCCCCAACGCCGTGACACTGGCGGCGCTGCTGCTGGGCCGGACCCGCAGGATCGGCGTCGGGACGGCCGTCAGCGTGCTGCCGACCCAGCATCCGGTGGCTCTGGGTGAGCAGGCGGCGCTGCTGCACCTGACGTCCGACGGGCGATTCACGCTCGGCGTCGGCCGCGGTGGCCCCTGGGTGGATCTGGAGGTCTTCGGCTCGGGTCTGGCCGCGTACGACCACGGCTTCCCCGAATCGCTCGATCTGCTGCTGCGCTGGCTGCGCGAGCCCCGGGTCGGGGCGGACGGCGAGCGCTTCTCGTTCCGTGAGGTCGCGGTCGTACCGCGCCCGAGCGAGGCGCTGGGCGGCCCGGACGGTCCGGCGACCGGCCCCCCGGGGCCGCCGGTGGTGGTCGCCTGCACCTCGCCCTCCTCGGTCCGCCTGGCCGCGGAGCGCGGACTGCCGATGCTGCTCGGCATGCACTGCGGCGACGAGGAAAAGGCGGACATGATCGCGCTGTGGCGGTCGGCAGCCCGGGAGGCCGGGCGGGACGGCGACGAAGTGGCGGCGGCCGAGCATGTCTCGGCGGGCGTGGTGCAGATCGCCGACGGCCCAGGGGACGCGGCGGAGACGCTGGCGAAGGCGATGCCCGGCTGGCTCCGGCAGGGGCTGGGCGCACATGTGACCGTCGACGGCCGCTATCGCTCGATGCGCGATCCGCTGGCGTACACCGAGCTGTTGTGCGGGCTGCATCCCGTCGGCCCGCCCGCGCTGTGCGCCGACCGGCTCGCGGCCACGGCGGAGCGTACGGGCGTGCGGAGGTTCGCGCTGCTCGTCGAGGGGTCCGGCGATCTCGCCGCCACCGAGGAGAACGTCCGCCGGCTGGGCGCGGAGGTTCTGCCGCAGTTGGGGTGACCCCGCCGGGCCCGACGGGGCGGCCTGCGCTGTGCTGCCGCCGTGTTGGCGTGCGGATGTCTCTGGCTGTGCCCGTGGTGCGGTCATGCGAGGCGCCGTGCTCTCGAAGGGGCGGGGTCGGGCTGTCGACGGTGGTGCTGCCGCTGGCGCACGGGCACCGAGCGTGCCGGAACGCGGTACGCAGCGGCAGCAACTCCGCTCAGCAGTCGCGGAGTCCCGGCGACTGGTTGAGCAGCTGACCCCGGATGGAGGTGAAGCGGGCCAGACGGTCGTCCACCACCGGGTCGAGCGGGAACACCGCGACCCGATGGCAGTTCTGGAAGGCGAGACGCACACCGAAGTGGCGCTCCAACGAACCGCGTATCGCGTCACTCGCCAGGGCGCGCAGCAACTGGCCTCGCGCCTGTTCGTCCGGCGGCGGCGTCTGGTTGTCGGCGAACTCTCCACCGTCCACCTTCAGCTGGGCCACCAGGGAGCTGATCATCCCCCATGCGTAGGGCAGGGAGGTCCGGACGCAGTCGACAAATGCGGCTTCGTCGACCTCGCCTCGCTCGGCCTGTTCGAGGAGGGCCGGTGAGACGTCGAGCGACATGAGGTTCTCCTCTCGCGACCCCGCCGGGACGGGGCCTCAGGAATGGGACAAGGGGCGCCGCGACGCAGCGTGTTCGTATCACGACCCCCTGCTTCAACGGTATGCCGCGCAAGAGGCCCGCACCAGGAGATTGCACATACAACCGGCCAATGCCGAACAGGTGGATCCAGGGGCGAATCGCGTCAGTGGGCTCCGGTCGAGTAGCGTGGCGCCCCATGCGTCTCGTCATCGCCCGCTGCTCCGTGGACTACGCGGGCCGGCTCACTGCCCATCTCCCCTCGGCCCCCCGTCTCATCCTGGTGAAGGCGGACGGCTCCGTCTCCATTCACGCGGACGACCGGGCCTACAAACCGCTCAACTGGATGTCCCCGCCCTGCTCCCTCAAGGAGGGGGACGGCGATGTGTGGACGGTGGAGAACAAGGGCGGCGAGAAGCTCATCATCACGCTGGAGGAGGTCCTGCACGACTCCTCGCACGAGCTCGGTGTCGACCCCGGCCTCATCAAGGACGGGGTGGAGGCGCACCTCCAGGAGCTGCTCGCGGACCGGATCGAGACCCTCGGCGAGGGCTATTCACTGATTCGGCGTGAATACCCCACCGCTATTGGCCCGGTGGATATCTTGTGCCGGGACTCCGATGGCGGCACCGTCGCGGTGGAGATCAAACGCCGCGGTGAGATCGACGGCGTTGAGCAGCTCACCCGCTACCTCGAACTCCTCAACCGCGACCCGCACTTGGCGCCGGTCAAGGGCATCTTCGCGGCGCAGGAGATCAAGCCGCAGGCCCGGGTGCTGGCGACCGACCGCGGTATCGGCTGCGTCGTGCTCGACTACAACGCGCTGCGCGGCATCGAGGACGACAAGCTCCGCCTGTTCTGACCTCGTCGGTCCTGTCCGCAACGGCGGGCGGGACCGGCAGCGCAACGGCCCGGTAGGGGGCCGGCCGCCGACATGGCGGGCCGGCCACGTACCGGGCCGTTGCGCTGTCCGTACGCGGGCGTCAGCCGGCGGGTGCGGGCTCGGCGGAGGCCGTGGAGTCGCCGCCGGAGGGCGCCGCGGCCTCCTGGGTGGGCCCCGCGGCGTCGGCGCCTGCGGTCGTCTGCGACGGGCTCTGCATCGTCGGCTTCTCCGTGGGCTCGCCGGTCGGCGTCGGCTCCGTGGGCTCGCCGGTCGGCTCGTCGGTGGGTGTCGGGTCGGTGGGCTCTTCCGTCGGGCTGTGGGTGGGGCGGGTCGGCTGGCCGGTAGGACGGGTCGGCTTGCCCGTCGGCTCGGTCGGACCGGTCGTGCCGTCCGTCGGGCCGCTGCCGGTGTCGGTCGGGGCCGCGCTGGTGGCAGAGCCGCTGTCCGACGCGGACGGGCTGTCGGGGCGGCTGGGGGTGCCCTCCTGGGCCGTGCCGGTGCGGGTGGGCGGCAGGCTCGCTCCCGTGTCGGGCCCGTCGGCGGGCAGGTCGGCGCTGTCGCCGTCCTCCGTGCTCTGTTCCGTGCCGCTGCGGTCGCCCCTGCTGTCGTCGTCCGAGGTGACGCCGAGGGTGACGACGGTGCCGAGCACGGCGACGAGCAGAGCGCCGGCGCTCGCGGCGACGAGGTTGCGGCGGGCCCCGCGGGACACCGCCCGCCCCGTGCCGACGCCGGCCGCGCCGCCATTGCCGGTCACGGCCGCGGAGGACGCGGTGGACGCGGCTCCCCGGGCGATGACCGTCGCGGCGGTCTCCCTGGTGCGGGCGATGCGCACCGCGGCGGAGGCTCCGCTGTCGGCCGGGGCAGGTGGCGTGCGGAGGGCCTTCGCCGCCGGAGTCGTGGCCCCGGGAGCCTTCGTGCCCGGGGCGGTCTGCGGGAAGTGGGCCCGGGTGGCGGCGGTGGAGGCGGCTCGCGACCGGTCGGTGACCAGTGCCAGGGCCCGCCGTCCTGCCACCGCGCCGTCGCGGTCGGAGAGCACGCCGCGCAGCCCGATGGACGCCTCCAGTTCGGCCCGCGCCCGGTCGACGTTGCCGGTGCACAGGGCCAGGACGCCCAGCTCGTGGTGGAAGTAGGCCTCCTCCGCCACCTCGCCGGCCAGTCTGGCGGCCTCCTGACCGTGCCGGAGGCTGCGCTCCCAGGCGCTCCAGTGCAGCGCCGCGGCGAACGCCGGCGCGGCGGTACGGGCGAGCAGCACGGCCGCACTGGCGTGGCCGCTCTCCCGGCTGCCGGTCAGTACACCCATGGCGGCCAGCACCGCGTCGGCCTCGGCGGCGGCCCGTTCGGGGGTGACCGAGGGGTGGCCGGTCCACCAGGCGTAGTGCTGCGCCGCGGTGTGGGCCCGGCCGGTGGCGCCCTCGGCGTAGCCGGCGGCCTCCAGTTGGTCCTGGACGGTCGCGGCGAGCCGGTAGTGGCTGCCGGCCGGGGTGATCAGGCCGCAGCCCAGCAGACCGGCGAGCGCGGCGTCGGCATGGGTGTCCTGGGTGAGCGCCGGCAGGTGCGCCTGGTGCGGCAGTTCGCCGCCGAGCGCGACGGCGAAGCGCAGGGTCTCCTGGGCTGCGGCGCCGAGCCGGGCGGCGAGCAGCGGAGCGGGGGAGGCGGCCTCGGCGCGGGAGGGCAGCGGGACGTCCGGGCGGTCGGCGGGTTCGGCGGGTTCGGCGGCCGCGTCCCGCGATTCCTCGGGGAACAGGCCGTAGCCGTCATCGAGGGCACCGGGTCCGGCGCGCAGCTGGTCACGCTGCCGCAACAGGGCCGCGGCCTGCACGAACCGCAGCGGCAGGCCCTCGGACTCGAACCAGAGGTCGGCCGCCCAGGCCGCCTCCTCTTCGGTGAGCGATCGGCTCAGGGCGCGCTCCAGCAGCCGTACGCAGGCGCTGCGGCCGATGCCGTCAAGGACGACCTCTTCGAGGTGGGAGCCGGGGCCGGGCGGCGCGATGTCGGGGGTGACGCCGATCAGGAAGGCGCATTCGGGGGTCGCTTCGAGGAGTTCGTCGAGCGCCGTGCCGCCGAACTCCAGGTCGTCGAGGACGACGATCGCGCCGATGCCGCCGAGCAGCTGCGACAGCTCCGGTCGGTCCGGGCGGTGTTGCGGGACGCGGTGGACCGCGGCGACGAGCGCGTGGAGGACGTCGGTGGGGGTGCGGTGGTAGCCGGAGAGGCGGACGACGCCGTCGGGTGCCAGGTCGGCGCAGGCGGTGGCGACGGCGTCCAGCAGCCGGGATCGGCCCGAGCCACGGGGGCCGGTGACGCGTACGGAGCGGCCGCGGGAGAGCAGCCGAGCGAGGCGTTCGGTTTCCTCCGCGCGCTCTTCCAGGGTGGCTTCGTGGCCGGCGAATCCACGGGGGGCGGCGGGCAGCGGGGGCGCCTCGGCGCGGGCGGCCGCGGCGCGTTCCTTGGCGGTGAGCTTGCCGGGTGTGGCGGGGCGCTCTCCGGGCGGGCAGGGCTCTATCTCGCTGCCGTCGACGGGGTTGACGGTGACGAGGTAGTTGCCCGAGACGAGCCGGACAACGCGGACCGGCCCGTCGGAGCCGCTGGGCGCGCTGCCGAAAGGGGGTGCCGGCGGCTCGGCAGGGCGACCCTGCGTGCCGTACTCCTCAGACCCCCGGTGGGTGTTCCGGTCCATGCTCAAAGCCCCCAGACGTGGCGTGCCGACTGCTCCTCCGGCCGTCCGCACTCCCCCGGCTCCGGCCGGGTCGTCTCAGCCGTCGCGTCTGGTCCGGTGCCCGCCGCTGCCGTGGCATGGGGCGGGGATGCGAACCTTAGACCTGGAGTGCGGGCCGACGCATCGTCGGGGGCCGGTCATGACCGGAACATCCCGCCGTAGTGGAAGTCTGCTGGTCTGCGGCTTTTGATGCCCCTGCGCGGGTCGGCGCTTCGGGGCGGGCCGGCCGCCTCGGCCCTTGCGTCACACGCGAGGAAGCGATTCCGCTTCGATGCCGCCCTCGATGGCGAGGATGCGGTGCAGACGGGTGGCGACCAGGAGGCGTTGCATCTGGGGTGGCACGCCGCGCAGCACGAGCCGGCGGTTGACCCGGCCGGCTCGGCGGTGCACACCCATGATCACGCCAAGGCCGGTGGCGTCCCAGGAATCCAGCTCGGTCAGGTCCAGCACGAGATCGCCACGACCGGAGTCGACAGCGGTGTGCAGGGCCGTACGGGCGTCCGCCGCGCTGCGGACGTCGAGGCGGCCCCCGACGACCAGCTCGACGTGGTCGCCCCTGATGTGCATATGCGCTCCCCGGAGTGATGGGTAATCGTGTGTTGGCGTCTACAGAACTGACTGCCTCTCATGCGACGAAGTTGCCGCCTGTAAGCGAACCGATACCGAATTCACCCCGAGGGGTGAAGCAATCGGGTGCCCCTGCTGACGGGGCACCTGACGCGGTCTCAGTGCTCGTAGAAGCCCTGCCCACTCTTGCGGCCGATATCGCCCGCATCGACCATTCGCCGCATGATCTCCGGCGACGCGAACTTCTCGTCCTGGGACTCGGTGTAGATGTTGTCGGCGGCGTGCAGCAGGATGTCGACGCCCGTCAGGTCGGCGGTGGCCAGCGGTCCCATCGCGTGGCCGAAGCCCAACTTGCAGGCGATGTCGATGTCCTCGGCGGTCGCCACGCCGGATTCGTACAGCTTCGCGGCCTCGACGACCAGCGCCGTGATGAGGCGGGTGGTGACGAAGCCGGCGACGTCGCGGTTGACGACGACGCAGGTCTTACCGACGGACTCGGCGAACTCCCGTGCGGTGGCGAGGGTTTCGTCGCTGGTCTTGTAGCCGCGCACGAGTTCGCACAGCTGCATCATCGGTACCGGCGAGAAGAAGTGCGTCCCGACGACCCGCTCGGGCCGCGAGGTGGCCGCGGCGATCTTGGTGATCGGGATGGCGGAGGTATTGGAGGCCAGCACCGCGTCATCCTTGGCGAGCTTGTCGAGCGCCTGGAAGATCTCCCGCTTGACCTCGACCCGCTCGAAGACGGCCTCGACGACGATATCGGCGTCGGCGACGGCTTCCAGCTCGGTCGTGGTGGTGATCCGGGCCAGCGCCTGCTCGGCGGCGGACGCCTCCAGCTTCCCCTTGGCGACGAACTTCTCGTACGACGCCTCGATGCCACCCTTGCCGCGAGCCAGCGCCCCGTCCGTCACATCGCGGAGGACGACGTCCCAGCCCGCCTGGGCGGAGACCTGCGCGATACCCGAACCCATGAGTCCGGCTCCGATGACGGCGAGCTTCCTTGCCACTGCTGTCCCCTAACACCCTGTGCACTTAACGGCTCTCAGGGCGACGTTAGCGGTCGTGAGCGATCGTTTGGTAGGGAAGAGATGCGCGTCACGTCTCAAATGACGGACGTCACACCGACGGGGTGCCGACCGGGGCAGGAAACCCGCCACCCGGTCGTCATTCGTCCGCCCGTACGGCGTAGTTGAGCACCTTTTCGCTCAGCAGGTCCGCCATCTCGTCCAGCAGGGCGAGCGCCTCCCTGGACACCGCGGCGGCGGTGCGGCCGGCGAGCATCTCGCGGGCGATGGCGCCGATGACGGTGGAGTGCACCCAGGAGATCTGGCCGGCGACGAGCAGTGGCAGCGGGTCCTCGGGGCCGGCGCCGGTCTCCTCCCGGAGGGTGTCCTCCAGATTGACCAGGCTCTCCTGCTGGAGGTACCAGAGCCGGGCCTTGAGGGTGGGCGCGTCGTGCACCACCCGCATGAACCGGTCGTAGCCGTCGATCAGGCCGAGTGACGGCGAGACGGCGACGGCCTCCTCGCGCAGGTCGCGCAGCACGGCGGCGGCCGCGGACTCACCCTTGTCGCGGCCGCGTACGGATCGCGACAAGCGGTCCACGAGGCTCTTGCTGCGGTCGAGGAAGAGGTCTTCCTTGGCCGGGAAGTAGTTGTAGACGGTGTTGACCGAGACGTCGGCGGCCTCGGCGACCTCGGCGATGGTCACCGCGTCGAAGCCGCGCTCCAGGAACAGGCCGGTGGCCACGTCCGAGATGTGCTGCCGGGTCTGCCGCTTCTTCCGCTCCCTGAGCCCCTCTGCCATGCCCTCATCGTAGGCAGCTCTGACCTCTCCTCAAACTTGGAGACATTGCAAATTTGGGGTGACTCTGTTTTTCTGTCGCCATGGCAGTCATCACCACGGCCGGGCTGGCCCGGACCTTCACCACCGCGCGCGGACCTGTCGAGGCCGTACGCGGCATCGACCTCACCGTCGAATCCGGCGAGATCCTCGGATTCCTCGGCCCGAACGGCGCCGGCAAGACCACCACCCTCCGCATGCTCACCACCCTGCTCACCCCCACCGGCGGCAGCGCCTCGGTCGCCGGCTGCGACCTCACCCGGGACCCCGTCGGCGTACGGCGCAGAAGCGGATACGTCGCTCAGGCCGGCGGCGTCGATCCCCAGGTGTCGGTGCGCGAGGAACTCGTCACCCAGGGGCGGCTCTACCGCATGGGCAGGGCGCAGGCCGTCGCGCGCGCCGCGGAGCTGGCGGACGACCTCGGCCTCACCGATCTGCTGGACCGCAGGACCGCCGCACTCTCCGGCGGTCAGCGCCGAAGGCTGGACCTGGCGATGGGCCTCGTGCACCGCCCCGAGGTGCTCTTCCTCGACGAGCCGACGACCGGCCTCGACCCCGGCAGCCGGGCCGATCTGTGGGACCTGGTCCGCCGCATCCGCGGCGACCACGGCACCACCGTGTTCCTGACCACCCACTACCTGGACGAGGCCGACGCGCTCGCCGACCGCCTGGTGATCGTCGACAAGGGCGTGGTGGTCGCGGAGGGCACACCGAGCGCGCTCAAGACCGCATACGCCGGATCCACCGACGCGTCACTGCAGGACGCCTTCCTCGCCGTCACCGGACGGGCCACCACCGCCGTGGACACCGCTCCCGTCGCGGTCTGAGCCCCGCGACCACCCCGTCCGCCGCGCCCCTCCCCGCCCTCCTCCAGGAGTCCTCCGATGTCCACCCTGCTCACCGACACCGCCCTCATCTTCGGGCGGTACGCCCGGCAGACCCTGCGGTCCCGGCTTCAGATGCTCTTCGGGCTGCTGATGCCGCTGCTGTACCTGTTGTTCTTCGGTCCCCTGCTCACCGATCTGCCGCTCGGCCCCGCCGGGACCAGCTCCTGGCAGGTTCTTGTGCCCGGCCTGCTCCTCCAACTCGCCCTGTTCGGGGGTGGGTTCTGCGGTTTCGGCATCCTCATGGAGAAGCAGTCCGGCGTGGTGGAGCGGATGCGCGTGACCCCCGTCAGCCGGTTGGCGCTGCTGCTCGGGCGGGTGCTGCGGGACGCCGCGGTGCTCGTCCTCCAGTCGGTGCTGCTGGTACTGGCGGCCGTCGCGATGGGCTTGCGCGCCCCGCTGCCCGGCGTCCTCATCGGCCTCGCGTTCGTCGCCGTCCTCACCCTCGCCCTCTCCTCGCTGTCCCACGCGCTGGCCCTGAAGGTCCGCACCCCGCAGGAGTTCGCGCCCGTCATCAACGCCGTCACCATGCCGTCGATGCTGCTGTCCGGGCTGATGCTGCCGATGACGCTGGGGCCGGGCTGGCTCGATGTGCTCTCGCACGTGATGCCCTTCCGCCATCTCGTCGACGCGGTCCGGGAGGCGTTCACCGGCGACTACGCCTCCGCCGCCCTGCTCCGCGGCGCCCTCGTCGCGCTCGCGCTGACCGTGGTCTCCGTGACGCTTTGCACACGGGCCTTCAAGAAGTCCGCGGCGTAGGGTCGTCCGTATGGTGAATCTGACGCGCATCTACACCCGCACCGGCGACAAGGGCACCACCGCCCTCGGCGACATGAGCCGCACCGCCAAGACCGACTCCCGGATCTCGGCCTACGCGGACGCCAACGAGGCCAACGCGGCCATCGGCGTGGCCCTGGCGCTCGGTTCACTGCCGGACGACGTCTCCGCGGTGCTGCTGCGGGTGCAGAACGACCTCTTCGACGTCGGCGCCGACCTCTCCACCCCCGTGGTGGAGAACCCCGAGTTCCCTCCCCTGCGCGTCGAGCAGACCTACATCGACAAGCTGGAGGCCGACTGCGACCTCTTCCTGGAGCAGTTGGAGAAGCTGCGCAGCTTCATCCTCCCCGGCGGCACGGCCGGCGCGGCGCTGCTGCACCAGGCGTGCACGGTCGTGCGCCGCGCCGAGCGTTCGACCTGGGCGGCCTTCGAGGAGCACGGCGAGAGCATGAACCCGCTGACCGCCACCTACCTCAACCGCCTCTCCGACCTGCTGTTCATCCTCGCGCGCAGCGCCAACAAGGAGGTCGGCGACGTGCTGTGGGTGCCGGGCGGCGAGCGCTAGGCCGGACCCGGCCCCGGGCCCGCGGCCACCCGGCGCGCTCCCGGCGTCAGCGGAGGGACTTCTCCTGCGGGCGGGCCTGCGTCTCGGGTGCCGCGGGGCCGCCCGGGTCCTTCTTCTGCCAGAGGAGATACGTCAGGGCGATCAGGCCGTGGATCGCGACGATCCGGCCCGTGGCCACCTGCCAGCCGCGCAGCGAGGCGGTGTCGCCACCCCCGCCGACGAACCAGATCGCCACCTGCAGCAGGCCCGTGGCGACGGCCGCCATCAGCACCGTACGCAGCCACAGCTTCCCCTCGTGCCCGGCGCGGGCGAGACCGTACCGCGGGGGCTTGACCGGGGGTGGTCCGCCGGCGAAGCGATGGGCGAAGTGCCCGTCCACCCAGGCGATCGTGTAGTGGCCGTAGGCGACCGTGTAGCCGATGTAGACGGCGGCCAGGCCGTGCTTCCAGTCCGCGGTCGCACCGTTCCTCAGGTCGATCGCGGTGACGACCAGAAGGGTCAGTTCCAGCAGCGGTTCCATCAGGAGCACCGCCGCCCCGGTGCGTGGCATGCGGGCCAGGTAGCGCAGCGCCAGGCCGGCGACGAGCAGCACCCAGAAGCCGACCTCGCAGATGATGATCAACGTGACGACCACGGTGGTCTCCTTTCGGGACGAACACCTCAAGGCTCGCAGCGGCGCTCGCCCGGCACGTCGTCGCGCGCGACGATCCCGGACTGCATCTTTCGATGTAGTCGACCGGCGCCAATCCCGGTCCTGACATGGAGGCAGCGGGCCCCGGCGCCATGTTTGATGGTGGGGTGACCGCCAGACCCTTCACCGCCCCCGGCCGGCCGCACCGCATCGACGTGCTCATCGCGGGCGGCGGGCTGCTCGGCGGGCTGCTGCTCTGGACGCTGGATCTGCACGGCGGCCCGCCGCTCCTCGGCCTGCCGGCCGCACTCACCCTCGTCGCGCTGGCCACCATGTCGGCGGCCGAGCTGCGGCGCCGTACCGCCCCGATGACCGCGCTGAGCATCGCGCTGGTGGCGCTGGCGCTGGACATCTGCTCCGGCACCCTCATCGCCACCGTCCTGATGTTCACGGACCTGATCTACGCGGCCGTCCTCTACGGCAGCCCCGCCGCCGCCCGCCGGATCCCGCTGTCCTCCGTGCTGGTGACCGTGCTGGCAGCCGTCGCGCTCACCGCGTTCCGGCACGACCCGCAGGTGGTGACGCTCAGCATCGTCATCGCCCTGGGCACCGTCACGCCGGCCTGGACCGGCCTGATCATCCGCAACCACCGGGACGCCGCGCAGGCCGCCCGGCTGCGTGCCGAACAGACCGCGCTGCTCGCCGAGATCGACCGGGCCCAAGCGGTCGCAGGCGAACGGGCCCGGATGGCACGCGAACTGCACGACATGGTCGCCAACCATCTGTCCGCCATCGCGATCCACACCACCGCCGCGCAGACCCTCGACGACCCGGCGGCGACCCGTGAGGCGCTCGGCGTGATCCGCGAGAACAGCGTGCAAGGTCTGGCCGAAATGCGTCGTCTCATCGGCCTGTTGCGGGCCCCCGAAACGCCCGGCGGCACCGCGGAGCCGGCCGCGACCCCCACCCTCGACGGGCTCGACGCGCTGCTCGCCCAGGCCGGCACGAACGGCGCGAGCAGCGGACTGGCCTTCTCCCTGGACGACGCCCGGCCCACCGACGGCAGCGGGTCCACGGTGGCCACGCCGGTCGAGCTCGCCGCGTACCGGATCGTCCAGGAGTCACTGACCAACGCGCTCAAGCACGCGGCCCCCGGCGAGGTACGGGTCCGGATCACCCATGAGCGGGGCGCGGCGCTCACCGTCACCGTCAGCAGCCCGTTCGCCGAGCGCCCCCGCCCCCGCGCGCCCGGGTCCGGCGCCGGGCTCGTCGGAATGCGCGAGCGGGTCGCCCTGCTCGGCGGGACATTCGAGGCCGGCCCGCAGACGTATCCGGCCGGTCGGTTCTGGCGGGTGCGGGCAGTCCTGCCGGCACCCGAGGAGGGAGAGCCACGATGAAAGGCGCCGCCCAGGGGCCGATCCGGGTCCTCGTCGCCGAGGATCAGTCCGCCGTACGCGCCGGGCTGGTGCTCATCCTGCGCTCGGCCCCCGACATCGACGTCGTCGGGGAGGCAGCGGACGGTGAGGAGGCGGTGCGCCTGGCCCGTGAGCTGCGCCCCGACCTGGTGCTCATGGACATCCAGATGCCCCGGCTCGACGGGGTGTCCGCCACCCGGCAGGTCGTCGCGGAGGCCCTGGCGGACGTCCTGGTGCTGACCACCTTCGACCTGGACGAATACCTCTTCGGGGCGCTACGAGCGGGAGCGGCGGGGTTTTTGCTGAAGGACAGCGACGCGGCCGCCCTGCTGGCCGCGGTGCGGACGGTGGCGTCCGGCGACGGGCTGATCGCCCCGGCGGTGACCCGCCGGCTGATCGCGGAGTTCGCCGCCCCGGGTGCGGCGGTGCGGCGGGCGCCGGCCGGCGACGCCCCCGATCCGGCCGTCATGGAAGCGCTCACCCGTCGCGAGCACGAGGTGCTCGGCTGTCTGGGGCGGGGACTGTCGAACGCCGAGATCTCGGTGCGGCTGACGATGGCGGAGGCCACCGTCAAAACGCACGTCAGCCGGCTGCTGGCCAAGCTCGGCCTGCGCAGCCGGGTGCAAGCCGCGGTCCTGGCGCAGGAGTTGGGGGTCGACGCGCCGTGACGAAGGGGCCGGCGACGCTCAGGCGACGTTCACCCTCGCGCCCGGACGTGTGCACGGGCCGCATCCCACGGGACGCCTCGCTCACGCCACGTTGACGCGTTGGCCGGGCGGGGCCGCTTCCAGCCAGGCCAGGAAGCCGGTGAGGGCGTCCTCGCTCATCGCCAGTTCCAGCCGCGTACCGCGGTGGCGACAGGCGAGCACGAGGGAGTCGGAGAGCAGCGCCAGCTCTTCCTCCCCCTGGGGGGTGCGGCGCTCGACGACCTCGATGGCGGAGCGCTCCAGGACACGGCGGGGCCGGGGCGCGTAGGAAAACACCCGGAACCACTCGATCCGGTCTCCGTTGTAGCGTGCCACGCCATAGATCCAGCCCTTGCCGCTGGGCTCCGTCTCGGTCTCCGGAACGTCCCAGCGCAGGCTGCAGTCGAACGTGCCGCCGGACCGCTGGATCAGCCGCCGCCTCAGTCCGAAGACGAACAGCCCCAGCAGCACCACCAGCACGACCGCGCCGCTCACAAGCAGAGCGAGGACCATCTCGACCGACCTCCTCGCCTCGATGAGGTACCCCGGACGGAGCCCGGGGGACGGAAACGCACCTGCATTGCCTCAGCCGCGGGCCGCTCCGGAGGAGTCCGGGCAGCCCGCGGCTGAGGATCGATCTCGTCGGTGGCGGGGCTCAGTGAACGCCCGTCACCGCACGCAGCCGGACATCGGCGCGACGCTCGGCGGCCGCGTCGGCCTCCGACTTCGCTCGCTCCAGGGCCCGCTCCGCGCGCTGGACATCGATCTCGTCCGACAGTTCCGCGATCTCCGCGAGCAGAGACAGCTTGTTGTCGGCGAAAGAGATGAAGCCGCCGTGCACAGCGGCGACGACGGTGCCGTCACCGCTCTCACCGGTCGTACGAATCGTCACCGGGCCCGACTGCAGCACGCCGAGAAGCGGCTGATGTCCGGGCATGACGCCGATGTCGCCCGACGGGGTGCGCGCGACGACAAGGCTGGCCTCGCCGGACCAGACCTGACGGTCCGCGGCGACCAACTCGACGTGCAGCTCAGCCACGATGGCTCCTCGGGTCTCCACCTGCCTGGCTCGGCAGATGTTGGGTCAAATACTAGTGGTCGCACGGGCCGGGGGCGGACAGGACCGCCCCCGGGACCGCGAGCACGGGGTCAGGAGACGCCCAGCTCCTTGGCGTTGTTCTTGAGGTCCTCGATACCACCGCACATGAAGAACGCCTGCTCGGGGAAGTGGTCGTACTCGCCGTCGGCGATCGCGTTGAAGGCCGCGATCGACTCGTCCAGCGGAACGTCCGATCCGTCGAGACCGGTGAACTGCTTCGCCGCGTGGGTGTTCTGCGACAGGAAGCGCTCGATACGACGGGCACGGTGGACAACCAGCTTGTCCTCCTCGCCCAGCTCGTCGATACCGAGAATGGCGATGATGTCCTGCAGGTCCTTGTACTTCTGCAGGATGCCCTTGACGCGGGAGGCCGCGTCGTAGTGGTCCTGCGAGATGTAGCGCGGGTCCAGGATGCGGGACGTCGAGTCCAGCGGGTCGACCGCCGGGTAGATGCCCTTCTCCGAGATCGGACGCGACAGAACGGTCGTCGCGTCGAGGTGCGCGAAGGTCGTCGCCGGGGCCGGGTCGGTCAGGTCGTCCGCGGGGACGTAGATCGCCTGCATCGAGGTGATCGAGTGACCACGGGTCGAGGTGATGCGCTCCTGCAGGAGGCCCATCTCGTCCGCCAGGTTCGGCTGGTAACCCACCGCGGAGGGCATGCGGCCCAGCAGGGTGGAGACCTCGGAACCGGCCTGGGTGAAGCGGAAGATGTTGTCGATGAAGAACAGCACGTCCTGCTTCTGCACATCGCGGAAGTACTCCGCCATGGTCAGACCGGCCAGCGCGACGCGGAGACGGGTGCCCGGGGGCTCGTCCATCTGGCCGAAGACCAGCGCGGTCTTCTCCAGAACGCCGGAGTCCGTCATCTCGTCGATGAGGTCGTTGCCCTCACGGGTGCGCTCGCCGACGCCGGCGAACACGGAAACGCCCTCGTGCAGCTTCGCCACACGCATGATCATTTCCTGGATGAGGACGGTCTTGCCGACGCCCGCACCACCGAACAGACCGATCTTGCCGCCCTTGACGTACGGGGTCAGCAGGTCGACGACCTTCAGGCCGGTCTCGAACATCTCGGTCTTCGACTCGAGCTGGTCGAAGGCCGGGGCCTTGCGGTGGATCGGCCAGCGCTCGGTGACCTGAGCCTCCGCCTCCGGCTCGTTCAGGATGGCGCCAAGGGTGTTGAACACCTTGCCCTTGGTGATGTCGCCGACCGGAACGGTGATGCCGTCGCCGGTGTCGGTCACCGGGGCCTGGCGGACCAGACCGTCGGTGGGCTGCATCGAGATGGCGCGGACCATGCCGTCGCCCAGGTGCTGGGCGACCTCGAGGGTCAGCGTCTTGAGCTTGCCCTGCTCGGCGGGGTCGGCGACCTCGACGTGCAGTGCGTTGTAGATCTCCGGCATCGCGTCGACGGGGAATTCCACGTCGACGACCGGGCCGATGACCCGGGCGACGCGGCCCGTTGCCGTGGCCGTTTCAACAGTGGTGGTCATAGTGGTCAGTCACTCCCCGCGGTCGCGTCGGCCAGAGCACTGGCACCACCGACGATCTCGCTGATTTCCTGGGTGATTTCGGCCTGTCGGGCCGCGTTGGCAAGCCGCGAGAGCGACTTGATGAGGTCTTCTGCGTTGTCGGTCGCCGACTTCATCGCACGACGCGTGGCGGCGTGCTTGGAGGCGGCGGCCTGCAGCAGTGCGTTGTAGATCCGCGACTCGACGTACCGCGGCAACAGGGCGTCGAGGACGTCCTCGGCCGACGGCTCGAAGTCGAACAGCGGAAGGATCTCGCCCTTGGACGACTCCTCCGCCTCCACCTCGCCGAGGTGGAGCGGCAGCAGACGCTTGTCGACAGCCGTCTGCGTCATCATCGACACGAACTCGGTGAAGACGATGTGGAGCTCGTCCACGCCGCCCTCGGCCGTGTCCTTCTGCACCGCCGCGATCAGCGGGCCGGCCACGGCCTTGGCGTCCGCGTACGTCGGGCTGTCGGTGAAGCCGGTCCACGAATCCGCGACCTGGCGCTCACGGAAGCCGTAGTACGAGACACCCTTGCGGCCGATGATGTACGTCTCGACGTCCTTGCCCTCGGCCTTGAGGCGCTCGGTGAGCGACTCGGCGGCCTTGATGGCGTTCGAGGAGTAGCCGCCGGCCAGACCGCGGTCGCTCGTGATGAGCAGCACCGCGGCGCGAGCCGGGTTGTCCACCTCGGTGGTCAGGGCGTGCTGGGTGTTCGAACCGGTGGCAACCGCTGTCACCGCGCGGGTCAGTTCACTCGCGTACGGCGTCGACGCCGCCACCTTGCGCTGCGCCTTGACGATGCGCGAGGCGGCGATCATCTCCATCGCCTTGGTGATCTTCTTGGTCGCGGTGACGGAGCGGATGCGACGCTTGTAGACCCGGAGCTTGGCTCCCATGGATCAGGTCCCTTCCGTCGTCACTTGGCGGTGCTGACCGGAGCGTCCTCACCGAGCAGCTTGCCGTCCGAGGTCTCGAACTGCTGCTTGAAGGCGGCGACGGAATCGGTGAGCGCCTGGATGGTGTCGTCGGACATCTTGCCGCCCTCGCGAATGCTGGTCAGCAGGTCCTTCTTCTCCCGGCCCAGGTAGTCCAGGAGCTCCCGCTCGAAGCGGCGGATGTCCTCGACCGGTACGTCGTCCATCTTGCCGGTGGTGCCGGCCCAGATGGAGACGACCTCGTGCTCGGTCGAGAAGGGCGCGTACTGGCTCTGCTTGAGCAGCTCCACCATGCGCTTACCGCGCTCCAGCGACGCCTTGGAGGCCGCGTCCAGGTCCGAACCGAAGGCGGCGAACGCCTCCAGCTCGCGGTACTGGGCGAGGTCCACGCGCAGTCGGCCGGAGACCTGCTTCATGGCCTTGTGCTGGGCGGATCCACCGACACGGGAGACCGAGATACCGACGTTCAGCGCCGGGCGCTGGCCCGCGTTGAACAGGTCGGACTCCAGGAAGCACTGGCCGTCGGTGATCGAGATGACGTTGGTCGGGATGAACGCCGAGACGTCGTTGGCCTTGGTCTCGACGATCGGGAGGCCCGTCATCGAACCGGCGCCCAGGTCGTCGGAGAGCTTGGCGCAGCGCTCGAGCAGACGCGAGTGCAGGTAGAAGACGTCACCCGGGTAGGCCTCACGGCCCGGCGGGCGGCGCAGCAGCAGCGACACGGCGCGGTAGGCGTCGGCCTGCTTCGACAGGTCGTCGAAGACGATCAGGACGTGCTTGCCCTGGTACATCCAGTGCTGGCCGATGGCCGAACCGGTGTAGGGCGCCAGGTACTTGAAGCCCGCCGGGTCGGACGCCGGGGCGGCGACGATGGTGGTGTACTCCAGGGCACCGGCCTCCTCCAGCGCGCCGCGCACGGACGCGATGGTGGAGCCCTTCTGGCCAACGGCGACGTAGATGCAGCGGACCTGCTTCTTCGGGTCGCCCGAGCGCCAGTTGTCACGCTGGTTGATGATCGTGTCGACGGCCAGGGCGGTCTTGCCGGTCTGGCGGTCACCGATGACCAGCTGACGCTGGCCACGGCCGATCGGGGTCATCGCGTCGACGGCCTTGTAGCCCGTCTCCATCGGCTCGTGGACCGACTTACGGACCATGACGCCCGGAGCCTGCAGCTCCAGGGCGCGGCGGCCCTCGGACTCGATCTCGCCGAGGCCGTCGATCGGGTTGCCCAGCGGGTCGACGACGCGGCCGAGGTAGCCCTCGCCCACGGCGACCGAGAGCACCTCACCGGTGCGCTGCACCGGCTGGCCCTCCTCGATGCCGCTGAACTCGCCGAGGACAACCGCGCCGATCTCGCGCTCTTCGAGGTTCAGCGCAAGACCGAGCGTGCCGTCCTCGAACTTCAGCAGCTCGTTCGCCATCGCCGAGGGAAGACCCTCGACCTTCGCGATGCCGTCTCCGGCCTCGCTGACCGTGCCGACCTCCTCGCGCGAGGCCGCGTCCGGCTTGTACGCCTGGACGAAGTTCTCCAGCGCGTCCCGGATCTCCTCCGGCCGGATCGTGAGCTCCGCCATCTGGGTTCCCTGCTCTCCTTGTTGGGCCCGAAGTTACTTGCGGGTGTCTGGGGGGCTGTCCCCCAGGGGGTTTCCGCTTACGGCCCAACTCGGGCCGCCGTCGTGCTTGTGCTGTGTCCCCGACGGTGGCTTCCGGACCGCAGCCGGATCTTTCGATCCGGCCGTCTGGCCCGGCGTCCATCCGCCGGCTGTGCAGCTCTTGAGTTGGTGGGTGGGTCAGCCGGCCATCCGTCGGGCCACCTCGGCGAGGCGGTCCGCGATGGTCCCGGTGATGACCTCGTCGCCGATGCGCACCTGCACGCCGCCGAGGACCTCGGGGTCCACGTCGAGGTTCAGGTGGATCTGCCGTCCGTACGTCGCGGCCAGCGCAGCGCCGAGGCGCTGACGCTGCCCCTCGCTGAGGGGCACCGCGGAGGTGACCACCGCGACCATGCGGTCCCGGCGGCTCGCCGCCAGCTTGGAGAGGGCATCGAACCCTGCTTCCAGGCTACGACCCCGCGGCTGTCCGACAAGACGGATCACGACTCGCTCGGTGACCGGGTTTGCCCGGCCGCCCAGCAGCGAGCGCAGCAGCTCCGTCTTGGCCGCGACCGAGGCGTTCTGGTCGGTCAGCGCGCTGCGCAGCTCGGGGTTCGAGGTGACGATCCGGCTGAACCGGAACAGTTCGTCCTCGACGTCGTCGAGCTGGCCGGTCCGCTGGGCCGCGATGAGGTCGGCGCTGTAGGCCAGCTCCTCGACCGAGTCCGCCAGGTCACGCGAGCGCGACCAGCGGGAGCGGACCATGCCGCTGACCAGTTCGGCGGTCGGGCCGCCGACCCGGCCGCCGAGCAGGCGCTCGGCCAGCTCGGCTCGCGCCTGGCCGGTCTGCGCCGGGTCGGTCAGGACCCGACGCAGCGACACCTCGCGGTCGAGCAGAGCGGTGACGGCAGCCAGCTCCTCGGCGAGCTTCGCCGCGTCGACGGACGTGTCGTCCGTCAGCGCGTCGAGTCGCTCGCGTGCGGAGGCGAGTGCCTCGCGGCTCGCTCCATTCATCGGCCGGCCTCAGCCTTCGTCGTGTCCGACGCCGCATTGGCCTCGAGCTCGTCGAGGAAGCGGTCGATGGTCCGGCTCTGCCGGGCGTGGTCCTCGAGGGACTCGCCGACGAGCTTGCCGGCCAGCTCGGTGGCGAGCGAGCCCACGTCCTGACGCAGCGACTGCGCGGCCTGCTTCCGGTCCGCCTCGATCTGGGCGTGACCGGCAGCGATGATTTCCTCACGCTGCCGCTGGCCCTCGGCGCGCATCTCGGCGATGAGCGTCGCGCCCTGCTCCTGCGCCTCCTGGCGCAGACGCGCGGCCTCGTGGCGGGCGTCGGCGAGCTGTGCCCGGTAGTCCTCGAGCACCTGCTGCGCCTCGGCCTGCTTCGCCTCGGCATCGTCCATGCGGCCTTCGATCGACGCCCGACGCTCGTCCAGAACCTTGTTGATGTTCGGGAGGAGCTTCTTGGCGAGGAAACCGAAGACGATGAAGAAAGCGATCAGGCCGATGACCAGCTCTGGAATCGGCGGGACCAGGGGGTTCTCAGGAACCTCCGCCGCCATGTTCACCAGGGCGTTCACATCAGTGCCTTCCGTCTGTGAAGGGTGGTTGAAAGGTCCGTCAGGCCTTGAAGAGGAAGCCCATGACGATGCCGATCAGCGCAAGCGCCTCGCAGAACGCGAAGCCCATGATCTGGTTGGTACGGATAAGGCCGGCGGCCTCGGGCTGGCGGGCCAGGGCCTGGGTGCCGTTACCGAAGATGATGCCGACGCCGACGCCGGGGCCGATCGCGGCGAGGCCGTAACCGATCGAGCCGAGGTTGCCGGTGACGCCGGCGGCGAGGTTGACACTCTCGAGAGCAGCGGACATGCCGTTACTTCCTTCTCTTTCACGGACCGGTGGGGGTTGGCCACCGGGCGTCTGTTGGGGCTGAGGAGACGGGGGCTCAGTGTTGCTCGGCGAGCGCGCCCTGGATGTAGTTCGCGGTCAGGAGCACGAAGACGTACGCCTGCACGGCCTGGATGAAGAGCTCGAACGCCGTCAGCAGGACGGTCATCACGAACGAGGCACCGGCGTAGACGATGCCGACGCCGTTCAGCAGGTACCAGGTACCGATGGTGAACATCAGCAGCAGCAGGTGACCGGCGAACATGTTCGCGAAGAGTCGGACCGCGTGCGTGAACGGCCGGACGAAGACATTCGAGAGGAATTCGATGACGACGATCATGGGAAGAACCGCGCCGAGCGACTTGTCGTAGCCCGAGAGGTGCTTGAATCCGCCGACGAATCCGTGCTTCTTGAACGTCAGGTACATCCACGTGAGGTAGACGATGCCTGCGAGTCCGGCGGGGAACGCGATGATCGACGTCACCGGGAACTGGGCGATCGGAATGATCGACCAGATGTTCATGATCCAGACGAAGAAGAACAGCGAGACGATGAAGGGGACGTATTTCTCGCCCTCCTTCTTGCCGAGGGCGTCGTAGACGATGCCGCGGCGCACGAAGTCATATCCCGCTTCGGCAATCATCTGCAGCTTGCCGGGGACCACCTTGGCCTTGCCGAACGCAGCCCAGAAAAACCACACGACGATGACCGTGCTGAGCAGGGCCAGCAGCATCGGCTTGTTGAACTCGTAGCCGCCGACCGTGAACAGGGGGTCAAAGACGAACGAATGAAGCCCGGGAGCAGGGAAGCCGCACCCGGAAAAGATGTGGCAGTCGGTCTCGAAGGCGAGCATCGTTTCAGCACTCACCGCGAGCTCCTTCAGCGTGGCGCATGGGTACGGCAACCTCGTTGTGTCGGCGCGGCGTTGAGCCACGGTGCGGCACTGGACTGGTCTTGCGGATGTTGGGGCGGCTGGTCGGCGCTGGGCCGGGTCGGATCACAGGCATGGGCCATGAGGACTGCCCGTTCCATCCCGTGGAACCGGGGCGCTCAGCCGCCTGCGCCAACTGTGCCGCAGTTGGCACCGGACGATAGCAGGCCCGCATGGGGGCTTTTATTCCGGCCCTACGTGTCACGTCGGCGACCCCGCCGTCTCCGCCTTCTTCGCTTCCGCGGAGTCGGGGTCGACGTACAGGATCTTCGCCTTCATGTGACCGCGGGTCTGTGCCGCGATCCACACGAGAGTGGCGCCGAGCAACGTCAAGGCAAATGCCTTTGTGTCGAAGAGCGTTGTGTCCTTGAACGCCAGCAGGAAGACAAGGACGGCCAGAATCTGCACCGTGTACAGCATGAGTCCCATCATCTGGAACAGCTGCGGGTGATTCCGCGCGGTGCTCTGCAGGACGACGAGCCCCGCACCCATCACGAGCACCACCAGCACGGTGCCGACGACAGCGCCGATCGCTCCCGTCGTGCCTGCGACCACAGCGCTGACGGCAACGGCGATGGCACCGATGGCGAGCGTGGGCACAACGGCGTGAAGGAGTAGTCGGGCGTCATTCGACTGCATGGCGGCGCTCCGGCAAGGGGTGGGGGTGTTGTCGTCAGGGACGAGCGTAGTCCCGGCCTGAGGCTGAGCCTGAGGCCGAATGACCGTCGCACTACGGCCCTTCGGCTCTATCGCCGGGTTTCGTGAACGGTATCACAAACTATTTGATGAGGTCTTTACCTGTTCGTGTGGACCCTGTCACACCTGAGCGTGAACGTGCGCGTTGGTGCACTGACGGCTGACCTTTTGTCTGGTATGAGGCCAACCACCCCGGTTTCCGTCGCCCGTTGACGGCGGCGGAGCCGAGGATCAGTGGTGACTGTCCGCCCGGCGGCGGTCCACGAAGCGTGAGCGGTCGCCGATCGCGGTGGCACCGTGGATGCCCGCCGGGACCCGTTCGCGCTCCTCCTCGGCCTCCTGGGCGTCTCCCCCGTCCGTCGCCGTGGACTCGTCCACGGCCGGCCCGCCCACGACCCTGCGGTAGCGGGGCGGAACCATCCGCTCCGCCCAGCGCGGCGCCCGCGGCGTGAACCGCGGCAGCAGGAGCAGCACCAGACCGACCGCGCTCAGCAGCACGATGCCCAGGACGATCCACATGCTGGCGTTGTTGACCGAATAGGCGACCGCGCCGAAGGCGATCAGCGCCGACCAGAAGTACATGATCAGCACGGCACGGCTGTGCGAGTGGCCGATCTCCAGCAGCCGGTGGTGGAGATGACCGCGGTCGGCGGCGAACGGCGACTGGCCCTTCCACGTCCGGCGCACGATCGCCAGGATGAGGTCGGCGACCGGCACCGCGATGACGGTCAGCGGCAGCAGCAGCGGAATGTAGACCGGCACCATCGCGTGAGTCGCCTCACGCAGACCGCCCGCCTTCAGGTTGAGCAGATCCGGGTCCACCTGACCGGTGACCGAGACGGCACCCGCGGCCATCACCAGGCCGATCAGCATCGAGCCCGAGTCGCCCATGAAGATCCGCGCCGGGTGCATGTTGTGCGGCAGGAAGCCCAGGCACATGCCCATCAGAACGACCGAGAACAGCGTTGCGGGCGCGGCCGCCTCGATGCCGTAGCCGAACCACATCCGGTACGCGTACATGAAGAAGGCCGCGGCGGCGATGCACACCATGCCGGAGGCGAGGCCGTCCAGGCCGTCGACGAAGTTGACCGCGTTGATGGTGATCACGACGAGCGCGACGGTCAGCAGGGTGCCCTGCATAGGAGTCAGCGAGACCGTGCCGACGCCGGGGATCGGGATCCACAGGATGGTCAGGCCCTGGAGGACCATCACACCCGCGGCGATCATCTGGCCGCCGAGCTTGACCAGCGCGTCCACGCCCCACTTGTCGTCCAGCACGCCGAGAATCCAGATCAGCGCGGCGCCGGAGAGCAGCGCCCGTGGCTCGTTGGAGTTCTCGAAGACACTCTTGAGATTCGTCAGATGCGAGGCGACCAGCAGCCCCGCGCACAACCCGCCGAACATCGCGATCCCGCCGAGCCGCGGAGTCGGCTCGCGGTGCACGTCACGCGCCCGGATCTCCGGCATCGCCCCGGCCGCGATCGCGAACTTCCGCACCGGGCCGGTCAGCAGGTAGGTCACCGCGGCCGTGACGCACAGCGTCAGCAGGTATTCACGCACGGGCTGCCCCATTGGTATAGCTGGCCATCACAGCCACACACCCTATGCGTGTCAGCCCCCTGGCCGTGAATACAGGAAGAGACGCACGCCGTCAGCGGGCGGTTCCGGCCTCAGTCCCGATCGGGATAAGGCGGGAATTCATGGACCAATGCGACGGCCTCCGAGCGGCCCGGCCCCTCGTCCCGCAGCGCCGCGCCGATCAGCGCAGCGACCCGCCGCATCTCGGCCGCGCCCATCCCCTGCGTCGTCACCGCCGCCGTCCCCAGCCGGATGCCGGTCCTGCGCGCGGCGGGGTCGAGCGGGGCATCGGGGCACGGCAGCGCGCAGGTGTCCAGCACGATCCCGGCGGCGGCCAGCCGGCCCCTGGCGGTGCGCGCGTCGAGCCCGAGCGGGGCGGTGTCCGCGGTGATCAGGTGGGTGTCGGTGCCGCCGGTGGTGATCGTCAGACCCTGCTCGGCCAGCCCCTCGGCGAGGACGCGGGCGTTGGCGGTGACCTGCTGGGTGTACTCACAGAACGCGGGCGTGGCGGCCTCCCCGAAGGCGACGGCCTTCGCTGCCACCGCGTTCATCTGGGCGCCCCCCTGGGTGAAGGGGAACACCGCCCGGTCGATGCGCTCCGCCAGCCGGGAGCCGCAGAGGATCATCCCGCCCCGGGGCCCGCGCAGCACCTTGTGGGTGGTGGCGCACACCACATGCGCGTACGGGACGGGGCTGGGCGCCGCTCCCCCGGCCACCAGCCCGATCGGGTGCGCCACGTCCGCGATCAGATAGGCGCCGGTCTCGTCGGCGATATCGCGGAACGCGGCGTAGTCCATGTGCCGGGGATAGGAGATCGAGCCGCAGACGATGGCCTTCGGCCGGCGTTCTTGGGCAAGGGCGCGGATCGCGTCGTAGTCGAGGAGGCCGGTCTCCTCGTCGACGCCGTAGCCGACGAAGTCGAACCAGCGGCCCGAGAAGTTGGCCGGCGAACCGTGCGTGAGGTGTCCGCCGTGCGGGAGGGACATGGCCAGGACGGTGTCTCCTGGGCGCAGCAGGGCGGCGTAGGCGGCCAGAACGGCCGAAGACCCGGAGTGGGCCTGGACGTTGGCGTGTTCGGCGCCGAACAGGGCCTTGGCGCGTTCGACGGCGATCCGCTCCGCGAGGTCGACGAGTTCGCAGCCGCCGTGGTGCCGGGCGCCGGGGTACCCCTCGGCGTACTTGTTGGCCAGCGGTGAGCCGAGGGCGGCCAGCACGGCGGGTGAGGTGAAGTTCTCCGCGGCGATCAGCTGGAGCCCGTCGCCCTGCCGGGCGCCCTCCCCGAGCAGGACACCCGCGATCTCCGGGTCCTGGCGCAGCAGGGAGGCGAAGTCCGGGGCGCCGGCCGGAGCGGTGCCCTCGCGGGCCGCGGCCCGTGCCCGGTCCTCGATCGTCTCGGGCGCACCAGTGCCGGCCGGAGGCTCGGCGGCCTGCACACGGGCGGCCTGGTTCTGACTGCGGGGTGACGCGGTGGTGGCGGGCATGGCGTGCTCCGGGCCTCGTACGGGGACGTAGTCCCAATGTAGGCGCGGCGGGGCGATCGGGCGCGGTGTGTGGAGCGGTCGGGCGGTGCCCCCGTCTCAGGCGCGCGCGGGGACCCCGGTGAGGGCGGTGACGACCGGGTCCAGCGCCTGGTTGATCTCGTCGCCGATGGAGCGGAAGAAGGTGATGGGGGCGCCGTAGGGGTCGTAGACCTCGTCGGACTCCGGATTGGGCGCCAGCAGCCAGCCGCGCAGCGCGGCGGCGGCGCCGACCAGCGCACGGGCACGCTCGACCAGCCCGCCGCCCGGCAGGGCCGGGTCGGGCTCGGGCAGCGTGGCGGGGTCTATGGCGCGCACCAGCCGGTTGAATTCCTTGAGCGTGAAGGTGCGCAGCCCGGCGGAGTGACCCATCGAGATGACCTGCGCGCGGTGGTCGCGGGTCGCGGTGAGGACCAGGTCGGCACGGATGACGTGCTCATCGAGCAGCTCGCGGCCGATGAAGCCGGCGGGGTCCGCGCCGTAGTCGGCGAGCACCGTGGCGGCGTGCGCCTCCATGGGGGCGCCTTCATGGCCCCAGGTGCCGGCGCTCTCCACCAGTAGCCCGCCGACCTGGGGCCCGCCCAGCCGCAGCTCCAGGGCATGGCGGTGCAGCCGCTCGGTGATCGGCGAGCGGCAGACGTTGCCGGTGCTGACGTGGAGGATCCGAAATGGGGCCGCAGGGGGAAGGAAGGTCTCGTCGCCCTGTCCCGCTATGCCACGCCCCAGGGGCGCCATCAATTGGCCACCTCGAGCTCGGGTACGACCTTGCGCAGCTCGTCCGCGCTGATCGCGCCCTGGCGCAGCAGCACCGGAACCGCACCGGTGACGTCGACGATCGAGGACGGTACGGCGGCCGGCGTCGGGCCGCCGTCGAGGTAGACCGAGACGGAGTCGCCGAGCATCTCCTGGGCGGCGTCGCAGTCCTGCGGGGAGGGGTGGCCGGTGAGGTTGGCGCTGGAGACGGCCATCGGGCCGAAGTCGGTGAGCAGCTCGATCGCCACGGGGTGCAGCGGCATCCGCACCGCGACCGTGCCGCGGGTCTCGCCCAGGTCCCAGGTCAGCGACGGCTGGTGGTTGGCGACGAGGGTCAGGGCGCCGGGCCAGAAGGCGTCGACCAGCTCCCAGGCCTGCTCGGAGAAGTCGGTGACCAGCCCGTGCAGGGTGTTCGGGGATCCGACGAGGACCGGGGACGGCATTCCCCGGCCGCGGCCCTTGGCCTCCAGCAGGTCGCCCACGGCCTCGGCGCTGAAGGCGTCCGCGCCGATGCCGTAGACGGTGTCGGTCGGCAGCACGACCAGCTCGCCGCGGCGGACGGCCGACGCGGCCTCGCGCAGACCGGTCGCGCGGTCGGTCGCGTCGCTGCAGTCGTATCGCCGTGCCATTTAACGGACCTCCTCGTGCGGAACGGATACTTCAGGCGTCGTGGCGGAACGCGTCATGGCGTCGCCCGGCGCGCGGTGGCAAAACGGGGCCGGTTGTTGAGGTCGGGGTGGTCTGCCGCGTCGGCCCAGCCCCGTTCCTCGGTGAAGATCCACGGCACCTGGCCGCCCTGGGTGTCGGCATGCTCGATGACGACGATGCCGCCGGGCCGCAGCAGGCGGTGGGCGGTCCGCTCGATGCCCCGGATGGTGTCCAGGCCGTCCTCGCCCGAGAACAGCGCCAGCTCGGGGTCGTGGTCGCGCGCCTCGGGTGCGACGTACTCCCACTCCGTCAGCGGGATGTACGGCGGGTTGGAGACGACCAGGTCGACCTGGCCGTCCAGTTCGGGAAGCGCGGTCAGCGCGTCACCCTGGTGGAGAACGACGCGGGACCCCTCGACGTTCTTGCGGGCGTACTGCAGAGCTTCCTCGGACAGCTCCACGGCGTGCACCCGCGAGCGCGGGACCTCCTGAGCGAGCGCGAGGGCGATGGCCCCGGAGCCGGTGCACAGGTCGACGATCAACGGCTCCACGACGTCCATGGCCCGCACCGCGTCTATCGCCCAGCCGACCACCGACTCGGTCTCCGGCCGGGGCACGAACACCCCTGGCCCGACGTGGAGTTCGAGGTAGCGGAAGAAGGCGCGGCCGGTGATGTGCTGGAGTGGCTCGCGGGCCTCGCGGCGCGCGATCGCTTCCCAGTAACGGGCGTCGAAGTCCGTGTCGGGGACGGCGTGCAACTGGCTCCGCTTGACGCCGTGCACATGCGCGGCGAGCTCCTCGGCGTCGAAACGCGGTGAGGGCACGCCGGCGTCGGCCAGCCGCTGGGTGGCTTGCGCCACCTCGGCGAGCAGCAGATTCACGGGCTTCCTCCAGCCGGTACGTACAGCGTCTTACTGGGCGGCGGCGAGCTTGGCGGCCGAGTCGGCGTCCACGCAAGCCTGGATGACCGGGTCGAGCTCCCCGTCGAGCACCTGGTCCAAGTTGTACGCCTTGAAGCCGACCCGGTGGTCCGAGATGCGGTTTTCGGGGAAGTTGTACGTACGGATGCGCTCCGAGCGGTCGACCGTTCGGACCTGGCTGCGCCGGGCGTCCGACGCCTCCTTCTCGGCCTCTTCCTGGGCCGCGGCCAGCAGCCGCGAGCGCAGGATGCGCATGGCCTGCTCCTTGTTCTGGAGCTGGCTCTTCTCGTTCTGGCAGGAGACGACGATGCCGGTGGGCAGGTGCGTGATGCGGACCGCGGAGTCGGTGGTGTTGACGGACTGGCCGCCGGGGCCCGAGGAGCGGTAGACATCGATGCGCAGGTCATTGGGGCCGATCTCGACCTCGACCTCCTCGGCCTCGGGCGTGACGAGCACACCGGCGGCCGAGGTGTGGATGCGGCCCTGCGACTCGGTGGCGGGCACCCGCTGGACGCGGTGCACCCCGCCCTCGTACTTCAGTCGCGCCCAGACGCCCTGGCCGGGCTCGGTGGCACCGTTGCCGCCCTTGGTCTTCACGGCGACCTGGACGTCCTTGTAGCCGCCGAGGTCGGACTCGTTGGCCTCGAGGATCTCGGTCTTCCAGCCGGCCCGCTCGGCGTAGCGCAGATACATCCGCAGCAGGTCGCCCGCGAACAGCGCGGACTCCTCGCCGCCCTCGCCGGCCTTGACCTCGAGGATGACGTCCTTGTCGTCGCTGGGGTCGCGGGGCACCAGCAGCAGTCGCAGCTTCTCGGTGAGGGTCTCGCGCCGGGCGTCGAGTTCCTTGACCTCATCGGCGAAGTCCGGGTCGTCCGCGGCGAGTTCGCGCGCGGTCTCCATGTCGTCGCCGGTCTGCTTCCAGGAACGGTAGGTCGCGATGATCGGGGTCAGCTCGAAGTAGCGCTTGTTCAGCCGCTTGGCCTCGCGCTGGTCGGCGTGGACCGCGGGGTCGGCCAGCCGCTTCTCAAGATCGGCGTGCTCGCCGATCAGTTCCTCGACCGCCTCGAACATCGTGGGGTTCCCTCTGCTGGCTGACTGGGTCTTCCCGGGGGCGGTCAGATGTGCGGCGGTGCCGCGAACCCCCGGACCCCCGCCCGGAGGGCAGGGGGCCTGGACGACAAAACGCCGGTCCGGTCACCCCTGAGCAGGGGCGACCGGAGACCGGCGCCTTGCGGGTCGCTACTTCTTGGCTGCGCCCTTGCCGAAGCGGGCCTCGAAGCGGGCCACGCGGCCGCCCGTGTCCATGATCTTCTGCTTGCCCGTGTAGAACGGGTGGCACTCGGAGCAGATGTCGGCGCGGATGCTGCCGCCGCCAACGGTGCTACGGGTGGTGAACGACGCGCCACAGGTGCAGCTGACCTGGGTCTCGACGTACTCCGGGTGGATGTCGCGCTTCAAGGGATTCTCCTAGGTTCGGGAGTGCTCCGGGTCGTGTCGCGGGTTGCGTCACGTGAACCGGGGCCGACGGTCCAGTCTGCCAGGACTCGCCGTATCTCCCAAAACCGGGGTACACACGCAACTATTCCCCCGCCCCGTCCCGGGGCCCGTGCGGGCCCCGGGACGGGCGCGGTCGGTCACTTCACGTAGGTGTCCGTGCCGCCCTTGTCACCGGCCGAGTCCTTGATCGCGGACTTCGGGATGTCCTTGTCGTGCCGCAGCGCGTTCCAGACCTGCTTGCTCTGCTTGGTCAGCGGCAGCACTCGGTCGGGGTCGGCGGTGTCGTACGTGACCGGCAGCGTCACCATGTCGATGTTCTGCGAGCCGATCCCGGACAGGCCCTTGGCCAGGCCGGACAGCTCGCTGACCGAGTTGAGGTCGGTGTCGGTGGTGACCGCCTTCGTGGCCGTGTCGGCGACGTCGTACAGCTTGGTGGGGTTGCTGAGCACCCCGACTTCCTTGACCTGCTTCATCAGCGCCTTGATGAATGCCTGCTGGAGCTGGATACGTCCGAGGTCGCTGCCGTCGCCCCCGGGGACGCCGTGCCGGGTCCGTACCAGGCCCAGAGCGTTCTCGCCGTTGAGGGTGTGCTTGCCCGGCTGGAGGTGCAGATGGCTGTTGTCGTCGTCGATCGCCTTGGTGGTGGTGATGTCCACCCCGCCCAGCGCGTTGATGAGCTTCTTGAAGCCGCTGAAGTCGACCTCGACGAAGTGGTCCATGCGGATCCCGCTCATCGACTCGACGGTCTTGACGGCACACGCCGGGCCACCGACCTCGTAGGCGGTGTTGAACATGGCTCGCTGCGCGCCGGGGACGTCCTTGCCGTCCTCGACGCAGTCGGGCCGCTTGACCATGGTGTCCCGCGGGACGCTGACGACGCTGGCCTTCTTGTGGCCCTTGTACACGTGCATGATCATGGCCGTGTCGGAGCGCGCGCCGCCCCCGTCCTTGCCGTACTTCGCGTTCTCGCCCGCCCGGGAGTCGGATCCCATGACGAGGATGTCCATCGAGCCGTTGTCGACGTTGTCCGGCCGGTCCTTGCCGAGGGCGGCGTTGATGTCGACGCCCTTCAGGTTTCCGTTGAGTTTGAAGTAGACGTATCCGAAGCCGGCACCGCCGAGCAGCGCGACGCTGACCAGCGCACACAGCGTGATCGTCAGCGCTCGGCGGCGTCGGGTCGGCCCCTTGCGCCGGCGGCCCGTGGCACGTATGCCGCGGGCCTGGCTTTCGGCCGTCTTCGCGGTCCCGTTGCTGTCCGCCATCTGCTCCTCAGTCCTCGTTCTCTCGACTGCCCCTCGCCATCACCGTGCTCCGTGCCCCACGGGTAGTTGCTTGTCCAGACGGGAGGTAGACGGGAAGCGTTGCACAGCGACCTGTGCGGGTTTTTGTGGCGCCGGGTCGTCGACGCCCCGGCCGAGGAGGGCACGCGCGTCCTTCTCACCAGGGATTTCGCCGGGTTCCACGGCGCCGCCCGAACCGGTGGGCGACGTCCCGATCTGTGCCGAAGGTCTCAGCCGCGAAGGGCCGTGCATGCGGTATGGGCGGCACAGGTCACACCGCACGGACAGCCCGGTGCACGGTCGTGCACGCAAGCCGAAGCCCTCCTCACCGCGAGGGTGAGGAGGGCTTCGGGTGCGTCGCTGGAGGGCGTCAGTCGTTGCCGTTGCCGCCCATGCCCGGCGTCGTCTTCTGGATCTGGAGCAGGAACTCCGCGTTGGACTTCGTCTGCTTCATCTTGTCCAGCAGCAGCTCGATGGCCTGCTGCTGGTCCAGAGCGTGCAGCACCCGACGCAGCTTCCAGACGACGGACAGCTCGTCGCTGCCCATCAGGATCTCTTCCTTACGGGTACCGGACGCGTCGACGTCCACCGCAGGGAAGATGCGCTTGTCGGCGAGCTTGCGGTCGAGCTTGAGCTCCAGGTTGCCGGTGCCCTTGAACTCCTCGAAGATCACCTCGTCCATGCGCGAGCCGGTGTCGACCAGCGCGGTGGCCAGGATGGTCAGCGAACCGCCGTCCTCGATGTTGCGCGCGGCACCGAAGAAGCGCTTCGGCGGGTACAGCGCGGTCGAGTCGACACCACCGGACAGGATGCGGCCGGAGGCGGGCGCCGCGAGGTTGTACGCGCGGCCCAGACGGGTGATGGAGTCCAGCAGGACGACCACGTCGTGACCCAGCTCGACGAGACGCTTGGCGCGCTCGATGGCCAGCTCGGCGACGGTGGTGTGGTCCTCGGCGGGACGGTCGAAGGTCGAGGAGATGACCTCGCCCTTGACCGACCGCTGCATGTCGGTGACCTCTTCGGGCCGCTCGTCGACGAGGACGACCATCAGGTGGCACTCGGGGTTGTTGCGGGTGATCGCGTTGGCGACCGCCTGCATGATCATGGTCTTACCGGTCTTCGGCGGGGCCACGATCAGACCGCGCTGGCCCTTGCCGATGGGCGCGACCATGTCGATAATGCGGGTCGTCAGGCCGCCCGACTCACCCTCCAGGCGCAGTCGCTCCTGCGGGTAAAGGGGCGTCAGCTTGCCGAACTCGGCCCGGTTGCGGCCCTGTTCGGGGGCAACGCTGTTGACCGTGTCGAGACGCACCAGCGCGTTGAACTTCTCGCGCCGCTCGCCGTCCTTGGGCTGGCGGACCGCACCGGTGACGTGGTCACCCTTGCGCAGGCCGTTCTTACGGACCTGGGCGAGCGAGACGTACACGTCGTTCGGGCCGGGCAGGTAGCCGGAGGTCCGGATGAACGCGTAGTTGTCGAGGATGTCGAGGATGCCCGCGACGGGGATCAGGACGTCGTCCTCGGAGACCTGCGGCTCGTTGCCGAAGTCCTCGCGTCCGCCACGGCGGCCACGGCGGTCGCGGTAGCGGCCGCGGCGGCCACGACGGCCGCCCTCGAAGTCGTCTTCCTCCTCGGCGCGGCGGTTGTCGCGCTGGCGGTTGCCGCCCTGGCCACCGCCGCCGTCACCGGCGTCGTTCTTGCGGCGGTCGCCACGGTCACGGTCGCGCTGGCCACGCTGGCCGCGCTCCTGACGGTCGCCGCGGTCACCGCGCTCCTGGCGGTCCCCGCGGTCGCCCTTCTGGCCCCGCTCCTGGCGGTCGCCGCGGTCCTGGCGGTCGCCGCCCTTGTGCGGACGGCCGTCCGCGGTGTCCTGGCCGGGGGCCGCGGTGTCGGTCTTGGCCTCCGTCTTGACGGCGCCGGCGTCGGCCTTGGCCTCGGTCGTGACGTCACCGGAGGCGGCGTCGGGGCTGCCCGCGGCGGCGGTGGCCCGGCGCCGACGGCGCTCGCCGGCCGGCTGCTCGTCGCTGACCGGCTGGCCCGGGATGTCGATCTGCTGCTGGTCGCCGGACTTCTCGGCGGCCTTGTCGGCCTTGGCGGCCTTGGCAGCGGGCCGCTCGGCGGCGTCGTCGCCGGTGCGGGCCTTGGAGGTGGTACGGCGCTTCGGCTTGGTCTCGGAGTCTGCGGGCGCGTCGGCCTTGGCCGCGGAGCCCCCGCCCTGCTTCTCCTTGATGACCTCGATCAGCTGGCTCTTGCGCATCCGCGCGGTGCCCTTGATGCCGAGGCCGGAGGCAACCTGCTGGAGCTCTGCCAGGACCATGCCGTCAAGGCCGGTGCCCGAACGGCGTCGCCGCGAGGCAGGGGCTGTGGCAGCACCGGTGGCAGGCGCGGCGGGAGCGTCCGTGGCGGGCGCGGTGGCACTGCCATCGGTGCGCACGCCCATCAGATCGGTGGTGTCGCTCACGAAGGGTCCTTCCCTGGAGCGGGCGTCGGCCTGTCTGGCTCGGCGACCGGTTGTGCTGTCCGGCTGTGTCCTTGGTCTGACGGACCGGGGCCGGGGCGGTGGTCCCGCCGGATACGGCGGAAAGATCAGTGCATGGTCCGGCGCGAAGAGATGCAGAGTGACTCATGTCGTCACGCCGATTCCGGAGCGTGCTCACTTCTGCTCAGGCCATTGCTCCAAGCAGTTTGGGAGGCTCCCGGAAGAAAGTGGTCCCGATGGGGGACACGAAGCACCGCGCCACTCAGGCGTCGAGTACTGACTTGAGGTTAACACTACCGGATCCAACAAACATTCCCCCTCTCGAAGACCGGCAATCGTCGATCACCCGGCGAGCGGCAGTACGCAGGTACCTGCCGCATCGAGGGTCAGCCGATTGGCCGCCCACCCCTCTCCCGCCAGTGCCGCGACCTTGTCCGCCGCGGATTCCTCGACCAGCGCGAGCACCGTCGGGCCCGCACCGGAGATAACTGCGGGGACGCCGTCCGAGCGCAGTCGGTTCACCAGGCTCACGCTCTCCGGCATCGCGGGGGCGCGGTACTCCTGGTGAAGTCGGTCCTCGGTCGCGGCGAGCAGCAGCTCGGGGCGCCTGGTCAGGGCCTCGACGAGCAGTGCGGCACGACCGGCGTTGGCCGCGGCGTCCACATGCGGGACGGTGCGCGGCAGCAGTCCACGGGCGGTCTCGGTCAGCACCGGCTTCCCGGGCACGAAGACCACCGGAACGATGGAATCGGCGGGATCCATCCGGATGGCGCGGGCGGTGCCGGTGTCCATCCAGGCGAGGGTGAATCCGCCCAGCAGGCAGGCGGCGACGTTGTCGGGGTGGCCCTCGATCTCGGTGGCCAGCTCCAGCAGCGCGGCGTCGTCGAGCTTCTGCTCGCCGCCTATGGTCACGGCGCGGGCGGCGACGATGCCGGCGCAGATGGCGGCGGAGGAGGACCCCAGGCCGCGGCCGTGGGGGATGCGGTTGGCGCAGACGATCTCCAGGCCGCGCGGCTGCCCGCCGAGCAGCTCGAAGGCGGTGCGCAGGGAGCGTACGAGCAGGTGGCTCTCGTCGCGCGGGAGGGTCTCGGCCCCCTCACCTGCGATGTCGACGTGCAGACCGGAGTCGGCGACGCGCACCACGACATCGTCGTACAGGCCCAGGGAAAGACCCAGGGCATCGAAGCCGGGACCGAGGTTGGCGCTGGTAGCGGGGGTGCGCACCCGGACGGCGGCGGCGCGGAACGCGGGACCGGCCATCGCTCGATGACTCTCCTTGATTGATGCTGCGGTACTGCCCCGGAGCACCGCGGCACCGAGGTGCCCGGCCGGCTCATGGGGTCTGTTCTGACCTGCCCTGCGCACCACTGCGTTATGCCGTGGGGAGGGGAGTTGGCTGCCAGCCTATCGAAGGAAGGTTCTGTGGCGACATAGGGCGCACAGGAGGCGCACGATGCGTGTCGCGCGCCATCCCATGCCCCGGGACCGCCTTTGCAGCCTTTGCTCTCTTTGCTCCCCGTGCCGCACGGGGGTGACGGGACGCTGACCGTCCCTTACCCCGATTCCGTGGCAGCGCACCGGGCTCGCCGGATCGCGCGTGTTACGCGAGGCCGAGACGCTCGGCGGCGGCGTCCGCGTCGATCGGGACCGTGACCGGCTGCGGCGCTCCGGCCACCGCCCAGTCCGGGTCCTTGAGGCCGTTGCCGGTGACCGTGCAGACGATGCGCTGGCCCGGGTCGACCTTGCCCTCCTCGGCGGCCTTGAGCAGACCGGCGACAGAGGCGGCCGACGCGGGCTCCACGAAGACACCCTCCTGGGCGGCCAGCAGGCGGTACGCCGCAAGGATTTGACGGTCTGTCACCTCGTCGATGAAGCCGCCGGACTCGTCCCGCGCCTGCTCGGCGAACGACCACGAGGCGGGGTTGCCGATGCGGATCGCGGTGGCGATGGTGTGCGGGTCCTTGACGACCTCGCCGCGCACGATCGGCGCGCTGCCGGACGCCTGGAAGCCCCACATGCGCGGGGTGCGCGAGGAGATGCCGTCGGCGGCGTACTCCTTGTAGCCCCTCCAGTACGCCGTGATGTTGCCGGCGTTGCCGACCGGCAGCACATGGATGTCGGGCGCGTCGCGGAGCATGTCGACGATTTCGAAGGCGGCGGTCTTCTGGCCTTCGATACGCACCGGGTTAACCGAGTTCACAAGTGCGACCGGGTACTTCTCGGAAAGGCCCCGTGCGAGCGTCAGGCAGTCGTCGAAATTGCCGTCGATCTGCAGGATCTTCGCGCCGTGGACCAGCGCCTGGCCCATCTTGCCGAGCGCGATCTTGCCCTGCGGGACGAGAACGGCGCAGACCATGCCGGCCCGCACCGCGTAGGCGGCGGCAGAGGCGGAGGTGTTGCCGGTGGAGGCGCAGATCACCGCCTTGGCACCCTCCTCCTTCGCGCGGGTGATGGCCATCGTCATCCCGCGGTCCTTGAAGGACCCGGTGGGGTTGGCACCCTCGACCTTGAGGTGCACCTCGCAGCCGGTGCGCTCGGAGAGCACCTGGGCCGGTACGAGGGGCGTGCCGCCCTCCCGGAGGGTGACCGCCTCGGTCGTGTCGCTGACCGGCAGCCGGTCACGGTATTCCTCGATGATTCCGCGCCACTGACTGCTCGCCGTGGTCACAGTGGAATTGGCAGACATGGGTTCCTTTACTCCCCTTCGACCCGCATGATGCTGGCCACACCGCGGACGGTGTCCAGCTCGCGCAGCGCCCCGACGGTCGACGACAGGGCCGCGTCCGCCGCTCGGTGGGTGACGACGACGAGGGATGCCTCGCCGTCCTTGCCCGTTTGACGGACCGTATCGATCGATACGCCGTGTTCGGCGAAGACCGTGGCCACCTGCGCGAGAACGCCGGGCTTGTCGGCCACGTCGAGACTGATGTGATACCGCGTGACGACCTCGCCCATGGGGCTGACCGGCAGCCGCGTGTACGCGGACTCTCCGGGCCCCGTGGCGCCGGCGAGCTTGTTGCGGCAGACCGCGACCAGGTCACCGAGGACGGCGGAGGCGGTCGGTGAGCCACCCGCGCCCGGCCCGTAGAACATCAGCTGGCCTGCGGCGTCGGACTCGATGAAGACCGCGTTGTAGGCCTCGCGCACCGACGCCAGCGGGTGGCTGAGCGGGATCATCGCGGGGTGCACACGGGCGGTGACGGACGCGCCGTCCGCGGCCCGCTCACAGATCGCGAGCAGCTTGACCGTGCATCCCATCCGCTTGGCGGACGCGATGTCGGCGGCGGTGACCTCGGTGATGCCCTCACGGTGCACGTCATCGAGGCGCACGCGGGTGTGGAAGGCGATGCCGGCCAGGATCGCGGCCTTGGCCGCGGCGTCGAAACCCTCGACGTCGGCGGTCGGGTCGGCCTCGGCGTAGCCGAGCGCGGTGGCCTCGTCCAGCGCCTCGCTGTAGCCGGCCCCGCTCCCGTCCATCTTGTCGAGAATGAAGTTGGTGGTGCCGTTGACGATGCCGAGGACGCGGTTGACCTTGTCACCGGCCAGCGACTCGCGCAGCGGCCGCACCAGCGGGATCGCACCGGCGACCGCGGCCTCGTAGTAGAGGTCCGCGTCGTGCTGCTGGGCCGCGGCGTGCAGCGCGGCACCGTCCGCGGCCACCAGGGCCTTGTTGGCGGACACCACGCTGGCGCCGTGCTCGAAGGCGGTGGTGATCAGCCCCCGCGCCGGCTCGATGCCGCCGATGACCTCGACCACGACGTCGATGTCGCCGCGTTTGACGAGGGCCGTCGCGTCGGTGGTGACCAGTTCGGCCGGGACGCCGTCGCGCACCTTGTCGGGGCGGCGGACGGCGATACCTGCCAGCTCCACCGGCGCACCGATGCGCGCGGCGAGGTCGTCGGAGTGCGTCGTCATGATGCGCGCCACCTCTGAGCCGACAACACCACAGCCCAGCAGCGCCACCTTCAGCGGACGCGTACGCATCATTCGACCTCTGCTTTTCATCGATCCAGCGGTTTTCATGCTTGCTAATGCACCAGTCTCACGCACCGGAAGGCCATTTCCGTCCGTCGTCCAGATGCCGAGACATTTATTTCATCCGGGGCCGTGCCCCGTGGATCCGGCCCTAGCCGACATCCAGCCGCAGGAGATCTTCCTCCGTCTCGCGGCGGACGATCACCCTGGCCGCACCGTCCTTGACCGCCACGACCGGCGGTCGCAGCGCGTGGTTGTAGTTGTTCGCCATGGACCGGCAGTAGGCACCCGTGGCCGGCACCGCGAGCAGGTCGCCCGGCGCCACATCGGCCGGCAGGAAGGCGTCACGGACGACGATGTCGCCGCTCTCGCAGTGCTTGCCGACCACCCGCGAGAGCATCGGCGCGGCGTCGGAGGTACGGGAGGCCAGCGTGACGCTGTATTCCGCGTCGTACAAGGCCGTGCGGATGTTGTCCGACATTCCGCCGTCCACGGACACATACGTCCGCAGCCCCTCCAGCTCCTTGACCGTCCCCACCTCGTACAGCGTGAAGGCCGTCGGCCCGACGATCGCACGCCCCGGCTCGACCGACAGGCGCGGGACGGCCAGCCCGGCGGACTCGCACTCCTTGCGCACGATGTTGCCGAGCGCCTGCGCGATCTCGTGCGGCTCACGCGGGTCGTCGTCGGAGGTGTAGGCGATGCCGAGGCCGCCGCCGAGGTCGATCTCCGGCAGCTCGACGCCGTGCTCGTCACGCACCTCGGTCAGCAGCTGCACGACGCGGCGGGCGGACACCTCGAAGCCCGCCATGTCGAAGATCTGCGAGCCGATGTGCGAGTGGATGCCGATGAGCTCCAGGCCGTCCAGCTTCAGCACCCGCCGCACCGCCTCGGCGGCCTGCCCGTCGGCGAGCGCGATGCCGAACTTCTGGTCCTCGTGGGCGGTCGCGATGAACTCGTGCGTGTGCGCCTCGACACCGACCGTGACCCGGATCTGCACCCGCTGCCGCTTGCCCAGCCGCTCGGCGATGTGCGCCACCCGCACGATCTCCTGGAACGAGTCCAGCACGATCCGGCCCACCCCGGCCTCGACGGCCCGGGTGATCTCCTCGGTGCTCTTGTTGTTGCCGTGCAGCGCGATCCGCTCCGCCGGCATCCCCGCCGCGAGCGCCGTGGCCAGCTCGCCACCGGAGCAGACGTCGAGATTCAGCCCTTCCTCGCTCAGCCAGCGCACGACCGCGCGGGACAGGAACGCCTTGCCCGCGTAGAAGACGTCGGCACCCGGCCCGAAGGCGTCCTTCCAGGCACGGCAGCGCGCCCGGAAGTCGTCCTCGTCCAGGAAGTAGGCCGGCGTGCCGAACTCCTCGGCGAGCGCGGCGACGTCGAGCCCGCCGACGGTCACCGCACCGTCGGCGTTGCGCCGCACGGTACGGGACCACACGCGCGGGTCGAGGGTGTTGAGGTCGGAGGGCGGACCGGCGTAGTGGCCCTCGGGCAGCACATCGGCGTGACGGGGCCCTGCGGGGTGGGCGGAACGGCTCATGACGGTGAAGATCCCCTCAAGGGTTCAGAGGTGTTCGGGTGCGGAGATGCCGAGCAGGCGCAGGCCGTTGGCAAGCACCGTCCCGGTGGCCTCGGCAAGGGCCAGACGGGCGCGGTGAACGGCCAGGGGTTTCTGCTCCCCGACCGGCAGCGGCGGACACGCGTCATGCCACCGGAAGAACGCATCCGCCGTCCCCTCCAGATGCCGCACCACCCGGTCCGGCGCCCGATGCCGCGCAGCGGCCTCGACGACGGAGGGGTAGGTGGCGAGGAGGGTGTGCAGGGCTTGGGTGGTGGTGGCGGGGTCCGCGGAGGGCGCCGCCGCAGGCGGGTGCGGGGCCGGGGCCGCCGGCGCCTCTCCCGGCTCCAGCACCTCCCCGGGCTCGCTCCCGAAGCTCAGATCCCGGGCGTTGCACAGCAACGCACGCGTCCTGGCGTACGCGTACTGCACCCGGAACCGCGGATTCTCCTCCCGCTGCACCGGCCGCTCGGGCAGGCGCACCGGGTCGTGCGCCGCAGGCCGCAACAGGGCCCAGCGCACCTCATCGGCCCCCAGCCGGGCGACCGGCCCGGCAAGCTCGTCCTCGGCCTCAGCCTCGGTCCACCGTCCGCCGCGGGCCGTCACCTCATGCGCGGCGGGCGCACGCACCCCGACAGCAGCCGCGATCCGCCCGACCGCCTCCGCCACGACAAGCCCGCGAGCTCCTCCGCCAACCGGCCATCCGCCCGAGCGCGCCCCAGGCACCGGCCCGCCGGGCTCTACCGACTCACGGGGCTCCTCGGACACTCCGGGTTCCTCGGACTCTCGGGGCTCGCGGGACTTCCGGGTCTCCCCCGGCACCGCTCCCACGCCGTACTCCCCGTACGACGCGCCCTGCGTGAGCACCTCCCGGACGAGCGCGGCCTGCGCCCCACCGCCCAGGGTGATGTTCAAGAAGCCGGGCCCGGCGATCTCCACGCGGGCGATCCCGGCGCTCCCGGTCAGCCGCCTCCGCAGAATCTCGGCGACCTCACGCGCCGGCTTCCCCGCCGGCTTGGCGAGCTGCAACGCGACATTCGATGCGTAGTCCCCACACCCGGGCCGCGGCGGCGGCTGTACAACGATCCGTGCCGGCACGGGCACGGAGAGCTCCTGCTCCTCCACCGCACCACGCACGGAGCGCAGGACGGTACGGGAGAGCTCAGCGGGGGTCACGAGACAAGCGTATGGGAGAAGGGGGGCACCCACGCGACCCGGTTTCGCCCTATGGACATCCGGCCGCACCACCGCCCCCACGGCCCGGACCACCGAGAACGCACCCACCGCCCGGCGCGCACAAGGCCGCGCCGCGGTCACCCACTACTCACGGGGACTCACCACGGGGCCCGGCGGAAACAGCCCGGCAATCCCGGTGCCGCCTAAGTCACACCACGGGCGAAGCCAAGCAGGCACCCCAAGCGGACCGAAGAGTGCGCCCGGAGGAGCACCCCAACCCCTCAACCCCCTGGCTGCACCACAGGCTCCGAATCCCCGCCGGCGTCGACCATTCCGCCATCCGCCGTATCGACGTTCACGTCCGGGACCCGCCTCTCGGGCTCAAGATCCCGCCGGCGCCCCTCGGAGGCAAGGGTCCGCACCGTCCGCACGAGCTCGCTCGGCTCAAACGGCTTCGCGAGGAAGGCATCCACCCCCACGGACTCACCGCCGTCCACCTCGACCGGGGTGCAGGCACTGACGATGGCGATGGGGATATCCCACGTCCGCGGATCGGAGCGCAGCCGCGCCGCGGTGTGCAGACCGTTGAGCCGCGGCATCACGACATCAAGGGTCACGACATCAGGTCTCACGTGGTGCACGACATCCAGACATTCGGCACCATCAGCCGCGGTCACGACCTCGAAGCCCTCCAGCTCGAGGTTGACCCTGATCAACTGCCGGATCACCTTGTTGTCATCGACAACAAGGATCCGACCGGACAAGCCAGGCACACCATGAGACTAGGGGCGCGCCTGCGGCTGCGTCCCGGTTTTGCCCACTTCCGCCCCCATGCGAGGGACCTTTCCCCGACCACCATCGACACGCCTCCCACATGCGCTAAAGCCCCTCACCGATGCCTCCCCCACCCCCTCAAAACCCTGTTCATGGACACCCCGTCAGAGCTGGTAGGGTTCTACCCGTCGCCGCACAACACGGCGCAACGCCCCCGTAGCTCAGGGGATAGAGCAACGGCCTCCGGAGCCGTGTGCGCAGGTTCGAATCCTGCCGGGGGCACTCCAGCAAGAACAGCGTGAAACACCCGCTGACCTGCTGAAGTGCCAGACTTTGAGAGCCGGACCCAGTTCCACTGGGTCCGGCTCGTTGTCGTCGTCTGTCACTGATCACGAGTGAGGAGCGAGTGGGGATCGGAACGATCTTCGCCGCCTCCCCGGCCACCTCAGAGATCACGCCGGTTCAAGGAGACGCCCCCCTGCACCCGATAGCGCCGTGTTCGCCTTCCACACGATCTGCCGGACGGCCGAACGGCCCGCGCGACGAGACGATATGGAAATCGGGGCCCGGGGGTCCCATCTCGCCCGTGCTGCAGCAGGAATCGCACGGGTGTCAGGCCGCGTGGCCTGGGGGGCCGGGGCCGTCAGCCTCCATTCGGGCTCCCGCAGTCATCAGCGGGCCGCATGGTCGACTTCGAGTCCTTGAGCGTCTGATTGAGGTTATAGAAGTTCTGTGTGCCGAACTCTGACACCGAGGTTAAGGTTCCTTCGTGGTCGCGAGTCCACGAATTGCCGCGCGTGTCACTGAAGGTGAGGCCCTGGAAGGTGGCTTGGGTTTTACCTTCCTTCGGGAGGTCCCAGTCCACTTCCCAGAAGACTGACGGTGAGTTGAGGACTACCTCAGTACAGGGTGGTAGCGGCGAGAAAGCCCTGAGCTGGAAGGCGTCCTCTGAGGAACCAGGCTTGAGGCCCGCGTAGCTCAGGCTCCATCTGGGCACGGGGTCGAGCGACCTGTTGATTACGTGCAACTTCACTTTGCGGATGTCCCCCTCTTTGAGGGCCTGCTCCGGCTCCTCCTCCCAGTAGGTGACCTGCCAAGCCTGGGTGGCCTCCTGCTGCTTCGAGTCACGCTCAAGGGCGGCGCGCGTGTCCTGGGCAGTTCGCCACGTGGCATACGAGGCAACGCCTCCCACGAGCAGCCCGGCCGCAGCGGCGACGGCAGATATGAATGTCCCCCAAGAGGTCAGCCACCGAGAGACTCGCTCAGCCCTGTCATGGGGCGCCGATACGCTCTGGCCATCGCCCGTTGCCGATGGAGGCTGCGAGCGCGTCCGTCGCGGTCCGTGGTAGCCCCTCGCCCCTGCTCCGCTGCGACGCCTTGGCGCGTTCCTCACGTGCTCCCCCTTTGAACCGCTGTGCTGCAAACCCATTACCCATAGCGCCAGTTGGCGCGCCCAAGTATTTTCCTGCAGGGGGGGCACAGTCCCAAGCCAGAGCCCTCAGGCTCGCGTTCCAGAACGGGCGACAGCAGGTAACTGCCGTCCCACTTCGTGGACCGGGTTCCGGGCCGACAGGAGGCCGTCGGTCCAGTCGTTGCCGTCATCGCCGCTGGATCACAGATGGACGGGCACGCCCATGACGTCCTTGCTTGCGGGCCTGCGGGCCGGGGGGATCAGTCGCCACGGGTGCGCCTGCAGGGTGTTCCGGATGCGCTTCAGGCACCGCAGCGAGCCGACGCGGACGTAGAGGATGCCGAGGTAGCAGAAGAACGTCACGCCCGTGAGCCCGCCGACGGCCTTGGGCTCGGCCTTGCCGAAGACTCCGGTCGCGCCGAGCGCGCTGAGTGTGAAGAACACCAACAGCCACAGAACGGTCCACAGCGTCAGGCTCAAGCGCACCCTGCGCCGGGCCTTCATCCAGGCCACCCGCGTTCCCGGGTGATCGAAAGCGCGTTTGCCCAACGGAAGTTGTGCTTCCTGGCTCTTCACGGGCCCTTTCTCGCATACGGGTCCTCCCCGGACCTCACGCCAGACTTTACTCATACATTAAGCTGCCGCCTCGGGCAGCGCCTCGTACGGAAGTCCGTTCTGCCCGCAATGGGTCGTTTTCTCGCTTCACTCGCCACCGGAAAGGGTCGTTTCATGGGGGACCATTTCAAGACCGATACGGATCAGCTGGACAGATTCGTCAAGTCGTTGCAGCGGTCTATCAAGGACTTGGATGAAGCGCGTAAAGCGTTGTCCCATGTCCGTGCCGACCAGATCGGGACGGAGCGGCTCGATGAGGCGTGTGACACCTTCCAGGAAAAGTGGAAGTACGGGTCCGAGCAACTGAGCGAAATGATCGGCACGATCAGCGAGGGCGTAAAGGCCAACAAGCTGAGCTACGAAGCGCTTGAGGAGAACCTTTCCAAGGCCCTCAAGAAGTTGGAGGAAACAGCGACCTCCAACGGTGGGGGGAAGTAAGAGATGGCTGCCAATCCATATCCGAACCTCGGCTGGAATCCGGTCCCCGGCGTCCCCGGTGAGGTCTCCGCACTGCAGCGGAAGGTGAAGGCCGCGGCGACCGCGCTGAACAGCTCTCACCAGCAGATCGAGCGGCTGCTCGGCGAGAGCAGCCACTGGGAGGGCGAAGCGGCGGACGCGTTTCGCGAGGCTCTCGACGGTGATCTTCCGCTGTACATGAAGAATGCCGCGCATTCGCTGGAGAAGGCCGCCACCTGGCTGGGAACCTGGGACGGCGACCTCTCCTCCCACCGTGATCTTGCGAAGAAGTACGACGACGAAGCCGGCGAGAAAAAATCCGCGGCCGAGAAGGCCAAGCAGAGTCATGACGAGGCCGGGAAGAACCCGGATCTCCAACTCGGTGGGAAGGAATACCCCACTCAGCAGGAGGCGGATTCCGCCACGTCACGGCTGCGCGCGGCTGAGCGTTCGCTGAACGAGGCGGCAACTCACCTCAACAGCGCCAACACGGCGTACAAAGACGTCATCGGCAAGGCGCGAGAGCTCGAAGGTGACCACAACGACCGGGCCAACATCGTCGCCGGCAAGCTCGATGAGGCCGACGACAAACTCGCCCCGAAGGAACCGGGATGGTTCAGCAAGACCCTTGATGCCATCGGTGAAGGCATCAAGAATATCGGCGAGTTCATCCTGGAGCACGCCGGGACCATCGCCGCCATCGCGGGTCTGCTGGCGCTTTTCCCCACGCCGCTGGCACCGCTTTTCGCCGGTATCGCGGTCGGCGCCAGTGCGTTGTCCATGGGAAAGAACCTCGCCAACGAAGACTTCCGGGACTCACTGATGGGCGAACACGGCTGGAAGGAAGGGCTGACCTCATGGGCGTCCGTCGGCGGTGACGCCCTCGGAATGGTGCCCGGAGTCGGTGCTCTCGCCAGGGCGGGCAGTGAAGCGGGGCTCGCGGCGGCGGTCGCCAGGGAAGGCGGCGAGGCCATGTCGCTCGGTGCGAAGGCGAGTTCCTTCGCCAGCGAAGTCGTGCCCGCATTCTCGTTCAAGGCGCTCGACGTCGCCACCAGCGCCAAAACGTTCGACTTCGCCGTCAATGGTGTCAACGTCGCGGCGAATACGGCATCTTCGTTGGAAAGCCTCGGCGTACTTCCGGACGGCGGTATCGGGCACGACACCGCCGAAGGAACCAAGGCCGTCGCGGCCGGAACCGGGGCAGGGGGCGCCTTCACCGAGATCGCGACTGACGTGGGCGAACTCGCAAGGAGCATCCGACTGTGAATGACCTTCTCGATATCGCCGAGCCCGAGCTGAAGCCGGCCTTCTGGTACGGACTCCCGCACGGCTACCGCCAGTTGGACCTCCAGCCGACCGCTGAGGGCCTCACGGAGCTGGCGCGGCAGATCAATGAACTTCCCGCTGAGGCCCGCGACCGCGCCGACCAGGTGTTTCGGCTGTACGCCATGGTCGTGATGATGCTGCAGAAGCAGCAGGTACAGGGCTGCGCGCTCGGGATGCACCCCGACGACAGCGGCGGCGCCGCGCTGTCCGTCCTCACGGTCTCCAGTGTGGCGACGACAGGGGTGAGCCCCAAGGTGGTACTCGCCAAACTGCTGGACGACAGCACCGCGACCGGCGTCGACAGCGGCGTACGTCCCGTGGAACTTCCCGTCGGCACCGGCTTTCTGATCGAGTCGGAGCACCGCACGGTGGCACCGGGCGTGCCCCCGGAAGGCCAGGAAGAGCCCCTGGAGGGAACGATCTGGCGGGGAATGGTGGCGATACCGGACACCACCTCGTCGTCGGTCATCACCGTGCAGATGGTCACCGGGTCGCTGGAACTCGCCGATGACTACCGCGAGGTGCTGCTCGGCACTGCTCGTACGGTGACCTTCACCGACCCGGCGGCGGCCGAGGGGCAAGTCGGGTCCGGGTCGGCCGCCCCCGGTACTTCCCCTGGCTCCGCCGAGGACTCGATCAGGAACGCATTCGGATGAACCCACGAGAACGAGGAGGAAACGCCGTGCCAGAGCTTTCAAAGGTGCTTTACGCGACCGACGGGACGGACTTCCAGGGAGCAGTGAAATACCACTACTCCCTCGCACTGAAGCGCGCCGCCAAGTTCCTCGTCATCTTCGTGCCCCTGTTCGTCCTCAATTTCGTACTGCGGCTCGGCTACCTGCTGCCGCTGCAGATCGTAGGATTCCTGGGCGCCGTGATCACGCTGATCGTCTTCTCGTCGCATGTGTCCTGGATCCGGAGATGCGCGCGGGTGTTCCGCAGCTATCCCCTCGAATTCCGCGGCCCGGTCGACAAGGTGCGGATCGACAGCAGGAAGTTCCTGCTCGGCTTTGGCGAGGAGGGCGGTGGCGACCGTCCCCGGTTGATGGCGCTCGCCCCGATGGGGCGCGGCGGCCGGCCGGCGGATTTCCCGCACGGGATCTGGTTCGCCGGTGATGACGCGTTCGGAGGCGCCGCCATCGTGGCGGGCAGCGGCGAGTTGCTGTTTCTGCAGCCCAGCGACTGGGGTCGTACGGCCGAGGAGCGAACGAACGCCGGGGAGGAACGCGCCGAGAAGGCGCGCCGCGCCGGGATCAAGGGGCGGGTCGTCCTCCGGTAGCTCGTCGGTGGTTCTTCCGCCGCTCACCTGGCGAAGGCCCGCGGAGTGCAAGAGTGCTCACCCCGTGGGCCTTCGTTCTGCCGGTGCCGGTCCTGTTGGTTCCGCCGGACATGCCCCTCCTGCTGGTCCCGCGGGGCCCCGAGGTCAGGTGCGGTCCGCGGCGATGTGTAGGAGTGGAGCTGCCCTCGCGGTACGCCGTGAGGAACGGGTCCTCGATTCCGGTGCCCACCACGGACCGCGCGCGTAGCCCTTGTCGCCCAGGACGTGAGACGGCCGCGCCTGGGGCTGCCCCGGGCCGGTGAGGAGCGCTCGGGTCGCTTCCGTCGCGGCGGTGAACTGGGTGCATGGCGCCGTGGCGCCGACGACCTGCTCCGGCTCTGACCTCCCCCGACGGCCATGGCGTAATCCGAGGAGCTGTGGGTCATGCAACGCATCGCCGACCATCCAGGTCGGGTGGACTCTTCGCGCGCCGACAACTCAACGCACCATCGAGAGTGCTGGACGAGTCCCGTGAGCCCGACCCGGCTGATCCGCCCCACTCGAGCCGTCCGGTCGCTCTCCGTGGTCGGGAGTTGCCCTTGTCCCACCACCCAGCTGCGGGAGCGCTCGCTCGGGAGGACGATAGGAGCAGTGGCAAGGCGTCATCTCCACGCCACGCCCACGGTTCCCACCGGGAGCCCACCCCTACCTACACGAGGCACGAGCATGGGGAGCAAACCGACCTTCTTCGAACTGGGTGTGGCCGACCCGGAGCGTGGTCGTGTCTTTTACGGCGCCCTGTTCGGCTGGACCTTCGAACCTGGGCCGACGGGCCGCGGGTTCGCCATCAGCACAGACGGCTTGCCGGGCGGCATGCACGGTGGCGACACGGGCGCCTCGCCCTATCTCTTCTTCCGGGTCGACGACCTGGACGCCGCGGTCGCCAGGGTGACCGAGCTGGGCGGCACGATCGAATACCTCGGTGAGGGCGGGGGCGAGGGCGGGGACGAGGACGCGGAGTCGATCGCCCGGTTCGGCCGGTTCAAGCTGTGCCGCGACGACCAAGGGTCCGCGTTCGGGCTCCACCAGCCACCCGAAGGCGGCTAGCACTCGGCGCCACTCGTGAACGAGGCCCATGCGTCCCATGTGTGTTGAACAGCGGTTGCTGGAGGGGTTGTTGACGGTGGCCTCGGCCCCTGCTGAGCCTGGTCGTCGAGCTGCCCGTCACCAGCGTCGTCGCGCTGCACGACCTGCATATCTGGCGGCCATGTACTGCGACCAGGTCGTCGTGCTCCAGCGGGGCCGGGTGGCGGTCGCCGGCGCCCCGGGCGCCACGCATCCGCTTGTGCGTACGCCCGGCCCGGGTTCAGCCCAGGAACGTCGCGATGCCGAGGCGGAAGTCGTCCAGGGAGACCGCGGGCCGGTCGTTGTACCTGGTCGCTTCCCGCATCGGTGCGAGGGTCGCGGCCACAGCGCTTTTCACGGCGCGCACCGCGGCCGGCGGCTGTTCTGCGGTGCGGGCCACGGTGCGCTTGGTGAACGTGGTCAGCATGGGACCGGGCAGGTGCCAATCGGCCAGCCCGGCCGCCACGGCGGCGGGACCGTCCAAGAGGCGCCCGGTGTAAAGGAGTTGGCGGGTCGTCGATGGCCCGGCCAGGGCGACCATGCGCGCCGCGAAGGACGGGCTGGCCATGATGCCCAGGCGGGCGATCGGCATCCCGAGGCGGGCCGAGTCGGCGATGAAGCGCAGGTCGCAGGCCAGGGCGAGTTGGCAACCGGCGCCGGCGGCGACGCCGTGGATCTCCGCGACCACGGGGACCGGGCACTCCTCCACGGCGCGGAACGCCGCCTCCATGCGGGCGAAGGAGTCCTCGATCCTCTCCGGCTCCGCGCCCGTCCACTCGGTCATGTCCGACCCGGCGCAGAAGGTGTCCCCCCGCCCCCGGATGATGACCGCCCGTACGGCGTCGTTGCCGCCGAGTTCTCGGATGGAGCGCTCCACCTGCGTCCAGCCCTCGCCGGTCAGGGCGTTGCGCTTCGCCCCGCTGCCGATGGTGACTTCGGCGACCGGTCCATCGGCGCGTGCTTCGACGAGCGGGGCCGACTGTTCGCGCGGGGTGGCGTGTTGGAGTTCGGCAGTCATCGTGCCGCCCCCCGGGTCCGCAGGTCGGCGATCCCGGCGGCGTCCACACCCAGCGCGGCCAGGATGTCATCGGTGTGCTCGCCGTGCCGGGGCGGGGCGGAGCGGACCTGCGGGGGGCTGGCGGACAGCTTCACCGGCGAGGCGACGGTGCGCACGGTGCCCGCGGTGGCGTGCTCGGTCTCGGCGACCATCCCTCGGGCGACGACCTGCGGGTGGGCCAACGCCTGGTCGACCGTGTTGATCCGGCCGGCCGGCACGCCCGCCTTCGCCAGTACCTCGGTCCACTCCTCGGCGCTACGGGCTTCGAGGGCCTCCTCGATGCGGGGCAGCAGTTCGTCGCGGTTGCGCACACGGTCCGGATTGGTGGCGAACAGAGGGTCGTCCACCAGGTCGCCGAGCCCGACCGCCGGTGCGAATCGACGCCACAGGCCATCGTTACCCACCGCGATCATGATGTGGCCGTCGGCGGTCGGGAACGCCTGGTAGGGGACGATCGTCGGATGGGCCGAGCCGTAGCGGCCCGGTACCCGGCCGGTGGCGAAGTAGCCGGAGGAGATGTAGGTGAGCCAGGCGATCTGGCCGTCCAACAGCGAGACATCCACCCACTGGCCGTGGCCCGTCCGCTGCCGCTCGTGCAACGCCGCGAGTATCCCGATCGTGGCCCACATCCCGGCGGTCAGGTCCGCGCCGGAGACCCCGAACCGTACGGGAGGCCCGTCCGGTTCGCCGGTCACGCTCATCATCCCGGACAGGGCCTGGGCGATCGCGTCGTACCCGGGCTCTTCCCTGTACGGGCCGGTCTGCCCGTAACCGCTGATGGAGGCGTAGACGATGCCGGGATTGACGGCGGATACGTCCTCGTGACCGAGGCCGAGGCGGGCCGCGGTCCCCGGGCGGAAGTTCTCCACGATGACATCGGCGGTGCGGGCCAGCTCACGCACCAGCTCCCGGCACTCGGGGTCCTTCAGGTCGACCGCGAGGCTGCGCTTGTTGCGGTTGACGCTGAGGAAGTACGCGGCCTGATCGCCTTGGTACGGAGGGGCCCATGCGCGGGTGTCGTCCCCGCCCCGGTGATCCTCGATCTTGATCACGTCCGCACCGAGATCGGCCAAGGTCATCGTGGCGAACGGGCCGGACATGATCCTCGACAGATCGAGCACGCGGAGCCCGGACAGGGCACCGGCGTGGTCCAACCACTGTGCGGGCTGTGCTGATGCGTCCATGGGTTCTGCCTCCAGGAGGGGCTGGAAGTGGATGAGAAGTGGATGAAGGGGCGGATGGGGTGGTCGGTACGAGGCGACGGGTGGCTCAGTGTGTAAGTGGATGAGCCACTTAGCCATTAGGCCGCTCGCGGCAGATCCTGATATCTTGGCGGTCGGCCTGTCAAGGGGGTTGGGTGTCCACTTCTGATTCGTTGCGTCCGGTAACCCGGTCACGTCTGTACGAGCAGGTGGTCGCCCAGCTACGGGAGTACGCCGAGGCGGCCGGACTGAAGCGCGGGGACCGACTGCCCTCCGAGCGAGATCTCGCGGAGCGGCTGGGCGTCAGCCGGGCGTCGATCAAGCAGGCCATCGTGGTGCTCGAAGTGCAGCAGCTGGTGGAGATCCGCCACGGCGGCGGAACCTTCCTGCGCCAGGACCGGCTCAGCGCCGAGCCGGTCGCCGTACTGGTCGAGCGGCGGCGCCGGCTGCCCGATGTTCTCGACGCCCGCGAGGCGCTGGAGACGAAGCTGGCCGAACTCGCCGCACGGCGCCGGACCGAGGACGACCTCGCCGCCATCGACGCCGCCCTGGAGACCATGCGCGCCGAGGTCGAGGGCGGCTCTCTGGGCGAGGAGGGCGACCGACTGTTCCATGCCGCCGTCACGGCCGCCGCGCACAGCGAACTGCTGGCCGAGTTCATGCGCGAGATCGCCGAGCAGATCGCCGAGAGCCGCCACGAATCGCTGCAGCAGCCCGACCGCCCCGCACAGTCGCTCGCCCAGCACACGCGGATCGCCGAGTCGATCCACGCACAGGACCCCGAGGCGGCGGTTGCCGCCATGCGCGACCACCTGGAGATGGTGCGCAGGGTGCGGCTCTTGAACTGGAAGCCTGACGCGGACAGTTGATGGCGAAGGGCTGAACGCAGACCGTTGAGAGCGGACGGCTGCAATCCGGGCCGGTCATGGTCGCGGCGGGGAACCGTCCCCGGCCCGCCCCGTCGGCAGGCGCGTGTGGGACGGGAGCCGCGACGGCCCCGACATGACGTCAGCCCAGGTTCGGGACCACGAAGGCGAGCCACATGGCCAGAGGTACCGCAGCCACGATGACTCCTCCGTAGGCCAGCAACTGCCGGTAGAACACGTCCCGGTCAACCCCCTTGGCGTTGGCCATGACGATCGCACCGTTGGTGGAGAACGGGCTGACGTCGACCACGGTGGCCGATACGGCCAGCGCGGTGACCATGCCGATCGCTCCGATACTGCCCTGCAACAGGAACGGCACGGACAGCGGGATGAGGGCGCCCATCAGAGCCGTCGAGGAGGCGAAGGCCGACACGATGGCGCCGATGTAGCACAGCAGCAACGCGGCCAGCAGCGGGATGCCGACGCCCGCGACGGCCTTGCCCGCGTAGTCGATGGTGCCCATCTCTTCGAGCACACCGACGTACGTCAGCACGCCGCAGATGAGCAGCACAGTGGTCCAGGCGACTTCGGACGGGGCCTTGCGGCCGGCCTTCGGCGAGATCACGCTCAGGACGACGGCGACGGTGATCGCCACCAGGCCGACGTTCAGGTCGAAGGCGAGGGTGCTCACGGCCAGCACCGCCAGGCCCAGCAGGGTCATGATCCGGTCCCGGTCGAGAGTCACGGCTTCGGGCTCGCGGACGTCGTCGGAGCCGTCTCCGGGTTCCGCGGCTTCCTCGGCTTCCTTCGCTTTCGACGGCTCGACGCCGGCGCTGCCGCCTCCTGAACTCCTGGAAGTTCCGCCGAGAGCGCCATGGGTCACGGCACCTGCCGACGACATCTCGCGGTCGCGGACTTCGGTCACGGCGCCCTGTTCGGCGCGTACCAGGCGCAGACCGCCGAGGAGGACGAACACGATGCCCGCGATCAGCGTGTTCACCACGAGGCTTCCGAGGAAGAGCACCAGCGGGCTGCCGGGCAGGTGGTACTTGTCGACGACGCCGTTGACGATCGTGCCGTAGATGCTGATCGGCGAGAAGGAACCGGCCTGGGTGCCGTGCACCACCATCGTGCCCATCAGCAGCGGGTTGATCCGGTAACGGGCCGCGAGGCCGAGGGCGATGGGCGCCACGATCGCGCACGCGGCCGGGCTGACCGCGCCGATCGCCGTGAGCAGCGCACCGATGCCGAACATCATCCACGGGATGAGCGCGATCCGGCCCCCGACCAGCCGCACCGCCCGGTGCACCAGCCAGTCCGTCGTGCCGTTGGCCCGGGCGATGGCAAAGAGATACGTGACCCCGACGAGCACCACGAACAGGTCACCGGGGAACCCCGCGAAGATGTCGTCCTCGGAGAGCCCGCCCACCAGTCTCCCGACCAGGAAGGCAGCGGCAAAGGCCAGCACGCCCATGTTGATCGACAGCATCGTGGCGACCGCGAATGCGATCACCAGTACCGCGATGGACATCAACTCAGGTGACATCTTGCCTCCTTGACTCCCCTGCCGGCCGCTCCCGCCGAGCCTGGCGCACAGCAGGTATACGGCGCGGCTGATACAGCGCGGCTCACTGCGGACCCGCCACAGATTGGCTAAGTGGCTAGACCACATTGATATCGCGCGAGGGTGAAGTCAATGGGTGGGAAACGGTGGAGTCGAGGGGGCGAGGGGCCTGGGGCGAGCGAGTCGAATTCAGGGCGGGCCGCGGCCGGGCGGCCCGCGGGGAGGGAGCGCGCTTCCGGCAACTACTCGTCCTCCGAGTGGTGACCACTCGGCTTCGAGCCGCAGATTTCGGAGAAGGGGAGATGGGGAGATGAGGCCGAGTCGGTGACGCATCGGGCGTTGCTGCGGCGGAGAGGGTGGCGAGGGATTCCCGATCAGGGATGCCCGAGTCTTCCCGATTGCCGGACTCCGGGCCTCCGCCGTCCGGCGTGGGTGCGTGTGACGTGACCCAGTGTGCTGATCGCTCGTCACATTGCGTTGAACGATGGGCAGTTGGCGGGCCGTGCGGGACCGTCGGGCCGGCCCTGAGCCCCTGACACTCGTCGCCGCACCACCCGCCCCTCGCCCAACAGCAAAAGACCGGACACGCGGCCATGTGGCCAGGTGCCCGGTCCGGGGTCGAGGTGGCTCAGGGCGGTCAGCCGTCGAGACGGACCGGCAGTGAATCGATTCCGTAGACGATCGAAAGCTTTCGGAATTCCAGCTCCTCCGGTTCGGCGACCAACCGCATATTGGGGAACCTTCGCACAAGTGCCGGATACGCGGCCCGCAGTTCCATACGCGCCAACTCCGCGCCGACGCAGCGATGTATTCCGTAACCGAACGCAAGGTGCGAGGGGACATTGCGTTCGGGGTCGAACTGCTCCATGTCCGGCCCCAGTTTGCCGTCCCGGTCCGCGCCGCTCAACGAGCACAGCACCACATCCCCGGTGGCGATGTGCACGCCCCCGATCTCCAGGTCCTCGCGCGCGAAGCGCGGGAACGCGACCTGCACGACGGTGAGGTAGCGCAACAGCTCCTCGACATAGCGGTCGACGACCTCGTCCCCGTCGTTCATGGCCGCGAAGTGCTTCGGGTCCTGAAGGAGCACCAGGGTGCCGAGGGCCAGCATGCTGGCCGTGGTCTCGAAACCGCCGGTCAGCACGCCGTCGGCCAGGCCGGCCAGCTCCTCGTCGCTGACCGAGTCGCCGTGCTCCTTGACGATCATGCCGAGCAGGCCGTCACCAGGGTTTTCCCGCTGCTTCTTGACGATGTCCCGGAAATAGGAAAGGGATTCCGATATGGCGCCGAAAGATGCATTGGCGCCGCTGAAAAGGTCGAAACGTGCGGCACTGAGCCGCTCGAAATCCGCTCGGTCCTCATACGGCACGCCGAGCAGTTCACAAATAACCAAAGAAGGAATAGGGAGGGCGAATGAGTGGACAATGTCCACCGGCTCGCCATTCTTTCCGGCCTGCTCCATCGCGTCGAGACGTTCCTCGACGATCTCGTGAATACGCGGCGTCAGCCGGCCGAGCCGGCGCATGGTGAATTCCGGGGTGAGCAGGCGGCGCAGCCGGGTATGCACGGGCGGGTCGGCGAATCCGAGGCCGCCGGGATTCTGCTCCGCCCCGGCCCCCGCCTTGCCGACGAGATTGGTGAAGTCGGAGCTGAAGGCGTTCGCCTTCCCGAGTACTGCCTTGACCTCGTCGTAGCCGGTGACCAGCCAGACGTTGGCGGCTATGGGTACGGGAAGCCGGCTGATGGGCTCCTTCTCCCGAAGGGCCCCCAGGTCGTCCACAGGGTCGAGTCCCTCGCGCCGCAGCGGCATCAGGACAGACTCGGGCAAGAAAGACATTCGAGACAGGTCGAAGCCTTTCTTCTGTGTTCTCGCCAGATACATACGGCCGGCCCAGGCGATGATCCGGGAACGGAGAGTCGTCATGACGCTAATACTGCCTTTCGTCGAGGGGGACGGTCCCCCGCGCTCGGCGGCCCCAGAGGGCCGAGAGCGGCACCGGGCCTCCACTCGGCGTGCACGGATGTGACATACGCCATAGCCCCTCGCTCGCGGCGGTCATGGCTCAGGTCCATGCCATCGACCGGTGTTCGGTCGTCCGCTTCTGCGTGACGAGCTCGGCCTTCTTCTTTTTGTTCGGACCGAGTTTACAAACTGCCATTGACCTCGTTCGCAGAACAACCCTGGACCGCCCCTGGGAAGACCCTGAAGTTGCCCCTACGGCTCCCTACGACTCGGCCTCCGGGCGGCGGACCGCCCGGCACTCCCCCCGTATCCCCTCCCGCGCTCCTTTGACCCCCTGCGCCCCACCGCACTACCGCGGACGTGCAGTTACACCGCACCGGCCACCTCCACCCCGTGACCGACGGCCGCGACGCCCGGTCCACAGGCGCCGCCGTCCCTCCAGGGGCGTGGGTGGCGAATATCTCTTGCATATATCTCGCCTGCGGACCCCGTAGCAGTTCCGCCCTGGGCGGGCGCAATTTCGAACGGGACAACCGGACGCGGCGGGGACGACGTTGACCCACCGCATCCCACCTGCGGCGCCACAGGGACCGGCGGAGCACGGGCCGGCCCACCGTCGGGCGACACCCATGCGCCCCGAGAGGCGCCCCACCCCGACCCTCATCGCGGAAAGTGACGAGTTGCAGACCCTACGCAGCCTCCTTAGCGTGAGGTCTGCGAGCCAGGTAAAAGCGCAACAAAGCGTCATATAGCCGTACTCGCAGCCGGGCTGGGGCGCCGGCGTCGCGCACACGCGACGCGGCTCCCTCACCGCCCTTCCTTCTACTACGCCCGGCGCCCCCACCTCATTCCACAGGGATTCTCCCTTCGCAGGAGGAAGCACATGTTCCCGAAGTCGAAGTCCGGCAAGCTCACTCTCTGCGTCCTGACGGGCGCCTTGACCACTGCCGTCGCGGCCGGCCCGGCCCTCGCGGCCGACAGTGGTGGCGGTCACGCCCCCTATAAGGGCCGCGTCATCGCCAAGACGGGCCTGCTGGTCCGCTCGGGTCCGAGCACTCACCACCGGGTGGTCGGCTCCAACCCGTACGGCAAGATCGTGCACATCGTGTGCAAGGTGAACGGCGAGAACGTCAACGGCAACCCGCGCTGGTACAAGCTCAGCGACGGCAAGTACACCTGGTCCTCCGCGCGCTACATCGTGAACATCGGAAAGGCTCCCCGCTGGTGCTGACCTGAGCGGCGGAGGGTGACCCCACACCCGTACGCCCCGGCCACCTCGCGTGGTCCGGGGCGTACGGGTATGCGCATGCGCGGCGGCGGGCACCGAAGGGGCGCGGACCGGGGACGCGTGCCCGGGGCCCGCGCGGCCCGGGTGACGCCACGCCTCCCACCCCGAATACCGTATCCGGCATAACGGAAATATGGCCCGCTGCTTGCTACGTTGCCAGGCATGACGGCAACGGCAACGGCGGCCACCGCGCGCCCGGCGGACACTCCCCCACCCCAGCCGCCGTCACCGAAGCGACGAGGCATCGAACTGGCCCTGCTCGTGGGCGCCGTGCTCCTCAGCGTCTGCGGGTATGTCGCCGTGGGAGTCGCCAGGACCCATACGGTCCCCAGCGGCGCGGCCGGTTACGGCGCCGGGCTCGGCGGCCTCGCGCTGCTGGCCCATCTCGCGGTCCGCTTCCGCGCCCCGTACGCCGATCCGCTGCTGCTGCCCATCGCCGTACTGCTGAACGGCCTCGGCCTGGTAATGATCTTCCGGCTCGACCTGGAGACCCCGGAGGACCAGGCCGCGCCCATCCAACTCATCTGGTCCACGGTCGGCGTGCTGCTGTTCACCACGGTGGTGGTGCTGCTGCGCGACCACCGCATGCTCCAGCGCTACGCCTACCTCTGCGCCGCGCTGGCCCTGCTGCTCATGATCGTTCCGATTCTCTTCCCCGCGGTCAACGGCGCCCGGATCTGGATCCGCGTCGCCGGCTTCTCCATTCAGCCCGGCGAGTTCGCCAAGGTGCTGATCACCGTCTTCTTCGCGGCCTGTCTCGCCGCGAACCGCAACGCGCTCGCGCACACCGGCCGCGTCCTGGGCAGACTGCGGCTCCCCACCGGCCGGGTGCTCGGCCCGATCGTGGCCGTCTGGCTGATCAGCGTCGGAGTGCTGATCCTGGAACGTGATCTGGGCACCTCGCTCCTCTTCTTCGGGATCTTCGTCGTCCTGCTGTACGTGGCCACCGGGCGCCTGGGCTGGATCGCGGTCGGTCTGCTGCTCGCGGGCATCGGGGCAGCCGCCGTCGGCACCCTGGAGCCGCACGTCCACAGCCGGGTCGAGGACTGGCTGCACCCGTTCGCCGGTATCGAGGCGGGCGAAGGACCCGGTCAGCTCGCCCAGTCGCTGTTCGCCTTCGCCGCGGGCGGGATGCTCGGCACCGGCCTCGGCCAGGGCCACTCCTACCTGATCGGCTTCGCCATGAAGTCCGACTTCATCCTGGCGACCTGCGGCGAGGAGCTGGGGCTGGCGGGGCTCTCCGCGCTCTTCGTGCTCTACGCCCTGCTGGTGGCGGGCGGCTTTCGCGCCGCACTCGGCCTGGGCGACGCCTTCGGCAGTCTGCTGGCCGTCGGGCTCGCCGTGCTGCCCGCCATCCAGGTCTTCGTCATCGCGGGCGGGGTGATGGGGCTGATCCCGCTGACCGGCATGGCGATGCCCTTCCTCGCGCAGGGCGGCTCCTCCGTCGTCACCAACTGGATCATCATCGCGCTGCTCCTGCGGCTCAGTGACCGGGCTCGCGCACCCCGGCCGGAGCAGAGCGGGGCGGCGGGCGACGGGCGGGCCAAGGGGCCGGCAGATCCGGGCCCGCCCACCTCGTGCGCGCCGCCGTCCCCGCCCCTCCCCGGCCGCCCCGGCACGCCCGGCGGCCCCGGTGTCACACTCGGCCCCGGTGGTCCCGGTGGTCCCGGTGGTGGCGCCCTCGGCCCCGCCGTCACGCAGCCCCCGGCCGCCCCGGAGCCCGGCCGGTGATCCGCGGCATCCGGCACACCGCCGCCTTCTCCTTCCTCCTGCTCCTCGCCCTGCTGGGCAACGCCGCCCGGGTGCAGCTCTTCGAGGCCGACGTGTACGCCGGCAACGACGCCAACCGCCGTGCGCCGATGGCGCGTTACGGGCAGCCGCGGGGTGCGATCCTCGTCGCGGGCGAGCCCGTCACCGGCTCCCGGGACAGCCGCGGCCGGCTGCGCTACGAGCGGACCTACGCCGACGGGCCGCTCTACGCACCGGTCACCGGCTACTCCTCGCAGATCTACGGCGCCTCCCAGCTCGAAGGCGCCGAGGACGGCATCCTCTCCGGCACCGACCACCGGCTCGCCACCTTCCCGTGGTGGGACGACCTGACCCGCGGCCGCCGGCCGGGCGGCAGCATCGTCACCACCATCGACCCCGCCGTGCAACGCGCCGCGTTCGACGGGCTGGGGCGCAGGAAGGGCGCGGTGGCCGCCGTCGAGCCGCGCACCGGCCGCATCCTGGCGCTGGCCAGCACGCCGTCGTACGACCCCGCCGAGCTGTCGGGGAACGGGACATCGGTCAGTGCGGCGTGGCAGCGGCTGAACGCGGCGGCCGACCGGCCGATGCTCAACCGGGCCATCGGGCAGACGTATCCGCCCGGCTCCGTCTTCAAGGTCGTCACCGCGGCTGCCGCGCTGGAGAGCGGCAAGGTGACCGACATCGAGGCGCCCACGGACTCCCCTGACCCCTACCTGCTCCCCGGGAGCGGAACCCTTCTCGGCAACGCGGCGACCGGCTGCGAGGACGCCGGCCTCAAGGACGCCTTCCGGGTCTCCTGCAACACCGTCTTCGCCCGGCTGGGCGCCGAGGTCGGACTGCGCGGCATGGCGGAGACCGCCCGCAGGTTCGGCTTCAACGACGCCCACCTGCGCATCCCGTCACCGGTCGCGCCGAGCCGGTTCGACCCCCGGATGGACGCGGCGCAGGTCGCGCTCTCCGCCATCGGGCAGTACGACACCACCGCCACTCCGCTGCAGATGGCGATGGTCTCGGCGGCGGTGGCCAACAGTGGGGTGCTGACGCCGCCGTATCTCGTCGACAGGCTGACCGACGCGAGAGGGAACACCGTCTCGGCCGGACCGCACCGTTCCGCGTGGCAGGCGGTCGGCCCGGTCGCCGCGCAGCAGCTCCAGGACATGATGATCGACGTCGTCGAGCACGGCAGCGGCCGGCAGGCCGCCATCAAGGGCGCCCTCGTCGGCGGCAAGACCGGCACCGCACAGCACGGGGTGCGCAACGCGGGCACGCCCTACGCCTGGTTCATCTCCTGGGCCAGGGCGAAGGCCGCCAACGAGCCCGCGGTGGCGGTGGCCGTCGTCGTTGAGGACGCGGCCGCGGACCGCGCGGACATCAGCGGCGGCGGCAGCGCGGCGCCCATCGCCCGCGCGGTGATGAAGGCCGCGCTGTACTGACGGCGCGCGGGCCGGCGAGATCGGGTGAAGGCCGGTGAGAGCCGGTGGAGCCCCGCGGATGTCGCCGTCACCGCCACAATGGCGGTATGGCTGACACCGAACCGTCCCCGCGTCCGGCTGCGTCCCCGCTGATGACTCTCACCGAGGTGGAGGCCGTGGCCCGGCAGGCGCACTCGGGGCAGGCCGACAAGGCGGGACGCCCGTACGCCGAGCATCTGGCCGCGGTCGCGGAGGGCGTACGTGTCCGGGGCGGCAGCGACGAGCAGATCGCCGCGGCCTGGTTGCACGATGCCGTGGAGGATGACGCGCTGTCCCGCGCCTGGCTCGACGGCGCGGCGCTCTCCCCCGCCACCAAGGACATGATCCTGGCCGTCACCAAGCGTCCCGACGAGCCGGTCGAGGCGTACACCGCCCGCATCCTGGCCACGCCCGGCGCCCTGCTGATCAAGGAGGCGGATCTCGCGCACAACGCCGATCCGGTGCGGCTGGCCGTGCTGGAGCCGGCCACGCGGGAACGGCTCACGGCGAAGTACGCACGGGTGCGGTCGCTGTTGGGCCTGGCCTGAGGCCACAGCTGGGAGCCGGGGCGGCCCGGCCGCCAGCTGTGGCCCCTGCCCCGTTCCGCACATCGGACACCCAGCCAAGAACGTGCATGGGGCAGCTAGTCTGCGCCGATGACCGTTCCGCAGCCCTCGCAGTCGTCGCCGTCGCCGCAGCAGTTGCCGTCACAGCTCGCGCGGCCGGCGCCGTCCCCGGACGCGGGAGCGGCCCGCGTGATCGTCGCTCTGGACGGTGTCGGCGTCCGCCGCCACACCTCCGGTCAGGTCATCCTCGACGCCGTCGACTGGACGGTGCGGTCCGGTGAGCACTGGGCGCTGCTCGGCGCGAACGGCGCGGGCAAGACCACCGTCCTGCGCCTGGTCGGTGCGCTGATGTTCCCCACCGTCGGCACCGTCGAGGTGCTCGGCCACCGGCTCGGCTCGGTGGACGTCCGCGAACTGCGCGCCGCCATCGGGCTGGTCACCGGCGCGCAGAAGGTCCCGCAGGACGCGACCGGGCACACCGTCGTACTGACCGGCGCCACCGGCACCGTGCAGCCGCTGTGGCGAAAGTACGACGACGCCACCCGCGAGCGCGCGCACGAGCTGCTGGCCGAGCTCGACTGCAAGGAGCTGGCGGACCGGCCGTTCGGCGTCTGCTCCGGCGGTCAGCGGGCCAGGATCATGATCGCCCGCGCCCTGATGGCCGACCCCTCCCTGTTGCTGCTCGACGAGCCGTTCAACGCGCTCGACCTGCCGTCCCGCGAGGACCTGATCGACGTACTGCACCGACTCGCCCTGGTCCGGCCCGAGTTGGCGACCGTGACGGTCACCCATCACCTGGAGGAACTCTCCCCCGCCATCGACCACGCCCTGCTGCTGCGCGACGGCCGGGTGCAGACGAGCGGCCCGGTGGACGAGGTGCTGACCGGCGAGCGGATGACGGCGTGCTTCGGCCGCCCGATCGAGGTGTCCCGGCACGAGGGCCGCTGGCTGGCCCGGTCGGGCAGGCGCTGAGCACCAGGGCCGGGCACCGCTTTCAGCCGCCGAGCCGTTGCGGGGTTCTCGCGGGGCGTCCGGCCCGCCGGCCGACCTCGGTCCGATGTCGGCCGGGTCGCGCGGGCGCACCGCCCCACGCCCGCCCGCTCAGCTCTCCGCGCTCCCTTGCGCGATCGCCGCCGCCACCTCCGCCGTACGCGCCTCCTCCTCGGCGGCGAAGCGCTCCGCGTCCAGCCGCTCGGCCAGCTCCTCGTCCTGGGCCATCAGCAGGTCCAGGTTGGCGTCACCCATCTCGAAGACACCCATGTCCACATACGCGCGCTGCAGCCGCTCGCCCCAGAGGCCGATGTCCTTCACGCACGGCACGATGCGGCTGAACAGCAGCTTGCGGAAGAGGTGGAGGAATTCGGAGCGCTCGGTGATCTCGGCCGCCTCCTGCCGGGGAACGCCGAAGTTCTCCAGCACTTCCAGGCCACGCAACCGGTCGCGCATCAAGTAGCAGCCCTCGATGACGAAATCCTCGCGCTCGCGCAGTTCGGCTTCGGTGAGCTGCCGGTAGTAGTCGCGCAGCGCCATCCGGCCGAAGGCGACGTGCCGCGCCTCGTCCTGCATGATGTAGGTGAGGATCTGCTTGGGCAGCGGCTTGGTGGTCGTATCGCGGATCATCCCGAAGGCGGCCAGCGCCAGGCCCTCGATCAGCACCTGCATACCGAGGTAGGGCATGTCCCAGCGCGAGTCGCCGAGGGTGTCGCCCAGCAGCGCCTGCAAGTTGTCATTGACCGGGTAGAGCATCCCGATCTTGTCCTGGAGGAAGCGGCTGTAGATCTCGGCGTGCCGCGCCTCGTCCATGGTCTGGGTGGCGGAGTAGAACTTCGCGTCGAGGTCGGGGACGGACTCCACGATCCGCGCCGCGCACACCATCGCCCCCTGCTCACCGTGCAGGAACTGGCTGAACTGCCAGGAGGTGTAGTGCTGACGGAGATCGCCGCGGTCCTTCTCCGTCATCTTGTCCCAGTACTTGGTGCCGTACAGGGACATGGACTCGTCCGGGGTGCCGAGCGGATCCTTGGGGTCCACCTCCAGGTCCCAGTCGATGCGCGACGTCGCGTCCCACTGCTTGTCCTTGCCCTTTTGGTAGAGGGCGAGCAGCCGGTCCCGTCCGTCGTCGTACTCCCAGCTGAAGCGCGCCGCACCGGTGGCGGGCACCTTCCACAGGGGGTCGCCGGGGTCCTGGACATAGAGGTCTCGGGTCGACACGGGTGCCTCCTCGGTTCACCGAACCCCTTGACGTAGGGGGGTCGTTGGCAGGCTCACACGCTTCTTACCGACGGGTCAATAAGTCGTGCACGGGGGATTGACGTCCTTACTGACACGCAGTCTCATAAAACATGACCGCGGGTAACCCCACTAGCGAGGTAGCCACAGCCATGACGAGTGCGCCCACCGCAATGACCGAGACGGATACCGAAGTCCTGCGGGACGCCCTCGGGCTGCTCAAGGACCGGGAGCAGGTGGCCGAGCGACTGCTCGACTCCTCCGCCAAGCACTCCTTCGACCCCGACACCGAGCTCGACTGGGACGCGCCCCTCGAAGACGGCAAGTGGTTCTGGCCGCCGGAGCTGGTCTCGCTCTACGACACCCCGCTGTGGAAGAAGATGTCGCCGGAGCAGCAGCGCGACCTCTCCCGGCACGAGGCCGCCTCACTCGCCTCGCTGGGCATCTGGTTCGAGATCATCCTGATGCAGCTCCTGGTGCGCCACATCTACGACAAGCCGGTCACCAGCGCCCACGTCCGCTACGCACTCACCGAGATCGCCGATGAGTGCCGGCACTCCAAGATGTTCGCCCGCATGATCCACAAGGGCGGCGCACCGGCGTACCCGGTCTCCCGCCTCAACCACAATCTGGCCCGGATCCTCAAGACCGTCTCGACCACCCCCGGTTCGTTCGCCTGCACCCTGCTCGGCGAGGAGATCCTCGACTGGATGCAGCGGCTGACCTTTCCGGACGAGCGGGTACAGACCATCGTGCGCGGCGTGACCCGCATCCACGTCGTCGAGGAGGCCCGGCACGTCCGCTACGCCCGCGAGGAGCTGCGCCGCCAGATGGTCACCGCGCCGCGCTGGGAGCAGGAGTTGACCCGCGTCAGCTCCGGCGAGGCCGCCCGGGTCTTCTCCCTCGCCTTCGTCAATCCGGACGTCTACACCAACGTCGGACTGGACAAGCGTGAGGCGCTTGCCCAGGTCAAGGCCAGCGGGCACCGCCGGGAGGTCATGCAGACCGGCGCCCTGCGGCTGACCGACTTCCTCGACGAGATCGGCGTACTACGGGGCGTGGGACGCAGGTTGTGGAAGAGCTCGGGCCTGCTGGCCTGACCGGTCCCGCCCCGGCACCCCGGCCGGCCGCACCCCCGTCGGCCGTGGGCCCGGAGCGGGCGGTCCGGGCACGGGTGCGCGCCGCGCCGTGCGAGCACCTGTGCGACGCCGAATCGGGGGCAGTTACGCTGCTGTGCATGAACGGCAGCGGCACCGCCCCAGCAGTACCACGACCCGCCTACCGCAGGCTGAGCGTCGAGCAGCGCCGCAGCCAACTGCTCACCGCCGCACTGGGCCTGTTCGCCCAGCGGGCACCCGAGGACGTCTCGCTGGACGATGTCGCGACCGCCGCCGAGGTCTCCCGCCCGCTCGTCTACCGCTACTTCCCCGGCGGCAAGCAGCAGTTGTACGAAGCGGCCCTGCGCAGCGCCGCCGACATCCTCGAACGCTGCTTCGCAGAGGCGGAGACCGGCCCGCTCACCCAGCGGCTCTCCCGCGCCCTGGACCGCTATCTCGCGTTCGTCGACGAGCACGACGCGGGGTTCAGCGCCCTGCTCCAGGGCGGCAGTGTCGTGGAGACCTCCCGTACGTCCGCGATCGTGGACGAGGTGCGACGCGCCGCGGCCGATCAGATCCTGCGGCATCTGGGAGAGCCGAACCCGGGACTGCGGCTGCGGATGACGGTCCGCATGTGGATCACCGCCGTCGAGGCCGCCTCGCTGATCTGGCTCGACGAGGACAAGCAGCCCGCCCTCGACGAACTGCGCGACTGGCTGGTCGACCACTTCATCGCGCTGCTCACCGCGACCGCGGCCCGCGACGAGCAGACCGCGCGACTGACCCGGACGGCGCTGGCCCTGGAGACCGCGGAGGGCCCGGTCGGCGATCTGGCCCGCCGCATCCTCCCCGTCGTGAGCGACGCCGCGCACCTGGTGTGACCTGCGGCGGCATGCTCGGCATCAGGCATACGCCGGTACCCGAGGCCCCGCGGCGACCCATGGTGTGACACTGAGGGAGTGAGAAGCGAGAACACCCCCTTCGTCGGCGGCCCCCTCGACGGCCGGGTCCTGCCGGTCCTCCTCGGCGCGACCGGCCGGCCACCGAAGATCTACCGCGTCCCGGTGCCGCAGGACGAAGGGGAACCCCCGGTCGTGCACGTCTACCGGCGGGCCCCCGGGCGGGTGGGCCGGCTGGGGCTGCCGAACGGCTGGACGTATGAGTACGACCCGGAAGGTGATCCGTCGAACGGCCCCAACTGGCCCTGGAAGAAGCCTGGTTGAGGGGCACCGGTGCGGCGTGCCGCGCCACCCCGCGAGTCTGGTACGGACCATTGACAGTGGTGGTCTAGTCCTGTTTGCTGCCTGTCCAGGGGAGCCGCCCCGCGCCTCCCTGGCCGGCCCCACCCCGCAGGGCGGCCCCCTCCTCTCGACCCACGCGCCCCGCCATGGCGCCGTCGACCGAAGGAGAGCCCCCATGCGTCTGCGTTCCCCCCGCCCCACGCCCGCAGCCCGCACCCCGCTCGGCCTCCACCGGCGCTCCCGGCTGTTACCGGCCGCGCTCGCCGCCGTCACCGCCGCGCTCCTCCTCGGCGGCGCCGCCCAGGCGAACACCGCCCACGCCGCCACCGCCCCCACGGCCCCGGAGAGCCGCACCGCGGGCCTCCCGCCGCACGCACTCGTCGGCTACCTCCACGCGAGCTTCGCCAACGGCTCCGGCTACACCCGGCTCGCCGACGTCCCCGACAGCTGGGACGTCATCGACCTGGCCTTCGGCGAACCGACCTCGATCACCTCGGGTGACATCCGCTTCTCGCTCTGCCCGCAGAGCGAGTGCCCGGGAGTCGAGAGCGAGGAGGAGTTCAAGGCCGCGATCAAGGCCAAGCAGGCGGCCGGCAAGAAGGTGCTGATCTCCATCGGCGGCCAGAACGGCCAGGTGCAGCTCAACACCGCCGCGGCCCGGGAAACCTTCGTGACCTCGGTGAGCGCGATCATCGACCGCTACGGACTCGACGGCCTGGACATCGACTTCGAGGGCCACTCCCTCGCCCTGGACGACGGCGACACCGACTTCAAGAACCCCACCACCCCGGCCGTCGTCCACCTCATCTCCGCGGTGCGCAGCCTGAAGGCCCGCTACGGCGAGACGTTCACCCTGACCATGGCGCCGGAGACGTTCTTCGTCCAGCTCGGCTACCAGTTCTACGGCTCGGGACCCTTCGGCGGCCAGGACCCGCGGGCCGGCGCCTACCTCCCCGTCCTCCACGCGCTGCGTGACGACCTCACCCTGCTGCACGTCCAGAACTACAACTCGGGCCCGATCATGGGCCTCGACGGGCAGTACCACACCATGGGCGGCGCGGACTTCCCCGTCGCGATGACGGACATGCTGCTGACCGGCTTCCCGGTCGCCGGCAACCAGGACAACGTCTTCCCGCCGCTCAAGCCGTCCCAGGTCGCCATCGGCCTGCCGGCCTCTCCCCAGGCCGGCAACGGCCACGTCCCGACGGGCGAGGTCACCAGGACGCTCAACTGCCTGACGAAGAACACCGACTGCGGCAGCTACCGGCCGCACGGCACCCACCCCGATCTGGGCGGCCTGATGACCTGGTCGGTCAACTGGGACCGCTACAACGGCTGGGAGTTCCAGAAGAACTTCGACGCCTATTTCGGTAGCTGATCGAGTGACAGAAATGCCGTAAATCAGCCTTATTCACCGGAAACCACCAGCGTGCGTGCCACCATCCGAAGCCTACGGACGGTCAGTGGAGCGGCCGGGCGGACGCGGGCCCCGGCCGCCGCGGGTGGGAGAGGTGGAGCGATGTCCGGACGGCTTCTGCGATCGGCCTGCACGCTGGCACTCGTCGGCGCCGCCGCCCTGACCCTGCCCTCGCCCCAGGTCCTCGCCGACCCCGGTGGCGAAGCCCCACCCGGCGCTTCCTCGCCCGGCGCTTCCTCGGACGGCGGGGCGTCCGGCGGCTCGCCGGACACCGGCGAGGGCGGGCTCGGCCGGCTCACCGAAGGCGCCGACTCCGGTGGCCCGGAAGCCGACGGGCCCGCCGGCGCCGACGGCACGGACACCGCCTCCTCGTCCGCCGGTCTCGGCACCGGCGCCCTCCTGCGCAAGCTGCGGTCCCTCTACCGTGGGGCCGAGAAGGCCACCGAGGCGTACCACGCGACGCAGGTGGACCTCAGGAAGGCCCGGAAGAAGGCCACCGTCCTCAACGCCCGGCTCGCGAAGGCCCGTACGCAGCTGACCGACGGCCGGGCCGACACCGGGCGGCTGGCCCGGCTGCAATACCAGGGTTCGCCCGAGACGGGACTCTCGTCGTACCTGCGCATCCTGCTCTCCAAGGACCCGGAGCAGGCCATGGAGCGCAGCCACTTCCTCAAGGAGATGGCCGGCGGGCAGGCCGCGACCATCGCCCGGCTGACCGCCGGCGAGAAGAAGGCCGACGCCCTGGCCGCGAAGGCCCGCAGCGCGCTCAGGAAGCAGCAGAAGCTGACCGCTCGACGTCTGAAGCAGCGCGCCGCCGTCCGCGAGAAGCTCACGGAGGTCGAGGAGCTGCTCGCCTCGCTCACCGAGGACCAACTGACCGCACTGAGCCGCCTGGAGGACGAGAACCCGGGCAGCACACCGAACGCGCTGATGGCGGACGGCAAGGGCGGTGCCTCGGACTCCCCGTCGCCCGTCGGCGGCCCCGCGCTCCCCCACGGCCTCGAACGTGCCGTCGAGCCGCCCGTGCACGGCGCGCCCAGCAGTCCGCAACCGTCCGACACACCGGGGCCTCCCCCCGAGGCGCCGCAATACGCCGGACAGCCCGCGCCGCACGCAGGACCGGAGCGGTGGGACCGGCTGCCGCAGGTGCCACTGGACCGGCTGCGCCCCGGGGATCTGGTGCTGTACTCCCCCGACGGAACGCGTGCGGCGAGATACCTCGGCCACGGCAAGGTCCTCGAACTGCCCCGGCCGGGCGCGGACGTCAGGATCTCCTCGCTCGCCGCTCACCCGCCGCTGGGCGCCGTACGACCGGACGATGGCGCGGCGCCGACGTGGCAGAGCCCACCGCGGGTGCCCCAGGACCCCGGGGAGGCCCCGGACCGTCCGCTGTTCTTCGATGTGGAGCCGCAACCGCCGTTCGACGCGGACCCGGTCCCGCCGGACGCCCCCGACGACCCCGGCTTCGGGGCGCCGCTCTAGGCCCGGTCTCCCCGATCTGTGCGGGCCCGCGACGCCTGCAACGCGGCCGGCCGGCGGTTCCCCGTGAGGGCTCCGCCGGCCGGCCGCCGCGTGACGGGCCGTCGCTCAGGAGGTGAGCGACGCGAGGTAGGCGTTCGCCTTGTCCGGGTCGTAGAAGAAGTTCTCGAAGTCGGACGGGTCGTTGAAGCCGTTCGCGAACCGGTCGGCGACCGGCTGCAGCTGACCGGCCGCGCCGATGACGTTGAGCACGTGCTCCGGCGGCGGCCCCAGCATCGCGTTGGTCCACTTCGTGACGTGCTGGGCGGTGTTCCAGTACCGGTCGAAGGCGCCCTGCATCCACGCCTCGTCGAACGGCTGGTCGCCTCGCTCGACGATGGCGGAGAGGTAGGCCGCGGCGCACTTGGAGGCCGAGTTGGAGCCCTGGCCGGTGATCGGGTCGTTGGCGACGACGACGTCGGCGACGCCGAGGACCAGGCCGCCGGAGGGCAGCCGGCCGATGGGGTTGCGCACGGTCGGGGCGTAGCGGCCGGCCAGCGTGCCGTTGGCGTCGGTCAGCTCGACCTTGGTGGAGCGGGCGTACTCCCAGGGCACGAACTGTTCCATCAGCTCAAGCGTCTTGGCGAGGTGCTCGCCGGGGTCCTTGATGTCCTGGAAGGCGTCCAGCGGGCCGCCGGGGATGCCCTCCCAGAAGAGGATGTCGGCACGGCCGGAGGTGGTCAGCGTCGGCATGACGAAGAGTTCGCCGACCCCGGGGACGAGGTTGCAGCGCACCGCGTCGAACTCGGGGTGCTCAGGGCGCGGGCCCATGCCGTGGACGTAGGCGACAGCGAGGGCGCGCTGCGGGGCGTCGTAGGGGGAGCGGGCGGCGTCCCGGCCGAACATGGACACCAGCTCGCCCTTGCCGGCCGAGACCAGCGTCAGGTCGTAGCGGCTCGCGAAGAAGTCCAGGTCGGAGACCGCGGCGCCGTGGATGACGAGCTGACCGCCGCGCTGCGCGAAGGTCTCCATCCAGCCGGCCATCTTCACGCGCTGGTCGACGGACTGGGCGTAGCCGTCGAGCTTGCCGACCCAGTCGATGGCGCGCTGGGAGCCCCCGGGCTCGGCATGGCTGCCGGGCGCGGCGACCGAGACGCCCAGGCCCTCGATGCGCGGGGCCTGGCTCTCCCAGAAGTTGATCTGGAGGTCGCGCTCGTGCTGGAGGGCGGTGTCGAACATGCACTGCGTCGACATGACCCGGCCGGAGCGGATCTCGTCGGCGGTGCGGTTGGACATGAGGGTGACCTCGTAGCCCTGTGACTGGAGGCCGAGGGCGAGTTGGAGACCGGACTGGCCGGCTCCGACGATGAGTATCTTCCGCATGGCGGCTCTTCTCTGTTACTGCGGCTGTTCGGGGGGTGGGGCGGGGTGGGCCCACGGGGCGGCGGAGCCCGGCAGGTCCGTGCAGGCGGTGGCCTGTGCGGACGGGTGGCCTGGTCCGCTATTCGGGTGCGGTCTGCAAGGCGTGGGCGACCAGTGCCAGCAACGACTCGATCACGGTGACCCGCTGACGGGCGTCCATGATCACGACGGGCACGTGCGGGGGCACGGTCAGCGCGTCGCGGACGTCGTCCACGGCGTACGCGGCGGTCCCCTCGAAGTGGTTGACCGCGACGACGTACGGCAGCCCGCAGCTCTCGAAGTAGTCCAGAGCGGGGAAGCAGTCCTCCAGCCGCCGGGTGTCGGCCATCACGATCGCGCCGATCGCGCCGCGCACCAGGTCGTCCCACATGAACCAGAAGCGCTGCTGGCCGGGCGTGCCGAACAGGTAGAGCACCAGGTCCTGGTCGAGGGTGATCCGCCCGAAGTCCATCGCGACCGTGGTCGTGGTCTTCTCCGGGGTGGCCGTCAGATCGTCCGTATCTGCACTGGCCTGCGTCATCACCGCCTCGGTCTTAAGGGGGGTGATCTCCGAGACCGATCCGACGAACGTGGTCTTGCCGACGCCGAAACCGCCCGCCACCACGATCTTGGTGGCGACCGGCGCCCGCGACGCGTCCGTCTGCCAGCTCTGCAGACCCTCGTCGGTGGCCACGGCCACCGCGCCGTCCTCGCCCGCGCGACCGGCGGACGCCGTCGGCCCGGCAGCTATCGTGTCAGAGCCTGTGAAGTCCACTCAGCACCCTTTCGAGCAGCGCGCGGTTCGGCCGGCCGGTGCCGTGTCCGGTGCCGTAGACGCGAATCTTTCCCTGGTCGGCGAGGTCGCTGAGGAGGACGCGGACCACGCCCAGCGGCATCTTGAGCAGCGCGGAGATCTCCGCGACGGAGCGCATGCGGCGGCACAGCTCGACGATCGCGCGCATCTCCGGCATCACCCGGTCGCCCCAGCCGCCCGACGTCAGCTCGCGACGCTCCTCGGGGGCCTCCAGCGCGGCCACGAACGTCTCGACGAGCAGCACGTGCCCGAAGCGCGTCCGGCCGCCGGTGATCGAGTACGGCCGCACGCGCGAGGGTTTCCGGTCCCCGCCGCGTATGGGGAGTTTGGGGTTGGTACTCATGCAGAAACCTCGCTTCGCCCGGCCTCGCACTCGCTCGGCGCGCACTTCTCGATGGTTCGCTCACTACGTTCGCTCACTGGACGTTCTCCATCGACTTGCGCAGTTCGGTGCGGAGTTCGGGGGTGAGGACATGGCCGGCCCGGCCGACGAAGAGCGCCATGTGGTAGGCGATGACGCTCATGTCGCAGTCCGGGGTGGCGTGCACACCGAGCAGCGAGCCGTCACTGATCGACATGACGAAGAGGCTGCCCTCGTCCATCGTGACCATCGTCTGCTTGACGCCGCCGCCGTCCATCAGCTTGGCGGCACCGAGCGTCAGACTGCCGAGCCCGGAGACGATGGTGGCGAGATCGGCACTGGACCCCTTGGGCCCGTCGCTCTCACCGGGCTGCGCCGTCTCGTCCGCCCGGACCGGATCGGAGGAGAGCAGCATCAGCCCGTCGGAGGAGACCACCGCCACCGAGCGGATGCCCGGCACCTCGTCGACCAGGTTGGTCAGCAGCCAGTGCAGGTTCCTCGCCTGACTGCTCAATCCGCGTCCCTGCGCGCTGGGCGCTTGCGCGTTCAATCGCGTGCCTCCTCGACAATGTCGCTCTCTCCCGGGGCCCCCGCTCCGTCGGTGTCCGTCTGTGGGATGGTCCGCTCCGGCGTGGCGTCCGAGATCTCGGCCTCGACCTCACGCCGCCCCTCGCGTGCGCCCTGCTGGAAGCCGCCGAGCCGGCGCCGCAGCGCCTCGGCGTTGACCCCGCCGCTCTTGCGCGGCCCGGCGGGCGCCTGCTGCGACACGATCTTGGGCGTGCGCTTGGGCAGCCCGGTGACGGTCGTCCGGCGCGCCCCGAGGGGTGCGTCGTCCGCCGCGTCGTCCTGTGTGTGGTCCTGCGTGTGCTCCTGCGACGGGTCCGGCACGGCTGCCCCTGCGGCGTCCGTGGGCGCGACGTCGGCGGCGGGCCGGGTGTGCTCGTCCTGGCCGAAGGCGTACGGATCGGCGGGCGCGACCGCTGAGGCGGGCGCGACGGGCCGTCCCGAGCCGGGCACCGGCGGGGCAACCGCGTCGGGCGCCGGCGGCGCCACCGCGTCGGTGGCCGGGCCTGCCGCGTCGTCGGGCCGTGCGTGCTCGCCGCCGCCGGTGGCGTACGGGCCGGAGGACTGCGGGCCGTACGGGCTCGGGTCGGGCCCGGTGCCCGTGGTGGGGCCGGACGGCTGTGCGGGGGGCGCCGATTCGGCCGGGCCGCCGAATCCGGCCGCGTCGATCGCGCGCTCCGCGGCGGCGACGAACGGGTCGGAGAGGGGGGCCGGCCCGGCGGGGGCATCGGCGACGGGGCCGGCCGCCGCGGAGATCGACTCGTCGGCCCGGTCGGCCTGCTCGGCGGTCTGCCCGGTCGCCTGCCCGGTCGGCGCGGCGGCTTCCCTGTCGGGCGCCGGAGCCGGCTCGGCCGCGGGCGGCATGCTGCGCGGGGCCCGCGTCTGGAGGGTGTTGGAGTTCGCCTCGGCGACCGAGCCGGGCAGGCTCTGCGAGTACGGGGCGTCGTGCGCGGCCACCGACGGGATGCCGGACGGGTCCGGACGGGTGGGCAGTATCGAGCCGGGCAGCACCACGACGGCGGTCACGCCGCCCTGCTTGCTGTCGCGCAGCTGGACCCGGACGCCGTGCCGGGCGGCCAGCCGCACCACGACGTACAGCCCGAGGCCCAGCGCCTCGTCGATGGTCTCGGAGGACGAGGCGGCCTCGGCGTCCGAGAGCCGGTCGTTGAGCTCGGCCAGCCGGTCCCCGGTCATCCCTATGCCCTCGTCCTGGACGGAGAGCATGATCTCGCCGCTCTCCAGCAGCCAGCCGGACAGCTCGACATGCGCGTCCGGCGGCGAGAACGCGGTGGCGTTCTCCAGGAGTTCGGCGACGAGGTGGCTGATGTCGTCCGCGGCGAACCCGGCGACCTGCGAGTGCGGCGGCAGCGACTGGATGCGCACCCGCTCGTACCGCTCGATCTCGCTGACCGAGGCGCGCAGCACGTCCAGCAGGGGCACCGGGCCGGCGTGGCCGGTGCCGTGTTCGGAGCCGGCGAGCACCAGGAGGTTCTCGCTGTTACGACGCATCCGCGCGGCGAAGTGGTCCAGCTTGAACAGGGTCTCCAGCCGCTCCGGGTCCTGCTCGCTCTCCTCCAGCCCCTCGATGACGCCGAGCTGGCGTTCCACCAGGCCCAGGGTGCGCAGCGAGAGGTTGACGAACCGGCCGTGCACACCGGCGCGCAGTGCGGCCAGCCGCTCGGTGAGTTCGGCGACCTCCTGCTTGAACTCGATCGCCTGGTCCTGGAGCACCTCGCGCTCGGCGACCATCCGCTGCCGGCCGCTGACCAGCCGCTTGCGCTCGCCCTCCAGCTCGGCCGTCCGTTGGGCGAGCTCGCCGACCTGGGCGTGCAGCGCGTTGACGGAGCGGACGGCGGCGGCGAACTCGTCGTCGCGGCCGGTGAAGGTGATGGGCTCCTCGGCGCCGGGATCGGCGGCCACGCGCTGGGCACCGAGCCGCAGGACGGCCAGCGGCCGGGTCATGGAGCGGGCACCGGAAATGCCCGCGCCGACGGCGAGCAGCAGGCAGAGGCCCTCCAGGCCGATGCGGATCTCCAGCGCCGTCACATCGTCGTCGCGCAGCGCGCCGAGCCGCTGGATCTCGGCGGTGGCCATGGCGGACTCGACGCCGCGCATCAGCCCCACCCGGGAGGTGAGGGTGGCGCGCACCCGCTCCCGGTTGAGGCGCAGATCGGTGCCGCTCAGCCGGGGCTGGTCGGTCAGCCGGGCCAGATAGCGCTCGGCGGTGGCGACGTCCGTGCCGTTGACGGTGCGGTCGTAGCGGTCCCGGGCGCCCTCGCTCGCCGACTGGGCGAAGTCCTCCAGCGCGCCCTGTCCACGCAGGTGCGCGAGCTGCGCAGCGGCGGTCAGGCCGGGCTGCGGGCCACCGGCGTTGAGTGCGGACAGCAGCAGCCCGCGGGTGCCCGCGGCCTGGTCGACGGCGCGGCCGAGGGCGGGCAGCGCGCGGGTGTCGGCGTCCGCGGCGTCGGCGCGGGCCGGCAGGCCACGGGCGATGTCGTCGCTGATGGCGCCGAGCGCCTGGACGGCCCGGGTGTACGCCTCGAAGGTCTGCTCGGCCGTGCCGGGGCCGCGCAACGCCTGGCCGCGGGTCTGCGGCAGGGCGATGAGGAGCTTGTCGGCGGCCTTGTACACCGCGGTCTCCCCGGCGGCGCCGTGGGCCTCGCTCCGCAGTTCGCGGATCTGCCGGTCCACGCGGGCGCGCTGCGGCTGGGCGGCTTCCGCACCCCCGCGGGCACTGCGCCCGGCGGCGACGAAGGCGGTCATGGTGTCGCGCTCGTCGGCGAGGGAGTGCGCGAGGGAGAGGGCGTGCGCGTCCAACTCGGCGAGGTCGACGAGCTGCTGGCTCTGCTGCGCGTTGTCGGCGGCCGTGGCGATGGCGGGCGCGCCAGCTCCCAGGACGGCGACGGCGACGACGGCCACCGCCCCGACGAGTCGGTTGCGTACCCGCGCGGGACGCCGTCCCGTACGGTCCTCGTCGCCCGTCGTACCCGGGCCCTTGGCCGGTCGGGAGACCGAACCGGCCGGTGTTCCCGGCTTCCCTGCGCCGCCCCGAAGCCGCATCTTCCGCACCGCTGCTCGCAATCCTGTCTCGCCTGCCCACGCCGTGTGGCGTCGCGGACCCGGCTCGCTCTCCGCTCGCGGGGCGGACCTGCGCGAAGACCGCAGCAGCGCACACTTCCGCGAAGGGGAACAGCCCGGCTCTGCGCGTCGCGACGAACGTCCTGGCCCCACCCCGTGATCCGGGAGCGACCATTCCACCGGCGCCGCGCAGTGGCTCGGCATCACATGCCCGGCCACCTGAAGGAGTGAACATCAATCAGAGTTTGGCCATCAACTTCCGTGCACCGACTGCTCGGGCCGCCACCCCGACCCGCCCCCGGACGGGTTTGGAGAACGGTCGTGGTCCTGGCAGGATGCGCGCCCGCAGCGGCCGGGCGCCCTCGGCCCGGGCTTTCCGTACACCGCTGACCTGGCCGTACGCCAACAGCCCCGGAGTGACCCGATCACCGGAACGAAACGGCGGCCTCCGGCAGACTTGCCGGCATGCACAGCGCACTCGCCACCGACCCCGGTGACCCCCAACACCCAAACGAGGACTACGCGTCCGTCGCTCTCCCGGCCTCCGGCCAGGGCGGAGCCCTGGTCCTTCTGGACGGCGTGACACCACCGGAGGGGGACTACGGCTGCGTGCACCCGGTCTCGTGGTTCACCGCGCACCTCGGGGGCGCAATGCTCGAACTGTCGGGTTCGCACCCGGATATGACGCTCCCTGAGGCACTGTCCGCGGCCATCTCCCGTACGGCGGCAATTCACCAGGACAGCTGTGACCTTTCTCACGTCCGCACGCCGCAGGCAACCGTGGTCGCCGTGCGCTGGTCGCAGGACACCGTCGAACACCTCGTACTGTCCGATTCCGCCCTCTTGTTGGAGCGGACGGACGGATCGGTGCAACCGGTACTGGACCGCCGTCTGGACGAACTGCCGCCGTGGGTCCGGGCGCAGCGGGACGCCGTACGGGCCCTGCCCCGCGGCTCCGTCGAACGCGCCGCCGCGGGCCGGGAGTACGGCCGCGTCGTCGAGGCGCTGCGCAACGCCGAGGGAGGCTTCTTCACCGCGGCCGCCGACCCCGCCGTGGCCGCCCTCGCGGTCACCGGCACCACCCCGCGCGCCGAGGTCCGTTCCCTGACCGCGCTGAGTGACGGCGCGAGCCGCTGGGTCGAGGTCTTCCACCAGGGCTCGTGGGCCGACTGTGTGGAACTGGTGGCACAACAGGGCCCGCAGGCCCTCATCGACCGGGTGCGTGCGGCGGAGGCGGCGGACCCGGAGGGCACCGCCCATCCACGCGGCAAGGCGCGGGACGACGCGGCGGTGATCCACGTCGTGCCGTGAACGGCGAGGCGCACCGGCGGCGCCCCGCCCTACGGCCCGGGATCACCGGGGCGGCACTCAGGGGGCGTCGTCGCCCTCCTGCCCCGCGTTGAGCTGGTGGAGCAGGCGGGCCAGTTCCGCGACCTCCGTGCGGTCCCACGCGGCGAGGCGTCGGGCGTACTGGGCGCGGCGGGCGGTACGGACGCGGGTGAAGCGCTCCCGTCCCTCGTCGGTGATCCGCACCAGGACCGCCCGGCCGTCGGCCGGGTCCGGCTCCCGGGCGACGAGCCCGAGTCCCTCCAGGGCGTGCAGCTGGCGGCTCATCGTGGCCTTGCCGACGCCGAAGAAGCCGGCCAGGTCGGTGGCGCGCTGCGCACCGGCGTCGGCGAGCCGGACGAGCAGGCCGTAGGCGGCCGGCTCCAGGTCGGGGTGGACCTCGCGCGCCAATTCGCCGGACGAGGCGCGGGCGCGGCGGAGGAATACCGCCAACTCGCGTTCCAGGGCCAGAAATTCGTGGTCCACACCATTCGGCGCGCCGTCCGCCGTCGTCTCGTCGGCTCCGGTGTTGTGCACGTCAGCGCCCTTTCCCACTTCTCCTGCGATTTCTGCGTTTCCCGCGTTTTCCGGGTTTCCCGGCCGTGAAAGTTTCTTTCAGCAGCGGCCGAACCCGCAGCTCGGCCAGTATTTCGCAGGATTAGACCAACGGCAGCCCCGTAGCCCTCTTTTGCCCCGCCGATCTACGCGCGTATCGTTTTTTCTGGCATGGCCACACCAAGCGTCAATGGTTCCACCGCACACCCCCACCCGTACCTTCCGTGCCCGCACGCCTGCGCCGTGCCGCCCGCTCGCCCCCCTCAGGTCCCTCACCGAGATCTTCGGAGGCACGTATGCCCGTGCTCAGATCCGGCTCCCCCCACCGCCGCTCGCGCTCCCTGGTGACCGCGGCCGGGGTCCTTCTGGCGATCCTCTCCCTCCTCCTCGGCCTCCCCGGCACCGCAGGCGCCGCGGCCACGAAGTACGCCCCCGAACCCACCCACCCGGGCCAGGACTGGGCCGGTTCGCAGATCGCCGCGCACGAGGGCCGGTCATCGACCGCCTCGGACGGCACGCCGCCGCCATCCGCCGTCGCCGCGTCCGTCGAGGGCGTGGACGTCAGCGGCCACCAGGGCAACGTCGCCTGGTCGACACTCTGGAACAGCGGCGTCCGCTTCGCCTACGTCAAAGCCACCGAGTCCACCAGCTACACCAACCCCTACTTCGCGCAGCAGTACAACGGCTCCTACAACATCGGCATGATCCGCGGCGCCTACCACTTCGCCACCCCCGACACCTCCAGCGGCGCCGCCCAGGCCAACTACTTCGTCGACCACGGCGGCGGCTGGTCCCGGGACGGCAAGACGCTGCCCGGCGCACTCGACATGGAGTACAACCCCTACGGGGCGACCTGCTACGGCCTGAGCGCGACCGGGCTGGTCAACTGGATGAAGGACTGGTTCGCCACCTACAAGGCGCGCACCGGCCGGGACGCCGTCATCTACACCTCCACCAGCTGGTGGAAGCAGTGCACCGGCAACTACGCGGGATTCGGCAGCATCAACCCCCTGTGGGTCCCGCGCTACGGCTCCTCGGTGGGCGAGCTCCCGGGCGGCTGGGGCTTCCACACCATCTGGCAGTACACCTCGACCGGGCCGACGGTCGGCGACCACAACCGCTTCAACGGCGCGATGGACCGGCTCCAGGCACTCGCCAACGGCTGAGCCGCGCCCCTCGCTCCGCCGTCCGCGCCGCCGGGCACACGGCAGGGCCCCTTCCGCACACCTGGTGCGGAAGGGGCCCTCGCCCGGTCACGCCCGTCACACCGCGACCGGAACCTCCGGTGCGGCGCCGGCCGAGGCCGGTGTCAGCGCCAGTTCGAGCACCTGGCGGACGTCGGCCACCGGGTGGACCTGGAGGGCTTCCAGGATCTCGGCCGGCACCTCGTCCAGATCCGGCTCGTTGCGCTTGGGGATGATCACGGTGGTGATCCCGGCCCGGTGCGCGGCGAGCAGCTTCTGCTTGACGCCGCCGATCGGCAGGACCCGCCCGGTCAGCGAGATCTCACCCGTCATCGCGACGTCCGGCCGGACCTGCCGGCCCGACAGCAGCGAGGCCAACGCGGTCGTCATCGTCACGCCCGCGCTCGGGCCGTCCTTGGGGACGGCGCCGGCCGGGACGTGCAGGTGCACTCCGCGCTCCTTGAGATCGGCGACCGGAAGCTCCAGTTCCGCTCCGTGTGAGCGCAGGAACGACAGCGCGATGTGCGCCGACTCCTTCATCACGTCGCCCAGCTGACCGGTCAACTGCAGCCCGGACGCACCGGTCTCCGGGTCGGACAGGGATGCCTCGACGTACAGCACATCGCCGCCGGCGCCGGTCACCGCGAGTCCGGTGACGACACCGGGCACCGCGGTCCGCCGCTCGGCCGGGTCCTGCGCCGACTCCGGGGTGTGGTGCGGGCGCCCGATCAGCGGACGCAGCTCCTGCGCACCGACCGTGAACGGCAGCTTCCGCTCGCCCAGTTCGTGCTGGGCCGCGACCTTGCGCAGCAGCCGGGCCACCGACCGCTCCAGATTCCGTACGCCCGCCTCACGGGTGTACTCGCCCGCGAGCTTGCGCAGCGCCTCGTCCTCCAGGACGACCTCGCCCGGTTCCAGACCGGCCCGCTCCAGCTGCCGGGGCAGCAGGTGCTCACGCGCGATGACGACCTTCTCGTCCTCGGTGTACCCGTCCAGCCTGACCAGTTCCATCCGGTCCAGCAGCGGCTCGGGGATGGCTTCCAGGACGTTGGCCGTGGCCAGGAAGACCACGTCGCTGAGGTCCAGTTCGACCTCCAGGTAGTGATCGCGGAAGGTGTGGTTCTGCGCCGGGTCCAGGACCTCCAGGAGGGCGGCGGCCGGGTCGCCCCGGAAGTCCGAGCCCACCTTGTCGATCTCGTCGAGCAGCACCACCGGGTTCATCGACCCGGCCTCCTTGATCGCCCGCACGATCCGGCCCGGGAGCGCGCCGACGTAGGTACGCCGGTGGCCGCGGATCTCCGCCTCGTCCCGGACGCCGCCGAGCGCGACCCGGACGAACTCGCGCCCCATGGCACGTGCGACGGATTCGCCGAGCGAGGTCTTTCCGACGCCCGGCGGGCCCACGAGCGCCAGCACCGCGCCGCCACGACGCCCGCCGACGAGCCCCAGACCGCGTTCGGTCCGGCGTTTGCGGACGGCGAGGTACTCGGTGATCCGCTCCTTGACGTCCTCCAGGCCCGCGTGGTCGGCGTCCAGGATCTCCTTGGCGCCGGCGATGTCGTACGCGTCCTCGGTCCGCTCGTTCCACGGCAGTTCCAGGACGGTGTCCAGCCAGGTGCGGATCCAGGAGCCCTCGGGGCTCTGGTCGCTGGACCGCTCCAGCTTGTCGACCTCCTTGAGGGCGGCCTTGCGGACGTCCTCGGGCAGTTCGGCGGCCTCGACGCGGGCGCGGTAGTCGTCGCCCTCGTCCCCGGGGTCGCCGTTGAGTCCCGCGAGTTCCTTGCGGACCGCCTCCAGCTGACGGCGCAGCAGGAACTCCCGCTGCTGCTTGTCGACACCCTCCTGGACATCCTTGGCGATCGACTCGGCGACGTCCTGCTCGGCGAGGTGCTCGCGCAGGGCCTCGGTGGCGAACTTCAGACGGGCCACCGGGTCGGCGGTCTCCAGCAGCCGAACCTTCTGTTCCGTCGTCAGGAACGGCGAGTAGCCGGAGTTGTCGGCGAGCGTCGGCACGTCCTCGATCTGCTGGACGCGGTCGACGACCTGCCAGGCGCCGCGCTTGCGCAGCCAGCTGGTGGCCAGCGCCTTGTATTCGGTGACGAGTTCCGCCACCGCGCCGGGCAGCGGGTCGGGCACCGTCTCCTCGACGGTCGTGCCCTCCACCCACAGGGCGGCCCCAGGACCGGTCGTACCCGACCCGATCCGCACCCGGCCCAGGCCCCTGATCAGGGCCCCGGGATCGCCGTCGGAGAGCCGCCCGACCTGCTCGATGCGCCCGAGCGTGCCGATCCCGGCGTAGCTGCCGTCGAGCCGGGGCACAAGCAGCACCTGCGGCTTGTTACCCGACGGGGCGGCGGCCTGTGCGGCCTCCACCGCTGCCCGCACGTCGGTGTCGGACAGGTCGAGAGGCACCACCATGCCGGGCAGTACGACCTCGTCATCGAGGGGCAGCACGGGCAGGGTGAGCGATGTGGACGTCGAAGCCATGATCTCCCCTTCGGCAGGCAAGTTGAGCTGTACTCACTCAATGCAGGTCCGCCGGGAGATGTTCCCCAGGAAGTGTTCGCTGTGAGCGATCAAGGGAGGGCGCATGCGGCAGCGGCACGGCGGAGGTCTCTGCCGTGCCGCGTCGGTGGGCAATTCCGTGGGCAATTCCGTGGGCAATTCGGTGGGGCAAGAGGTGCCGTACGGAGCCGGGCGACTTCAGTGGTCGCCGGCCGGCGGCGGCAGATGTGCCGTGCCCGGTGCGGTCGGTGACTACCAGTGAGCCGGGCGGCCGAGTTCCGGCGGGAGCGTGGTGCGGCCGTCGCCCTTGGCAGCGTTGAGCTGGGCCTGGGTGAGGAAGAGGCTGCCGGTGAGGTCGGCGCCGCTCAGGTCGGCGTCCCGCAGATCGGCACCGATCAGATCCGCCGCCCGCAGATCGGCGCCCGTGAGGTCGGCGGCGATGAGGTAGGCCCCGCGGAGGTTGGCGCCCCGCAGGTCGGCGCCCCGCAACCGGGCGCCCATGAGATCCGCCCCCCGCCGCTCCTTCTTGCGGCCCGGCACCTCGGCCCGCACCAGTTCGCTGGTGCGCAGGAGCAGGGCGTTGACCTCGCCCCTGTGGGCCGGGACATCCAGGCCGGCCAATTCTTCGGGAGTGCCGTACGTGAGAGCTTCGGTCTCCTCCAGGGCGCGCCGCAGTTCCGCCCGGATCGGGCGGGCAGCCGGTCGCGCGAGGGCCTCGGCGAGGTACCGGAGGAGTTCGTGAAGCTGCCGCATGACCGGGAAGACATCGAACATCGGTCGTGCGGTGCGCGGGGCCTGCCGCCAGTCCTTGCCGCCGAAGGTGACCTGCGAGACCTTCTGGCCGGCGCCGAAGCAGTCGAAGACGGTGCAGCCGGAGAAGCCGCGCTCGCGCAGCTCGGCGTGGATGCCGCAGCGGAAGTCGCTCTGCAGGTTGCCGCAGGGCCGCCCGGCGTCCTTGTCGACCGCGAAGTCCGCGGAGGCGGCGAACGGCAGGGCGACGCAGCACAGCCCGAAGCAACTGCCGCAGTCGGACACCAGGCCGAGGCGGGTGGCGTCAGGGTTCGGCTGGGTGGGGTCCTGGGACACGGCATGTACTCCTGCTACCGGTGAGCGCCGCGCACCGCCGCGCTCGCAAGGCCGCCATTCTCCCAGGAGCCGGGCGGTGGTGCGGCCCCCGCGACGGCGAGCGGCCGGGGCGAGCGCGCGGCGCGGCGGTGGCCGGATCCCGGCGCGCGGCGGTCGGCATCCGGACCGTCGCGGCGGGTTGTCAGTGCCCGCGTCTAGCATCCGGACCATGAGCATGATCGGACAGTACGCACGTGTCACGGCGGCCGAACTCCAGCGCGCCGTCAGCGATCCCGAGTGGGCGCTGGAGCTGGTGGGTGAGCGCCTGGACGAGGAGGCGGACACCGAGCCGGAGCCGGCGAAGGCCCGCTGCCTGGACATCGGCACGGCGTGGGACGCCCTCGGTTTCCTGCTCCGCCGCCGGGCCTTCCCCGTGGACATCGTGCACGGCGAGGAGCCGATACCGGACGCCGAGGACTGGGGCTACGGACCGCCCCGCTACCTCACCCCGGAGCGGGTGCGGGCAGCCGCCGAGGAGATGGCACGGACTTCCGCCCCGAGTCTGACCGCCGGGGTCACACCGGCCGAGCTCGCCTCGTCGAAGGTCTACCCGGCCATCGTCTGGGAGCGCGGCGAGCCGCTGGACAGCATCGGCGAGCACTACGCCGAACTGCAGCCGTTCTTCCGGGCCGCGGCGGACGAGGGCGACGGGATGCTGATCTGGTTGGGCTAGGTGGCGCCTCGGCGGCGCCTACTCCTGCGCCAGGAAGGTCCGGGTGCGCCGCAGTGCCGGATGACCCAGGTCGCCGAGGAGCGGGGGGAGGGCGCGCCGGTCGCGCCAGCGGCGCAGCAGCGGCAGGCTCGCCACCCCCAGGGCGAGGGAGAGCAGATGCCCCCAGTCGGTCAGCGGGTCGGCGTAGGCGAGCAGGTCGGTGACGGCCACATAGCCGACGCCGGCCAGCAGCGGCCACCGGCACCAGGCGGGCAACAGCCCCGCGAGGGCTCCGGTGCAGGTCATCACGCCGAAGCTGATGCCGTAGTCGAGACGGTGCAGCGAGCTGTCCGGCAGCTGTCCGACGGCGACGGAGAACCCGACGGGCAGTTCGGTGGCGAGGGTGGCCAGCACATGGCCGCCGAAGAACACCGCGGCGGCCCGCAGCCCACCGATCCGCCGCTCCAGCGCCGTCAGCACGAAGAGGAAGCCGACGGCGTGAGCCGAGGTGAGGCCGCCGGCGACCCACAGGGCGCTGGCGACGAGCACCAGCAACGGGGTGCGCGCGAGGTGGACGACGTCCGTGCTGGAGCCGCGCAACAGCTCGGACACCAGTGACGGATCGGCGTGCTCGGCGAAGAGTGAGGTCGCCACCAGGAGAGCCGCGTAGCCGAAGGTGAAAGGGGTGCCGGTCGGGGTCGGCAGCAGCCGCCGGACGCGCCACCGACCGCCCGTCCGTCCGGTGGCCGCCGGCTCCTCGCCCGCGGGAGTCGCCGCCCCCGGAAGCGGAGCCGCCACCGCTGCGGTGGCCGCGACGCGCCGCCCGCCACCGCGCTGCCGAGGGACCCCGGCGAGGGCGCCCGGCCCTCTGGTGCCGCAACCTGCGGTGCCGGCAGGCGCGATGCCGGCCGGCGTGCTCGCGGCCGGCGTGCTCGCGGCCGGGTCGGTCCCCGCGGGCATGCCCGCGACCGCCCTGCTGTCGACGGATCCGACCCCACTCACCGTCCCGTGCCCCTTCTGTCCCTTGCCGCCCCGCCAGTCCGCGGCCGCCCGTCCCCGACTGTCCGTCGCCGGCCGTCCGAGGGCGTGCGCCGCGCCGTGGACCGACCGCTCGCCGAACGCTCTCGGTCTGCCGTTCCATACGTCCGCGACCACCCTGCACGCTCAACCCATGAGCGAGCTGTGAGCGTGAGATCCATCACGCCGGGCAACCTTCCCGAGATCTCTCGCCTCCGGGGCGGTCCTGGCATCGAACTCGGTGGACCAGGGTCCGGCGGTTGGCCAAGATGGCGGCATGTCTCCCGTTTCCTTCCCGCCCTCGACGGCCGGCCTCCAGGAGGCCCCGCGCACCCTCGACCGCCGCGAAGGGCCGTACGGAGAGGTCGTGTTGCGGCAACGCGGCGGCACCGCCGAGCCCGGCGCCACCGAGGCGCCGGCGGTCTACGAGATCATCGCCAACGGCTGCTTCCTGATGGACACCTCCGACGGCCGCTCCGAGCGGCTGCTGATCGACGCCGCACTGGCCGAGCTGCCCGCCGACCGGCAGCGGCCCGCCGTCCTGATCGGCGGTCTCGGCGTCGGCTTCTCGCTGGCGCGGGCGGCGGCCGAGCCGCGCTGGGGCCGGATCGCGGTCGCGGAGCGTGAGCGTGCCGTCATCGACTGGCATCGCGAGGGACCGCTGTCGGCCGTCTCCGCCGACGCGCTGGCCGACCCGCGGACCGAGATCCTGCATACCGATCTGGTCGGATATATCCGCACCGAAGCGGGCCGGGAAGCCTTCGACGCGCTGTGCCTGGACATCGACAACGGGCCGGACTGGACCGTCACGGACGACAACAACAGCCTCTACTCCCCCACCGGACTCGCCGCCTGCCGCGACCGGCTGACCCCCGGCGGCGTCCTCGCCGTCTGGTCCGCGCAACCCTCCCCGGCGTTCGAACTGGCCCTGCGAAATGCCGGATTCGAGGATGTACGTACGGAAGAGATCCCCGTTGTCCGAGGCGTCCCTGACGTGGTCCACCTCGCCCGCAAGGGCGCGTAGCCGACAGTCACACCATGCCCTTACGCTGCTGCCCAGCAATACGCGACCACGCAGGGGACATGCAGGGGCGGGCGATGGACCAGATTCAAACAACCCAGGGCGGCACCGCCGCGGCCACGCCGGGCGCCCAGCGCCGGGTGCTGGTCGTGGAGGACGACCCGACGATCGTCGACGCCATCGCGGCCCGGCTGCGCGCCGAGGGATTCCAGGTGCAGACGGCCACCGACGGCCCTGCCGCCGTCGACACCGCCGAGGCGTGGCAGCCCGATCTGCTCGTCCTCGACGTGATGCTGCCGGGCTTCGACGGCCTGGAGGTCTGCCGCCGCGTGCAGGCCCAGCGCCCGGTGCCGGTGATGATGCTCACCGCCCGGGACGACGAGACCGACATGCTGGTCGGCCTCGGCGTCGGCGCCGACGACTACATGACCAAACCGTTCTCCATGCGTGAGCTGGCCGCACGGGTGCACGTCCTGCTGCGCCGGGTCGAGCGCGCCACCCTGGCCGCGCACACCCCGCGCAGCGGCATCCTGCGGCTGGGCGAGCTGGAGATCGACCACGCACAGCGCCGGGTGCGGGTGCGCGCGGACGACGTCCACCTCACCCCCACCGAGTTCGACCTGCTGGTCTGCCTGGCGAACACCCCGCGGGCGGTGCTCTCCCGGGAGCAGCTGCTGGCCGAGGTCTGGGACTGGGCGGACGCCTCCGGGACGCGCACGGTCGACAGCCACATCAAGGCCCTCCGCCGCAAGATCGGCGCCGAGCGCATCCGCACGGTCCACGGCGTCGGCTATGCCCTGGAGACCCCGCCCGCATGAGGCGGGGGTGGCGCGCGCCCGCTCACGGCCTGTGGGAGCGGATCTGGGAGGGGCTGCGGCCGCTCGACCCCTACCGCTCGGTCAAGGCCGCGCTCGGCGCGCTGGTCAGCGTCTCGGTGATCATCACCACACTGCTCGTGTTCGTCGCCACGCACTCGGCGACCGAGCTGCGGGTGATCACCATCTTCTCGATCATCGCGTCGCTGCTGATCACCCAGTTCGTCGCGAACAGCCTGACCGCTCCGCTCGGCGAGATGACGGACGTCACCCGGTCGATGGCGCAGGGTGACTACACCCGCCGGGTGCGCTCCGAGCGCCGCGACGAGTTCGGCGACCTCGCCACCGCCTTCAACCGGATGGCGGCCGACCTGCAAGCGGTGGACACCCACCGCAAGGAGCTGGTCGCCAACGTCTCGCACGAGCTGCGTACGCCCATCGCGGCGCTGCGCGCGGTGCTGGAGAACGTCGTCGACGGCGTCTCGGACCCCGATCCGGAGACGATGCGGACGGCGCTGAAGCAGACCGAGCGGCTCGGCCGGCTGGTCGAGCACCTCCTGGACCTCTCCCGGCTGGACAACGGCGTGGTGCCGCTGCACGCCAGGCGCTTCGAGGTCTGGCCGTACCTGTCCGGGGTGCTCAAGGAGGCCAACATGAGCCGAGGCGCCACCACGCTCTCCGGGCTGGCCGGCATGGCAGGCTCCGGCACCCACACCCGTACGGACGTCCATCTGCATCTCGATGTCTCGCCGCCCGAGCTGACCGCGCACGCCGACGCCGAACGGCTGCACCAGGTCGTCGCCAATCTCATCGACAACGCCATCAAGCACAGCCCCCGGCACGGCCGGGTCACCGTCCACGCCCGGCGCGGCGAGGGACCGGAGAGCCTGGTGCTGGAGGTGCAGGACGAGGGCCCCGGGATCCCCGAGTCGGAGCGCTACCGGGTCTTCGAGCGGTTCAACCGCGGCGGGCCCGGCCCGTCCGGTCCGAAGACCGACGGCGGCACGGGGCTGGGCCTGGCCATCGCCCGGTGGGCGGTGGATCTGCACGGCGGACGCATCGGTGTGGCCGAATCCGCACGTGGATGCCGCATTCGCGTCACCCTCCCGGGCAAGGAGTCAGCTCGAAGTTGACGCCCTGTGCCGTAGGGTCGGTGGTGGGAGCACCGACCCAGGGGTGCCACGGCGATGAGTTCTACCCTCACGCGGGCAAACTCCGTGTGTTTCCCGCCAAGTCATGCCCTGAAACCCATCGGTGAATGTGACGTGCGCGACGACTGACCCTCCCGGACTGCGCCAGAGGTGCAGGGAGGCGTAGCCTTTATTCCCGCTGTCCACCACCTTAGGAAGCGGAAGAGGGCGGTTGCCGCCGTGTCGCTACAGTCCCCCAACAGCTCGAGCATCTCGACCGACCAGGAGGGGCAGGGAAAGAACCCTGCCGCTGCGTTCGGTCCCAATGAGTGGCTCGTCGACGAGATCTACCAGCAGTACCTCCAGGACCCGAACTCGGTAGACCGAGCCTGGTGGGACTTCTTCGCCGACTACAAGCCGGGCGGTGCCACGGCGCCGAGCCAGCCGGCGGAGGGCTCTGCCCCCGCTCCGGCCGCCCCGGCCACCACACCTGCCACACCTGCCGCTACGAGTGCTCCCGCAGGCTCCCCGGCGCAGGAGAACGCGGCTCCCGCCGCGGCCCCGCAGAAGCCCGCGCCGGCCCCGGCGAAGCCTGCCGCGAGCGCTCCGGCGCCCGCGAAGCAGGCCGCCCCGGCCAAGTCCGCGGCACCGGCCAAGGCGAAGGCCGGGGCCGATGACGCCGCGGAGGCGCCGGCCGGACCGGAGCTGGTCACCCTGCGTGGCCCCTCGGCCGCGGTGGCGAAGAACATGAACGCCTCGCTGGAGCTGCCGACGGCCACGTCCGTCCGCGCGGTGCCGGTGAAGCTCCTGTTCGACAACCGCATCGTGATCAACAACCACCTCAAGCGCGCCCGCGGTGGGAAGGTCTCCTTCACCCACCTCATCGGGTACGCGATGGTGCAGGCCCTCAAGGCCATGCCGTCGATGAACTACTCCTTCGCGCAGAAGGACGGTAAGCCGACACTGGTCAAGCCCGAGCACGTCAACCTCGGTCTGGCCATCGACCTGGTGAAGCCCAACGGCGACCGCCAGCTCGTCGTCGCCGCCATCAAGAAGGCCGAGACGCTGACCTTCTTCGAGTTCTGGCAGGCCTACGAGGACATCGTCCGCCGGGCCCGCGACAACAAGCTGACGATGGACGACTTCACTGGAGTCACCGCGTCGCTGACGAACCCGGGCGGCATCGGCACCGTCCACTCCGTGCCCCGCCTGATGCCCGGTCAGGGCCTCATCCTCGGCGTCGGCGCGATGGACTACCCGGCCGAGTTCCAGGGCACGTCCCAGGACACGCTGAACAAGCTCGGCGTCGCCAAGGTCATGACGATGACCAGCACGTACGACCACCGCGTGATCCAGGGCGCCGCCTCCGGCGAGTTCCTGCGCATCATGAGCCAGCTGCTGCTCGGCGAGAACGACTTCTTCGACGACATCTTCAAGTCGCTGCGGATTCCGTACGAGCCGGTCCGGTGGCTGCGGGACATCGACGTCTCGCACGACGACGACGTCACCAAGGCCGCCCGGGTCTTCGACCTGATCCACTCCTACCGGGTCCGCGGCCACGTCATGGCCGACACCGACCCGCTGGAGTACCACCAGCGCAAGCACCCCGACCTCGACATCATCGAGCACGGCCTCACCCTGTGGGACCTGGAGCGCGAGTTCGCGGTCGGCGGCTTCTCCGGCAAGTCCATGATGAAGCTGCGCGACATCCTGGGCGTGCTGCGCGACTCGTACTGCCGCACCACCGGCATCGAGTTCATGCACATCCAGGACCCCAAGCAGCGCAAGTGGATCCAGGACCGGGTCGAGCGCAGCCACAAGTCGCCCGAGCGCGAGGAGCAGCTGCGCATCCTGCGGCGGCTGAACTCCGCCGAGGCGTTCGAGACCTTCCTGCAGACGAAGTACGTCGGCCAGAAGCGCTTCTCGCTGGAGGGCGGCGAGTCCGTCATCCCGCTGCTGGACGCGGTCATCGACTCCGCGGCCGAGTCGCGGCTGGACGAGGTCGTCATCGGCATGGCCCACCGCGGCCGGCTGAACGTCCTCGCCAACATCGTCGGCAAGTCCTACGCACAGATCTTCCGGGAGTTCGAGGGCAACCTCGACCCGAAGTCGATGCACGGCTCCGGCGACGTGAAGTACCACCTGGGCGCCGAGGGCACCTTCACCGGTCTGGACGGCGAGCAGATCACCGTCTCGCTGGCCGCGAACCCCTCGCACCTGGAGGCCGTCGACCCGATCGTCGAGGGCATCTCGCGCGCCAAGCAGGACATCATCAACAAGGGCGGCACGGACTTCACCGTCCTGCCCGTCCAGCTGCACGGTGACGCGGCCTTCGCCGGCCAGGGTGTGGTCGCCGAGACGCTGAACATGTCGCAGCTGCGCGGATACCGCACCGGCGGCACGGTGCACATCGTCATCAACAACCAGGTCGGCTTCACCGCCGCGCCGGAGTCGGCCCGCTCCTCCATGTACGCCACCGACGTGGCCCGCATGATCGAGGCGCCGATCTTCCACGTGAACGGTGACGACCCGGAGGCCGTGGTGCGTGTCGCGCGCCTCGCCTTCGAGTTCCGCCAGGCGTTCAACAAGGACGTCGTCATCGACCTGATCTGCTACCGCCGTCGCGGCCACAACGAGTCCGACAACCCGGCCTTCACGCAGCCGCTGATGTACGACCTGATCGACAAGAAGCGCTCGGTGCGCAAGCTCTACACCGAGTCGCTCATCGGTCGCGGCGACATCACGCTGGAAGAGGCCGAGCAGGCGCTGCAGGACTTCCAGGGACAGCTGGAGAAGGTCTTCACCGAGGTCCGCGACGCGACCACGACTCCGGCCTCCCCCGAGGTGCCGCAGCCGCAGGCCGAGTTCCCGGTCTTCGTCGACACCGCGATCTCCCAGGAGGTCGTCAAGCGGATCGCCGAGTCGCAGGTCAACATCCCCGACCGGGTCACCGTCCACCCGCGTCTGCTGCCGCAGCTGCAGCGCCGGGCGGCCCAGGTCGAGGACAACACCATCGACTGGGGCATGGGCGAGACCCTCGCCATCGGCTCGCTGCTGATGGAGGGCACCCCGGTCCGGCTCGCCGGCCAGGACTCCCGCCGCGGCACCTTCGGCCAGCGCCACGCGGTGCTGATCGACCGGGAGACCGGCGAGGACTACACCCCGCTGCTCTACCTCTCCGAGGACCAGGCCCGCTTCAACGTCTACGACTCGCTGCTGAGCGAGTACGCGGCGATGGGCTTCGAGTACGGCTACTCCCTGGCCCGCCCGGAGTCGCTGGTCATGTGGGAGGCGCAGTTCGGTGACTTCGTCAACGGCGCCCAGACGATCGTCGACGAGTTCATCTCCTCCGCCGAGCAGAAGTGGGGCCAGACCTCCGGCGTCACCCTGCTGCTGCCGCACGGCTACGAGGGCCAGGGCCCGGACCACTCCTCGGCCCGGATCGAGCGCTTCCTCCAGCTCTGCGCGCAGAACAACATGACGGTCGCCATGCCGACCCTGCCGTCGAACTACTTCCACCTGCTGCGCTGGCAGGTCCACAACCCGCACCACAAGCCGCTGGTCGTCTTCACCCCGAAGTCGATGCTGCGTCTGAAGGCGGCGGCGTCGAAGACGGAAGAGTTCACGACGGGCGGCTTCCGCCCCGTCATCGGCGACTCCACGGTCAAGGCCGAGGACGTCCGCAAGGTCGTCTTCTGCTCCGGCAAGGTCTACTACGACATCGAGGCGGAGCGCGAGAAGCGCGGCGCGAACGACACCGCGATCATCCGCATCGAGCGGCTCTACCCGCTGCCCGGCAAGGAACTGCAGGCGGAGATCGCCAAGTTCCCGAACGCCGAGAAGTACCTGTGGGCTCAGGAAGAGCCGGCGAACCAGGGTGCCTGGCCGTTCCTCGGCCTCAACCTGATCGACCACCTCGACCTGGCCGTCGGCGCGGACATCCCGCACGGCGAGCGCCTGCGCCGCATCTCGCGGCCGCACGGTTCCTCGCCGGCCGTCGGCTCCGCCAAGCGCCACCAGGCGGAGCAGGCACAGCTGGTCGCGGAGGTGTTCGACGCGTAGGCGTCGACGCCACCGTTGGCACCGAACGCACCGAAGGGCCCGCTCCCCGCTTCTGCGGGGGACGGGCCCTTCGGGCTGTCGCGGTCTCTCCGTGGGCCGGGCCGGTCGGTCGCCGGTCAGTCGCCGCTCGTGAGCCCCGCCGGAGCGTCGTCGTAGTAGGCGACCGCTTCGGGGCCGCGCTCTGCCCGCCGCTGCAGGACGGCGACCACGTCGGACAGCACCGGATGGTCGGTACGGCCGCGCAGCGCGGCCAGATCGGGGCGTCCGAAGTCGGGCAGCTCCTCGCTGCGCGGCGCGGGCGTCGCCGGCGTGCCGCCGGCATGGTGATCCAACACGGTTCTCCCTCCGGGGGACCCCTCGCACCGCCCGGCTATACGGGCTGCGGTTCGAAATCCCAGTACGGGCGCCGGCGGCGCCGGGCGGACAGGGTGTGCGGGTGTTCTGCGCCCAGCGTGTCGGTGAGCTGCTGGACGGCTTCCTGCTCCAGCTTCGCCGCCTCCTGCCCGCGGCGCAGGGCCCGCAGATCCTCGGCCAGCGCCGACTTGGCGGAGAGGGTCAGCGGGTGGGTGTCGCCGAGCGTCACCTTGGCCCGCTCCAGTGTGTCGCGGCCCAGCTCAAGGGCGCCTTCCTCGTCATCGGCCCGGTTGCGGGCGGCTGCGGCATTCAGCGCGCAGCCCAGCGTCCACGGATGATCGGGGCCCATGGCGCGGGTCATCCCGCTCAGCGCGCGTTCGGCGATGTCCAGCGCCTCCGTGAGGTCCCCGAACTCCCCCCGGACCAGACCGGTGTTGCCCAGGGTGCCGACGGTGTAGGGGTGATGTTCGCCGGCGAGGGCCCGATAGCGCTCGGCGACCTCCTCGGCGAGGTCACGGGCGTGCCCGAGGTCGCCGTGTTCGCGGAGGAAGGTGGCGTAGTCGGCGCGGACCATCAGCGTCTCGGGGTGCCTCGGCCCCTGCACCCGGCGGGAGCGGTCGACGAGGTCGGCCATCAGCGCGTCGGCCCGTGCCACCTCGCCGGAGCGGCGCAGGCAGAGCGCGAGGTTGTGCTCGGCGCGCAGTGTCTGCGGGGTGTGCGCGCCCATCACCTGGAGGTGGAGCCGGGCGTTGAGCTCCTGGCTCGACGTGGCGTCGCGGTAGCGGCCGAGCAGCCGCAGCATCCGGGCGTAGGAGGTGCCGGCGTTGAGCGTGAGGTGGTGGCGGGCGCGCAGTTCGCGCTCCCGGAAGGCCAGCACGTCGCGGTGCGTGACCAGCGCCTCCTCGTACCTGCCGAGCAGCGCGAACACCGAGCCGAGGTTGTGACGCGAGGAGAGGGTGCGCGGGGCCTCGGGGCCGAGCAGCGCGGTGTACGCCCGCCAGACGGCGTCGAAGAGGGTGTACGCCTCGTCGTACGCGCCGAGCGCCATCAGGGTGCCGGCCAGGCCGTCCTGTGCGCGCAGCAGGTCGGCGTCGGAGGCGTCGCGTTCCGCGGCGAGCTGGTCGACGACGGCGCTGCCGACCGCCTCGGCCTCGCGGTACCGGCCCAGTCGGCGCAGCATGTTGGCGTGCTGGTGGGTGAGCACGAGCATGGTGCGGCGGGTGGGCTCCATGCGGGTGCGCCAGCGGGAGATGAACTGCTCGCACAGCCGCAGGCCCATGCGGTACTCGCCGCGGACCCGGAGGTATTCGATGCAGTTCAGCAGCAGTTGCTGGACGGCCGGGTCGGGGCTGTCGAGGACGCCGGCCCACTCCAGATGCGGGATGAGCTCGGCGTAGCGCTCCCAGCAGCGCGTGTCCGAGGGGTTCTGCGGGTCGGCGGTGACCAGCACCCGGCAGGCCGTGGCCGACATGTGGTCACGTTCGTCCTCGGTCATGTCGCTGCGCAGGAACCGGTGGTAGAGCCGGTGCATCTGCGCGGTCTCGACGGCCGGGTCGGAGTCCTGGGAGAGCTGGTAGTCGAGCCGTACGGCGGTGGACTCGGTCAGCCGGCGCAGCGCGGTGTTCCAGCTGATCGGCTCGGCGGCGAGGTCCGCGAGGTGTTCGGGGAGGTCGCCGCGGCGGGCCTTGGCGAGCATCGGGACGGGGATGGCGTCGGGGGTGAAGAAGGCGAACAGCTTGAGGAGTTCGACGGCCGCGGGGCTGCGTTCGCGCAGCGTGTTGAGAGTTATGGCCCAGCTGGTCTGGAAGGCCATCGGGTAGTCGGAGGAGATGCGGATGCCGACGAGGCTCGGCTCGCCCCGGCGGATCAGCTCGATGTACTCCTTGGGGGACATCGGGTTGGCGTCGAGCCAGGCGGCGGTCTGGGCGAGCAGCAGCGGCAGGTCCTGGACGGCGTCGGAGAGCAGGTCGGCTTCCATGGGCGTCAGCCGGTGGGCGCGCCGCCTGGCGTAGGCGACGCTCTCGACGCGGGTGAAGGGCCGCACCTCGATCTCCTGGGCGCTGCCGGAGCCCGACCAGTCGCGGGTGAGGGTGGTGATCAGGACATGGCCGCGGCCGTCGGGGACGAGGTCCTCGATCTGCTCCATGTCGTCGGCGCTGTCGAAGATCAGCAGCCAGCGGCGGTAGGGGCGGCCGACCCGCAGCGCTTCGTGGACCGCCCGGATGCGATCGCCCAGCTCCTGGCCCACCGGCAGGCCCAGGCGGGTGGCCAGCTCGGCGAGCTGTTCGCGGGCGGCGCCGCGGTTGGTGGCGCTGATCCACCACACCACGTCGTAGTCGTTGCCGAAGCGGTGCGCGTACTCGGCGGCGATCTGGCTCTTGCCGACGCCGGAGATGCCGTAGAGCGCGATACGGGTCTCCAGCGGAAGGCCCGATCCGACCGTGCCGCCGGCGAGCTTGCCGTGCAGTTCCTCGAGGACGTCGTCGCGGCCGGTGAAGCGGTTGTTGCGGCGCGGGATGTTCCAGACCTCGGGCGGGTCGTTGGGGAAGCGCGGGGCGTCGGGGGACGGCGCGGCGCGGGTGCCTCGGGCCGGGGTGACGCCGAGGCGCTGCAGCACACGGCGGTTGGCCTCGATCGCGTCGAGGTCGCGCAGGTCTGCGGGGCGCAGCATGGCGGCGGTGGCGGGCAGCTTCTGGCTGGCCACGCTCACGGCCGCGAAGCGGTCGGCGTGCGGCGGCACGACATCCTGGAGAGCGGCGGTCCACTCCTCGGGGCTCTTGGGCCCCAGCCGGAAGTACCAGTCGTCCAGCACCATCAGCAGGCGGCCCTCGGCGGCCAGCAGGCCGGCCAGCTCGTCGGCGAGCGGGCTGTCCGCGGCGGGGTCCCAGCGCAGCAGGGTGGTGCCGTGGCCCAGCTGCTCCAGCTGGTGCGAGATCCAGGCCGCCCAGGGCCGGTTGAATCCCGCGTAGCTGATCGTGATGTGCTCGTTGGAGCCGGGACCAGAAACGATGGACTGATCGACCATGCGACCGTCTCCCTGGGATGCGGTGGTGCGCGCGTGCAGAGGCTGATGCGAAAGACCCGACCTGGCTCTTCGGCACGATAGCCCAAGTGTCCTCCCATATGACGACAGTGCGTCAGGTCATGTTGTGGGTGCGTCAGTTGAGGGCGACGGTGGCGTCGAGGCGGGCGGCGATGTGCCGGATCAGGCGTTCCAGGTCGGCGCAGTACACGGACGGGTTACCGAATCCGCCGGCGCCGGCGCGGTAGCGGTGCGCGTAATTGCCACCGCCGCACACCTCCATCAGGGCGCAGCGGCGGCACTGCGCGCCGAGCCCGTCCCGGCCGCGCCGGCGGGCGGCCATCCCGGGGTGGTCCAGTGCCTCGTCGAAGGTGTTGCGGAAGACGTCAAGGCCGGTGGCGGCGGCGCCGTCGTAGGTGGATTTGAGCGAGTCCACCTGTTCGATGGCGCCGTCGGTGTCGACCACCAGGGCGACGACCGGGGAGAGTCCGACCGCCTCGCTGGAGCTGGGGCGGCCCAGGAGGAGGCCGAGAATCTCGGTGAACACCCGCACCCGCGGGCCGGGGCCGCCGTCCCACCAGAGGTCGAAGACGGTGCAGAGCCAGTCGCCGTACGGGGTGGGGCCCGCGGGACCCGGCGGGAGCGGTGGCGGGCTGGACCAGTTGGCGTGCGGCAGGAGGAAGTCGAGCATCGGGGGGTCGAGCGCGCGCAGCGAGCCGTAGACCTCCGCGGGGTCGGCGGTGATGTCGATGGTGCACAGGATGCCGGCGAAGACGTCGGGGCGGGCACCGAGCAGGCGTACGGCGCGGGAGACCGCCGGCCACGAGGGGCGTCCGGCGTGGTCGAGGCGTCGGCGGTTGAGGCCGGGGGTGCCGCCGTCGAGGCTGAGGCCGAGCCGGAAGCCGGCGGCGCCGAGGGTGTCGAGGGTGTCCTGGGTGAGCAGCGTGCCGTTGGTCTGGACACCGAATTCGGCGGCGCAGTCGGCGGGCAGCGCGGCGCGGATGGCGGCGGCCTGTTCGAGGAGCGGGCCGGGGCCGGTGAGCAGCGGCTCGCCGCCGTGCAGATCGATGCGCAGGTCGCGCAGGTGGTGGGCGCGGGCGTGTTCGGCGATGCGCAGCGCGGTCTGCCGGACGGTGGCGGCCGGGACGAGCTGCGGCCGGTCGCGCCAACTGCGGTCCGGCCCGGCGTAGATGTAGCAGTAGGTGCAGGCGAGGTTGCAGCGGCTGTGGATCTTCAGGACGAACTGCCGGAAGGGTACGGCGGTGGCCCGGCTCGTCTGTTCGCCCCCCACTGCGCCGCCCCCTGCTCTCGTCGGCGTCCGGGATCGACAGCTCCGGCCCGCTGTCTGATACATGACTCCACCATCGAACGGGGAACCGAATATCCCCGATAACTGGCCGGTTCCGTGGGGCGTTTGCCCAAAAACCAACGTTCCCGACCGTCAGCGCAGCAGCTTCCCCGGCCCGTCCTCGTAGTACGCCACCGCGTCCTGGGCGGAGGGCCAGTTGCGCAGCAGCAGGGCCGCGACCTCGCCGAGGACCGTGTGGTCCGTCCGCGCCGCCAGAACGGCCACGTCGACGCCCCGGAAGTCCGGCAGCGGTTCGGCCGACGGGCCGGACGCGGCCGGTTCGGTGGGGGGAATGGACGCCACGCTGCTCTCCTCTGGGCCGGCTGGACGGGGTGTTCCCGAACTCCCGTCCACGAAAACACGTTCCGTGGTGGACGGCCAGGCAGCCGGCCGGGTGCTCGGGGGGCGGTCAGGCGGTGGATTCGAGGGCGCGCATACGGGCGCGGGTGCGCTGGGCTTCCGGGCCGGAGTCCTCGCCCGCCCGCTGCCACTGCTCCCAGCTCTCGCGGTAGGCGTGCAGCGCGGACAGCGGGCCGGCGGTGTCCTCCAGCACCTCGGCGCGCCGGTGGTGGGCACGGGCGGCCAGCAGGGCGCTGCCGGCCCGGCGGGCGTCGGCGGCGGCGCGGCGGTAGCAGGCAGCGGCGCGGTCGTGCCGTTCCCTGGAGTCGAAGCGCCGGTCCAGGAGCAGCTGGACATCGCCCACTTCCAGCCACGCCTCGGCGGACACGACCGGGACGTCGGAGCCGCGTGCGGCGAGTTCCAGGATCCAGTCCGCCTCGTGCAGATCGGCGAGCGAGGGCTGGCGTTCGTGGCGCAGCCGCAGGGCGCGGCCGAACAGCAGACGGTGGCCGGCGAGGTCGGGATCCTGCGGCGCGACCCGGGCCAGGGCCTCACGCAGCACGTGTACCGCCTCGTTGGCGAGCCGCTTGCCGGGCTCGGCGGCGGGCTCCAGACGGGCCCGTACCAGCAGGGCGGCGCCGCGTTCGGCGAGCAGGGAGCTGTGCTCGGGGGAATCCGGGGTGGTCAGGCGGAGCGCGGCCGCCAGGGCGGCGATGGCGTCGTCCAGCGCGGCCAGGGCGCCGGTGCGGGTGTGTGCGGCACGCTGCGCGGCCGCGATCCGGCGCAGGCTGTCGGCCTCCAGCTCCGGCACCGCCAGCTCATGGGCGATGGCGCGGGCGCGTTCGAGGGTGGGCAGCACCGAAGGCAGGCCCGCGCCGCCGCTCAGCGAGCGCGCGGCGGCCAGGTCCAGCAGCGTCTCGCAGACCAGCCGGTCCGCCGCGCTGCCGCGGCGGCGCAGCAGGACGGTGGCGGTGTCGAGATCGTCCGCGGCGCGGACGGCCAACGCGTCGGCGGGCTGCGGCCTCGCGGTGGGGCCTTCGGCGGCGCGGCGGGCCTGGTCGAGCAGGACCCCGCCGCGCGCGGCGTAGACCTCGCCGGGGACCTGCTCGCCGCTCGGCCACTGGTCGAGCAGGGTGGTCAGGGAGCGTTCCGCCTCGTCGAGGGGGTCGGGCGCGGGGGTGAGCGCGTCGGGACGAGCCGGGCCCTCGCTCGCGGTGGCGCCTGCGGAGGGCGGGCGCGCGGGGGTGGGCAGCGCGGCAAGCCGGCGCAGTACCTGGGTGCGTAACACCATGCTCTCCAGGACACGGGGGTCGAGCAGGCTCATCAGCCCACAGGCGGCGTGCAGATGGCGGGCGGCGTCCTCCAGGGCGTCGCGCTCCTCGGCCGGGGCGCCGGCGGCGCGGCGCTCCTGCGCGCGGGCGTGCCGCACCCGGCCCAGCACGATCAGCGCCCGGGTCCGCTCGGCGTCGCCTCCGGCGCTCCCCCGGGCCGCCTCACCGGGCTCATCGCCCTCCACGTCGGCGTCGTCCAGCCGCTCCTCGGCTTCGGCTGCGCGCACCGCGCGTTCGGCCTCGTCCAGCGCGTCCGGCTGCCGCCACTTCGCCCAGGCGTGCAGCAGGGCGCGGGCGAGGTCGGTGCCCGCCGGGGGCAGTCGCCTGGCCGCCGCGCGCAGCAGGCGCACCGCCTCGATCAGGTCACGGACCGCGCGGTGTTGCTCGTAGCGCTCCAGGAGGGCGGCGCCTTCCGCGGCCGGGCCGTCGGAGACGTACGGTGGCCGGTCGGGCGGGCGCAGCGCCGGCTCGAAGCGGCGCAGGACCCGTTCGGAGACCCGTGCGAAGGGCTCGGGGACCGCCCGCTGGCCGGTCTCCGGCTCCCGGCTGCTGCCGGAGAGCATCGCGACGGCGACGGCCGGGAAGTTGCGCGCGCTGCGGCCGAAGGTGCGCTCGATGTAGAGCGAGCAGTGCTTGAGGACCAGCGCGGCCTCACCCGCGCTGAGCCGGCCGAGCAGTTCGTCGCGCACCCCGGGGAGGAAGTCGTACCACGGGCCGCTCGTAGCCCCCGCGGGCCCCGACGGCAGCTCCTCCGGCGGGAGTTGGGTGACCAGTCCGCTGAGCAGCACCTCGGCGAGCTCCGCCGGGCCGGTGTGCGGCAGCATGGCCCGCTGGACGAGCTGGATGACGGGCAGGGCCAGGGGGACGGCCGACAGATGGACGGCGAGCAACCGGGCGGCCGGCGAGGCGAGCTGGTCGAACTCCCGCACCATGCGCGACGGTTCGGCCCGAGTAGGCCGCTCCCGGCCGCGCTCGGCGGGCTCGGCGCCGTGGTCGGCGCGGACGACGGAGGCCGCGCCGCGCAGCGAGAGCCCGGCGTCGGCGGCGGCCAGCCGCGCCCAGGCGCCGAGGGCGGAGGGGGTCGCGGAGAGCACCGGTATGGCGCGTTCGCGGGCGGTTTCGGTGGACCGGCCGGGCGGTGCCGATGCCCGGCGGCGGCGTCTGGCCGGCCGGAAGTCGAGGGCCTGGTAGGGGCCCTGGCGGCGGACGAGGGTGCCTGCGGCGGCGGGCAGGAGGGTGCGGGCCCACATCCGCTGCGGTAACGGCTGGACGACGGCGAGCGGCGCGTCGGCGGCCCAGCGGTAGAGCAGCCGCTGCATCCGGCCGTCCCGCCAGAGCGGGCCGGCGCAGTCGCTGACGACCAGGGTGAGGTGGTGCCCCGTGGGGTCGTGCAGCTGGTCGGCGGGGCGCAGCGGCCGGTCGGGGCCGGGGGCCGCGGCGACGCCGATGTCCGCGCCCTGCGGGTGGAGGTAGTGCACCGTGACGTCGCGGAAGGCGCCCACCCGCTCGCAGACCTGGCGCAGGTCGTGCAGCATCTGCTCCCAGACCGCCATCGACGACGACCCGTCCATCAGCAGCCGCAGACCGGCCTCGCGGCGGTGCACGCCCCGCAGCACCGGGATGATCAATTCGGCGTGGGCGGACAGTTCGGCGGTGGCCGGCTCGTCCAGCTCCCGGCGGACCGGGGCGACCGGTGGGTGATAGCGCTGGATGGGGCGCAGGGCGCGTTGGAGCGGCAGCAGCCCGGGGAAGGCGGAGGCGATCGGAACGGCGATCTCACCGAGGCGGTGCCGGTCCGGGTCGGGCACCCGCCCCGCCTGCCCGGAGGCAGGAGTCTCTCCCATGTCCCCGGTGCCCCCTGTCTCCAGGGACGGCAGCAGTTCCGCGTCCCGCTCCTGGAGGGCTCCCGGCCCGCCGGACACGGCGGAGGCCGACGGCTCCGCGCTGCCGGCCTCCGCCGTGTCCGCCGGCCCGGCCGGCCCGATGGAGAAAGTGGCCGGATCGCTGCGGTCCGGGCCGTCCGGATCGCCGCCGGCGGCGTCGGATGCGGACGTGCGCGACGCGTCGGGGGTGATCCACTGGGCGAGCCAGAGGGCGTCGGCCATCCCCCGGGCATCGGCGGGCAGTCCCGCCGCGGTCAGCCGGGCGACGAGTTCGTCGAGGGGACCGGGGGACGGCTCCCCGAGGGGCACCGCGCTCACCTCGTCCGATCAAGAGGCCGCATGAGCTCGGCCGTCAGGCGCCGTCGGGTCTCCTCCTCGTCCTCGTCCGTCCATCCGGCCTTCTGGGTGAGGTGGATGGCGTTGAACAGCTGGTCGACCGCGCGCACATCGCCGGGCTCGCGGTCCAGGAACCGGTCGATCACCGGTTCGTAGCGCTCGGCCGCGCCCTCACCGAAGTGCGCCCGCACCATGGCGGCGAGCCGCTCCTTGTCCGGGACGGGGATGTGCAGATGGATGCAGCGCCGCAGCAGGGGCGCCGGGAAGTCCCGCTCGCCGTTGCTGGTCAGCACGATGAAGGGGAAGGCACGGCAGCGCACCCGGCCGTCGCGCACCGTCACCCGCGCACCGTCGTCGCTGAGCACCTGCACCTCGGAGGCGGAACCGGCCAGCCGCTCCAGTTCCGGGATCCGGAACTCGCCCTCCTCCAGGACGTTGAGGAGATCGTTGGGCAGGTCGATGTCGCTCTTGTCCAGCTCGTCGACGAGCAGCACACGGGGCTTGGCGGCGGGCAACAGTGCCGTGCCGAGCGGGCCGAGGCGGATGTAGCGTCCGATGCCGCCGCCGGGCTCGTCGGTGGCGTCCGCGCCGGCCTCCGGCGCGGCGTCCTGTCCGGCTGCCCGGTGCTGAGGGGCGGCGCGGGCGATCTGGAGGTCCTGGAGGCGGCCGATGGCGTCGTAGGCGTAGAGCCCGTCGCGGAGGGTGCTGCGGCTGACGACCGGCCAGCCGAGCACCCGGCCGAGCCCGAGTTCGTACGCGACGGAGTGCGCGAGGGTGCTCTTGCCGCTCCCCGGTGCGCCCGTCACCAGCAGCGGCCTGCGCAGGTAGAGGGCGGCGTTGACCAGTTCGCGCTCGGTCTCGCCGGGCCGGTGGTGGCTGGCCTCCCTGCGCAGCACGCCGAGCCTGCGCTCGGAGGCGGGGTCGAGGGCGGCCGGCGGCGCCACGAGCGGTTCGCCGTCGAAATCGCGCCAGGGTGGCGGTGGCGGAAGGTGCTCAATTCCGTCGTGCGGTGCCCCCGCGCCACGGTAGATGAGCCAGTCGCTCACGTCGGAACTCCTCGTCGCCGGACAGGCATCGGGCAGGAGCGAAGGCCGCGGAGGGCCGCCCGGAGGCCGTCGGCTTCCGCCCCGGTCTCCACCGCGTCCGCCACGAACCCCCACGAAGTATCTCCCACGACGCTATGACAGTACCCATTCGTACGGAAGGTAACGGGGGTGGTTTCCGGTCTCCCCCGGTGCATGTCGGGGCGCCAAGTGCCGTGGTCCGGGCGTGACTTGCCGCACACGGGGCGCAGGGCCCAGGGGCGGGCGCCGGGCGCGTGCCGGATACCCGCCAGTGGAACCGGCCCACGCCGGGCGCGGACGACGGCGCGCGCAGGCGCGGCCGGGCGTGGCCCAGGAGCTGACGCGGAGAACGCCGCGAAGGCGCGGCGCGCGGGGTCTGCGCACGGGCGGTCTCTCCACAGCCGGACTCCGCGCGGGCGGTCTCTGCGCAGCAGCGCTCCGCGCGGCCGGCCCAGCCAACCGGACGGAACTCCGGCGGGCCCCGAGCGCCGTAGCCGCCGGGTCGGTCTCCGCGCTCCGGGGCCGCGCGGCCCGTACCGCCTCACCGGGGTGAGACCTGCGGCCGGTCCGCGAAGAGCCGTGGGATCGGGTCCTCGGGGTCGTCGTAGAGGAGCACCAGATCCCGGGCCCAGTGGGTGCCCTCCTCCGCCGCCTTCGCGCGGACCTCCCTGACCAGCTCCGGGAGCCGGGCCGGGCCGCCGGATCCACGCAGCAACTCCCGCACCCCCCGGTGGAATTCCTCGCACTCGGCGTCACACGACCGCTCGCCGTGGCCGCCGGCCGGCCAGAGCCCGGCGGGGAAGCCGACATCCAGGGCGGCGCCGACCGCGTCCCGTCCGGACCCGTCGGCGACCGAGTGGCAGAGCGCGGGCAGCGCGCCCGCATCCGCCGACTCCAGCAGCCGCCAGACCGCGTCGGCCGCGCCCGAGTCCTGGTGCCCGTGCGGCGCGACGCGCAGCGCGTGCAGCTCGGGCGCGGCGGTGAGGGCGTGCCAGCGGCGCAGCCAGGCCGGGTCGATCTCCTCGCGTCGCCCCTGGTCGCGCAGGATCACCGGGCGCCCCGGGCCGACCGGCCGCGTCCGGGAGGTGCGCCGGGTGGAGGCCGCGACCTCCCAGCGATCGGCCGGTGTGTGCCAGTGGCCTTCGGGGACGGCTACCTCCAGCCGCACCCGGGCACCCGGCCCGGCATTGCTGTCGGCGCGCAGCAGGCGCGCGCCGAGCCGCCGCAGCACCTGCGCCCGCGCCTGCGCGAAGGGCACCCCGCCGTCCGACTCCTGGACGTCGACGCGCAGCCAGCGCCCCTGGCCGTACCCCTCGCTGACCGACCAGTTGAACAGCTCGTGGCCGCCCTCGTCGTAGAACAGCGGCTCGAACTCGACGAGCACGGAGCGTGGCCTGCGCCGTACGGGCCCGATCCTGCGGCGGTCCTGCGGCTGCAGCACCACGGCCTTGGCCTGCACGAACTCCGCCAGCCTCGCGATCTCTTCGCGGACCTGCGCGGCGTCCTCGCCGGGGGCGTCGCGTGCCTCGTCGGCGGTCACCTGGGCCACGATCCGCAGGTAGTGCACAAAGGCACACAGTTCGGTGTACGGGTCGCTGCCCTGGTAGAGCGCGCCGTGGCCGTCCCGCCAGGTGCGCAGTGACCAGACCGCGGGGCGATCGCCGCGGTCCAGCACCTCGCCGACCGCCGCCTCCACGACCAGGGGGTCACGTGGTGCGGGCAGCCGGGCGAGCAGATCGAGCGCCTGCAACCGCTCCTGCACGCCCCACAGCCGGCCGCGCCCCGCCATGATCGCGTGCTGCGCGTCGAACCAGGTGGGGCCGCCGGTCCTGCCGAGGTCCTGCCCGCTCCAGTGCCAGCGGTCGTGCAGGCTCATCAACGCGTGGTACGGGTCGGGGCCCAGGCCCTGGGCGCCCGCCACGAGGTGCTCGGGCCCCAGGCCGCGCAGCGCCGTGACCGGCACCGCGAGCCCGACGTGGTCCTGCTGATGGCGTCCCTTGACGATGCCCACCACTTCGCCGCGGTCGCAGTCGAGCAGCGGACCGCCGGACGCGCCGGGCGTGACCCGGACGTCGCTGCCGAACTGCAGGCCCCTGGCGTCCCGGGCCCCGAAGCGGACCGCGATGAAGGGGTCCACCGCGGCGGCGCGCGCGGCGCGCGCCCCGTCCGCCTCCGGACGGCCGTCCGATCCGCTCGGCGCGCGCGCGGCGCGCACGGCACCCGGCTCGCCGATGTCGCGTACTACGCGTTCCGCGGGCGCGGCGGGCCGGTCGTGCCCGCGGAAGATGTACGCGTCCTCCAGGAGCGTCGCCGGCTGATCGCTGAGCCAGGCGCAGTGATGTGGGGTCTCCGGGTCGAGGAGCCGGCACAGCGCCAGGTCCACGCGGGCGGCGCCCGATCCCGCCGCCGGGTCGGGCCTGCTCAGGTCGTACGCCGGCCGGGCGGCCGCCACCCGCCCGTCGATGACGACTCCGAGGACGCCGTCCGGCCCGAGATCGCGGCGCCGCCCGTCGCTCGCGGCGAGCACATGGGCGCAGGTCAGCACCCAGCCGGGGGCGATCAGCACACCGCTCCCCCACAGCCGGGTGTCCGCCGCGCCGGGCGCGGCGCGCAAGCCGACGGTGGTGCGCCCGGCGTGGTCGAGGAGCTGTGCGGCGGTGGCCCGGTCACCGCGCCCCTGGGCCGGTCCCGCGGGGGTCGCCATCAGCGGCCCGCGTCAGCAGGCTCCCGGCCGTCGGCCGGCCGAGGGGGCACCTCCGGTGCGGGCGGCCCGTCCTCGCGCCGCCAGGTGAGGGTCACCGAGAGGTTCGCCTTCGCCTCGCCGTCCGCGAGCAGCGCGACCGCCTTGCCGGGCTTGGCCGACACCTCCACGCCGAAGGTCACGCTGGTCTCGTGCGGTGCCACCCGCTCGGTGGCCTGGCGGACGCTGGCGGCGACCCCGCCGATCACCTCGCGGAGCCCTTCGACCCGGGCGCCGAGCGCGTCCCAGGCGCCGACGTCCTCGAAGTCCCCGGCGTCCGGGTCGGCGGGGTCGTCGGGGTCGGCGACGTCCAGCCGGGAGACCCGGGCCCAGACCTCCGTGCCGTCGGGCAGTGCGATGCGCTGCGCGCGATCTTGCATCACGGCCTCCTGCTCCCCCATGCGGCAACCATGCATCGCCGCAGGACCGTTGACAGGTGATCAGGTTAGCCCTCGGGTGCCTGTGGCGCGAGAGGTCCGTGAGCCTGCCTATCCTGGCCGGGAATGACCCATGACCCCTGGTGGAGAGCGCGTGTATTTCACTGACCGAGGTATCGAGGAGCTGGAGAACCGGCGCGGCGAGGAGGACGTCACCCTCGGGTGGGTGGCCGAGCAGCTGCGGACGTTCGTCGACCTCAACCCGGACTTCGAGGTCCCGGTGGAGCGGCTGGCCACCTGGCTGGCCCGGCTGGACGACGAGGAGGACGAGTAGGGGCGCCCGGAAGGGGCCATGAGCGGGCGCGCCGTCCGGCACCGTCCGGGCGTGGCGCCCGGCTCCATCTTGACTTCTCCAATCCGCGATATATCGTGTTCTCGAAGACACGATATGTTGCGTTGCCTGCCTGTCCGGGGTGGCGCCGATCCAGGGAGGCCGGCGATGTCAGCCCGGACCGAGTGGTCGATCTCCGCACCGCGCACGCTGGAGATCGAAGAGCCCATCAGCACGCTGAACGTCCGCCTTGTCGGCGGCACCGTCAACGTCGTCGGCACCTCCGACGGAAGCCCGGCCCGACTGGAGATCAGCGAGGTGCACGGCCCGCCGCTCACCGTCGAGTGCCACGACGGCACCCTCTCCCTCGCCTACCAGGACCTTCCCTGGAAGGGCCTGCTGGCGTTCCGCGAACGCAAGCGGTGGCATCGCAGCGCGGTGGTCTCGGTGACCGTGCCGGCCACCACCCGCGTCGAGGTGGGCGTCGTCGGCGCGCACGCGGTGATCTCCGGCATCTCCGGGCGTACGGACCTGCGCGGTGTGAGCGGCGACAGCACGCTGGTCGGGCTGACCGGCGCGGTACGGGCCGACACCGTCTCGGGCAAGGTCGAGGCCCAGGCCGTCACCGGCGACCTGCGGTTCCACTCCGTCTCGGGGGACCTCACGGTCATCGACGGCGCCGGCGGCGCGGTGCACGCCGAATCGGTCAGCGGCGACATGGTGCTCGACCTGGACCACACCGCCAAGGGCGCGGACGTCCGCCTGACGACGGTCTCCGGGGAGGTCGCCATCCGGCTCCCCGACCCGGCCGACGCCAGGGTCGACGCCAACACCACCAGTGGCGCGGTCGCCAACGCCTTCGACGACCTGCGCGTCAGCGGCCAGTGGGGCGCCAAGAGGATCACCGGCGCGCTCGGCGCGGGCACCGGCACCCTCAAGGTCACCACCGTCTCGGGCGGACTGACGCTGCTGCGCCGCCCGTCCTTCGAAGGCGCCAGGGGCGCCTCGGACGGCGGCGCCCGCCCGGACTCCACCCCCCGGGGCGCCGCCCCCGCCGACACCCCCGCAGAGAAGAAGGTGCTCTGAGCATGCCCCCCGTCTTCGCCCACGGCCGCCTCCGTCTCTACCTCCTCAAGCTGCTGGACGAGGCCCCGCGTCACGGCTACGAGGTCATCCGCCTCCTGGAGGAGCGCTTCCAGGGGCTCTACGCCCCCTCCGCCGGCACGGTCTATCCGCGACTGGCCAAGCTGGAGGCCGAGGGCCTGGTCACGCACGCCACCGAGGGCGGCCGCAAGGTCTACTCCCTCACCGAGGCAGGGCGGCGCGAACTGGCCGACCGCAGCGGGGAGTTGGCGGACCTGGAGCTGGAGATCCGCGAGTCGGTCGCCGCACTGGCCTCGGACATCCGGGCGGACGTCAGCGGCTCCGCGAGCGAGCTGCGCCGGGAGATCCGGGAGGCCGCGCAGCAGGCCCGCACGGAGGCCGGTGGCGCGCGGCGGCAGGGCCCGGACGCCGCGGGCCCCTTCGACGGCTCGCTCGGCGACAAGGAGTCCTGGTGGCAGGCCAAGGAGGAGTTCCGGCGCGCGAAGGACGAGTGGAAGGAACAGGCTCGGCGGGCGAAGGAGGAGAGCCGCCGCGCACGGCAGGACGCCCAGCGGGCCCGTAAGCAGGCCAAGGACGCGCAGACGTCCGCCCGCGAGGAGGTCCAGCGGGTCATCCAGCGCGTCCAGGAGCAGACCCAGGGGCACGTGCGGTCCGGCGACTGGTCGGGGGCGGTGCGCGAAGCGCTGTCCGAGGTCTCCCGCGAGGTGGGCCGCTTCGCCGCGGGTGCCGGTCCGGCCCGTGGCGCCGAGCAGGACGGGGCCGCACAGGGCGGCGTCGGCGGGGCGCAGGCCGGACCTCCCGGCCCGGCGGAGGAGACGGCGCGGGCAGCGGCGCCACCGGCCCCGGAGTGGGCGGGTGAGCCGCCGAGCGACGACCCGGCCCGCGACTTCGACCGGCTGCTGGACCGCTTCCGCGACGACCTGCGGGACGCGGCGCGCGACCACGGCGTCACGGCGGAGCAGCTCAAGGAGTCCCGGCGACGACTGTCGACCACCGCCGCGCACATCGGCGCCCTGCTGCGCGACCCGGAGCGGCACACGTCCCTGACGGACCCGGACGGCACCCCGTAGGAAGCGGCGACGGCCGGGCAGTTGGCCGGTCGCGGTCCGGCCCGTGGCGCCGAGCAGGACGGGTCCGCACAGGCACAGGGCAGCGCCGACGGGGCGCAGCCGGACCTCCCGGCCCGACGAAGGAGACGGACGCGGGCAGCGGCACCACCGGCCCCGGAGTGGGCGGGCGAGCCGGCGAGCGGCGACCCGGCCCGCGACTTCGACCGGCTGCTGGACCGCTTCCGGGCGACGGCCGGGCCGTTGGCCGGCCCGCCGAAACCGATACGAACTCACCCTCGCCAACAGGCAGTTGACTGTCCGCACCGCCACCACTGGCGAAGCTTCGCACGGTCGCGGGGGTGCGCGCGGGGCATGGCCGGGGCCACCCCGGATCGCTTCGCCACGAGGGAGCCGAAGGCGTGCGCGTGACCTCGTACGCCGCACCGGGTCACCGGAGCGGGCGCCGCTCCTCCGGGGCCGGATCACCGGCCCACTACCGGCTCACCACCGGCGGCCAACTCCGCTCAGCGCAGGGCGCGTTCGGCCAGCGGGGCACCGGCTGAGTTCACGAGGTGACGCCCGCACGCACAACGGCACCCCCGAGCCGTCGGTGGCGCAGGATCGCGCGCCGATGGGCACCGCTCGCGCGACTTTCGGGGGCCCGCGCCCGGCAGCCACCCCCACTCCCGCGCAGCAGCCCCCCGGAGGCGGAACCCCCAACCCGGTTTCCCTTACCCAGAGTTACGCATAGCGGTCCGAGATTCACCGCCCGTAATCGGGGAATTCAGTTCTTCGCACGGTTCTTCGTCCGGGACCGGGAGCCGGGGCCCTCGGCCACCCGATTCCGCCCACCGACGGCCGCGTTCCGGTCTACGGTCAACTCTCCCTGTCTGCACACATCGTGAAGGCCATGAGGTAGCAGCGATGTCGGATTACCCGCCGGTCGCCCGTCGGATGTGGCACCAGCTCGAACCCCTGCACGCCGCTCTCTACTTCGCCCCCGAGGCCCGGCAGGTCGCGTCGGACCTCGGCTTCGACGTGTCCTCCCGGTGGCCGAGCTATTTCGCCTGGCGTACCGCGCCGCTGGGCGCCGCCGGGCCCGAGCTGGTGGCCGCGACGTTCTACAGCTTCAGCCCGCGGATGATCGCCCGGTACGTGCCGCGGATCTGGACCACCGCAGAACCGGCCAAGGTGCTCGACGCACGGCTGCTGGCGGTGGACCGCACCCTGACCACCCTCATAGGTGACCGGCTGACCACCGCGCAGCTGACCGAGGCGGCCCGGCTGGCACGCCAGGCCGCCGAGAACGCCGGGACCGCGGCCCGGCCGTTGGCGGCCGCCAACCGCGATCTGCCCTGGTCGGACTCGCCCCACCTGGTGCTCTGGCAGGCGGCGACGGTCCTGCGCGAGCACCGCGGCGACGGCCATCTGGCGGCGCTCCTGACCTGCGGTCTGGATCCGTGCGAGGCGCTGGTGTCGTTCGCCGCGATCGGCGCCGCCCCGGGCGCCGGCTTCGCCGGGCGCGGCTGGAGCGCGCAGGAGTGGAGCGACGCCCGGCACCGCCTGGCCGCCCGCGGCTGGATCGCCCCGGACGGCAGCGCGACCGAACGCGCCCACAAGGAACGCGAGGAGATCGAGCGCATGACGGACCGTCTGGCGGCAGGGCCCTGGCGGGCCCTGGGCCACTCCCGCGCCGAGCGTCTGGCGCAGTTGCTCCAGCCCGTCCTGGGCGCGGTCTTCGAGGCCGGTTATCTGCCGCGGCACAGCACGCTGGGGATCGGGGCGGTGAAGGTCGGCTATCCGTAGGGAGCGCCGTACCGGCGGGGCGGGAGGGTTCGGGCTGCGGTCCGGTGAGGGGCGGGCCTGGGCGGGACACGAACCGGCCACGCCACCGCACCGGGAGAGACCGGGTCACGCGCCCGTCTCCAAACCGTCAGCGCTGCCGACGCCGCGTCAGAGCTGTCCGGCCGGAGCCATCGTGATCAGCGCCGCGACCCCGTCCGTGTGGAGTTCCCACTGCGGGGCCGGATGCGGACCGCTGCCGTCCGCGCCCTCGCCGGTGAGCAGGGCCGCGTCGAACCGCTCCAGTCGGACCGGCTCCGCGGCGCCGACGAGCCGCGTGCCGCCCTCCAGCGCGACAACGAGGATGACGAGACCGACGAGGCCGCCTCCGACATCCGGTCCGTTCCCTGGCACGGCCGGCACCGACCGCCTCCCTCGCACCATCTCCACCGTCGCCGCCGCACGCCCGTCCCGGAGCATTACATTGAGGTTGACGATCGGGCCGGCCGGAAGTCGGCCCTCGGTGACCGCGTCGCCGGGAAGGGTGAAGGGGCGGAAGCGGCCGGTGAGCAGGTGGGTACGGCCGTCCACCGTCAGCTCCGTGCCGGCGCCTTCGACGACGGTGAGGATCCGCTGGACACCGGACAGCGGCGAGTAGGGCCCGTCCCGGGTCACCTCGGCGAGACTGACCCGCCAGTCGAAGGCGTCCCAGCCGGACCCCGGCGGGTGGACGGCGACCTCGCGGGTCACCCCGCCGCCGTTGCTCCACGGCGCGGCGGTCCGCTCGGCCGCCCGCAGGATCCGCGGCGGACCCGTCCGCGTCTCACCCATGCCCACCACCCGCCATCCGTCCCCTTCGTCGCCGCGACCCGTCCGACCGTCCGACCGTCGGACTCAGACCGTCAGCACGATCTTGCCGAACAGATCGCCCTCGGCCATTTTCTCGAAGCCCTCGCGCGCCCGGTCCAGCGGCAGCGTCGAGTCGATGACCGGCCGGATGCCCTTGGCCGCGCAGAAGCTGAGCAGCGACGCCAGCTCCTCCTTGCTGCCCATCGTGGAGCCCACGACCTTCAGCTCCAGGAAGAAGATCCGGTTGAGTTCGGTGCGCTCGGGGTGGTAGCCGCTGGTGGCGCCCGAGATGACGAGGCTGCCGCCGGGGCGCAGCGACTTGACGGAGTGTGACCAGGTGGCCGCGCCCACCGTCTCGATCACCGCGTCCACCCGCTGCGGCAGCCGCTCGCCGCTCGGGAAGGCGGCTTCCGCGCCCAGCTCTTCGGCGCGCTTGCGCTTGGCCTCGTCCCGGCTGGTGGCGAAGACCCGCAGTCCGGCCGCGGCGCCCAGCACGATGGCGGCGGTGGCCACGCCGCCGCCCGCGCCCTGCACCAGCACGCTGTCGCCCGGCCGTACCCCGGCGTTGGTGAACAGCATCCGGTACGCCGTCAGCCAGGCAGTGGGCAGACAGGCCGCCTCGGCGAAGGACAGTTCCTTGGGCTTGGGCAGCACGTTCCAGGTGGGGACGGTGACCTGCTCGGCGAAGGTGCCCTGGTAGCGCTCGGTGAGGATGGAGGGCTTCTCCTTGGGGCCGACGCCGTGGCCGGTCTGCCCGATGACGGAGTGCAGGACGACCTCGTTGCCGTCCGCGTCGGTTCCGGCGGCGTCGCAACCGAGGATCATCGGCAGCGACTCCTCGCCGATCCCCACCCCGCGCAGCGACCACAGGTCGTGGTGGTTCAGGGAGGCGGCTTTGACGTTGACGGTCGTCCAGCCGGGGCGCTCCTCGGGGGCGGGGCGCTCCCCCAGTTCGAGGCCGCTGAGCGGCTGGTCGCGATCGATGCGGGCGGCGTAGGCAGCAAACATGATCCCAAAGTAGGCCGCGGCCGCGTGCTGCGGTACCACGCACGGGTGTGACACGCGCCGCGCCCCGGCGGGCCCTTGGCACACAGCGGGCCGGGCCCGCACCTGTGAGAGGTGCGGGCCCGGCCCGTTGGTGCTGTGCCGCGGTCAGCGGCGGGCGATGCCCTCGGCGCGGGCGGCAGCCGCCACGGCGGCGGTCACCGCCGGCGCGACGCGCTCGTCGAACGGCGAGGGGATGACGCACTCGGCGCTGAGCTCGTCGGCGACGACGGCGGCCAGCGCCTCGGCCGCGGCGAGCTTCATGCCCTCCGAGATCTGCGAGGCCCGCACCTGGAGCGCACCGGCGAAGATGCCGGGGAAGGCGAGCACGTTGTTGATCTGGTTCGGGTAGTCGCTGCGCCCGGTGGCGACCACGGCCGCGTACTTGTGCGCGACGTCCGGGTGGATCTCCGGGTTCGGGTTGGCCATCGCGAAGATCATCGAGTCCTTCGCCATGGTGGCCACCGCGGACTCCGGGACCGTGCCACCGGAGACCCCGATGAACACATCGGCGCCGTCCAGCGCGACCTCCAGCGAACCGGTCAGATTCGCCTTGTTTGTGAAGCCGGTCACCTCGCGCTTGACGTCCGTGAGGTCATTGCGGTCCGCGGAGACGACGCCCTTGCGGTCGCAGACCGCGACGTCGCCGATGCCCGCCTCGACGAGGATCTTGGCGATGGCGACGCCGGCCGCGCCGGCACCCGAGATGACCGCGCGCAGCTGGCCGAGCGAACGGTTGGTGAGCTTGGCGGCGTTGCGCAGGGCGGCCAGGGTGACCACGGCGGTGCCGTGCTGGTCGTCGTGGAAGACCGGAATGTCCAGCCGCTCCTTGAGCTTGCGCTCGATCTCGAAGCACCGGGGAGCGGAGATGTCCTCCAGGTTGATGCCGCCGAAGGACGGCGCCATCCGCACGACGGTCTCGACGATCTCGTCGGCGTCGGTCGTACCGAGCGCGATCGGCACCGCGTCCACGCCGCCGAACTGCTTGAAGAGAATGGCCTTGCCCTCCATCACCGGGAGGGAGGCTTCCGGGCCGATGTCGCCCAGGCCCAGCACCGCTGTGCCGTCCGTGACCACGGCGACGACCTGAGACTTCCAGGTGTAGTCGTGCACGAGGTCCGGCTGGTCGGCGATGGCACTGCACACCTTGGCGACGCCCGGTGTGTACGCGAGGGACAGGTCGTCCTTGTCGCGCACCGGAACGGTCGCCTGGATGGCCATCTTGCCGCCGCGATGCAGCGCGAAGGCCGGGTCGAAGTACTCGTCGGGAGCACTGACCGAGCCCGCGCCCGTATTGCTGTCGCTGCGAGGATTGACGATCTCCGCTGCCACTTGTCCAACCCCTTTAATCGTAAATCAGTTGAGGGTGACCACTCCCTGGTTAAGGGGTGGGCGGGCACCGCGTCCGCGCCCTGCGAGGCGGATAGCCGCCGCGCGGGGGGAGGTACGGACGCCGGGCGCGCCGCACACGCGCCCTGAGCCCCGGATGAGGGGTGTAACGAACCTTTCTACCGGACGGGCGCGGGGCTCGACGAGTCAGATTCATTACCCTCCGGTTCAGAGCTCTGACAATAACGGCGAAATGCACAAAAACGCAGAGGAGTCGCCCTCCGTTGTCCGGATTCCGAGACACCAGAGGCGCTCCTGGCGCCCTATCGGCCCCCTCCGCGGGGCCCGGACCCTTGCGCCATATGGCCCAGACAGGACCCTGCGCGTCCGTTATCCGATTTTGACCTCTTGACCAGTCCGCATTCCGGATGACGGATGGCAAGATTCCGTAACCAACCGAGGTCGCGACGCTCAATGGGGTGTGCCCGGCCCCTGCCCGTCGGCTACTCCCATCCGCTGGAGGATCAGCATGACCGCACGCTCCACCCGTCGCTCGGCCGCCGGCAGGTCTCGTTCAGCCGTGGCCGCGGCGACCGCGGTCGCCGCCTCGCTGATGCTGCTCAGCGCCTGCGGCGACCAGACGGATGCGGCCATCGCCAAACGCGAGGCGCACAAGAACCGCAACACGCATGCGCCGCTCTTCAAGATGCTCCCCAAGGACGTCCAGGAGAAGGCCATGCTCCAGGTCGGTTCGGACATCACGTACAAGCCGGTGGAGTTCCGCAGGAACGGCGCGGTCGTGGGCATCGACCCGGATCTGGCGGAGGCGATGAGCAAGGAGCTGGGCATCAAGCTCAACTTCAACAACGCCACCTTCGACACCCTCATGGGCGGCCTGAAGTCCAAGCGCTACGACATAGCCATGTCCGCGATGACGGACACCAAGGAACGCCAGCAAGGCGTGGACAGCAGCACCGGCAACAAGATCGGCGAGGGCGTCGACTTCGTCGACTACCTCAACGTCGGCGTCTCCCTCTACACGCAGAAGGGCAAGACCCAGGGCATCGACAGCTGGGAAGCCCTCTGCGGCAAGAAGCTCGCGGTGCAGCGCGGCACCGTCTCGCACGACCTGGCCAAGGACAAGTCGAAGAAGTGCGGGTCGAACGGCGAGCCGGCCATCGGCATCGAGGCCTTCGACAACGACTCCGAGGCCCAGACCCGGCTGCGGACCGGCGGCGTGGACGCCGTCTCCAGTGACTACCCGGTCGCCGCGTACGCGGTGAAGGTCTCCGGCAACGGCAACGACTTCCAGATGGTCGGCGGCGCACCGCTCAAGGCGGCGCCGTACGGCATCGCGGTGCCCAAGGGCAAGGACCAGCTGCGCGACGCGCTCAGCGCGGCCCTGGAGAACGCGATCAAGAACGGCTCGTACGCCAAGGTCCTCAAGAAGTGGGACGTCAAGGACGCCGGGGTCAAGGAAGTGAAGCTCAACGGCGGCTCCTGAGCCGTCACGAGTCCCGCTCCCCGCTCACCGCGCAACTCCCGCCGAACGCTGAAAGGCAACACCCGTGTCAGTTGACGTCGACAAGTCGGCACAGCCGCCGGCGGACGCTCCGCCGCCCCAGCCCGAGCCCATCAAAGCGATACCCGTCCGCCACTACGGGCGCTGGGTGGCCGCGGTCGCCGTGCTCGCGGTGCTCGCGCTGCTGGGCCGGGCCTTCGCCTCCGGGAACGTCAACTGGGATGCCATTCCCCAGTACCTGTTCAACGGGGACATCCTCAAGGGCCTGCGCAACACCCTGCTGATCACCGTGCTCTCGATGATCATAGGCATCGTCGGGGGTGTGATCCTGGCCGTGATGCGCCAGTCCAAGAACCCGGTGACCTCGACGGTCGCGTGGTTCTACGTCTGGTTCTTCCGCGGCACGCCGGTCTACGTCCAGCTGTTCCTGTGGTTCAACCTCGGCCTGGTCTTCCGGTACATCGACGTCATGCCGATCTACAAGGACGAGTGGTCGGACTTCATGACCCCGTTCCTGTGCGCGCTGCTGGGCCTCGGGCTCAACGAGGCGGCGTACATGGCGGAGATCTGCCGGGCCGGCCTGAACGCCGTCGACGAGGGCCAGACCGAGGCGGCACACGCGCTGGGCATGAGCCAGGGCAAGACGCTGCGCCGGATCATCGTGCCCCAGGCGATGCGGGTGATCGTGCCGCCCACCGGCAACGAGGTCATCAACATGCTGAAGACCTCCTCACTGGTCATCGCCGTCCAGTACTACGATTTGCTGCAGGCCGCGCAGAATGTCGGGCGTGACTCCGGCGTCGTCGTCGAGATGCTGATCCTCGCCGCCGCCTGGTACCTCATCGCCACCACCGTCCTGAGCATCGGCCAGTACTACCTGGAGCGCTACTACGCCCGCGGCTCCAGCCGCCAGCTCCCCCTCACCCCGCTCCAGCGCGCCAGGGCGCAGCTGTCCGGCGGCTTCAACCGCTCCGCCGGAGGTGCCGGATGACCAGCAAGAACAGCCTCAGCAAGACGGCCGGCAAGCCCGGCGTCCCGATGGTCAGGGCCGAGGGCGTCCACAAGTCCTTCGGCGCGGCCCACATCCTCAAGGGCATCGACCTCGAAGTGGCGCCCAAGGAGGTCTTCTGCCTGATCGGTCCGTCCGGCTCCGGCAAGTCGACGTTCCTGCGCTGCATCAACCACCTGGAGAAGGTCAACGCCGGCCGGCTGTCCGTCGACGGCGAGCTGGTGGGCTACCGCGAGCACAACGGCAAGCTCCACGAGCTGCGCGACCGCGAGGTCGCCGCGCGCCGCCGCGACATCGGCATGGTCTTCCAGCGCTTCAACCTCTTCCCGCACATGACCGCGGTGGAGAACATCATGGAGGCTCCGGTCCAGGTCAAGGGCGAGTCCCGGTCCGCGGCCCGGCAGCGTGCGACCAAGCTCCTGGACCGCGTCGGCCTCGCCGACAAGGCCGGCAACTACCCCTCGCAGCTCTCCGGCGGTCAGCAGCAGCGGGTCGCCATCGCCCGTGCGCTGGCGATGGAGCCGAAGCTGATGCTCTTCGACGAGCCGACCTCGGCGCTCGACCCGGAGCTGGTCGGTGACGTCCTGGACGTCATGAAGGACCTGGCCGCGGACGGCATGACGATGATCGTCGTCACCCATGAGATGGGCTTCGCCCGCGAGGTCGGCGATTCGCTGGTCTTCATGGACGACGGCGTGGTCGTGGAGTCCGGCCACCCGCGCGACGTGCTCGGCAACCCCCAGCACGAACGCACCAAGTCGTTCCTGTCCAAGGTGCTCTGAGCGCCGGGCGCCCGGCGCACGACAAGACGAAGGCGGTACGCGCCCCGGAAGGGTCCGCGTACCGCCTTCTGTCCTTCGCCGCCCGGCCGGCTGACGCCGTGCCCGGGCGGCCCGACGTCACTTCAGGCCCAGCACCAGCGCGTCCGACGGGGAGCGCCACACCGCCCGCGCCTCGGCGAAACCGGAGTCCCGCAGCACCTGGGCGTGCCACTGCGCGGAGGGGGTGTCGCCGTCGGCGTGCTCGCCGTAGATCTCGAAGCGTTCCGCGGTCGGGCCCGCCAGCCTCGGGTCGGCGGCGGCGAGCTGCCACCACGCGGCCCAGTCGACCGCGCCGGCCTCCTTGGCCCGGTCCATCCGCGCGTGCCGCAGGGCCCGGTCGGCGGCGTTGATCCGCGGGGTTGCCTCCTCCGGCATGTGGTCGGCGTTCATGAAGACGCCGCCGTCCCGCACCAGTCCGCCGAGCTGCCCGTACAGCGCGCGCAGGTCCTCGGTGTGCAGCCAGTGCAGTGCGGTGGCGGTGAGCACCGCGTCGTAGGAGTCGTGCGGCAGCCGGGACGTCCACTCCGGGTCCTTCAGGTCGGCCCGTACGAAACGGACCCGCGGCTCGCCCTCGAAGTAGCCTTCCGCGATGGCCAGCAGCGCCGGATCCAGATCGACGCCCACACTTTCCGCCTTCGGGAACCGCTTGAGGAGGCGGTCGGAGATACTGCCCGTACCGCACGCGAGATCCAGAATCCGGGGCTCGGGGCCCACCAGCGCCTCGACCATGTCGAGCATCACCCGGAACCGCTCCTCGCGGTCGGGCATGTACCACTCCTGCTGCCGGTCCCAACTGTTCTGCCACGCCTGCCAGTCGGCGCCGACAATGGTCTCGGTCATCGCATCCCCTTCAGCCCGTAATACCCTCGTAGCTAAACCACCCATTACGAACACGCACTCCGCACCATAGACCGCCCCTGGTAAGGACTACAAGTGGAACTGGCCTATTACTCGGACTTTGCCGTGCGGCTGGTCAACACCGAGCAGCCCGAGCGCGGTGGCGACAGCCTCACCTCGGTCGAGGCCGTACGCGAACTCTTCGGCCCGGCACAGCAGGCCGCCAGGCGCGCGACGGACAGCGACGTCACCCGGCTTCGGGCGGTCCGCGCCCGGCTGCGCGCCGTCTTCGAGGCCGCCGACGAGGGCGACGAGGTGCTCGCCGTCGATCTGCTCAACGCGCTGATGATGGAGTTCCCGGTCAGCCCGCAGATCTCCGGCCACGAGTTCCGCGACGACAACGGCCGCCCCAAGTGGCACCTGCACATCGCCGACCACGCCGCCAACGCCACCGCCGGCTACACCGCGACCGCCTGCATGGGCCTGGCCTTCCACCTCACCGAGCTGGGCGTCGACCGGCTGGGCATCTGCGAGGCGCGGCCGTGCCGCAACGCCTACCTCGACACCTCCACCAACCGCTCCCGGCGCTACTGCTCCGACCGCTGCGCGACCCGCGCCAACGTCGCCGCCTACCGGGCCCGCAAGCGCCTGGAGAGCGACCGGTCCGCCCGCACCGGCCGGACCGCCGAGAGGGCCCAGGAGAGCAGCGCCCTCGGCGACCGCTGAATCCCGCGCGGCGGCCGGACCCGGACCCAGGCGCGGGCGATGACCAGATCGTCCGGAACGGCACCGAATTCCCGGCTGTCGTTCCGGACGTACGGATTGTCGCCCTGCACCCACCAGCCGCCGTCCTGCCGCCGGACGGCGCGCTTGACGATCAGCAGGTCCTGACGGAACGGATGCCGCAGCACCACCACGTCGCCGGGCCGCACCGGCGCCCCGTACTGCACCACCAGCTGATCGCCCGGCTGGAGCGTCGGCACCATCGAGGGGTTGTAGACCTCGGCCAGCCCGAACGCGCTCAGCGGCCCGCCCCGTCCGCCGGCCGGCCCCGCATCCTCGCCGCGCTCCCGCTCCGGTCCGCGCTCTTCCACCCGCTCCGGCATCCCGTCCCTCCGGTCCGACCCGCTCACCGGTCCATCCTCCATCCGCCCCACCTTGGCACTGGACTTTTGCCCTAAGACCTACGGGGCACCCGCGAAAAGGCTTCCCCCACCGAGTAATCTCGCACCTGAGAAGACGATCACGAGGAAGGACTGAACATGCTCTCCCGCCTGTTCGCCCCCAAGGTCAAGGTCAGCGCCCACTGCGACCTTCCCTGCGGCGTGTACGACCCCGCCCAGGCCCGTATCGAGGCCGAGTCGGTCAAGGCCGTCCAGGAGAAGTACCAGGGCAACGAGGATGCGGACTTCCGCACCCGCGCCGTCCTGATCAAGGAGCAGCGCGCCGAGCTGGCCAAGCACCACGTCTCGGTGCTGTGGAGCGACTACTTCAAGCCGCCGCACTTCGAGAAGTACCCGGAGCTGCACCAGCTGGTCAACGACACCCTCAAGGCGCTCAGCGCCGCCAAGGGCTCGAACGACCCGGCCACCGGCCAGAAGGCGCTGGACTACATCGCCCAGCTCGACAAGATCTTCTGGGAGACCAAGAAGGCCTGATCCTTCATCAGGCGATCTGACCTGCGGTTACCTTCTTCGCAGGGTTTCGCAGGGTTCGGACTGTCCGCACCCGGCCCGCCGGACGCCCCACAGGGAGTCCGTGACGGTCCGGGTGCGGCCGTTTTACGGCCGTTTTACGGCCGCACCCGTGGGCGGGTCAGTTGGGCAGCGGCTCGTTCTCGGGGTCCGCCGGCCGGGCCGGCTGCGCCTGCCGGTCGCTGCCGGCCCGCGAGTCGGCGTGGGACGCGGGCGGTGGCGTGCCGCGACCGGCCCAGACGAGCAGCAGGCCGAGCGTGCCCGCGATCGCCGGCCAGTAGACGTAGCGGAAGTCCGTCGCCGGCATGATCGGCAGGTATCCGACCACATAGGCCACCGAGCTGAATGCCAGCGCCCGGACGGGCATCGAGAACTTCCCCCGGCCCGGACGGAACACGAGCACCAATCCGACGCCGAGCCAGAACCACCCCGCGAACAGGAACGACAGGTCCCGGACCGCGGCGTCGATGTAGTTCTGGAGTGTGGCCTCCAGCCGGGGGTTCGTCACCCGCAGCCCCAGCTCGTTCGGCATGACCCCGTTCTGGTACTCGTAGCGGCCCTTGAAGAGCAGCTCCGAGAAGACCTGCAGGCGGTACTGGACATACAGGGGCACGTCGCCGGTCATCTTGCTGACCCACAAGGACATCAGCTGGTCCGCGTCCGCGGCGAGCCCGTTCGGGCCGGGGTCGTAGCAGGTGAAGTAGGAGTTGGAGAGGGACTTGATGCGGTGGCACTCCTCCGCCGCGGCCACCAGACGGCCCCGGAGCTCCGGCGACACATCCGCCGTCCGCAGCTCGCGCACGGGCACGACGTGGATGAGATCGTCCAGCAGGATCTGCGAGCCCTGGCTCAACTGCACCGGCCGCGCGAAGGCCGAGACGGCCACGCTGGGCACCACGAGGGCGACGACGAGGGCCGCCGTGGACACCAGCCACGTCCGGCGTCCGGGGCGGCCCCACAGCGCGAGGACGAGCAGCAGGAAGACCGGAATCGCCGCGAAGACGGCGTTCTTGCGCACCAGGATCGCGTAGACGAGGAAGAGCACGCCGAGCCCCAGCAGGGTCCACCGCAGGGCGGGGCGGCCGGCCGGCAGACGCCGCCCGACCAACGCGACCGCGCAGGTGGCGAGGAGCGCGATCGCCATGTGGACGTCCTTCCACACCACACCGACGAACGTCAGGACCTGGGGAGTCAGCCCGAGGCCGAGCACGGCGAGGGACTTCGGCCGGCTCGCGGTCGCCTCCCAGACGCACCAGGCGATCGTCCCGAGTGCCGCCCAGAAGAGGACGGACTGCACGATGGCCAAGGCCGCGGGGAGGCCCGTCACCGCGATGAGCCCCTGCCACACCAGGCTCATGACGGGCGGATGCCAGTCGCTCAGCGGCTCCCGGCCCAGGGCCTGCCGGAGCTGGGAAAGGGTGTCCGCGCTCACGAACCCGGGGGAGAACGTGGCGGTGGTGACCAGGCAACAGGCCGTGGCGATGAGCGCCAGAGCCCAGGACCAGCGCCGTTCACGCCGAATCCATCGCAGATGTCCCATATGCCGGGATGCTAACAGCGGCTGCCGGACCGCGCCCGGCGTGCCCGCCCGGCCGGATCAGGGCGCGACGAAGACGTAGCGCCGGTAGGTGACGAAGCGGAACAGCGTGGCGAGGACCCAGCCGAAGACACGGGCGACGTTGTCGGCGAGGGCCGAGTCGAGCCCGAGCAGGTGCCGGGACAGGAAGACGGTGCCCGCGGTGATGACGAGGCCGATGATGTTCACGATGAGAAACAGCGTCAGCTCCTGGGAGATCTTTTCCCGACGCTGTCGGCGGTAGGTCCAGTAGCGGTTGCCGACCCAGCTGAAAATCGTCGCGGCACCCGTCGCAAGAACGGACGCCTGGACGGGCCCTGACGCCATCGGCCCGCCACCGCCCCCGGGAAGGCCGAAGACCAGCAGGTTGTAACCCCCGTTGTCCAGCACGAAGGCGAGCGCTCCGACGACCCCGAACTTGGCGGCCTCGCGCCAGATGCCCCGGAGGGCGTCCCCCATACGCAGCGTCAAGGACCCGGGAAACGACACGGAACAGACGGTAACAGCACACGCTCCCCTCGCCGACTATGCGGCGCTATGCCATATTTTGACCATTACGGCCGGTGTCGATTCATCCGAGGAGAGACTGTGAGCCCCACGATCGCCTGCGTCGTGCCGTGCCACAACGAAGAGGCGGCCATCGGCAAGGTGGTGCGCGATCTGCGGGCCGCGCTCCCCGAGGCGGAGATCTACGTCTACGACAACGCCTCCACCGACCGGACGGTGGAGGTCGCCCGTGCGGCGGGCGCCATCATCCGCGAGGAGCGCCGCAAGGGGAAAGGCAACGTCATCCGGCGCGCCTTCGCCGATGTCGACGCCGACGCCCTGCTCATCATCGACGGGGACGACACCTACGACGCGTCCCGGGCACGCGAGATGGTGGACCTGCTGTTCGAGGGGCCCTACGACCAGGTCCTCGGCGTCCGCCGCGAGACGGTCGACGGTGCCTACCGGACGGGCCACGCCGTCGGAAACAAGCTGCTCACCGGGGCGGTACGGTCCCTCTTCGGCAATGACGTGACCGACATGCTGAGCGGATACCGGGTCTTCTCCCGACGCTTCGTCAAGTCCTTCCCGGCACTCTCCCGCCAGTTCGAGACCGAGACCGAGATGACGGTCCACGCGCTCATCCTGCGGCTCCCCACGGCCGAGATCCCCGTCGACTTCAAGGACCGGCCGGCCGGCAGCGAGAGCAAACTGCGCACCTACCGGGACGGCTGGCGCATCCTGCGCGTCATCCTCAACCTGGCGCGGCGCGAGCGGCCTTCGCTGGTGCACACCGCGGTCGCGGGTCTGCTCGCCCTGCTGGCGATCATTCTCGGCATCCCGGTGATCCTCGACTACATCGGCACGGGCACCGTGCCGCGCTTCCCCACCGCGATCCTCGCGGCCGCGATCATGAGCACCGCGGCGCTGGTCCTGCTCGTCGGGTACATCCTCGAATCGGTTATGTACATGCGTCAGGAGCAGTCGCGGCTGGTGCATCTCGCCTATCCGGCACCGGAGCGTTCACCGCGCCGCACCGAACCGGGCCCCGCGCCCGTCTCTCCCGCGCCCGTCTCCCCTGCCCCCGCCCCCGCTGCCGCCCCCGGCCCCGACGCCGACGGCGGCCCCGTCCCGACCCCGGAGATCTCCGGCACGTCATGACCGTGCCGCCCGCGGCCGGAGGAAGGCGCCCCGGGACACGCCCTAGGTTGTGTCCGCAAAGTCCCTCCGTCCGCCCGGAGGGCGGGGCTCGCGGTGTCTGGTGCGTGCCCTCGCAAGGCGGAGGGTCTTCCCGGTACTGGGCGTACCGGGAAGATCCCGACAACGCAGCGAGGGTGCGTGCCAGGCGCCGCGAGCCAGAAGGGACTCTGCGGACACAACCTAGGTGCCGACCGGCAGCGGCCCGTCATGCCGGACGAGCCAGTCGCGGTACGCCGCGCTCGACCAGGCGATCTCCATGTAGGACGAGGTCAGGTCGGCGAAGAGGGCATCGGCGGGAGCGGCCGGGCTGCCGTCGGGACGGCAGGCCATGAAGAGCCGCACCGCCAGCGGGTCGCCGTGCAGCGGGCGGATGGCCATGCCCTGCCGGGGCCGCGCGGTCGGCTGGCAGGGGGTGATCACCTCGCCGGCGGTGACGAGATCCACGGCGGTGAGGTAATCGCCGTGCACCACCCGCGGCTTGACGCCCGCGGCGGCCCAGACGCGGCGCAGCCCGGCCCACTCGCCGTCCACCGTCGGGTCGACCATCCACTGGTCGTCGGCCAGGTCATCGACCCGCACCACGGTCCGCGCCGCCGCGGGGTGGCTGTCGGACATCGCGATGAACTGCGGTTCCCTGGCGATGAGTTCATGCTCCACCAGTCCCTCGGGGACCCGTAGCGGCGCCCCCTCGACCTCGTGCACGAACGCCACATCGAGCTGTCCCATCGCCACCATCTGGAGCAGCGCATTGGCGGATACATCGGTCCTTATCGTGGTGTCGGTCTCCGGGAGCCGCACCCGCAGCCTGCGCAACCAGCCCGCGACAGCGCGGCTGTTGGTGCTGCCGATGTGCAGCCGCGCCCCCTTCTCGCGCACCGAGACCGTGGCGATCTCCTCGACCAGCGCCCGCATCTCCGCCACTATCGGCCGGGCCCGGCAGAGCACCGAGTACCCCAGCGGGGTGGGGCGGCTACCGCTCGACTCGCGGAAGAACAGCTGGCCGCCGAGGGCCTTCTCGATGCGGTGGAGCTGGGTCGTCAAGGAGGGCTGGGTCATGCCCAGCTGCCGGGCCGCCTTGCGTACGCTGCCGGAGTCGGCGATGGCGCACACTGCGCGAAGATGCCTCACCTCAAGCTCCACATCGGGAGCATAACGACGTGGGCATACGTCACACCAGACTCTTCCACCTGCGCCAAGTGTCATTTTCCCTCAGGGGTATTGGCTCGTCCTATCACCATCTGGTATCTCCGCCTGACGGGTGAACTCCCCCCAGACTCGGGGCACCAAGGAATCCGCAGGGCCCCGGTCGCCGCCCCACACGGCGACCGTACGGCTCTCGGAAACAAAGGAGCCCCCACATGAGATCTCCCAAGACGGCGCTGTCGGCGGCGCTCGGCCTGGGCCTCGTTGCCGCGCTCGCAGCAGCGGCACCGGTTTCGGCAGCCTCCCCCTCCTCCCCCTCCTCCTCCCACAGCACGCGGGCCTCGATCGCCGCGTACACCGGCTCGGCCGCCGAGAAGGCCGACACCAGGGCGTTCTTCGAGGCCGTGATGAAGTCGGCCAAGGCCAAGATGAAGGCGCACCCGGACGCGGCCTCGGTGACCGTGACCTACGACGCAAGCGCCGCCCCGACCTTCGCCAACCAGATATCGCAGAGCGCGTCGATCTGGAACAGCGCCGTGTCGAACGTGAAGCTGCAGGCAGGCAGCGGCGGCGACTTCCAGTACCGCGAGGGCAACGACCCGCGCGGTTCCTACGCCAGCACCGACGGCCACGGCCGGGGCTACGTGTTCCTGGACTACCAGCAGAACCAGGAGTACAACTCCACCCGCGTGACCGCCCACGAGACCGGGCACGTGCTGGGTCTGCCGGACCACTACGAGGGCCCCTGCAGCGAGCTGATGTCCGGTGGCGGCCCCGGCACCTCGTGCCAGAACGCCCAGCCGGACGCCAACGAGCGCGCCCAGGTGAACCAGCTGTGGGCCAACGGACTGGCGGGCCTGCGCTTCGGCAAGGCCGCCTGAGAAACGGCGACCGCCCGCGCCGCCCTGACCTAGCGACCACGGTCAGGACACGCTGACGGCCGGTGGCTGACGAGGGCCGGTACCTGGCGGCCGGCCCTCTCCAACCCGCATGCGGCGGGGCCCTTCCCGGGCCCCGCCGCTCGCGTGTGTCCGCGCGCCGTGCCGCCCGGCGGGCCGGGCGGCACCGAGGCGCTACCGCAGGGCCCGGCTCCACACCTCACGGGCGGCCTCGGCGGGCCGCCCCGGCCGGTCCACCGGCTCCCAGCCCCACGAACGGAACGCGGCCCCGGCCGGGGCGTTGTCCGAGGCGAGGAAGGCGACCGCACGCGCGGCGCTGCTGCGCATCAGCAGCGTCTCCTGGAGGCGGGTGGCCACGCGGGTGCGCCGGTGAGCGGGCAGCACCAGCAGTTCGGCGACGAGGAACAGCCGTCCCGCCGCGCCCTGTTCGCGCAGCGCGTCCGGCACGTCGCCGGCGAGGTCGCGGCACCAGTCGTCCGCGCGGTCGAGGGGATAGCCGTAGCAGCATCCGGCGAGCGCGGGGTCGCTGCCGATGACCATCTCGAAGCCGGGGCGCTGGACGTCGTGCTCGGCGAACCGGCGCAGGAACTCCTCGCGCCCGGGGCTCTCGCCGGACACCGGATCGGGGTGGGCCGCGGCGTACAGATCGGCGACGGACTCCCGTTGGGTCTCCGCCTGCCACCTGGTCAGCCGCCGTAGGAACACCTCTGCCATGGGCCCTCCCGTTCTACCGGTCAGCATCCTCCGTCCGTGCCGCGCAACCCGTGGCGCGGCCGTGCCGGAGACGTGTCGAAGCTTACGCGGCCGGGTGATCTCCGGGCCGGTCGTTGCCGGCGCCGGTCCGAGCGGCACCCCCGGTAACGACCTGCCTACAGCCAGCCGTTGCGCTTGAAGCCGCGGTGGATCACCCAGCACGCGGTCACGATCACCGTCATCACCAGCGGATAGCCGAACGTCCAGTGCTTTTCCGGCATATGGTCGAAATTCATGCCGTAGACGCCGCAGACCATGGTCGGTACGGCCAGGATGGCCACCCAGGCACTGATCCGGCGCATGTCCTCGTTCTGGGCGACGGTGACCTGGGCGAGATGCGCCTGGAGTATGGAGTTGAGCAGCTCGTCGAAGGCGGTGATCTGTTCGGTGACCCGGTCGAGGTGGTCGGCGACATCCCGGAAGTAGGTCTGGATCCGCGGGTCGACCGGCGACATCGGCTGGGTGGCCAGCGTCTGCATCGGCCGGTCCAGCGGGGCCACCGCCCGCTTCAGTTCGAGCAGTTCGCGCTTGAGCTGGTAGATCCGGCCGGCTCCGCCGCCGCCCCGGACCGAGAAGACCTCGCTCTCGACGTCGTCGATGTCGTCCTGCACGGCGGCCGTGACATCCAGATAGTCGTCCACGACCAGGTCGGCGATGGCATGCAGGACGGCGGACGGGCCGAGGGCCAACTGCTCGGGGACGCTCTCCAGTTGCTCACGGAGCGGGCCGAGCGAGCCGTGCCCGCCATGCCGCACCGTGATCACGAAGTCGGCACCGGTGAAGACCATGATCTCGCCAGTGTCCACCACTTCGCTGGTGTCGGTGAGCTGGTCGTGTTCCACATAGCGGACGGTCTTGAAGACCGTGAACAGCGACTGGTCGTAGCGCTCCAGCTTGGGCCGCTGGTGGGCGTCGACCGCGTCCTCGACGGCGAGCGGGTGCAGCCCGAACAGCTCGACGATCCCGGCGAACTCCTTCTCGGTGGGCTCGTGCAGGCCGATCCACACGAATCCGTCGCCGGACTTGCGGACCCGGCGGATCGCGTCGTCGGCCGGGTGGTCGCCGCTCTGCCGTATGCCGGAGACGTAGACCGCGCAGTTCACGACGGCGGTACCCAACGGCGAGCGGGCCGGGTGGCTGAGGTCGACTCCATGGCTGCGCGGCTGCGGCAGCCGGACGGCCTTGCGGAGGTTGCTGATCATCGACACCCCGCCAGTATGGCGCGCCGGGGCTCGTCCGCGGTACGGCGGAGCCCCGGTTTTTGCGCCCGGGAATCCCGACATGAGCGGATATAGAGATCGAAGAACGGCCTCCCGCCGGCCCACGTGACGGCGCCCCGCGGGCCGAGCGCGAGACCCACCACTCCCTCACGGGGCGGCATGTCCGACCGGTGGCCGGTCGCTCGCGGAATACCCCTAGGGGGTATATCGTTCTCCACAGTGGACGCCGGCCGCCGCCGTCGTCCTCGGTATTCGGGAGGCTCGCGATGAGGAGTACGCCATGAGGGCCCTGACCACCCCGGCCAAGCTCGGCGGCTACGCACTGATCCTGCTCGTCGTCCTCGCCGGCGGTTTCGGCCTCGGCCGCGCGATCGGCGACGATGGGGACGACCGGCAGGTCCCCGCACGGCACCAGCCGGCCACGCCGGCCCCGGCCACCGAGCACGGGCGGCACCCGCAGCAGACGGAGGAGCAGTCATGACCACCGCGATCGGCGAGCAGCGCGTCGAGCTGGCGATCGGCGGGATGACCTGCGCGTCGTGCGCGGCCCGTGTCGAGAAGAAGCTCAACCGCATGGAGGGCGTCACCGCCAGTGTCAACTACGCCACCGAGAAGGCGAAGGTGGCCGTGGCCGCGGGCAGCGGCATCGAGACCGCGGACCTGATCGCCACCGTCGAGAAGACCGGCTACACCGCCGAGCTGCCCGCACCGCCGGCCCCCGCCCGGCCCCCGGTGGACGAATCCGGCGACGCGTCCGGCCCGCAGGCCGCACCCCAGGAGGCCGACTCCCTCGCCGGACTGCGTCAACGCCTCCTCGTCTCCCTCACCCTCACCCTTCCGGTGATCTTGATGGCGATGGTGCCGGCCTTGCAGTTCACCAACTGGCAGTGGCTCTCGCTGACCCTGGCCGCCCCGGTCGTCGCCTACGGTGCGCTGCCGTTCCACCGGGCCGCCTGGACGAACCTGCGGCACGGCGCGGCCACCATGGACACCCTCATCTCGATGGGCACCCTCGCGGCGCTCGGCTGGTCGCTGTGGGCGCTGTTCTTCGGCACCGCGGGGATGCCGGGCATGACCCACCCCTTCGAGCTGACCATCGCCCGTACCGACGGCAGCGGCAGCATCTATCTGGAGGCGGCGGCCGGCGTCACCACCTTCATCCTGGCGGGCCGGTACTTCGAGGCCCGCTCGAAGCGGAAGGCCGGCGCGGCCCTGCGGGCACTGATGGAGCTGGGCGCCAAGGACGCCGCCGTCCTGCGGGACGGCCGCGAGGTGCGCGTCCCGGTGGCCGAACTGTCCGTCGGCGACCACATCGTCGTACGCCCCGGGGAGACCATCGCCACCGACGGCCGGGTCGTGGACGGCGCCTCCGCCGTGGACGCCTCGATGCTCACCGGTGAATCCGTCCCCGTCGAGGTCTCCCCCGGCGACACCGTCACCGGCGCCACCGTCAACGCGGGCGGCCGGCTCGTCGTCGAGGCCACCCGCGTCGGCTCCGACACCCAGCTCGCCCGGATGGCGCGCCTGGTGGAGGACGCGCAGAACGGCAAGGCGGCGGCCCAGCGCCTCGCCGACCGGATCTCCGCGGTCTTCGTCCCCGTCGTCATCGCACTCGCCGTCGGCACTCTGGGCTTCTGGCTCGGCAGCGGCGCCGGTGCGGTGGCCGCCTTCACCGCGGCCGTGGCGGTCCTGATCATCGCCTGCCCGTGCGCCCTCGGCCTCGCCACACCCACCGCGCTGATGGTCGGCGCCGGCCGGGGCGCGCAGCTGGGCATCCTGCTCAAGGGCCCCGAGGTCCTGGAGTCGACGCGGCGGGTGGACACGATCGTGCTGGACAAGACCGGCACGGTCACCACCGGAGTGATGACCCTGACCGGCGTGCACCTCGCCGACGGCGAGACCCGGCAGGAGACACTGCGCCTGGCGGGCGCGCTGGAGCACGCCTCGGAGCACCCGATCGCCCGTGCCATCGCCACGGCGGCGGAGACCGAGACGGCCAAGGGCGGCGCGCTGCCGGTCCCCGAGGACTTCGCGAACCTCCCCGGCCTCGGGGTACGGGGCGTCGTCGACGGGCACACCGTCCTGGTCGGCCGCGAGCGGCTGCTCCGGGAGTGGGGTCCGGAGCTGCCGCCCGAGCTGGCGGCCGCCACGTCCGAGGCGGCCGCGGCCGGCCGCACCGCGGTCGCCGTCGGATGGGACGGCCGGGCCCGTGCGGTGCTGGTGGTCTCGGACGCGGTCAAGCCGACCAGCGCCGAGGCCGTCCGTAGCCTGCGCGCCCTGGGCCTGACCCCCGTGCTGCTCACCGGCGACAACGAGGCCGTCGCCCGCGCCGTCGCAGCCGAGGTCGGCATCGACGACGTCATCGCCGATGTCCTCCCCGAGGACAAGGTCGCCGTCATCACCCGCCTCCGGGAGGAGGGCCGCACCGTCGCCATGGTCGGCGACGGCGTCAACGACGCCGCCGCCCTCGCCACCGCCGATCTCGGCCTCGCCATGGGCACCGGGACCGACGCCGCCATCGAAGCCGGCGACCTCACCCTCGTCCGCGGCGACCTCCGCACCGCGGCCGACGCCATCCGCCTCGCCCGCGCCACCCTCAACACCATCCGCGCCAACCTCTTCTGGGCGTTCGGCTACAACGTCGCGGCCATCCCCCTTGCCGCCGCCGGACTCCTCAACCCGATGATCGCCGGTGCCGCGATGGCCTTCTCCTCGGTCTTCGTCGTCGGCAACAGCCTGCGACTGCGCCGCTTCCGGGCCCTGGCGCCGGCCCCGGCCGCAGCCCGCACCCGGTCCTGACCAGGGACGAAAGGGAAAACGGGCGGGCCCCGGCGGTGATCACCGCCGGGGCCCGCCCGCTTCCGCCGCCCCTTCCCCGGGGCGGCTGGGCCGCCGTGCCCCATACACGCTGCGCGGCGCCCATCAGGGCCGTACGCCGGTCGGATGTCTCCAGTTCTGACGGCGGAACCTTGGCGGATCACGCAACCGCCGGGCGGCCCGGACCGGCGAGACTGGTCGAATACCGCCCGCCCACGCTCAGGGGGAACTCATGACGGGGTCACGCATCCTGGCTCTCGGCCATTACCAGCCCTCCGCCGTGCTCACCAACGACGATCTCGCCAAGATCGTCGAGACGGATGACGCCTGGATCCGCAGCCGGGTCGGTATCCGCACCCGCCATGTCGCGGCGGCGGACGAGACCGTCGACGCGATGGCGTCCGCCGCGGCCGCCAAGGCGCTCGCCACGAGCGGCCTGGCCCCGGACGACATCGACCTGGTCCTGGTCGCCACCTGCACCGCCGTCGACCGCAGCCCCAACACCGCCGCCCGCGTCGCGGCCACGCTCGGCCTGCCGGCCCCGGCCACGATGGACATCAACGTCGTCTGCTCCGGCTTCACCCACGCGCTGGCCACCGCCGACCACGCCATCCAGGCCGGCGCCGCCAGGAACGCCCTGGTCATCGGCGCGGAGAAGTTCACCTCCGTGGTCGACTGGACGGACCGTTCGACCTGCGTCCTGGTCGGCGACGGAGCGGGCGCCGCGGTGGTCACCACCGCGCAGGATCCGCAGATCGGGCCGGTGCTGTGGGGCTCCGTCCCGCAGATGGGCGGCGCGGTGCGCATCGAGGGCGACCCCTCGCGGTTCTCCCAGGAGGGCCAGACCGTCTACCGCTGGGCCACCACCCAGCTGCCCGCCATCGCCCGCAAGGTGTGCGAACGCTCCGGCGTCCGGCCCGAGGACCTGGCGGGAGTCGTGCTGCACCAGGCCAATCTGCGCATCATCGAGCCGGTCGCGGAGCGCATCGGCGCGGTCAACGCAGTCGTCGCCCGGGACGTCGTCGACTCCGGGAACACCTCGGCCGCCTCCGTGCCGCTCGCCCTGTCCAAGATGGTCGAGCGACGCGAGATCGCCTCCGGCGACCCGGTGCTGCTGTTCGCCTTCGGCGGCAACCTCTCCTACGCGGGCCAGGTCATCCGCTGCCCGTGAGCCCCGGCAGGCCGCGGCACGCACCGCCCGGCGCCATGTCCGATGCGTTCAAGACCACAGCCGGCGCCGCGCTCTACGCTCGCCGCATGAATACGTCGACTCCGCGTTTCGCGACCATCGGCATGACCGTCGCCGACATGGCCGCCTCCCTCGCCTTCTACCGCCGCCTCGGCCTGGACATCCCCGCCGACGCGGACACCGCCCCGCACGCCGAGGCCCCGCTCCCCGGCGGTCTGCGGCTGATGTGGGACACCCACGAGACCGCCCGTGCCATCGACCCGGACTGGACTCCGCCAGAGGCCGGCGCGCCCACCGGGCTCGCCTTCGCCTGCGCCGACCCCGCCGAGGTCGACAAGGTCTACGCCGCACTCACCGACGCCGGCTACCAGGGCGACAAGGCCCCCTGGGACGCGTTCTGGGGACAGCGCTACGCCGTCGTACGCGACCCGGACGGCCACGGCGTGGACCTCTTCGCACCACAGGAACAGTGATCACAGGACCGGTGACCACAGGGCGGTGACCACGGGACGGTGCCCTGTGGACGGTGCCGTCCCCCAAGGCCCTGCAGCCTTCCGGCCCTCCAGAGCCCTTCGGAGCCCTTCGGAGCCTTTCGGAGCCCGCTAAGGCACCTCACGCAGATACATGGCCCCGCAGGTGTGGCAGAACGGCTCCGCCTCGGGCGTGCCCCAGGCGTCGGCCGTTTGGGTGGCGGAGGCCGGTGCCAGCTCGCGTCCGCACATCGCCGATGTCCCCTCCAGCCGGACCATGTGCCAGATCTTGACCGGGACGTCCGCCCGGGGCAGGACGCCTTCCTCGTACTCCGCGCGCATCTCGTGCTCCATGGCGGTGCACCTCCCTACGCCCCACGATGCGCCGACCGGCGGGTGCCCACAACGGCAACGGGACGGCCGCGGGCCGGTCAGAACACCGACCAGCCGGTCAGCGTCGTGAACTGGTCCAGGGCCGCGGCGCCCGCGACGGAGTTGCCGCGGGCGTCCAGCCCCGGGCTCCATACGCACAGCGTGCAGCGGCCGGGGACCACGGCGACGATGCCGCCGCCCACGCCGCTCTTGGCGGGCAGCCCCACGCGGTAGGCGAACTCCCCCGCCGCGTCGTACGTCCCGCAGGTCAGCATCACCGCGTTGATCCGCTTGGCCTGGCGCGCCCCCAGCAGCCTGCTGCCGTCGGCGCGCAGCCCGTGGCGGGCCAGGAAACCGCCGGCGACGGCCAGATCGCGGCAGCTCATCTCGATCGAGCACTGCCAGAAGTAGTGCTCTATGACGCTGGGGACCGGATTCTCCAGATTGCCGAAGGACGCCATGAAGTGGGCCAGCGCCGCGTTGCGGTCGCCGTGGTCGGCCTCGGAGTCGGCGACGCCCTGGTCGAAGGCGAGATCCTGGTTGCCGCTCTCCTCCCGCAGGAAGTGCAGCATCGTGGTGCTGGCGTCGCCGGTGAGGGTCTGCAGCTGGTCGGTGACCACGAGCGCGCCCGCGTTGATGAACGGGTTGCGCGGGATGCCGTTCTCCCACTCCAGCTGGACCAGCGAGTTGAACGGCGTACCGGACGGCTCCCGCCCGACCCGCTTCCAGATGTCCTCGGTGTCCTGGGAGCCGGCCATCACCAGCGCCAGCGAGAAGGTCTTGGAAATGGACTGCACGGAGAACGGGACCTCCCAGTCGCCGACGCCGTACACCTCGCCGTTGATGTCCGCCACCGCGATCCCGAACCGGCCGGGATCCACCCGCTCCAGCGCCGGAATGTAATCGGCGACCTGGCCCTTCCCCACGAACGGCCGGGCGAAGGCGGCCACCTCCTCGAGAACGGCCTGGTAGTCCATGCCGGACACGCTAACCCGGCCCGAGGAGCACCCCCAACGGAGCCCCCGCCAGGGACTTCACCTCGCGCGCGAGGTGCGCCTGATCCGCGTATCCGGCACGGGCCGCGACCTGCGCGTACGGCACCCCGGAGCGCGCCAGGCCGAGGGCGCGCACCAGCCGCAGCACCCGCGCCAGCGTCTGCGGGCCATACCCGAACGCGTCCAGACTCCTGCGGTGGAGCTGGCGCTCGCTCAGGGCCACGGAGCGGGCGACCTCGGCAACCGGCAGGCCCCGGGCCAGCCCCGCGGCGATCGCGGCGGTCCGGGCGGGGCGCAAGGACCGGACGACCGGACCGGCCGGCTCCCGCAGCCGGGCCGCGGCGGCCTCCTCCAGGACACGGCCCGGCGCGGCCGCCGCGCCCACCCGCTCGGCCAGCTCGCGCACCCGGTCCGCCGGCCAGAGGTCAGCCAACGGCAACCGCTGGTCGCGCAGTTCATGCGCCGGTACGCCGAAGATCGCCGGGCCCTGGCCCGGGGCGAAGCGCAGCCCCACGTAGCGGGCGCCGGGCGCCACGTCGTCCAGGAGGTGCGGGCCGGTGTCAGGACCGGCCACCAGCAGGCGTCCCTCGCCCCAGATCAGGTCCGTGCAGCCGTCGGGGAGCACGGGGCCGGGTGAGGGCGGTGTGGTGGCCGTCCACAGCACCGCACCCGGCAGCCGGGACGCCCGCTCGCGGTACCCGCCGGACAGCTCCGCGCCGGGGTCGGGCACCGGCCCGGCGGCGTCCCTCGCGCCCGTCGCGTCGTTCCTGCCCGGTGCGCCCACTGCGCCGTGCGGCTCACCCGTGTCGCGCTTGTCGCTCACGTACTCCAGCCTGGCACGGGAACCCTTCGGCCGTCCGCGCCGTTGATCCCTTACGACACCGACCTTCACGGAGGCAGCACATGGCAGGGTTTCTCGACCGCGCCAAGGAGCAGGCACAGCGCGGGCTGGCGCAGGGCAAGCAGAAGGTCGACGAGGTACAGCAGCAGAGGGCCGGCAGCGATCTGCTGAAGAAGCTGGGCGCCGCGTATTACGCCGAGCGCAACGGCAGCGGCACGCCGGACGCGACCCAGAACGCGCTGCGGGCCGTGGAGGCCCACATCGCCACCCATGGGGACGCGTTCCTGCACGGCTCGTAGCAGCGCGACGGGCCCGCCGCGGCGGGGCGGACGCACCCCGGCCACCCCGGCCGCTCCGGGCGGCCGGAACCGCTCGTACAGGGGCCGAACGCCTGGTCCTTTTTATGGCGTTCCGCTCCCCTGGCAGCGGCCCGTCCCGTACAAGCGAGGCATGAGGCGGTGCGCGGTCCGCGGCCGCCGCGCACCGATCGGAGTCGGCATGCCCGCACCCCTGTCCGCCGCGCGCTTCCTCGACGTCCTCAAGGAAGAGGGATTGCGGGTCGTCGAGGTCGACGACTGGCAGACACACCACCGCAACCACAAAGGCCCCTGGGGCACGGTGCACGGCGTGATGGTGCATCACACCGCCACATCCGGCGCAGAAAGCACCGTCCGGCTCTGTTACGACGGCCGTCCCGACCTGCCCGGTCCGCTGTGCCACGGCGTGATCACCAAGGACGGCACGGTGCATCTCGTCGGCGGCGGCCGCGCCAACCACGCGGGCCTCGGCGACGGCGACGTCCTGCGCGCGGTGATCGCCGAGAAGCGACTGCCCCCGGACAACGAGGCCGACACCGACGGCAACCGCGCCTTCTACGGCTTCGAGTGCGAGAACCTCGGCGACGGCACGGACCCCTGGCCACCGGCCCAGATCACGGCACTGGAGAAGGCCGCGGCAGCCCTGTGCCGTGCACACGGCTGGACCGAACGTTCCGTCATCGGCCATCTGGAGTGGCAGCCGGGCAAGAGCGATCCCCGCGGCTTCACCATGGACGACCTCCGCGAGCGGATCGCCGACCGCTTGAAGTAGCGGCGGCCGACGCCGGTCGTGACGGGCGGACGGGCGAAGAGCGCGCCGGAAGCCGGGGCCGGGGAGCGGGCCCGAGCCGTCCCCCGGCCCGGCAGCGCGGGACAATAGGGCCTGTGACCAGCTCAGTCCCCGATCCGCCCGATCAGCCCGAGGCGCCGCGGCCGCCCGCGGCCCCCGCCGGGCCCTCCGGCCCCGGAGCACTGCGCCCCCGCCTGCCGTCCCCGGTGCAAGAGGTCGAGGACGAGACGTTCGCGCGCCACGGCGTCCGACTGCTGCTCAAGCGGGACGATCTGATCCACCCCGATCTGCCGGGCAACAAGTGGCGCAAGCTGGCTCCCAATCTGCGGGCCGCCGCCGCGTCCGGCGAGCGCGCCCTGCTCACCTTCGGTGGCGCGTACTCCAACCACCTGCGGGCCACGGCGGCGGCCGGCCGTCTCCTGGGCTTCTCCACCATCGGCGTGGTGCGCGGCGACGAGCTGGCCGGCGCACCGCTCAACCCGTCCCTGGCCCGCTGCGCGGCCGACGGCATGCGACTGCACTTCGTCGACCGCGGAACCTACCGCCGCAAGACCGAGGCGGACGTCCTCGACGCGCTGCACGACCGTTTCGGTGCCTTCGCCGTGATACCCGAGGGCGGCAGCAACTCCCTTGCCGCACAGGGCTGCGCGGAGCTGGGCAGGGAGTTGCGCGGCGTCGCGGACACCGTCGCCGTGGCCTGCGGAACCGGCGGCACCCTCGCCGGGCTGGCCGCCGGCCTCGCGCCCGGTCAGCGGGCCATCGGCGTGGCCGTCCTCAAAGGCGGGAGCCCGCACTTCCTCCAGCGCACGGTCGAGGACCTCCAGCGGGCCGCGTTCGGTGGGCGGCGCGGGAACTGGCGGCTGGAAGCCCGCTTCCACTGCGGCGGATACGCCCGGCGCACCCCCGAACTCGACGCATTCGCCGACGCCTTCGAGGCCCGGCACGGTCTGCCGCTGGAGCGCGTCTACGTCGCGAAGCTGCTGCTCGCGCTGACGACTCTGGCCGGTGAGGGCGCTTTCGCCCCCGGCAGCACCGTCGCCGCCGTGATCACCGGCACGCCCTGAGCCGCGGGAGCACCGATGCGCCCGGTGCGGACCGGCATCCCTGCCTGCCGCGCCTCCCTAGGAAGCCCCCTCCCGGTACGCGGCCGCCTCCTCCAGGTCCAGCCGGCGCAGCAGCGTCCGCAGCATCTCGTCGTCGATCCGGCGGCGGTCCCGCAGCTCGACGAACACCCGCCGCTCGGCGTCGATCATCTCCCGCGCCAGCCGCCGGTAGGTCTCGTCGGCGGACTCCCCGGTGACCTCGTTGACGGTGCCGAGCCGCTCCCACACCGCGTTGCGGCGCCGTTCCATGACGGTGCGCAGCCGGTCCGCCAGCGGCCCCGGCAGCGCGTTGCGCTCGTCCGTCAGCAGTTCCTCCAGGCGCGCCTCGGCCACCTGCGACGCCTCGTTCTGCGCCTGGGCCTCGACGAGCGTCTCGGCCTGGACGTCCCGGCCGGGCACCTTCAGCGCGCGGATCAGCGGCGGCAGCGTCAGCCCCTGGATGACGAGGGTGCCGATCACCGTGGTGAAGGTCAGGAAGAGCACGAGGTTGCGCGCGGGGAAAGCGCCACCGTCGTGCACGGTGGCCGGGATGGCGAAGGCGAGGGCCAGCGACACCACGCCGCGCATCCCGGCCCAGCCGACGATCGCCGTCGCCGGCCAGGGCATCTCTGGCTCCTTGGCGCGAACCCGGGCGGACAGGACGCGCGGCAGAGACGTGGCCGGAACGACCCACACGAAACGCGCCACGACCACCACGGTGAACACCACCACCGCGTACCAGAGCGCCTCTTGACCGCTGAACTCCCCCAGGCCGCGCAGGACGACCGGCAACTGCAGGCCGATCAGCGCGAAGACGGTGGACTCCAGGATGAAGGAGACCATCTTCCAGACGGCCTCCTCCTGGAGCCGGGTCTCGAAGTCGACCTGCCAGGAGCGGTGCCCCAGGTAGAGGCCGACCACGACGACGGCGAGCACACCGGAGGCCCCGACCTGCTCCGCCGCCGCGTACGCGAAGAAGGGGATGAGCAGCGAGAGGGTGTTCTCCAGCAGGGCGGAGTCCCGCAGCCTGCGGCGCAGCCAGTGCAGCGGCACCATCAGCACCACGCCGACCCCGACGCCCCCCACGGCGGCGATGGCGAGCTCCTTGAGGCCGTCCCCCCAGGTCGCGCCGACGCCGACGGCCGCGGCGAGGGCCACCTTGTACGCGGTGATGGCGGTGGCGTCGTTAAACAGCGACTCGCCCTGGAGGATCGTCGTGACCCGGCTCGGCAGCCCGAGCTTGCGGGCGATGGCGGTGGCCGCGATGGCGTCCGGTGGCGCGACCACGGCGCCCAGGACCAGCGCCGCGACCAGCGGCAGGTCCGGGATCACGAGGTAGGCCGCATAGCCGACGGCGACGGTGGCGAAGAGGACATAGCCGACCGACAGCAGTGCCACCGGCCGCAGATTGGCGCGGAGGTCCAGATACGAGCTCTCCAGGGCCGCGGTGTGCAGCAGCGGCGGGAGCAGCAGGGGCAGCACGATGTGCGGATCGAGGGTGTAGTCCGGGATACCCGGGACGTAGCCGACCAGGAGCCCGGCGGCGACGAGCAGCAGCGGCGCCGGGACGGGCGTGCGGCGTGCCAGTCCGGCGACCGCGGCGCTCCCCGCGACCAGCAACAACATCGGCATCACAGCCATCGGTCCGTCCCGTCCCCGTGTTCGTCTCGTCCCGCGGCCCCCGGCCGGGGACGCTCTTCGTCATCCGTCCCGGCGATCTAACCTGGCCATCATGAGCGAGTGCACGCACGTATCAGAACTGCCGCGCGCCGAGCCGGGCGCGCTCAGTGCCACCTGCCTGGAGTGCCTGGCCGTCGGCAGCCATCCCGTACAGCTGCGGCTGTGCCTGGTCTGTGGCCACGTCGGGTGCTGCGACTCCTCGCCGTACCGGCACGCGAGCGCGCACTACGCGGAGACCGGCCACCCGGTGATGCGGTCCTTCGAGCCCGGTGAGTCCTGGCGCTGGTGCTTCACCGACCAGCTCCTGGTGTGAGGGACGGCCCGGGCCCCTTTAGCCTCTCCGCATGATCCGCGAAGCGACCCCCGCCGACGTCCCCGTCATCCTCGCCATGATCGGCGAGCTGGCCGCCTACGAACGCGAGCCGGACGCCGCCCGAGCCGCAGCTCCGGGAAGCCCTCTTCGGGCCCCAGCCGGCGGCCTTCGCGTTCATGGCGGAGGCGGACGGCGCCCCCGTGGGCTTTGCCCTGTGGTTCCGGAACTTCTCGACGTGGACGGGTACGCACGGTGTCTATCTGGAGGACCTGTACGTCCGGCCGGAAGCGCGCGGCGGCGGCCACGGGAAAGCGTTGCTTGCGGCCCTCGCGGAGGTGTGCGTGACCCGTGGCTATGAGCGTTTCGAGTGGTCAGTCCTGGATTGGAACGAACCGTCCATCGGCCTTTACCGGTCGATCGGCGCCCAGCCCATGGACGAATGGACGGTCTTCCGGCTCACTGGAGAGGCACTGCACAACCTTGCGGGCTCCTCGCGCGTCAACGGAGCGTAATCAGTATGGATTTGGCAGTGCAGACCCCTAGCCACTGTGCGTACCCGTAGCCTTACAATGAGTGACAGTGAAGGCGCCGGGCGACCGGGGCCCGAATCGCCGTCCGGGCGGCAGCCGTGCTCCTTCCGGGCGACATCGGCCCACAGATCGCGATAGCGTCGCAGCCGAACCATGTGCTGCGCCGGATCGTTCTCCTTTCACCGAGGGGAGAGACGACCGGCGTGGATATCTCGTATATCCAGCATTCCAGCTCAACCAGCTTGTGCCACCTTGGAGGTGAGGGTGTCCCAGATCGCAGGCGAGCCCGGGACTCAGGACTTCGTGGAAGTCCGTCTGCCCGCTGCGGGTGCCTACCTGTCCGTGCTGCGTACGGCCACGGCCGGCCTCGCAGCCCGTTTGGACTTCACCCTCGACGAGATCGAGGATCTGCGCATCGCGGTCGACGAAGCATGCGCGATCCTGCTGCAACAGGCCGTGCCCGGCAGTGTGCTGAGCTGCGTCTTCCGCCTCATCGATGACGCACTGCAGGTGACCGTCTCGGCCCCGACGACCGACGGCCGCGCTCCCGAGCGCGACACCTTCGCCTGGACGGTGCTCTCCGCACTCGCCGGCAAGGTCGACTCCACCGTCGCCGAGGACCGTACGGTCACCATCAGTCTGTACAAGGAGCGCGGCGCCGGTCCCGGACCGTCATGACCGAACAGGGGGCCCCGTGAAAGATCTCGAACGCGGCGCGCGGATGGCACCCGGGGTGACCATCCCTGACCAGCAGGCACGGCCGCATCCGGTGAGCGTGGACGACCAGGGCGGCCCGTTGGACGCGTCGGAGCAGCCAGAGCGGGCGGACCACATGGACCAGAGCGAGCAGCAGGGGAAGCAGGAGCATCCGCACGATGCGCCCGCCCCCGACCAGAAGCCCCAGGAACCCGAGCATGCCCACGAGCCGCAGCATGCCCATGATCCACACGACCGCAGCGGCGCGCGGGCGATGTTCTACCAGCTGCGGGAACTCCCCGACGGCTCCTCCGAGCGGGCGGAGCTGCGCAACACGCTGGTCCGCATGCATCTGCCGCTCGTGGAGCATCTGGCACGGCGGTTCCGCAACCGCGGCGAGCCGCTGGACGACCTGACCCAGGTCGCCACCATCGGCCTGATCAAGTCCGTGGACCGCTTCGACCCGGACCGCGGCGTGGAGTTCTCCACCTACGCCACCCCCACGGTCGTCGGAGAGATCAAGCGGCACTTCCGCGACAAGGGCTGGGCGGTGCGCGTACCGCGCCGCCTCCAGGAGCTGCGGCTGTCCCTGACCACCGCGACTGCCGAGCTCTCCCAGCGGCACGGCCGGGCACCCACGGTGCATGAACTGGCCGAGCAGATCGGCATTTCCGAGGAAGAGGTCCTGGAGGGACTGGAGTCGGCCAACGCCTACAGCACCCTCTCCCTGGACGTCCCCGACACCGACGACGAGTCCCCGGCTGTCGCCGACACCCTCGGCTCCGAGGACGAGGCGCTGGAGGGCGTGGAGTACCGCGAGTCCCTCAAGCCACTGCTCGAAGATCTGCCGCCCCGCGAGAAGAAGATCCTTCTGCTGCGGTTCTTCGGCAACATGACCCAGTCGCAGATCGCCCAGGAGGTCGGCATCTCCCAGATGCACGTCTCGCGCCTGCTGGCCCGCACCCTCGCTCAGCTGCGCGAGAAGCTCCTCGTCGAGGAGTAGCGCACCAGCACGATCGTGACCGGCGGGGCTCTTCAGGGCCCCGCCTCTTGTTCGTCCGGGGCCTTCATCCGGGCCTCGCGCGCACACCGGTCCCCTGCGTCGACGCCCATCAGCTCGGCGGCGCCCCAGGAATCCGTACGGTTCGTCCGGCTCGCTACTCGCGCGGGCCGATACCCAGGGCCTCGGTGGCCGTCGGGTTGACCAGCAGCGCCAGCACGACGAGTGCGGCCAGCGCGAGCCCGACACCGGCGGCGATCAGCGCGCCACCACCGTTGACGAGCGTCCAGGCCACCGGCAGCGCCACGATCTGGGTGATCAGCGACGGGCCGCGGCTCCACCGCCGGCGCAGCCACAGCCCGCGCGCGGCCACCAGCGGAAGCACCGCGAGGGCCAGCACCGTCAAGCCGCCCATCTCCGCCTGCCGCGCACTGTCGGGGGAACCTGCGAGACCCATGATCAGCATGTATCCGCCCAGCGCGGCCAGCGCCAGGCCCTCGACCGCGGTGAGCGCCGCCGCGGCGCTCAGCCGGGCGGGCCGGGGACCGGTGGGCTCGGGCACGGCGGAGGTGCCGGCGGCTCGGGTCGTGGACTGCTTCTGCTGACTGCTCACCCCAGCAGGGTAGCGCCGGCTGTCGGCGGCTCCCGGTCCCCCTGGTGACGGACGGGGACCGAAACGGCAACCAGCGGGTAGGTACGCTGCTACATATGCGCGCACTTCTCGTGGTCAATCCCGCAGCAACCACCACCAGTGCCCGCACCCGTGATGTGCTCGCCCACGCCCTCGCCAGCGACCTCGAGCTGGAGGTCGCCGAGACGCGGTACCGCGGGCACGCCCGGGATCTGGCCCGGCATGCGGCAGAAGGCGGGGAGACCGAGCTGGTCGTGGCCCTCGGCGGTGACGGCACGGTCAATGAGGTCGTCAACGGCCTGCTGACCCACGGCCCCGATCCCGACTCCCATCCGCGCCTCGCCGTGGTCCCCGGCGGCTCCACCAATGTCTTCGCCCGCGCGCTCGGACTCCCCAACGACGCCGTGGAAGCCACCGGCGCCCTGCTGGACGCGCTGCGTGACGGCAGCGAACGCACCATCGGCCTGGGCCTGGCCGCGGGCACTCCGGGGAGCGAGGACGAGGGGGCGCCGTCCCGCTGGTTCACCTTCTGTGCCGGCTTCGGCTTCGACGCGGGTGTCGTCGGCCGCGTGGAGCAGCAACGCGAACGCGGCAAGCGTTCGACGCATGCCCTGTACGTGCGACAGGTCGTACGCCAGTTCATGGGGGAGGCCAGGCGCCGGGAGGGCGGCATCACCCTCGAACGCCCCGGCGCGACCGAGGGCTCCACGGAGGTCGTCGAGGGCCTCGCGATGTCCATAATCTGCAACACCGCACCCTGGACCTACCTGGGCAATCGCCCGGTCTACCCCTCCCCGCGGGCATCCTTCGACTCGGCGCTCGACCTGTTCGCACTGAGCAAGCTCTCGGCCCCCGCGGTGACCCGATACGCCACCCAGCTGCTGGCGTCAACACCACAGCGCGGGCCCCACGGCAAGCACGCGGTGTCCCTTCACGACCTCACGGACTTCACCTTGCATTCGCAGGCTCCGCTGCCCTTCCAGATGGACGGTGACCACCTGGGGCTGCGTACGAGTGTGACGTTCACAGGCGTTCGCCGTGCACTGCGTGTGATTGTGTGAGCAGCAGGGCCTAAAGTCCTTTCACTCGAACGTTTAGACTGACCTCCACCCCCTGGAAGTACGGCTGTGAGCTAGGCGACACCAAGGAATCAAAAAAAACTTTCCAGAAGGGGTTGTATCCGTCGCCGAGGTTTGCGAGTCTCTTCATGGCGATCGGGACGGCCGCTCAACCGGCCCCCTTGAGAGTCCGAATCCTCCTCCTCATCCACAGGACCGCACCAGTTCACAACTGGAGTTCGGCCCTTCCCTTGTGGAGGGATTCGTGAAAGCGTTCACATTCACAAGCAACGTTCCCGTCACACGAGGAGATGGAGCAGCCATGGACTGGCGTCACCGCGCCGTTTGCCGCGAGGAAGACCCCGAGCTCTTCTTCCCCATCGGCAACACCGGTCCTGCGCTCCTGCAGATCGAGGAAGCCAAGGCCGTCTGCCGCCGCTGCCCCGTCATGGAGCAGTGTCTGCAGTGGGCGCTCGAGTCCGGCCAGGACTCCGGCGTCTGGGGTGGTCTGAGCGAGGACGAGCGCCGCGCAATGAAGCGCCGTGCAGCTCGTAACCGGGCGCGCAACGCCAGCGCCTGAGCCAGACGCCCCGTGGCCCCCGAGCCGCAGCGCGCAGTAACACCGATGCTCCCCCAGAGCTGAAAGCCTGGCGGTCACGCATCGCGATATGAGCTTTGAGCCCCGGACCGGATGGTCCGGGGCTTGCTGCTGTTCGGGGTCCGGTTACCGCAGGACGCGTGCCTGCCGACCATCCGGCCGGTCGCCGCTGCGGACCGCGGGATGCGGATCGGCCATGCGGAGCCGGCGATTGCCCGCTCCGACTCCGCGGCCTCTGCGCGTCAGTGCTGCTTCTCGGGGCGGACCGGCACATCGAGGATGACCTGGGTCCCCCGTTCGGGTGCGCGCACCATGTCGAACTTGCCGCCCAACTCGCCCTCGACCAGGGTGCGTACGATCTGCAGCCCCAGGTTTCCCGCGCGGTGCGGGTCGAAGCCCTCCGGCAGGCCCCGTCCGTCGTCCTGCACGGTGACCAGCAGGCGCGGCTCGCTGCGGCTGCCGCCGCGCACCGCACCGACCTCGACCGTGCCGTGTTCCCCCTGGTCGAAGGCGTGTTCCAGGGCGTTCTGCAGGATTTCGGTGAGCACCATCGACAGCGGCGTGGCGACCTCGGCGTCCAGGATGCCGAAGCGCCCGGTGCGGCGGGCGGTCACCTTGCCCGGGGAGATCTCCGCCACCATGGCGAGCACCCGGTCGGCGATCTCGTCGAACTCGACCCGCTCGTCGAGGTTCTGGGACAGCGTCTCGTGCACGATGGCGATCGAACCGACCCTGCGGACCGCTTCGTTGAGCGCATCGCGGCCTTGGGCGGAGTCCATCCGGCGCGACTGGAGCCGCAAGAGCGCCGCCACGGTCTGGAGATTGTTCTTCACCCGGTGGTGGATCTCCCGGATGGTGGCGTCCTTGGTGATCAGTTCGCGTTCGCGGCGGCGGAGTTCGGTCACATCGCGCAGCAGCACGAGCGAACCGATGTGCGTGCCCTTGGGCTTGAGGGGGATGGCGCGCAACTGGATCACGCCTTCCTCGCCCTCGACCTCGAACTCCCGAGGGGCCCAGCCGCTGGCGAGTTTGACCAGGGCCTCGTCCACCGGGCCGCGCGCCGGGGCGAGTTCGGCGGTCGCCCGGCCGAGGTGGTGGCCCACCAGGTCGGCGGCGAGGCCGAGCCGGTGGTAGGCGGAGAGCGCGTTGGGGCTGGCGTACTGGACCACACCGTCGGCGTCGAGACGGATCAGGCCGTCGCCGGCCCGCGGCGACGCGTCCATGTCGACCTGCTGGCCGGGGAAGGGAAACGATCCGGCAGCGATCATCTGGGCGAGGTCGGAGGCGCTCTGGAGGTAGGTGAGCTCCAGCCGGCTCGGGGTGCGTACGGTCAGCAGGTTGGTGTTGCGGGCGATCACGCCCAGCACCCGTCCCTCGCGGCGTACCGGGATGGACTCGACGCGTACCGGCACCTCCTCCCGCCACTCCGGGTCGCCCTCGCGCACGATCCGGCCCTCGTCCAGGGCGGAGTCCAGCATGGGGCGACGGCCCCGCGGGACGAGATGGCCGACCATGTCGTCCTGGTAGGACGTGGGGCCCGTATTGGGACGCATCTGGGCAACCGACACATAGCGGGTGCCGTCCAGGGTGGGGACCCAGAGGACGAGGTCGGCGAAGGACAAATCGGAGAGCAGCTGCCACTCCGAGACCAACAGGTGCAGCCACTCGAGGTCGGAGTCACTCAGAGCGGTGTGCTGGCGTACGAGATCGTTCATGGAGGGCACGTCTTGGAGCCTACCGGCGTACGGTGTATGTGTTGTCCTTGCGCGAGCATGGACAACCAAGAATGGTCTAGTCCACAATGCGTGAAACAGACCTCCGTTCTCCCCGCACAGGAGAGCGGAACGAGGCCCGAGGCGCTCTCTGCCCTGACTGCGTCCCGGCCTCCGATCGACCGGTCCCGGGACGGGTCCGTACCCCTACCGCACATTGGGGTACCTCCCGCCCGAAAGCGGGACCGGCCGATGTCAGCTCCGGGCTGCGGTGCCGGACAGGTTGAGGGTCCTGTCCCGGCGCCGCGGCCCGCGGGTGCTTCAGGACTCCTCGCGCGCCGTCTCCCGGCCCCGAACCGGGCTTTCCGCCGCCGCCCCGCCGCCTCACCGGCCTCAGCGGAACCGGGCCCCTCACCCCCGCCCATCCGGCGGTCACCTCTCACGCACCGCGCGACCCAAGGTGTCCCGAGCGCGTGGCGGCGACACCCCCGCGCCCTCATCTTCCGCAGGGTCGCGGCGACTTCGTACGCACGGGTGCCGTGTCGGCGCGCCCGCGAAGGGCTGCCACTCCTGCGACCGGCGGCAGGCGCACCGCCCTACGACTCCGGGCCGAGAAGCGGCACGGGAACGTGCCTCGCACCCAGGAACGCCACGGGGCCCGGCGGGCCGCCCTCTGGTAGATTGGTCTATACCACATGCCCATTCTCCAGAACGGCAGGCCAAGCGTGGAAGTTGTCATCGTCCCGGACGCCACGGCAGGCGGCGAACTCATCGCGGAGGCCATCGCCGCCCTGGTGCGCCGCAAGCCCGACGCTCTGCTCGGTGTCGCCACCGGCTCGACCCCGCTGCCCGTCTACGAGGCGCTCTCGGGCAAGGTCCGCGCCGGTGCGGTGGATGCCTCACGTGCCCGGATCTGCCAGCTCGACGAGTACGTCGGCCTGCCGCCCGGCCACCCGGAGTCCTACCGTTCGGTGGTCCTGCGCGAGGTCGTCGAGCCCCTCGGACTGAGCGAGGGCGCGTTCATGGGCCCTGACGGCTCGGCCGAGGACGTCCAGGCGGCCTGCGAGGAGTACGACCGTGCGCTGAGCGCGGCCGGCGGCGTGGACCTGCAGCTGCTCGGCATCGGCACCGACGGGCACATCGGCTTCAACGAGCCGTGCTCCTCGCTCGCCTCCCGTACCCGCATCAAGACGCTGACCCGGCAGACCCGGGAGGACAACGCCCGGTTCTTCGACAGCCTCGACGAGGTCCCGCACCACGTCATCACCCAAGGCATCGGGACCATCCTGGAAGCCCGCCATCTGGTGCTGCTCGCCACCGGTGAGGGCAAGGCCGACGCCGTCGCCCAGTCCGTCGAGGGGCCGGTGGCCGCGCTGGTGCCCGCCTCGGCGTTGCAACTTCACCCGCACGCGACGGTCGTCGTCGACGAAGCCGCCGCCTCCAAGCTCAAGCTCGCCGACTACTTCCGCGCCACCTACGCCGCCAAGCCGGAGTGGCAGGGCATCTGAGCTGCGGGAACGTCGGACGGGCCGCGGCCCCTGAGCCCCCCGGCCCAGGGGCCGAGGCCCATCCGGCGTGGCCGGGCCGCCCCACGCGGTGTCCCGGCCACGCCGCATCCCCCGGCGGCGCCGCGGTCCGCGTCACCGGCGTGGAGCGGGTCCTTGACCGGTGAGGGTCTCCGCGGCGGCCTGGCCGCAGACCCGTGCGGCGCCGTGGGTGGCGAGATGCGGGGCGCCCAGAGGCGGTGACTGCGGAACGCCCATTTCGACCACGGCGGTGTCGGGGCGGGCACCGAGGAGTGCGCGCAGAGCCTCGGCCATCCAGGGGTGGCGGTGGACATCACGGACGACGGCCACGATGCGGCGGCCGGCGGCGGCGTCGAGGAGACCGTCGATCAGGGCGGTGGTACCGGCCGTGGCGGCGGCTTCGCCGGTGTAGGTGGCGGTGTCCGTACCGGGCAGCAGCCGGCTCAGTTCCGCGGCGACTCCCCAGGGCGTCTCGTCCCCCACGGCGATGTTCGCGAGCGGAGTGAAGGCGGCGACGTACGCGGGGCCGGTCAGCGGCGCGTAGGGGCCGTCGGCGGTGAGGCGCAGCGCGCGGCGGGCGGCGGCGAGGCCGATCCCGGGTGCGGGCGCGACCCCCTCCGCCGCGCTCGCATCCCGTGCCCAGCGCGCCAGGGCGCGCACTCGTGCCGCGGCCTCGGTCAGCCGTTCCTCCGGCAGTTCGCCGTCGCGTACCGCGTTCACCAAGGCGTCGCGCAGCCGCAGCACGGTGTCCTCGTCGGCCAGTCCGCCGCCCACGCAGATGGCGTCGGCGCCGGCGGCGATGGCCAGGACGCTGCCGCGTTCGAGGCCGTAGGTGGCGGAGATGGCCTGCATCTCCATGCCGTCGGTGACGATCAACCCGTCGAAGCCGAGGCCGCCCTCGGCGGCGGGGGCGCGCAGCAGACCGTGCAGGGCTGCCGGGCTCAGGGTGGCGGGGCGGCTGCCGTCCAGGGCGGGCAGCAGGATGTGGGCGCTCATCACGGCTCTGGTGCCGGCGGCGATGGCGGCGCGGAACGGCACGAGTTCGCGTTCCTGGAGGGTCGGCAGGTCGGCGGCGATGCGCGGCAGGTCGTGGTGGGAGTCGACGGCGGTGTCGCCGTGGCCGGGGAAGTGCTTGGTGCAGGCGGCGACGCCGGCGGACTGCAGGCCGTCGACGTAGGCGGCGGTGTGCCGGGCGACCAGCTGCGGGTCGGCGCCGAAGGAGCGGACACCGATGACGGGGTTGGACGGGTTGGAGTTGACGTCCGCCGAGGGTGCCCAGTTGAGGGTGACGCCGCACTCGGCGAGACGGCGGCCGAGTTCCCGGGCGACGTCGCGGGTCAGGCCGGTGTCGTCGATGGCGCCGAGTGCGAGGTTTCCGGGGAAGGAGGAACCGCCGCGCACTTCGAGGCGGGTGACGTCGCCGCCCTCCTCGTCGACGGCGACCAGGACGTCCTCCCGTACCTCCCGCAACTGTGCGGTGAGGGAGGCGAGTTGTGCGGGGGTCGCGACGTTGCGGCCGAACAGCCCCACCGAGGTCAGCCCTTCGCCGAGGCGGCGCAGCAGCCAGTCGGGGGCGGTGGTTCCGGTGAAGCCGGGCTGGAGGACGGCCAGGGCGTCGCGGGTGAGGGTGTCGGCGGAGCGGACGGAGCGAACAAGAGGAGTCATGTCTGCGTTATCCCTTCACTGCGCCGGAGGTGAGACCGCCGACCGCCTTGCGTTGCAGGAACAGGAAGAGGACGAGGATCGGGACGGCGAAGATCGACGCGGCGGCCATGGTGGCACCCCAATCGTCCCCGAACTGGCTCTGGAACTGTGAGAGCCACAGCGGCAGGGTGCCCGCCTCCGGTTCCTTGTTGAGGACCAGGACGAGGGGGAACTCGTTCCATGCGGTGATGAACCCGAAGAGGGAGGTGGCCATCAGTCCGGGGGCGAGGAGCGGGAAGACGACCTTGGTGAAGGCCTGCCGGCGGGAGCAGCCGTCGACCATCGCGGACTCCTCCAGTTCCTTGGGCACCGCCGCGACGTAGCCGCGCAGCGTCAGAAGGGTGAAGGGCAGCACCATCAGCATGTAGAAGCAGGTGAGCGGCAACAGGCTGTTGAGCAGGTCGGCATCCCGGACGATCATGTAGTTGGCGATCACCATGACTTCCCAGGGCGCCATCTGGGCGACCATGAACGTCAGCAGGACGCCCTTGCGGCCCTTGAAGCGCATCCGTGCGACGGCGAACGATCCGCAGAGCGCGATCAGCAGCGACAGTCCCACCGCGAGCACCGTCACCAGGACCGAGTTCCGGGCCAGGGTCCAGAAGTTCGGGGCGTTCACGGCCGCCGCGAAGTGCGTGAACGTGCCGTGGAAGGGGAACCACACCGGGTCCTCGGTGATGATGTCCCGGGTGGGCTTGAAGGCCGTGTTGAACATCCAGTACACGGGGAAGACGAAGCCGACGGCGAGCACGATCGCCGTGGCGTTGGGCCAGATCCGGCCGGCCAGGGAGTGCTTCACAGCTCGTTCTCCTCTTGCTGCTCCTGCTTGATCGTCAGACGCAGGTAGTACGCGGTCATGGCCAGCAGCACGAGGATCGTCAGCAGCGAGATCGCGGCTCCCATGCCGAAGTGGAGGTTGCCGACGCCCTCGGTGAAGGCGTAGAGCGGCAGGGTCTCGGTGAGCCGGTCCGGGCCGCCCTCGTTGATCGCGAAGACCTGCGGGAACGCCTTGAAGACCCAGATGACCTCAAGGAACGTGGTGGCGAGGAAGAAGGGCTTGAGGAAGGGGAAGGTCACCGAGGTGAAGACCTGCCAGGTGCCGGCACCGTCCATCCGGGCCGCTTCGTAGAGCTCCTTGGGGATGGTGGTGGTGGCCGCGTAGAGGTTCAGGGCCACGAAGGGCAGCGACTGCCACACGATCAGGACGGTGATGACGAAGAAGGTCGACAGCTGGGTGCCGACCCAGTCGTAGTCGGCCATGGAGTGCCAGCCGAGCTTGTCCAGCAGCCAGTTGACGACGCCGAAGCGGGAGTCGAACAGCCACTGGAAGACGGTGGTCGCGGCGATCACGGGCATGGCCCAGGCGAGCACCAGCGCGACGGACAAGGTCAGCCGCATCTTGGTGCCGAGCCGGGCCAGCAGCAGTCCGATCAGCACCCCGATCACCATGATCAGGACGACGTTGACGGCGGTGAAGACGAGGGTGCGGACGGTGACCCGCCAGAACTGCTCGCTGCCCAGGATCTCCTGGTAGTTGCCGATGCCGCGCCAGTCGGTGAGGTGCTGGATCAGCTCCTTCATGTTCAGGTTCTGGAAGGAGAGCAGCAGATTGCGCACCATCGGCCAGCCCAGGAAGACCGCGGTCGCGGCCAGGGCCGGGAGGAGCAGGAGATACGGGGCGCCGCGGGCGGCCCGCGGGCGGCGGGGTCCGCGGCGGGCGGGCGGTGCGCCCCCCGTACCGAGGGGCGGCGCGGTCGTCTTTACCGCGTCGTCGAGCTGCACTGCCATGACCGCCTTCTCCCCATCGAACCGGTGTTGCGCGTGCGGTGGTTCCGTACGGGCCGGGGACGGCCGGCCCGTACGGAAGCCGGTGTGGCTACTGCTTGGCGAGCCGCGCGTTGATCTCGGACTCGACGTCCTTGGCCGCGTCGGCCGGGGCCTTGCCGTTCAGGACCGCCGTCATATAGCTCTTGATCGGGTTCGGCACGTTCTCCACGGCTGCCCACTGCGGGATGGGCGGCGTGGTGCCCGCCGACTTCTGCGCGGCGGGTGCGGCGGCCTCGGCTGCCGGGTTGCCCTTGGCGGCGTCCGTCAGGTCGGGGGACTTGGGCGTCCAGCCGACCTCCTTGACCATCTGCCCGTCGTTCTTCTTGGACAGGGCGATCTTCAGGAATTCCTTGGCGAGTTCCTGGTTCCTGCCCATGCCGGCGACGGCGAAGTTGGAGCCGCCGAGGAATACGCCCTCGGGCTTGTCGGCGGTCTCCCCGGGGATGGTGAAGAAGCCGATGTCGTCCTTGATCTTCGGGTTGGCCGCGATGGCGGTATTCGCCTCGTAGCCCATGGCGATGACCGCGCCGGTCCTGCCCTTGGAGAAGATCTCGGCCTGCTGCGGGGTGGCCTCGTCCTTGTTCTTCGGGGCGGTGCTGAAGGACTGGTACTGCTTGTAGATGTCCATGGCCTTGGAGACCTTGGGGTCACCGAGGTTGGAGACCCACTTGCCGCCGGCCTTCTTCACCAGCTCCGCGCCGGTGCCGATGGTCAGCCCGTCGAAGAAGTACCAGTTCTGGCCGGGGAGATAGAGCGGCTCGGCATCGGTCTTCTTCTTGATGGTGTCGAATGCCTTGAAGAGTGCGTTACGGGTCTTGGGGGTCCCCTTGATGCCCGCCTCGGCCCAGATCTTCTTGTTGTACATCACCACGCGGTTGCCCGCGTACCACGGAAGTGCGTACTGCTTTCCGTCCACCAGCGCGCTCTTGTTGAAGGCGTCGTTCCAGTCGGAGCCGATCTCCTTCTTCACGTCGCCGAGGTCGGCCAGGGCACCGGCCTTGGCGTAGGCGGCCGTCTGCGTGTTGCCGATTTCGACGACGTCCGGCGGAGTGTCCTCGGAGAGGGCGGTGCTCAGCTTCTGCTGAATTCCGTTCCACTGCTGGACCTTGAACTCGACCGTGGCGCCGGTCTTCTTCTTGAACTGCTCGGAGACCTGTTTCGTCCACTGTGCCGGGTTGGACCCGTCCATCACCCAAACGGTCAGCTTCTGGCCCTTGAAGCCATCCGCTCCCGCTTTGTTGTCGTCGCTGGACCCACAGGCAGCGACACTCACCAGCATTCCCGCGACCGCCGTCGCTGCTATGAGCCCACGCTTCATCGCGCTCTCCCCCAAAGGCCGGGTGTGGTCTTTAATGGTTTAGACCAGTGCCCGCAGCTTGGCCTAGACCTTTTGGGGTGTCAAGGGGTGTATAAGAGTCGCTGTCGGCTCCGTTACCGGACCGACATCCGGCGGGCCGGGACCTGCGAGGAAGCATGGGAACCCCACTCATGCCACGATGTGAGCCGCTACGTACGGAGGAGCCGGTGACGGCAGCGCGACAGGAGTCGGAGAGGCGGGTCATGGACACCGAAGGGGGCAGCGCCGAGAACGGCGGCGGCGCCACACGCACCGCTCGCGTGCCCAAGTACTACCGCCTCAAGCGGCACTTGCTGGAGATCACCGAGACTCTGCCGCCGGGGACCCCGGTGCCGCCCGAGCGCACCCTCGCCGCGGAGTTCGACACCTCCCGCACGACGGTGCGCCAGGCCCTCCAGGAACTGGTCGTCGAGGGCCGCCTGGAGCGCATCCAGGGCAAGGGCACCTTCGTGGCCAAGCCCAAGGTCTCCCAGGCGCTGCAACTGACCTCGTACACCGAGGACATGCGCGCCCAGGGGCTGGAACCGACGTCCCAGCTACTGGACATCGGCTATGTCACCGCGGACGACCAGCTGGCCGGCCTGCTGGACATCGCCACCGGCGGCCGGGTGCTGCGCATCGAGCGGCTCCGGCTGGCCAGCGGCGAGCCGATGGCCATCGAGATCACCCACCTGTCCGCCAAGCGGTTCCCCTCACTGCGCCGCAACCTCGTCAAGTACACCTCCCTCTACACCGCACTGGCCGAGGTCTACGACGTCCGCCTCGCGGAGGCCGAGGAGACCATCGAGACCTCCCTCGCCACCCCGCGCGAGGCCGGTCTGCTGGGCACCGATGTCGGCCTGCCCATGCTGATGCTCTCCCGGCACTCCCTCGACGCGCAGGGACAGCCGGTGGAGTGGGTGCGCTCGGTCTATCGGGGCGACCGCTACAAGTTCGTCGCCAGGCTGCAGCGCCCCACGGACTGAACGCCCGGCGCCCGGCCCCGTACACGACCGTGCGGGGCCGGGCGCACGCGCTGCCGCCGTCCGCCCCGGATCCGCCCCGGGTCCTCCGAGCTGCACCGATGCGCCCCGCTCCGGGACCCGTAGGCCGGCCGCAATGAAATCTCTTCCATACCGATATGCGGACAGCTAGTGACGCGCGCCACGGCCCTGCCATAGATTTCCAGCCGATTACACAGGAGATCGCCAGGGACGGAGCACACCCATGCCAGAGCCAGCCGAATCGCCAGGCACCAGAAAGGTCGTCACACCCGCGCGTGTGGTGATCGGGCTGTGCCTGCTCGCTCCGTTCGTGGCGATGCTGTGGGTGAGTTCCTACGCCAGGATCGAGCCGACCTTCATAGGGATCCCCTTCTTCTACTGGTACCAGATGGCGTGGGTGTTCATCTCGACCGCGCTGACCATGACCGCGTACAAGCTCGTGCAGCGTGAGAAGCGCGCGCGTAAGGCGGGTGCGGCACAGTGACTCTCCTGACAATCGCCTCCGCGGCCCCGGCCGCTCCGGCCCCGCCGGCCGCCTCGTCCACCGACGGCGTGAACGGCGTCGCGCTGGCCGTCTTCGTGTTCTTCTTCCTGGCCGTGACGGTCATGGGCTTCCTCGCCGCCCGCTGGCGCAAGGCTGAGCAGTCCGCCAACCTCGACGAATGGGGCCTGGGCGGCCGGAGCTTCGGCACCTGGGTGACGTGGTTCCTGCTCGGCGGCGACCTCTACACCGCGTACACCTTCGTCGCCGTCCCGGCGGCGATCTACGCGGCGGGCGCGGCCGGCTTCTTCGCCGTGCCCTACACGATCCTGGTCTATCCGCTGATCTTCACCTTCCTGCCCCGTCTGTGGTCGGTGTCGCACAAGCACGGCTATGTGACCACCTCCGACTTCGTCCGGGGCCGCTTCGGCTCCAAGGGCCTGTCGCTGGCCGTGGCGCTCACCGGCATCCTCGCGACCATGCCGTACATCGCGCTCCAACTGGTCGGCATCCAGGCCGTCCTGGACGTCCTGGGTATCGGCGGCGGCGAGACCACCAACTGGTTCGTCAAGGACCTGCCGCTACTGATCGCCTTCGCCGTCCTGGCGGCCTACACCTACTCCTCGGGGCTGCGGGCGCCCGCGCTCATCGCCTTCGTCAAGGACGGGCTGATCTACCTCGTCATCGCGGTGGCGATCATCTACATCCCGATCAAGCTGGGCGGCTTCGACGCGATCTTCGACTCGGCCGGGAAGGCGTTCGAGCAGCCGGGACCGACCGGTAAGCCGCGCGGTGAGCTGGCGAGCGGCCCCAACGCCCAATGGGCCTACGCCACGCTGGCGCTGGGCTCGGCGCTGGCGCTGTTCATGTACCCGCACTCGATCACCGCGACGCTGTCCTCGCGCAGCCGCAACGTGATCCGCCGCAACACCACGATCCTGCCGCTGTACTCCCTGATGCTGGGCCTGCTGGCGCTGCTCGGCTTCATGGCCATCAAGGCCGGCACGGAGATCCACGGCAACCCCCAGTTGGCGATTCCGCAGCTCTTCGAGGACATGTTCCCGAGCTGGTTCGCCGGCGTGGCGTTCGCCGCGATCGGCATCGGCGCCCTGGTGCCCGCGGCCATCATGTCGATCGCCGCGGCCAACCTCTTCACCCGCAATGTCTACAAGGACTTCCTGAAGCCGGACGCCACCCCGGCCCAGGAGCACAAGGTCGCCAAGCTCGTCTCGCTGCTGGTGAAGGTCGGCGCGCTGGCCTTCGTCCTGACCATGGACAAGACGGTCGCCATCAACTTCCAGCTGCTGGGCGGCATCTGGATCCTGCAGACCATGCCGTCCCTCGTCGGCGGTCTGTTCACCCGCTGGTTCCACCGCTGGGCGCTGCTCGCCGGCTGGGCGGTCGGCATGGCGTACGGCACGCTCGCGGCGTACGGCGTGGCCAGCCCCACCCAGGCGCACTTCGGCGGCTCCAGCAGGGAGATCCCGGGTATCGGTGAGATCGGCTACATCGGCCTGACCGCGTTCGTGCTGAACGTCGTGGTCACCGTCGTGCTGACCTTCGCCCTGAAGGCCGCGAAGGCGCCGGACGGCGTCGACGAGACCAGCCCCGGCGACTACACCGCGGACATCGGCGACAAGGGCGTCAGCCCCGACCTGCCGCCTGCTACCGCGGAGGAGGCCCCCGCGGGCCGCTGACCCGCCGCACCGCTCCCGGCCACGGGCCGTCGCACCCCCAGGGTGCGGCGGCCCGTTCGCGTGCGGAGCGCGGCGCGACGTCCGCGCCGGTTCAGCTCACCCAGTCCTTGAGCGCCTCGGTTTCGAGCGTGATGTTCACCGGGTCCGGCAGGTGGAGCGACTTGCCGAAGGGGACGGTGTGGACGTTCTCGTAGCGGTCGGCGTCGGGCCGGCTGTAGACCGTGACGTGGTGGGCATCACGGTCCACCAGCAGAGAGAGCGGGATGCCGGTCTCCGCGTACGCACGGGGCTTTTCCACCCGGTCCCGCTGGTCGGCATCGGGGTCGTGGGAGGCGACCTCGACAACCATCAGAACCGGGTCGGGGCCGGCCCATTCGCCCTGGCCGACGAAAGCATCCATGGGCGCGAGCGTCCCGTCCGGGCGGGCACGGCCGCTTCGGTACGTCTGCACCTTCAGGCCCTGGCCGGGCGTCGAGCCAGAGCTCGGGCCGATGCTGCATACAGACACGGGTAAGCCACTGGATGATCCGCCCGTGGTCCCCGTCCGGCATGGGCTTGCTCCTGACCGTCCCGTCGATAAGTTCCCACCGCGCGCCTTCCTCCAGGCGGGCGAGTATCCGAGCGGCCTCTTCGAAATGCTCGGTGCCCATGATGTGCGGCCGGTCGGCAAGCGCGGTCATGGAACCTTCTCCCTCTGTCATCAACGGAGCGGGAGACGTAGGAAGCCGATAGCCGAGCGCACGGACAGACACCGCTTGATCACTCTCAACTCACTAGATATGGGGGTGCACACGAGAAGCCACCACCACATGTATGCTCGTGCTCGCTGTCGCCGCAGGGGAATCCGGTGCGAATCCGGAACTGTCCCGCAACGGTGTACGAGCACGCCCATAAGGCCCCAAAGCCCTACCGGCGCGCCCGTGGAGTCCGAAGACCTGCCGACGGTACGCCCGCACCGCCATCGGTGCGGACGTCGATACGTCCGGGCCCCGTGGGATGGGCCGGTGGACGCCGCGCGGTGTGCCCGCGCATCCCGACATTCCGGGGTGCCGCATGCCCGCGCGCGCCCGTCGCGCCCCTCCCTCCTGGCCCCCGCCGAGTGAGGGAGAGCATCACGTGACCATCGCGCCAACGGAGCCCGCGTCAGACGCCGAGGTCGTGCAGTCCGCGCCGCCCGCCCCCGCCGACCGGGACGGCCGTGCCGAGGACGGCCCCGGTGTGGCCCTGCTGCGCACCCTGACCGAGCTGACCGAGGACCTGACCGCGACCGACCCCGGCAAGGTGGCCGCCGCCGCCCTCCGCGGCCGCCACGCGGGCTCCGACGAGGCCGAGTTGCGCTCACTCGCGATCGAGGCCGCGGCCGGTCTGATCGGTGACGAGCCGCAGTACTCCCGGCTCGCGGCGCGGCTGCTCACCCTCGCCATCGCGGAGGAGGCCGCGGGCCAGGGCGCCACCGCGTTCTCCGCCTCGGTGGAGGTCGGTCACCGCGAAGGTCTGATCGCCGACGCCACCGCCGCGTTCGTCCGCACCCACGCCGCCCGCCTGGACGCCTCCGTCGACAAGGCCCTCGCCGACGGCGCCGACGACCGCTTCGGCTACTTCGGCCTGCGCACCCTGCACTCCCGCTACCTCCTGCGGCACCCCACCACCCGTCAGGTCATCGAGACACCACAGCACTTCCTGCTCCGGGTGGCCTGCGGTCTCGCCGAGAACGACTCCACGGCCGCGCTGGACGACGTCGCCGAGCTGTACCGCCTCACCAGCTCACTGTCCTATCTGCCGTCCTCCCCCACCCTGTTCAACTCCGGCACCCGCCACCCGCAGATGTCCTCGTGCTATCTGCTGGACTCCCCGCTGGACGAACTCGACTCGATCTACGACCGCTACCACCAGGTCGCCCGGCTCTCCAAGCACGCCGGCGGCATCGGTCTTTCCTACTCCCGGATCCGCGCACGGGGGTCGCTGATCCGGGGCACCAACGGCCACTCGAACGGCATCGTGCCGTTCCTGCGCACCCTGGACGCCTCGGTCGCGGCGGTGAACCAGGGCGGCCGCCGCAAGGGCGCCGCCTGCGTCTACCTGGAGACCTGGCACGCCGACATCGAGGAGTTCCTGGAGCTGCGCGACAACACCGGCGAGGAGGCCCGCCGTACGCACAACCTGAACATCGCGCACTGGATCCCGGACGAGTTCATGCGCCGCGTCGAGGCGGACGCCGACTGGTCGCTGTTCTCGCCGTCGGACGCGCCGGAGCTGGTGGACCTGTGGGGCGACGAGTTCGACGCCGCCTACCGCAGGGCCGAGGCCGAGGGCAGGGCGCTCAAGCAGATCCCGGCCCGGCTGCTGTACTCGCGGATGATGCGCACCCTGGCGCAGACCGGCAACGGCTGGATGACGTTCAAGGACGCCGCCAACCGCACCGCCAACCAGACCGCCGAGCCCGGCAAGGTCGTGCACTCGTCAAACCTGTGCACCGAGATCCTGGAGGTCACGGACGACGGGGAAACCGCGGTCTGCAACCTCGGGTCGGTCAACCTCGCCGCGCATCTGGGCGACGAGGCCGCCGGCTGGGAGGAAGCGATGGACTGGGAGCGGCTGGACGCGACGGTCCGCACCGCCGTCACCTTCCTCGACCGCGTCGTGGACATCAACTTCTACCCGACCGAGCAGGCCGGCGCCTCCAACTCCCGCTGGCGGCCGGTCGGTCTGGGCCTGATGGGCCTGCAGGACGTCTTCTTCCGGCTGCGGCTGCCGTTCGACTCGGCCGAGGCGCGGGAGCTGTCGACCCGGATCTCCGAGCGGATCATGCTCGCCGCGTACGAGGCGTCCGCCGACCTGGCGGAGCGGCGCGGCCCGCACCCTGCCTGGTCCTCCACCCGCACCGCCCGCGGGGTGCTGCACCCCGACCACTACCCCAACGCCGAGCCCCGCTGGGCGGACCGCTGGGCGGCGCTGCGGACCCGGATCGCGGCGACCGGAATGCGGAACTCGCTTCTGCTGGCGATCGCGCCGACCGCGACGATCGCCTCGATCGCGGGCGTGTACGAGTGCATCGAGCCGCAGGTCTCCAACCTCTTCAAGCGCGAGACGCTGTCCGGCGAGTTCCTCCAGGTCAACGCCTATCTGATCGAGGAGCTCAAGGCGCTGGGGCTGTGGGACGCGCGGACCCGCGACGCCCTGCGCGAGGCCAACGGCAGTGTGCAGGACGTCGAGTGGATTCCCGAGGAGGTCCGGGCGCTGTACCGCACCGCCTGGGAGGTCCCGCAGCGCGCGCTGATCGACATGGCCGCGGCCCGTACTCCGTACCTCGACCAGAGCCAGTCGCTGAACCTCTTCATGGCGTCACCGACCATCGGCAAGCTCAGCTCGATGTACGCCTACGCCTGGAAACGCGGCATCAAGACCACGTACTACCTGCGCTCCCGCCCGGCGACGCGGATCGCGCAGTCGGCGCGCGGCACGGCGGCCGCGGCCCCCGCCACCGTCCCCCAGCAGGCCACCGACCCCGACGCGGTCGCCTGCTCCCTGGAAAACCCCGAGTCCTGCGAGGCCTGCCAGTAATGACCACCGAAGCCACCACAGCATCCGCGGCACACACGGCCACCACCGGTACCAAGAACCTCCTGGACCCGGGCTTCGAACTGACGCTGCGACCCATGCGGTACCCCGACTTCTACGACCGCTACCGCGACGCGATCAAGAACACCTGGACGGTGGAGGAGGTCGACCTCCACTCCGACGTCACCGACCTCGCCAAGCTCTCGCCGGGCGAGCAGCACATGATCGGCCGACTGGTCGCGTTCTTCGCGACCGGCGACTCGATCGTGTCCAACAACCTGGTCCTGACGCTCTACAAGCACATCAACTCCCCCGAGGCGCGGCTGTACCTGAGCCGTCAGCTGTTCGAGGAGGCGGTGCACGTCCAGTTCTATCTGACGCTGCTGGACACCTACCTGCCCGACCCGGACGACCGCGCCGCCGCCTTCGCGGCCGTGGAGAACATCCCGTCCATCCGCGAGAAGGCCGAGTTCTGCTTCAAATGGATGGACTCGGTCGAGAGCATCGACCGGCTGGAGTCCAGGGCCGACCGGCGCCGCTTCCTGCTCAACCTGATCTGCTTCGCGGCCTGCATCGAGGGCCTGTTCTTCTACGGCGCCTTCGCCTACGTCTACTGGTTCCGCTCGCGCGGCCTGCTGCACGGCCTGGCCACCGGCACCAACTGGGTGTTCCGCGACGAGTCCATGCACATGGAGTTCGCGTTCTCGGTGGTGGACACCGTCCGCCAGGAGGAGCCCGACCTCTTCGACGACCAGCTGGAGCAGCAAGTCGTCGAGATGCTCAAGGAAGCCGTGGAGGCGGAGCTGCAGTTCGGCCGTGACCTGTGCGGCGAGGGCCTGCCGGGCATGAACACCGAGTCGATGCGCGAGTACCTCCAGTGCGTCGCCGACCAGCGGTTGCAGCGTCTGGGCTTCCCGCCCGTGTACGGCTCGGAGAACCCGTTCTCCTTCATGGAGTTGCAGAACGTCCAGGAGCTGACGAACTTCTTCGAGCGCCGGGCCTCGGCCTACCAGGTCGCCGTCGAGGGCTCGGTCTCCTTCGACGACGACTTCTGACCGCCGCGTTCACCGCGAATCCTGCCGCGACGCCCCTTCGTCCCATCTGCCGTCCCGCCGATTGTGAGCATTCGGTTAGATGGCAAACCCGTCCGCCTCCCGCCTCGTCTACGGGAGCATGAAGGGAACGAAGGGGCGTCGCCGGTTCATCGACTATCCGCGCCTGGGGCGGGAGGGGCCGCGCCGCTGGCTGCCCTCCTGGCGTCTGGTGGCCGGCACCTTCGGGGCCGGCATCGCGGTCCTCGCCGGACTGTTCGCGCTCGTCTACGTCAACGTCGGCATCCCGAACGAGAACGCGCTGGCCGGCCGGGAAGCCACCGTCTACTACTGGGCGGACGGCAGCCAGATGGTGAGCGTCGGGCCCGTCAACCGGCAGAACATCTCGCTCGACAAGGTGCCCGACTCCGTCGAGAGCGCCGTCATCTCGGCGGAGAACGCCACCTTCTACAGCGACTCGGGCGTCTCGTTGCAGGGCATCGCCCGCGCCGTCGTGAACATGGTCTCCGGCGAGGAGGCGCAGGGCGGCTCCACCATCACCCAGCAATACGTGAAGAACACCTATCTCTCGCAGGACCAGACGGTCACCCGCAAGGTCAAGGAATTCATCATCTCCTTGAAGGTGAACAACCAGAAGTCCAAGCAGGAGATTCTCCGCGGTTACCTCAACACCAGCTGGTTCGGGCGCGGTTCGTACGGAATCCAGGCCGCCGCGCACGCGTATTACGGCATCGACGCACAGCGGCTCAATCCCGGTCAGGCCGCCCTGCTGGCCGCCTTGTTGAAGGGCGCGGAGCAGTACGATCCGGGCCTGGGCAAGGCGTCCCACGAGCGGGCGGTGGCACGCTGGAAGTGGATTCTGGACCGGCAGGTCGACACCGGCGCCATGAGCGCGGCCGAGCGGGCGAAATACCGGGTCTTCCCGGAACCACGGGCGTTGGAGAAACCCACCAGTCAGGCCGGGCAGACCGGCTATCTGGTCGATGTCGCCAACAAGTTCATCAAGAGCGGCAGCGGTCTGACCGACAAGGACCTGGCGCGCGGCGGCTACCGCATTTACACCACTTTCGACAAACAGCGCACCCGCCGGCTGGAAAAGGCGGTCACCACGGTGCGCAAGCGCGACCTCGATCCGAAGAAGCGGGCCGCCGACACCTTCGTGGAATTCGGCGCGGCATCGGTCCGCCCGCGCGACGGCGCGATCGTCGCCCTCTACGGCGGCACGGACGCCACCCGGCACTTCAGCAACAACGCGGACACCTCGGCCGTCCCGGCAGGATCGGCCTTCAAACCGTTCGTCCTCGCCGCCGCGCTGCTGCAGCAGGCCGAGGAGGCCGCCACGAAGCCGATGCCGGTGGGCCGGGAGACCCACCCCGTCGCCGAAGATCTCTTCGGGGCCCTGATGGAAGGCGAGAACCCGCCATTCGTACAGGCCGGGCAGCGCATCGGGCTGGCGCGGATCCGCCATCTCGCGCTGGCCGCGGGCCTGCACAAGGAGAGCCTGGCGCGCCTGGAGCCGACCTTCCCGCTGGGCACCTCGGCTCCGAGCGCGATCCGGCTGGCGAGCGCGTACACCACCTTCGCCAACGACGGCCGGCATACCGACCCGTACGCGGTCTCCCGGGTCACCCGCAACGGCAGGCCGGTCGACGGCTTCGGCCGGCCGGCGCCCGAGCAGGTCCTCACGTCCGGCGTCGCCCAGCAGGTGACCGGCGCCCTGGAAGGCTGGGGTTGGCGCACCCTGGGGCCGGACGGCACCGGCGGGCGGCAGCGCTACCGGCCGGTCGCGGCCGCCGGCACGGAGCCCGGCGACCGGATGAAGTCGGCGTGGTTCATCGGCACCGCGGCGGGCGCCGGGGGCGGCGCGGTGCCCGGGATCCGGCCCGACCGCGCGCCCGGAGCCGGTGACGGCAGCGAGCCGACCACCGCCATCACCGTCTTCCGCAACAAGCCGGGAGCGCCGGAGCTGCTGCCGATGCAGGGCGTGGGCGGCTCCGTGACCGGGCTGGGCACGGACCTCCCGCCGCGGGTCTGGACGGCCTACCAGGACGCCTCATGACCCGCCGCGCCCCCGCAGCCCCGCACGGTCTCGCAGGCCCACCGGGGCGCCCGGCGCACCTGCGCGACGGCGCTCAGTCGTTGGCGACGACCGGGTAGCGCGGCTCTTGCTCGGCCATCTGCTTCAGCGCGTCCTTGCGGTCCCGCTTGGAGAGCCGGTCGATGTAGAGGTAGCCGTAGAGGTGGTCGGTCTCGTGCTGGAGGCAGCGCGCGAAGTAGCCGGTGCCCCGGATCGCGACCGGGTTGCCCTCGGCGTCCTGGCCCCGCACCACGGCGTAGTCGGGACGGGCCAGCTCGGCGTACGCGCCCGGCACCGACAGGCAGCCCTCGCCGGAGTCGTCCAGCACCCGCTGCTCGACCGGCACCTCGTCGAGGACGGGGTTGCAGATCGCGCCGACGTGCCGCACACCGGAGTCGTCGAGGCAGTCGTAGACGAAGACCTTCAGGTCCACACCGATCTGGTTCGCGGCCAGGCCCACACCCTCGGCGGTCCGCTGGCTGGCGAACATGTCATCGATGAGTCGGCCGAGTTCGTCGCCGAACTCCGTGACGTCCTTGCACTCCTTGTGGAGCACCGGGTTGCCGACGACCGTGATGGGCCGCGACGTGCCGCGCTCGCGGTGGGCGGCCTCCCGCTGCGCCGCGTCCGTCGTGTCGTCGATGAACTCATCGTCCACGCGCTGCTCACCGTTTTGATCAAACACAGGCTGCTGGGCCATTTCCGCCGTACGCCTTCCTGAAAACCCTGATTAGTCGCCCTACAGACTACGGGGGCACGACCGGGCGCTCAGCAGACCTCTTCGAGATCCCGCCATTCCCGGGTGTCCGGGCTGTCGGCGACCCAGCCGTCCAGCAGTCCGCGCACCAGCGCGGAGGGTGCGGCGATACCGCACTCGCGCTCCGGCACCCACAGGGAGCCCGACCCCGCCGTACGGTGCCCGAGCGGGCCGGGATGGCCCGGCTCACTGTGGTCGTGCGGGTCCATGTGCTCGCCGTCGCCCTCGTCGCTGGGCATCCGGCTCTCCGAGCACGTACGGCACAGCAGCCGCACGGACGACGACCAGTCCTCCGCGGCAAAGCCCGCGTCGGCCGCCAGGCGCTCCAGGGCGTCCCGGTCGTCCTCGGTGGCCGCCTCCAGCAGCACCACCCAGGTCGGGACGGGGGACGGCGCCCACAGCTCGATCTCGTCGAAGACCGGGAAGGCCCTCGTGCCGCCGTCGGCGCCGGCGGCGGTGATCCGCTCGCCGTGCGGGACGCCGTCGTGCAGCACGACCTCGCCCCAGCGCCGCCCGGAGGACGGCAGCGGGATCGACAGCACCTCGATACGGGCCGGGTCCAGCCGGCGGCCCCAGACCACCTCCGCCTCGCCCTCGGGCGAGAGGCGTACGGCGGCGCTTCCCAGGGCCATCCCGGTCGGCTCCGCGGAGGGCGAGCCCTCGGTGGGCACCTTGAGGCCGTATGCCTGCCAGGCGCGGCGGGCCAGCGGCCAGTCCTGCAGGGCGGTGGCGGCGATGCCGACGTTCCACCAGTCGGGCGCCCCGGTCTCGCGGTCGAGCAGCGCGACCGCGCGCAGTCCGGCGGCCCTGGCCTGCTCCCAGTCGTGCCGGAACTTGTGCAGCAGGGCGAGGTTGAACCAGGACTCCGAGAGCCACGGCTCCATATCGGCGGCACGCGTCAGCAGCGCCCCCGCGTCCTCGTAACGGCCGTCGCCGATCAGCGTGAAAGCGCGGTCGGTCGCCTGCCGCCACGAGGCGGAGGGCCGGTGCCGTACCTTGCCGAAGATCCTCACGATTCCCGCCTGCTGGTTGCTCTTGATGCCGCTGCCGGAGGTGTTCCGAGCGACTGCCGGGCCATCTGGGGGCCTACTCGACAACCTGCCACAGATTGCCGTCCGGCTCAGCCCGGTTCTGCTGCGCCCCCCTGCGGCTCCTTGCCCTCGGCCGACCCCCTGAACCCCCTGTGAGGGGCTCCCTTCGCATCCAACCATGCCCATCTCGCGGGGCGCTCATTACCCATGGGTTCCATGACATGGGTGAGTAACCGGGCCCGAGAGGGCTGATATGTGCCTTCAGCGGCCGTCCAGGCGCCTTGCCGGCGTCCGGGCGCCCGTGAGCCGCTGGGGCGCCGCCCCGGGCCCCGGGGACCGCTTCCCGGGCAAGGCGCGGCCTGCATGCCCCCTGGCCGCCCTCCACCGCCACCCGACGGCTTCCCCGACCGGTCGGCACGCTCCGCCTCATACGCGGGGAGCCGCCCGATGGCACCTCCGCGACCGGAGGCCCGGACCCGCCCGGAGGGCCGCGGACAGCCGCGGTCGCCCGGTTGCGCCTCCGGCGAACATGCCCCGCACGCACTTCCCGCGCCTGCTGGGCTCCGACCCCGGACCGGCCCTCACACCGTCCGGCCACCGCGCGCGAGGACCCGCGCGAGCGCCTCGACGACCCGGGGTTCGTGGTCATGTGCGGTGGCCAGCCTCAGTCGCTCCAGGGCGCGCAGCGCGCCCCCAGGGCCCGCGGACTCCCCCGCCAGGTCGTCGTAGGCGTTGACCGTGCGGACGATACGGGCGGTGACCGGCTGGTCCCGGTACGGATCCGCCTGCCGCTCGACGATCACCGCGACCTCCGCGGGCACCCCGGTCTGCCGCACGACGGCACCGCCCAGCAGCGCGATCCGGCGCTGCTCGGCGGGCGGCAGCGGCGCGGTCGCGCCGGCGGGCACCGGGTCCAGCAGCGAGAGCTGGCCGATGTCATGCATCAGGGCGGCGTATTCGAGCACGTCCAAATCCGGCTCGCGCAGGCCCAGTTCACGCCCCACGGCACGGCTGAGCGCCGCCACCCGGCGGGCGTGGCCGTGCGGGGTGTAGCCGGCGATCTCGGTGGAGCGGGCCAGCGAGGCGATGGTCTGCCGGTAGGTGGTCCGTACGGCCGCGAACCGGCGGAAGGCGAACTGGGTCAGCAGCAGCGGCACGCAGAAGACCGGCAGCGCCCACAGCCCGGCGACCGCGGTGGCGAGCGAGATGACCACTCCGGTGGCGCAGATGGCCGAGCCGATACCGATCAGCGCGCGCAACTCGTCGCGCAGCAGCGGCCCGTACGGCCAGCCGGTCCTGGCACGGGCCAGCGCGGCGGCCAGTACCGCGTCGCAGAGCGCGGTCAGCGCCAGCAGTCCGATTAGGAACAGCGGGTAGACCGGCCCCTTCGCCACCCATTCCGTCAACCGGCCGGTGTTGTAGAGCGGTTGGAAGCAGGTGGCGGCGAAGCCGACGGTCAGGACGCGGCGGGCGAGATGGTCGAGTGCCGGGCCACGGCCGAGCGCGAGGTGCGGGACGAGCCCCACCAGCCCGGCCGCCACGACCACCGTGACGGTCTGCGGGACGCCGTGGGTGCTCGGCTGTCCGCCGACCTCGCCCAGCAGCGCGTAGGCGAGGGCGCCGGCCGCGCCGAGCGGTGCGCTCTCCCGCTCGCCGGGCCCCCGGCCGCGTCCGCCGGTCCGCGCCGGCCCCCAGCGCACGAGCTCGCCGACCGCGATCAGGACGCCGAAGGCCAGCGCGACCCCGGGCTCCCCCAGTCCCTCCCACAGCGTCCGGCCGAGTGCCCAGCACGCCAGCGCGGCAGCGGCGCCGTGGACACCGATGACGACGCCGTACGCGTGGCGGGCGGGCTTGCCGTGCCCCTGGCCGGTGAGGTGGCCGTCCACCCGGCCGACCGCCGCATCGGCGACCGTGCCGCGTGCGTGCGCGCCGTGCGCCCTGCGTCTCGCGCCGCGGGGCGCCTGCGGCCCGCCGCTCACCGCCCGCCGTCCCGCCAGGGCCGTCCGGCCCGTCCGGACCTGCGCGCGGAACCGACCGCCGTACGCCCCGGCTCCCCCTCGTCGGCGCCGCCCGCGTCACCACCGGGGTCACTGCCGCCGGCGGGGCCTGCCCGCCCGGCGACCGGCCGGTCCGTGTCCGCACCGGCCGCCCGCGCACCCGCAGGCCGGCCCTCCACCGCTCCGTCCCGACCCGGAGGCGGGACGTTTCCTCTCCCCGCCTGCGCGGCGCCCCGCTCCCCCGCGAGCACCGCCGCCCCGGCGCCGGCGTCCACCGTCACGACCGGGGGCACCACCGTCACGGGATCCGCGTCCGCCGCCGTCACCAGGTCCGGGTGCCAGCCGTACCGCTCCAGAGCCGCCGCGAGCGCCCGGACCATCCGCGGATCGAACTGCGCACCGGCGCACTTGCGCAGCTCGGCCACCGCGGTGGGCACCGGCCGGGCCCGGCGGTAGGAGCGGGTGGAGGTCATCGCGTCGAAGGCGTCGGCGACCGCCACCACCCGGGCGAACTCGGGAATGTGGTGACCGGACAGGCCGTAGGGATAGCCGCGGCCGTCCAGCCGCTCGTGATGGTGCAGGATCGCGGCCCGCGCCTCGCCCAGGAATCCGATGCCGCGCACGATCTCGTGCCCGTACTCCGGGTGCAGTTCGATGACACGGCGCTCCTCCGGGGTCAGCGGCCCGTCCTTGCGCAACAGACGGGTGGGGACGCCGAGTTTGCCGACGTCGTGCAGGATGCCGGCGAACCGCAGCGCCTCCAGCCGGTCCTCCGCCATGCCGAGTTCCCGGGCGATCATCACCGACGCGCGGCCGACCCGCTCGCTGTGCCCGCGGGTGTAGCGGTCCTTGATGTCCACCGCCTGGACGAGGGCGCGGATGGTGGCCTGGTGGGCGGCACGTTCCTGGTGGTACTGGGCGAAGATCCAGCACGAGATGTACATCGGCAGCAGCACCAGCAGCGCCGCGAGCGGCCCGTAGGAACTGCGCCACAGCACCGCCATCATCAGCCCGGCGAGACCGTGGACGAGGTGCGGCCCCAAGGACCGGGTCAGCAGACCGCGCCAGGCGGTGCGCACCGGGTGCCGTTCGGCGGCGACCAGCACCCCGCCGTCGAGCGCTGCCAGCACCACGCAGAAGGTGACCGCGGCCGCCGCCCCGGGGACCAGCAGGACGGGGAACTCCGGTGCGGACAGCGGGCGGTGGCTGATCGCGTCGAAGACCCGGGAGGCGGCGCAGCAGGCCAGCGCGAGCTGCGCGGCGTGCCACACCTTGCGGGCGCCGGTCCAGCGCACCTCGGCCTGTGCGAGGAGAGCGCCGGGTACGGCCACCAGCCCGGCCGGCGCCGGCGGGAGGAGGAAGACACCGGCCAGCAGGACGGGGAAGAACGAGCCCACGCCGAGAGGCCCCCGACTGCCCGACATCGGTCCTTTGCGCAGCTGTTCGCACAGTGCGTAGAGGGCGGCCAGGGCGAGGGCCCCAGCCCAGTCGGCGACGCCGAGACCTATCGCGGGGATGAGGCACAGTGCCGCCGCCACCGCGGCGCATCCGATGTACCACCGCGCGGCCAGCGGAAGTCCCCGCATCGCGCCTCCTCCCACGCCCACCGCTCGCCCCGCTGCCGCATCCGCGGCGCGAGGAATTCGGTGAGAATAGAGGGGCTGCGGCCCCGGAGAGGGGGCGTTAGCGGATCGGGCGGGACGAATCGCCCCGCCCCTCACCCCTTAGGGTGACGCGCCGCCTTATTCGGCCCGCGCGGCTTCGGCTCGTGCATCGCCCGGGTCGGCGCCGGCCGAACCGCCCGCGTCGGTCGCCTCGGCGTCCGCCTGCTCCCGCTGGGCCTGCTCGTGCTTGGCCTGCTCCAGCACGCTCAGCTCGGGCACGGTCTCCCCGGCCCGGATCAGGTCGATCCGGCCCATGACCTTGGAACGCAGGTCGGTGGGGACGTCGTCATGGCCGCAGCAGCGCTTGACGAGCTTCTTGACGGCCTGCTCCAAGCCGTACTTCTCCAGGCACGGCGAGCATTCGTCGAGGTGCACCTGGAACTCCGCGCACTCCCCGGCGGGCATCTCCCTGTCGAGATACTCGTAGAGGTGATCAAGAACCTCTGAGCAGTCCTTCTCGTGCGGCTCTCCGCAGCTCATGATCCCGAGCCTTTCCGGTCGTGCGACCCCGACGTCGGCGTGGCCTGCGCATCCGCGGCCGCGGCCCCCGCCGGGACCAGCCCGCGCTCACGGGCGTAATCCTCCAGCATGCCGCGCAGTTGGCGCCGGCCGCGGTGCAGACGCGACATCACCGTGCCGATGGGCGTCCCCATGATGTCCGCGATCTCCTTGTACGCAAAGCCCTCGACATCCGCGAGATAGACCGCGATGCGGAACTCCTCGGGAATCTCCTGCAGAGCGGCCTTGACGTCCGAGTCCGGCAGGTGATCGAGCGCCTGGGACTCGGCCGAGCGCAGTCCGGTGGACATGTGCGACTCGGCACGCGCGAGCTGCCAGTCCTCGATCTCCTCGGCGGCGCTGCGCTGCGGCTCCCGCTGCTTCTTGCGGTAGGAGTTGATGAACGTGTTCGTCAGGATGCGGTACAGCCACGCCTTGAGGTTGGTGCCCTCCCGGAACTGGTGGAAGGACGCGTACGCCTTCGCGTACGTCTCCTGCACCAGGTCCTCCGCGTCGGCCGGATTGCGCGTCATGCGCAGCGCGGCGGAGTACATCTGGTCCAGGAAGGTGAGCGCGTCCCGCTCGAAGCGCGCGTTGCGCTCGGCGTCGCTCTCCTTCCGGCTCGCAGCCTTGTCCTCAGCCGTGCCGTCGGTCCCTGCGTCGGTCCCAGTGAACGGACCCACCTCCTCCAACACCGTGACGGATCCGGATGCGGACCCACTCGATTCGGAGAATAGACGACGATCAGGTGCCGCCGCCGCTCCAGCCGCGGCGGGCTGCGTCACCTGCATCTGCGACCACTGCAGGTCAGCGACCGGGCGGGCCGGGCAAGCGATTCCCATGCGGCGGACTCCATTCCTCGAGCTTCAGGTGGTACTCGCTGTTACGCCACGCACAACAGCGGCACCCCCCGGCACATTCCCGCCCCGCCCCCGCTTCCTCGCGGCCGTCGCCGGATGTCCCGCCGCACGGCCTGCGGGGGACCGGCGCCAGGCCGCCGTCAGCCGAACAGGCCGTCCAGCCACGCCAGCGCCGCGCCGGTGAGCACGGCCATCGACTCCGCCTCGCCGGTGCCCGACTTTTTGGGCACCGCGAATCCGTGGTCGCCGTACGCCACCTTGGTGAGCCGGGTGCCCTCCGGGAACTCCTCGGGCCGTCCGAACGGGTCCCGGCCGCCCTGGACGACCAGCGTCGGCACCCCGGCGCCGGTCAGCTCCGCCACCCGGGACTTCTCCGGCTTGCCCGGCGGGTGCAGCGGGAAGCTCAGCGCCAGGACCGCGTGCGCACCCAGCTCCCGGGCCGTACGGCAGGCCACCCTGGCGCCCGCGCTGCGGCCCCCCGCGACGACCGGCAGCCCCGGCTTGGCCAGCGCCGGCCACAGCGCCGTCCAGCCGGCGTCCAGCGTCCTGGGCGCCGGCGCCACCTTCTTGCCCGCCACCCGCCACGGCTGCTCGACCAGGGCCACGGTGTAGCCGCGGGCCGGCAGCGCGGCGGCGAGGGCGCTCAGATCCCTCGCCTCGATGCCGCCACCGGCGCCGTGGCTGACCGCCACCACCGCCCGGGCGGGCACCGGGTCGCGGTACCAGGTGATCCGGGCGTCGCCCACGGGCGTCCCGACCGTCTCGCGCTCACTCGCCGCTGTGCTCATACCCCCATCCTGCCCGGGCCGCCCCCCACTTCTGACGCGTCCGACGCGGCGCGTCCGCGTCAGAAGAGGGTGGCGATCTCCGGCCCGTCGAGTTCGGCGACCAGCTCCGGCCCGTTGTTGCGGACGTTGCTGACGTCGGTGGGGACCGGGTGGGCGCGCATCAGCCCGGTCGGCGGTGGCGCCAGCAGCTCGCGCAGCTCGTCGGGCTCGGTGCGGCCGGGGTCGAGCCAGGCGTCCCAGCGGTCCGGGGTCAGCACCAGCGGCATGCGGGGGTGGATGTCGGCGAGCGACTGCGGCCCCTCGCCGCCCGTGGCGCCTGCCAGCGGCGTGGTCTCAGCCGCGGTCGTGACCACGGTGCAGGTGACCCACCACGCCTGCGGGTGCTCGGCGGGCAGCGTCCCGTCGCGCCAGAACTCGAAGAGCCCGGCCATCGCCATCACGGAGCCGTCGGCGGGCGTCACGAAGTACGGCTGCTTCCGGCTCCGCTTCTTCCTGCCCTGCTCCTCCAGCTCGCGCTCGGCCGCGTCGGTGACCCACTCGAAATACCCGTCGCCGGGCAGCAGGCAGCGGCGGGTGGCGAACGCCTGCCGGAAGGAGGGCTTCTCGTGCACCGTCTCGGCCCGCGCATTGATCATCTTCACGCCGACGTCGGGTGATTTCGACCACGACGGGACCAGCCCCCACCGCAGCGTCCGCAGCTGGCGCACCGGGCCTCGCGGCACGGGGCCGGTGGCCGCGCCGCCCTTCAGGGGACGTTCGAGCACCGCGTACACGTTCTTCGTCGGAGCGACGTTCCAGTCGGGCGCCAGGGTCTCCTCCGGCTCCCACCGCTGGACGTCGAAAGCCCCTACCAGGTCCTCGGGCCCGCGACTCGCTGCATACCTACCGCACATGCGTGCCAGACTGCCATGCCACACGAAGGGGAGACATGGACACCGATCACCTCACCGATGTATGGAGCCGCGTCTTCGGGACCCAGCCCGACCCCTCGTTCTGGCTGGTGATCGTCACGGGGGTGCTCGCGCTGGGCGCCGTCGTCCCGCACACCGCATGGCGGCTGTCCCGCAACGCCGTCACCATCGCCCACGAGGGCGGACACGGGCTGATCGCGCTCCTCACCGGCCGCCGCCTGGACGGCATACGTCTGCACTCGGACACCTCCGGTCTGACCGTCTCCCGCGGCAAGCCGACCGGGATCGGCATGATCCTGACCGCCGCGGCCGGCTACACCGCGCCGTCCCTGCTCGGCCTGGCGGGCGCCGCACTGCTGGCCTCGGGCCACATCACGGCGCTGCTGTGGGGCGCCACCGCCCTGCTCCTGGCGATGCTGGTCATGATCCGCAATGCCTACGGCGCGCTCACCGTCGTCCTGGCGGGCGCCGCCTTCCTGCTGGTCTCCTGGCTGACGACGCCGGACGTCCAGGCGGCGTTCGCCTACGCCGTGGTGTGGTTCCTGCTGCTGGGTGGTGTCCGGCCGGCGTTCGAGCTGCAGGGCAAGCGGCGGCGCGGCGGGGCGGCGGACTCCGACCCCGACCAGCTCGCCCGGCTGACGCACGTTCCCGCGGCCCTCTGGCTCGGCCTCTTCCACGTCGTGTCGCTGTGCTGCCTGATCGGCGGCGGGCGCTGGCTGCTGGCCGTCTGAGCCGCCCCGGCGTCCGCGGCGGGACCGACGCGGACGGGCCGGACCACCGATGACCCGGACGTCGGCACCGCCCGGCACCTTCCGCGGCCGTCTCGGTGGCGCGCGGGCGCGTTACCAGGGTCATGTTTCGTACGCGTTGCGCCATTTTTGATCAAGATCGGCACCCTTGCCCAGCCATTAAAGTAAGGGCATGACCGAGAGCCCCGCACACCTCGCCCTGTGGCCCGCCCCCCTCGCCTCCGGGGCCGTCGATGCAACCGTCACCGTGCCCGGCTCCAAATCGGTCACCAACCGCGGCCTGGTCCTGGCCGCCCTCTCCTCCGAGCCCGGCTGGCTGCGCCGGCCGCTGCGCTCCCGCGACACCCTCCTGATGGCCGAGGCGCTGCGCACCATGGGCGTCGGCATCGAGGAGACCGCCTCCTCCAGCTCCGTGGGCGCCGCGGGAGAGGCTTCCGGCGGCGAGGCATGGCGGATCATCCCGGCCGGCCTGCACGGCCCGGCCACCGTCGACGTCGGCAACGCCGGCACCGTCATGCGCTTCCTCCCACCGGTCGCCGCCCTCGCCGACGGCCCGATCCGCTTCGACGGCGACCCCCGCTCCTACGAGCGCCCCCTGGGAGGCGTCATCGGCGCCCTGCGCGCCCTCGGCGCCCGCATCGACGACGACAACCGCGGCGCACTGCCCATGACGGTGCACGGCGGCGGCGCCCTGGACGGCGGCCCCGTCGAGATCGACGCCTCCTCGTCCTCCCAGTTCGTCAGCGCCCTGCTGCTGTCCGCGCCACGCTTCAATCAGGGCGTCGAGGTCCGGCACACCGGCTCCGCCCTGCCCTCGCTGCCGCACATCCGGATGACCGTCGACATGCTGCGCAGCGTCGGCGCCCAGGTCGACACCCCGGAGGCCGGCGGCGAACCGAACGTGTGGCGGGTCACCCCCGGCGCCCTGCTGGGCCGCGACCTGATCGTCGAGCCCGACCTCTCCAACGCCCAGCCGTTCCTGGCCGCCGCCCTGGTCACCGGCGGCCGGGTCACCATCCCCGACTGGCCCGAGCACACCACCCAGCCCGGTGACGCGCTGCGTGAGATCTTCACCACCATGGGTGGCTCCTGCGAGCTGACCGACCGCGGCCTGACCTTCACCGGCAGCGGCCAAATCCACGGCATCGACGTCGACCTGAGCGAGGTCGGCGAGCTGACTCCGGGCATCGCGGCCGTCGCCGCCCTCGCCGACTCCCCTTCCACCCTGCGCGGCGTCGCCCACCTGCGGCTGCACGAGACCGACCGGCTGGCCGCGCTCACCAAGGAACTCAACGAACTCGGCGGCGACGTCACCGAGACCGCCGACGGCCTGCACATCCGGCCGCGGCCGCTGCACGGCGGGATCTTCCACACCTACGAGGACCACCGGCTGGCCACCGCCGCCGCGATCATCGGCCTCGCCGTCGAGGGCGTGGAGGTGGAGAACGTCGCCACCACCGCCAAGACCCTGCCCGACTTCCCCGCGATGTGGGCGGACATGCTCGATCCTGCCGCCGCCCCCGCCCGGAGAGTCTGAGGTCTGCCGCCGCCATGCGCCGCTACCGCAAGAACCCCGACGAGGACGACATCCGCGTCCGCCCCAACCCCAAGGGCAACCGTCCCCGCACCAACATCCGTCCCAAGCACGAGGACGCCAGCGAGGGCCTGGTCCTCACGGTCGACCGCGGCCGCCTCACCTGTCTGATCGACGGCCGCACGGTCCACGCCATGAAGGCCCGCGAACTGGGGCGCAAGAGCGCGGTGGTCGGCGACCGGGTCGCCGTCGTCGGCGACCTGACCGGCGACAAGGACACCCTCGCGCGGATCGTGCGGGTGCGGCCGCGCACCTCGACGCTGCGCCGTACGGCCGACGACGACGACCCGTTCGAGCGCGTCGTGGTCGCCAACGCCGACCAGCTCGCCATCGTCACCGCGCTCGCCGACCCCGAGCCGCGTCCCCGCCTCATCGACCGCTGCCTGGTCGCCGCCTACGACGCGGGCCTCGACCCGCTGCTGGTGCTGACCAAGTCCGATCTGGCGTCCGCCGACTCCCTCCTGGAGTCCTACGGCACCCTGGGCGTCCCCTACTTCGTCACCAACCGCGACGAACTCGCCGACGGCAGCGCCGCCGAGCGGGTCAGGGAGCAGCTGGCCGGGCGGATGACGGCGTTCGTCGGGCACTCCGGGGTGGGCAAGACCACCTTGGTCAACGCGCTGGTCCCGGACCGTCTTCGGGCCGTGGGTCACGTCAACGCGGTGACCGGCCGCGGCCGGCACACCACCACCTCGGCCTTGGCGCTCCCGCTGCCCGGCGACTCGGGCTGGGTCATCGACACCCCGGGCGTACGGTCCTTCGGCCTGCACCACGTCGACCCCTCGCGGGTCATCCTGGCCTTCCCCGACCTCGTGCCGGGTACGGCGGAGTGTCCGCGCGCGTGCAGCCACGACGAACCGGACTGCGCGCTGGACCAGTGGGTGACCGACGGGCACGCCGATCCGGCCCGCCTCTATTCGCTGCGCCGCCTGCTGGCCACCCGCGAGCGACGCGAGGGCGACTGACTCAGGCGTTTGCTGCCGCCCACCGAGGTGAACGCATAAGCTCACCAAGTCCGGCGAAGCGGTCACCGACTGACGGAGGCACAGGGATATGGCGTGGCTGCTGGTCGTGGTGGCGGGAATCCTGGAGACGGGCTTCGCGGTCTGCCTCAAGCTCTCCCACGGCTTCACCCGCCTCTTCCCGACCATCGCCTTCTGCGCCTTCGCCCTCGGCAGTTTCGGCCTGCTGACGCTCGCCCTGCGCAAACTCGACGTCGGCCCGGCCTACGCGGTCTGGACCGGCATCGGTGCGGCCGGCACGGCGATCTACGGCATGGTCTTCCTCGGCGACGTGGTCTCCACCCTCAAGCTCGTCTCCATCAGCCTCGTCATCGTCGGTGTCATCGGACTCCAACTGTCCGGGGCGTCACACTGACCGGAGCCGACAGGGGCTGACGGGTGCCGGCGGGTGCTGACGACGGCTTCGGGCTTCCCGGTGGCCCCCTCCAGCCCCACCGTGGCATGACGGACCTTCAGGATGCGCTGCGACGCCGACTCCCGGCGCCCCCGTGCGTACGGCCACGCGTACGCGAGCCCGTCGCGCCCGAGCCGTGATCCCGGCTGCCACCCGCTGACGGGCCCCCGGCCACGGAAGCGACCGCCGCCTCACCCGGGGCGAACCGGCTCTCCCCCGGGCAGCCGGGCGAACGCCCCTCGCACAAGCCGCGACACCGCGTCCGCCTCGGCCTCCCGACGCGCCTGTGCCGGGCTCCCCGTGACGGACGGCCTGGCCTCCGGGCCGTCCGCGGTCCAGGCACCGGGTGCCGCCGGGGCGACCACGCAGGACAGCGTCAACCGCGCGGCGGTCTCGCACGCGGCCCCCAGGGCGGGGAGTTCCTCCTGGGGCCAGTCGGGCCCCAAGGCCGCGACCGCCCGGTCGCAGAAGCGGCCGACCAGTTCGCCGGGCCCCGGCAGCGGCCGCTCGGCGGACGGCACGGCGCGCTGTCCAGGAAGTCCCGGGCGGCCGCCCCGCGGCGGTGCGCCGGGCGGGGGCGGCAGGCGGTCGCTCCAGCAGCCCGTCAGTGCCGCCCTGACCAGCGGGTTGGCGCGCGCGGTGCGCAACGTCCAGGCGGCCGCGGCCACCACCCGGCCCGCCGCCGCATCCCTCGCCGCGGCAGCCTCGGGAGCGGGGCCGGCCTGCCGCAGCACCCGATCCACTCCCTGGAGATACCTCTCGGTCTCCCGGCGGACGAGGGCGCGGGCGAGCCCTTCCTTGCTGCCGAACTCGTTGTAGAGGGTCTGCCGGGACACCCCGGCCGCGGCCGCGACGTCCACCATCCGGACGGCCGCCCACGCCCGGGTCGTCAACGCCTTGTATGCGGCATCCAGCAAGGATTCTCGCGCAGCGGGCATCCGTCGCCTCCCGGCAGCCGGCCCATGTGGGCGGTGTGCGCACAGAATTGACGGGGCACCAGGGACTGTCAAGGGTCACCGCGGTCCGCGCCCGGAGCCGCCACACGCCGGGCCCGGCATGGCCGTGTGGCTCCTGCGTATACCAATAGATACTGTTCGCACATGCCCGACTATCACGATGATCTTCGCCTCGGCCATGTCCTCGCGGACGCCGCGGACGCCGCGACCATGGAGCGGTTCAAGGCTCTCGACCTCAAGGTCGAGACCAAACCCGACATGACTCCGGTGAGCGAGGCGGACAAGAACGCCGAGGAGCTGATCCGTGGCCACCTCCAGCGCGCCCGGCCACGCGATGCGGTGCTCGGCGAGGAGTTCGGCAGCGAGGGCTCCGGCCCACGCCGCTGGATCATCGACCCGATCGACGGGACGAAGAACTACGTCCGCGGTGTGCCGGTCTGGGCGACGCTGATCGCGCTGATGGAACGCGGCGAGGGCGGTGACCGCCCGGTGGTCGGCATCGTCTCCGCACCTGCCCTGAACCGACGCTGGTGGGCCGCCGAGGGCCTGGGTGCCTTCACGGGCCGGAGCCTGACCTCCGCGACCCGGCTCCAGGTGTCGAAGGTCGGCAGCATCCAGGACGCCTCGTTCGCGTACTCCTCGCTGACCGGATGGGAGGAGCGCGGCAAGCTGCCCGGCTTCCTCGATCTGACCCGGGACTGCTGGCGCACCCGCGGTTACGGCGACTTCTGGCCGTACATGATGATCGCCGAGGGTTCGGTGGACATCTGCGCGGAGCCGGAGCTCTCCCTGTGGGACATGGCGGCCTGCGCGGTCGTCGTCCAGGAAGCCGGTGGCCGGTTCTCCGGCCTGGACGGCAAGCCCGGCCCGCACAGCGGCGACGCGGCGGCCTCCAACGGCCTGCTCCACGAGGATCTGCTGAATTACGTGGGCGACGCAGGGCACTGACCTGCGAAGGGGCGGATGCGCGGACAACCGTCCGCGATCCGCCCCTTGTTGCATCGGCCCGGGCATGTGAACATGAGAATCCGCCAGCTTGTGAACTTGTGAATCCTTTCGCAAGGCACATTCACCAAGGAGGTGGCTCCACTCCATGCCCATGCTCGTCAAAGACGCCATGAGCACGGTGGTCCTCACCATCGGGCCCGCTCACACCCTCCGCCAGGCCGCACAACTGATGGCGACCCGACGCGTCGGCGCGGCCGTCGTCCTCGACAGGGACAACAGCGGCCTCGGCATCCTCACCGAGCGCGACATCCTCAACTCCCTCGGCGCGGGCGACGATCCCGACCGGGAACTCGCCCAGACCCACACCACGTCGGACGTGGTGTTCGCCGCCCCCGACTGGACTCTTGACGACGCTGCGGACGCGATGGTGCGCGGCGGCTTCCGCCACCTCATCGTGCTCGACGACCACGAACCGGTCGGCATCGTCTCGGTCCGCGACATCATCCGCTGCCGGTCGCACGTCGCCGAACGCATCGACGCCATTCCCGCCTGAGATGAGCCCGCCGCGTCCGGCCTGCCGAGGGGGCCGGACGCACGAAGAGGCCGGAGCCCCATGGCGTCCGGCCTCTTCGTTTGTTACGGCAAGCGGCCCTTGTGCGAGCCCCGCGGCGAGCGACCACGTCGCTGGTGCGACAGGGTCGGGCCGCGAGGAACGGTCAGCCGCGCAGGGCCTGTACCGCGGCGTCCAGCCGCTTGCCGTAGTCCGCGTCCGCCTTGCGGAAGTTCTCGATCGCGCGCTGCGCGATGTCGTCACGGGAGACCTTCGCGATGAAGCCCGCGAGGTTGTCGACCAGGCGCTCCCGCTCGTCCTCGGACAGCAGGCGGTAGAGGTTCCCCGCCTGCACGAAGTCGTCGTCCTCGGCGTGCGAGGGGGCGGCGCTCTTGCCCGACTCGCCGGTCACCGGGACCGGCTGCCACAGCGGCTGACCGGTCTCGGTCGGGCCGCCGAAGCTGTTCGGCTCGTAGTTCTTCCCGCCCTTGTGACGGCCGTCGTACAGGGCGCCGTCCCGGCCGTGGCTGCGCGCCTCGGTGGCGTGCGGGCGGTTCACCGGCAGGTGGTCGGCGTTGATGCCGACGCGGTAGCGGTGCGCGTCGCCGTACGCGAAGAGACGGCCCTGGAGCATCTTGTCGGGGGACGGGCCGATGCCCGGCACGAAGTGGTGCGGGGAGAAGATCGACTGCTCGACCTCGGCGAAGATGTTCTCCGGGTTGCGGTTGAGCTCCAGCTTCCCGATCTCGATCGGCGGGTAGTCCTCGTGCGGCCAGACCTTGGTCAGGTCGAACGGGTTGAAGCGGTAGTTGTCCGCGTCGGCCGCCGGCATGATCTGCACCTGCACGGTCCAGCTCGGGAAGTCACCGCGCTCGATGGACTCCCGCAGGTCACGCTGGTGACTGTCGGGGTCCTCACCGGCGAGCGCGTTGGCCTCGTCCTGGGTGAGGTTCTTGATGCCCTGGTCGGTCTTGAAGTGGTACTTGACCCAGAAGACCTCGCCCGCGGCGTTGTTCCACTGGAAGGTGTGCGAGCCGTAGCCGTTCATGTGGCGCAGCGTCGCGGGGATGCCGCGGTCACCGAACAGCCAGGTCACCTGGTGGGTGGACTCCGGCGAGAGACCCCAGAAGTCCCAGACGTTGTCCGCCTCCTGCGAGCCGGTGTACGGGTCGCGCTTCTGGGTGTGGATGAAGTCCGGGAACTTGATGGCGTCCTTGATGAAGAACACCGGGGTGTTGTTGCCGACGAGGTCGTAATTGCCCTCCTCGGTATAGAACTTCAGCGCGAAACCGCGGGGGTCACGCACGGCGTCCGCCGAGCCGAGGTTGCCCGCGACGGTCGAGAAGCGCAGGAAGGTCTCGGTCTGCTTGCCGACCTCCGAGAGGAAATGCGCCCGGGTGTACTTCGTGACATCCGCGGTCACCGTGAAGGTGCCGTACGCGCCGGCGCCGCGGGCGTGCACGATGCGCTCCGGGATGCGCTCGCGGTTGAAGTGCGCGAGCTTCTCGATCAGGAGCTGGTCCTGAAGGAGACCAGGGCCGCCGATGCCGGCCGTCTCGCTGTTCTGGTTGTCCGCGACCGGGGCCCCGGTCTCCGTGGTCAGCGGTCCGGTGCTGCTCTCTACCGACACGTGCGCCTCCTGAAGTGTTCTTCACCTGCCCTTGGCTTGCGCCGATGTCGATCCTACATTGGACATTGTCTAAGTCAAGAAGAAGACGAAACTCGTACCTGATCCGGTGATGGATCGGCCGCTGCTACCCTGGGCCTTATCTGACTGATAGGTGATAGGCATGAGTGACCTGCTGGAACGACTCCGGGGACGCGGCTGGCGGCTGACCGCACAGCGACGCGTCGTGGCCGAGGTCCTCGACGGGGACCACGTCCACTACACCGCTGACGAAGTACACGCGCGGGCGACCGACCGGCTCCCGGAGATCTCCCGCGCCACCGTCTACAACACCCTCGGCGAGCTGGTGTCGCTCGGCGAGGTCATCGAGGTGAGCACGGACGGCCGCGCCAAGCGGTACGACCCGAACGCCCACCACGACCACCAGCACCTCGTCTGCTCCCGGTGCGGCACGATCCGTGATGTCCACCTCCAGGGCGACCCACTCTCGGCCCTGCCGGAGCCGGAGCGCTACGGCTTCCAGGTGTCCGAGGTCACCGTGACCTACCGGGGCGTCTGCCCCACCTGCAGCGCCGACTCCTGACGCCCGCGCCCGCCCTCTTCTGACTCCGGGCGCCGGCCCCCGCCCGGGCCGCCGCTCCACAGGAGGCCGGAGCCCTTCGGCGCGGGCCCCCGCACGAGCCGCCGTCGGCCCACGCCGGCACCGCGCCCGCCGCCGACCACTGAGAGTCCCGCGCAGCCCGAGCCCGCGCCCCCTGGGGGCGCGGGCTTCTTGGCGCGCCGGGGCGGCGGACAGTCGGAGCGAGGAACGGCGAGCAGGCACCGGAGACACGGAGAAGGGGACCGCCCGCCGCAGCAGGATGCCGGCGGGCGCCCTCACCGCGAATCCCCCGGACCGCGCGTCGCCCCCGCACGCGAGCATGACGAAGGCCCGGATCCTTGAAGAATCCGGGCCTTCGTCTTTAGTAGCGGGGACAGGATTTGAACCTGCGACCTCTGGGTTATGAGCCCAGCGAGCTACCGAGCTGCTCCACCCCGCGCCGTTGTGTCCTTACTTTAACCCCAGGCCGACGACCAGCGCAAATCCCTTCCCTTGGGTCCAGGGCCAGGTCTCCTCGACCCGGCCCTGGACCCACGGGCGCACGCTAGGCGCTGAGCTCCTCCTGGAGCGCCGCGCGCAGCCGGGCGGCCCGCTCGGCGACCTCCGGCGGCCCCAGCTCCACCGACCGCGCACACCAGCTCTGCGCCTCGGCCAGCGCGCCCCTGCGGGCGGCCAGCAGCGCCAGGCGCAGCGCGGCGCGGCCGTGTCCGGCGTCGGCGGCCCGCTGCCACCACAGCGTGGCCTCCGGGAGGCTCCCCTCGCGGGCGAGCAGCAGGCCGAGGTTGAAGGCGCCGTTGCTGCTGCCGGCCTCGGCCGCCGCGCGGTACCAGGTCGCGGCCTCGACCACGTCACCCCGAGCCGCCGCGAACATGCCAACTCGAACCTGCGCACGGCGGTGCCCCTGCTGCGCGGCCCGCTCGTACCACTGCGTGCTCTCGTCGTCCGGCGCCCGCTCCTCGTCCGTCCGCCCGGCGTCGCGCGCCTCCGCGGACCTGCGGTCCAGGAGGTCGGCGAGCCGGAAAGCCGCCTCGGGGCTGCCGCCCCCGGCCGCACAGCGCAGGTTGCGCTCCGCGTCCTGGGTGTCGCCCTCGCGCAACTGCACGATGGCGACCTGCAGCGCCGCCTCGGTGTGCCCGGCCGCCGCCGCCCGCTCGTACCAGGCGTGCGCCAGCCGGTCCTCACCGCGACCGGCGAACAGGATGCCGAGGTTGAACGCCGCGTCCACACTGCCCGCCTCGGCCGCCTTGGAGAACCACGGCTCGGCCCCCGCCGCGTCGCCACGCTGCAACAGCAGGATGGCGAGCGCGTTGGCCGCCTCGCGGTGCCCGGCGTACGCGGCGCGGCGGTACCACTGCTCACCCCGCCCGGCCCGCCCCTGCCCGGCGCAGAGCAGCCCGATGTTGTAGGCACCGTTGACGTCCCCGGCGTCCAGGGCGACGCGGTACCAGCGCTCGGCGGTCTGCAGTTCGCCGCGGTCGGCGTGCAGCGCACCCAGGGCGTTGGCGGCATTGCCGTCGCCTTCCTGGGCGGCGCGCCGCCACCACTCGGCCGCGCTCTCCTCGTCGCCGGCATCACGCAGCAGGAAGCCCAGCGCGCAGGCCGCCCGCGGTTCGCCGTCCTTGGCCGCGGACAGATACCAGCGCCCCGCCTCCTGCACGTCGCCCCGGTCCTCCAGGAGCGCGCCCAGTTGCAGCGCAGCCCTCCGGTGGCCGCGCGCGGCGGCCTGGCGGTACCACTGCTCGGCCTCCGCGGCGCGGGTCAGCTCGCCGTACGCGGGCTCCACCGCGCGGTCGGTGTCGCGGCCGTCCTCGATGACGCGGGCCAGACGGTACGCGGCCTCGCGGTGGCCGCGCTCGGCGGCGGCCCGGAACCAGCGCTCGGCACCGATGTCGCCGCGGTGCTCCAGCAGGTCGGCGAGGGCGTACGCGCCCAGGTAGTGCCCGGACTCGGCGGACTGGCGCAGCCAGTACTCGGCGGCGGGCTCGTCGCCCCGCTCGCGGTAGTGCCTGCCCAGGGCGTGCGCGGCCGCGGCGGAACCGGCGACGGCTGCGATCCGCCACCAGCCGGCCGCCTCCTCGGCGTAGCCCCGCTGGTGGAGCAGGACACCCAGGTTGTTGGCCGCGGCGCGGTCACCGGCCGCGGTGGCGGAGCGCAGGTGGGGCTCGGCGCCGTCGAGGTCACCGCGGCGCAGCAGCAACGCGCCGAGCGCACTCATGGCGGCGGTGTCGCCCGCCTCGGCGGCCCGGCGGTGACCGGTCTCGGTCACCGCGTCGGACGCCTCGGCGGCCTCAGCGGCCTCCATCGCATCCATCCGCAGCTCGGATTCGCGCCCGTCGTCGGGCGCATGCACAAACCGGTCTGTCTCCAACAACCTTGCCTTGTCCCCCATAAGAGCCATCGTCGCATCACCCGTAACCCGCGTACACCTGGAATACCGCAGCCAGTGAGGTCACTTCAGCGGTTTGTCGACTTCCCGACACGACGACTTGTCAAACTCAAGCACACAGGTTTCCCACAACGGCCGTTCGACCCGGCCGTGGCCCACAAGCCGACCCGAACGCATGACGAAGGCCCGGATCCTTGAGGATCCGGGCCTTCATCTTCAGTAGCGGGGACAGGATTTGAACCTGCGACCTCTGGGTTATGAGCCCAGCGAGCTACCGAGCTGCTCCACCCCGCGCCGTTGTGTCCACAAGCTATCACGGGGCGGCGGGGGCCCCTGACCACCGCGGACGTGCGGCCACCGGTTCGCACCGGCGGCCGCACGCCGTCACGCTCGCGGCCGGGTCGCGTCAGTCGCCCGACTTACCGGCCTTCCGGGATGCCTCGGCGGCCCGCTCCAGCGCCGCCTTGAGCTTCTTCTGGGCCTCGCCGTAGCCGGCCCAGTCGCCCGAGGCACGCGCCTTCTCGCCCTCCTCGTAGGCCTTCTGCGCGTCGCCAAGGGCCTGCTGGACCGTCTGGTCGGACGGTGGCGGCTGGGTCGTGTCGCCGCCACTGGGCGGTTCCTCCGTGCCCGAACTGGGTGCCTTCTTGCCGAAGACGACATCCAGCGCGTCCTTGAGGGAGTTCTCCAGCACCGGCTTGTTGTCGCCGTAGCTGACCAACACCTTCTTCAACAGTGGGTAGTTGGTGTTGGCGCCGCGCAGATAGACCGGTTCGACGTACAGCAGTCCACCGTCCAACGGCACGGTCAGCAGGTTGCCGTACTCGATCTCCGAATCACCGAGCTTCTTGAGGATGTTCAGCTCGTTGGCGATGCTCGGATCGGAGTTGAACTTCGACTGCACCAGCTGCGGACCGGGCACCGGTGTCTGCGACGGCAGTTTCAGAAGTCTGATCTTGCCGTAGTCGCTGCTGGTCGCGTTGGCGTCGACGGCCATGAAGGCGCCGAGGTTGTCGCGTTTGTTGGGCGTGAAGGTCGTCGTCAGCGAGAAGGTCTGACCCTTCTGATCCGGCATCTTCAGGCTCAGGTAGTACGGCGGCACGGCGTTGCCCGACTTGGTCGTCGGGTCGTTCGGGATCTGCCAGCGCTCGGAGCCGGTGTAGAAGGTGCCCGGGTCCGTGACGTGGTAGGTGGTGAGCAGCTGCCGCTGCACCTTGAACAGGTCCTGCGGATACCGCAGATGCTCCTTCAGCGAGGGGCTGATGGAGCTCTTCTTCTCGACCGTGCCCGGGAAGGACTTCATCCAGGTCTTGAGAACCGGGTCCTTGGTGTCCCACTGGTAGAGCTTGACCGAGCCGTCGTAGGCGTCGACCGTCGCCTTCACGGAGTTACGGATGTAGTTGACCTGGTTCTGCTGCGCCACCACCGCCCGCTGCCCGTCGGTGAGCGAATCGGCCGTGGTGTCCCCGAGGGTGGTGCGCGAGGCGTACGGATAGCCGTTGCTGGTGGTGTATGCGTCCACGATCCACTGGATCCGGCCGTCTATCACCGCCGGGTAGGCATCGCCGTCGATGGTCAGCCAGGGGGCGACTGATTCGACGCGCTCCTTGGGCGTGCGGTTGTACAGGATCCGCGAGCCCTCACCGATCGCGCCGGAGTAGAGGATCTGCGGCTCGCCGAACGCCACCGCGTAGGCGGCGCGGTTGATCGGGTTGCCGAGGTTCACCCCGCTCTTGCCGGTGTAGCTGTAGCTCTTCTCGCCACTGTCGTCGGAGTAGTCCAGTTCCTTCTGCGGACCGCCGACGATGGAGTACTGGGAGGTCTTCTCGCCGTAGTACACCCGCTGTTGGTACTTGCCGAGCTGCCCCTTGGCCGGCAGGTCCGACTCGGTGTACTTCGGCCCGCCGCCCTCGGCGGGCTCGGTCCCCTTGGCGGCGACCGCGCCGTAGCCGTGGGTGTACTTGAAGTGGTCGTTGATCCAGTTGCGCTCGGGGATGCCGGCGATGTTCAGCTCACGCAGACCGATGACGGTGTCCTGCTCGGCGCCGTCCTTGTCCTTGTACCGGTCGACGTCGAGGGTGGAGGGGAACTGGTAGTACCCACGCACCTGCTGCTGTTGCTGGAAGGCCGGCGACACCACGTTGGGGTCGAGCAGACGCATGCTGGCCGTGGTGTCGGCGTTCTCACGCAGCCGCTCGCTGTCCGCCTCCGTGGCCGGCTTGTAGTTGCCCTTGTACGGGGTGACCCCCGAGTCCTGGATGTCGTACGCGTCCCGGGTCGCCTTGATGTTCTGCTTGATGTACGGCGCTTCCTTGGCCTGCTCGTTCGGCTGGACCTGGAACTTCTGCACGATCGCCGGATACAGCCCGCCGATGAGGATCGCGGAGAGCACCATCAGGCCGAAGCCGATCACCGGCAGCTGCCAGGTGCGGCGCCAGAGGGTGGCGAAGAACAGGACCGCGCAAATCACCGCGATACAGAACAGAATGGTCTTCGCGGGCAGATAGGCGTTGGCGTCGACATAGCGCAGACCGGTCCAGTTGTCGGCCGACTTCAGGCCGCTGGACTTCACCGCGAGGCCGTACCGGTCGAGCCAGTAGGCGATCGCCTTGAGCGAGACGAAGATCCCCAGCAGCACCGACAGATGGCCGGTCGCCGCGGCCGTCGCCCGCGAGCCGGGGCTGGTCAGCCGAAGCCCGCCGTAGAGGTAGTGGGTCAGCGCGGCGGCGACCAGGCACAGCACCGCGCAGGCGAAGCCGAAGCTCAACAGGAAGCGGTACCAGGGCAGATCGAAGGCGTAGAACGAGACGTCCATCCCGAACTGCGGGTCCTTCTGTCCGAACGACACACCGTTGACCCACTGCAGCCAGGTGCGCCACTCGCCGGACGCGGACGCGCCGGCGATCAGACCGACCACCGCGGCGATCGCGATCAACGCCCACTTCTTGAACGGCGCGATGCTCATCCGATAGCGGTCCAGGCTCTGCTGCTCCGTGGACATCGCGCTGAGCGGTGGCCGCAGCCGGTGCGCCAGCCAGACGTTGACGCCGACGGCCGACGCCATCAGCACGCCGAAGAAGAAGAACAAGCCGATCTTGGTCCACAGGGTGGTGGTGAAGACCGACGAATAATTGACCGAGCGATACCAGAGCCAGTCGGTCCAGAACCCGGCGAACATCACGAAGAGCATGGCCAGCACGGCCAGCACACCCAACGTCATGAGCAGGGTCCGGATCCGCCGGGACGGTCGGCCGACTCTGATCCGTGGCCCTGTCGGGCCTCCGCCGCGGTCCGGCATCTGGAAAGCCAAGGTGCGCACCTCGAAGTTCGCTGTCGTGTTGAGCAGGCCCGGCGATAGTAGGACCCACTGATGCAACTTACGAAGGCTTTACTCGGTTCCCGCTTTCCGGGGTTCACAAGGCACGATGTTGAGCATGACCAACCTCCCCGTTGACGGCACCCCCCTCGCCGCCAACCCACTGACCCGCGCGGTGCTCGAAATCGACGAGTACAGCGCCGGGCTCGGCTGGGATCAGCCCGCCCGTTTGTTCGCCCTCGTCGACACCGCCAAGCTGCGCGCCCAGGAGCCCTCGCTCGCCGCCCAGCTCGGCATCGACGACTCCACCACCACCTCCCTGACCCCCGTCGAGCAGGACGAGATCCCGGCCGGCGTCCCGCTGGACGAGTTCCTCGCCACCATCGCCTGGCCGGACGCCGTCACCGGCTGCGCGATGACCGTGGAGCGCCTGATGCTGCCGCCGTCCGCGGAGGACTCGGTGCCCGAGGGCCTGGACGACGCGCAGCTCGCCAAGTGGGTCGCCGACCATCCGGACCGTCAGGAGGTCCGCATGACGGTGGGCGTGCTGCGGGACGGCTCGCGTGAATCGGCGCTGCGGCTGCGCGAGAAGGACTCGACGTCCGAGGTGCTCACGGGCGCCGCGCTGGTGCCGGGCCTCGCGGACGCACTGTCCGCGACGTTCGAGGGCTGATCGACCCGATCGAGGGCCCCGGCCGACGGAGGCCGGGGCTTCGGGGTCAGGGCCGCCGGACGGGCGGCGAGTGCTACCGGGCTACGGCCGGCCTGCCGGGCTGCAGCTCGGCAGGCTCTCGGTGTCTCCGGAGCGGATCTTCTGCAGCGCCTTCACCGCGTCGCCTATGGTGCCGACCTTGACGAGGGTGAGACCGGCCGGGGTGTCCTTGGCGGCGGTGGCGCAGTTGTCCTTCGGCGTCAGGAAGAACTCCGCGCCCTTGTCCCGCGCGCCGACCGTCTTCATCGAGATGCCGCCGATCGGCCCGACCTTGCCCTTGTCGTCGATCGTGCCCGTGCCGGCCACGAACTTGCCGCCGGTCAGGTCCTGCGCCGTCAGCTTGTCGACGATGCCGAGCGAGAACATCAGCCCGGCGCTGGGCCCGCCGACATCGGCCAGCTTGACGTCGATGGTGAACGGGAGGATGTGGTCCATTTCGGCCTGGATGCCCACGATGGCGCGGCCGTCCTCGGCCTTCTCGGTGGTGAGCGTGATGTCCTTCGCACCCGCCGCGGGCCGCTTGCCCTGCTTCTCGGCCGCGGCCGCCGTCTTCGCGGGAATGATGGTGAAGCGGACCTTCTCGCCCGGCTTGTGCACGGTGACGAGCTTGGCGACGCCGGCGGCCTCCGTGACCTGCTTGCCGTCCACCGCCTTGATCACGTCGCCGGCGTGCAGCTGCCCGTCGGCCGGCATGTCCTTCACCACGGACCCCACGACGGTCTGGGTGGCGACCGGGATCTTCAGCTGGCGTAGCGCGGCGGCCTTGGCGCTCTCCTGGGACTGGCTGAACTCCTCGGCGTTCTCCTGGTCGGCCTCCTCGGCCGTCTGGCCCTCGGGGTAGAGGGTCTTGTGCGGCACCACGGCGTTGTCGTGGTCCAGCCAGCCGTAGACCGCCTCGAAGAGGTTCATGGTGTAGTCGGGGCCGGTGACCCGGACCGTGGTCATGTTGAGGTGACCGGTCGTCGGGTACGTCTTGCGCCCGGAAATCTGCAGCACCGGCTCGCCGCTGTGATCACCCAGTGTGTTGACCGTCGGACCCGGCGACATCTCCGAGTACGGCACGGGGATCAGCACCCCTGCGCAGAGCAGCGCGATCAACATGAGGGTCGAGGCGAGCAGCGTCGCGGTGCGGCGTGGCATGGAACGACAGTACGGGACGGGTATGACAACCGGCCCGCGGGGCCGTCCGTCCGGGGAGCTGCCCCGGACGGCCCCCACATGGCGGGCCGTCACTCCTCAGAGGGACGGCCCTTGCTCGTGCGTACGACCGGGGAACGTCAGGCCGCGTCGGAGGCGGGCTCGGAAGCGGAACGTTCTCGCTCCATGGCGTCGCGGAACCGGGCGTACCCCGCGAGTTCCGCGACATCCCCCGTCTTGCGGTTTCTCAGGGCCCAACTGCTCCACGCCACGGCAACCACCGCAGCGAGAACCGGAATCAACAACCAGAGGAGCGCACCCACAGCGGCCTCCCGACCCTTTGCGCGACCGCAAATCGACGAATAAGCAGATTACCCATCCAACAGGTCAACGCTCACGCCAGGGGGCGGGTTACGCAACCGGAGCGCCGGAGCCACCGATTCGGCCCCGCGTTCGGACGAAGGCGCCCGGCCTGCGCCCGGGTGACGCGCCAGGGCGTGATCGCACAGTCCCGTCGTCCGCCCGCGGGCCGGACGGGACCTTGCGGACACGCGCTAGGCGCCGACCCATTCCTCCGTACCGTCCGAGAAAGTCTGGTGTTTCCAGATGGGAACCTGGTGCTTGAGGTCGTCGATCAGCTTGCGGCACGCCTCGAAGGCCTCGCCCCGGTGCGGGCAGGAGACGGCGACGACGACCGCAAGATCTCCGATGGCCAGTTCGCCCACCCGGTGGACGGCGGCCAGTGCACGGACCGGGAAGTCGGCGATGACCTTCTCGGCGATGCGGCGCATCTCCGCCTCCGCGGACGGGTGCGAGGAGTAGCCCAGGCCGTCGACGTCCGCGCCGCCGTCGTGCGAGCGGACCGTGCCGACGAACAGGGCCGTGCCGCCCGCCGCGTCGTCTCCCACGGCCGCGAAGACCTCGTCCACGGACAGCGGCGTCTCACGGATCGCGAGCAGCCGGATGGGGTCCGCTGCGCCCTGCTCACCAGGGTGCTCACGGCCGGACGACGAGGGGGTGTGCGTGCCAGACATACTCCCCATCGTGCCGTACCCGAGCGCCAGGGGGAATGGCCGTTTCCGCCGGTCCTACGGAGCCGTCGCTGGAGGCTCGTACAGCCCGCCGCCGGCCCGGGTCAGATGCGGCGGCGGGCCTTGCGGGCACGCCTGACCAGCGCGGCGGTACCCAGCAGGGCGACGGTGGCGCCCGCGGCACCGGCGGCGGTGGCGTCCTTGCGGCCCAGCCTGCGGCCCGCGACGGTGTGCCGGCCCGCGACCTCCTCCAGCAGCTCGGCGAGCACCTCCTCGTTGGTCCAGCGGGGCCGCCAGCCCGCGTCGTGCAGCCGGCTGCCGCTGACCACCCAGGGGTGCATCGTGTACGCGAGGTCCCCGGCGGGCGACGGTGTCAGGCCGATGCGGTGCAGTCGGGCCGCGGCGCCCAGCGCCACCGACGACGGCAGCTCCATGCGCCGGATGCCGGTCAGCTCCTCGACCTCCTCCTGCTCCAGCCAGCCGTCGCAGCCGACCGCCAGCTCCCCGTCGACCTTCTCGAGCGCCGCGTACTCCAGCGCGCTGACCAGGTCCTCGACGTGGCAGAACTGCCAGGTGGGCCGCGATCCGGCGACCACCAGGAGGCGGGGTGACTCGAAGTAGCGGGTCAGGGCCGTGTCGGTACCGCCCACCAGGACGGTGGGGCGCAGCACCGTGACGTTCAGGCCGGGGTGCGCGCGGGGCGCGCGGTGCGCGAGGTCCTCGATCTCCATGAGGTCACCGACACCGGTGGCGTCGGCCGTGGCGCGCAGCTCGGCGTCCTCGGCCAGCGGAACATCGTTGTCGGGCAGCGCCCCGTAGACCATCGCGGAGGTGCACAGCACGACCCGGTGGACGCCTGCCGCGGCGGCCGCGGTGAGGACGGTCTGGGTGCCGCGCACGTTGTAGGCGGTGCGGGCGGTGGCGTCGGTCTCCAGGTCGAGGTCGAGTGCCAGGTGGACGACGACATCCGCGCCGCGCAGCTTCTCGGCGATGACGGGGTCACGTACGTCCAGGACGTGCCAGTGCGCCTCCGCGACGTCACCGCGCCGCTCGTCGATGGCGATGACCTCCTTGACCTCGTCGGATTCGGCGAGGGCACGGGTGAGGAGCGCGCCGACTCCGGAGGCGGCTCCGGTGACGGCCACGACGGGCCGGCGCAGCGGCCGGTCCATGGCGCCGCCCGTGGTGCCGGCCGCCTTGTCGGGCGTAGCAGCAGCGTTTCGCGCTGCGCGAACGGTCGGATCTGGGGAACTCACCGGGCGTCTCCAGCGGTTGTCTTCAGTACGTACGCGTGCTCACACGTGGCGTACCAGGTGGCGTCCATCCTGCCGCAGCCACCGCGACAGCGAAGCACCGAGCCCCGAAGCGGTCCGGGTGTCTACGCTGGAGGTGATGTCGGGCAGTCGCCGTCGGCCCCGGGCCGGCGGCCCTACGAGCCGAGGAAACCCGTGAGTGACACCCCATTTGGATTCGGCCTTCCGCCGGAGGAGCCGGAGGACGGCGACAACGGCAAGAAGAAGGGCGGCCAGGGAGGTAGCCAGGACCCCGCGGACCCCTTCGGGTTCGGCGGCGGGAGCGGCGGCGCGGACAATCCGTTCGCGGCGCTCTTCGGCGGCATGGGCGGACCCGGTGGCGAAATGAACCCTGGCGATCTGGGCGCCGCGTTCCAGAAGCTCGGCCAGATGCTCTCCTACGAGGGCGGCCCGGTGAACTGGGACATGGCCAAGGACATCGCGCGGCAGACCGTGGCGCAGGGCGCCGAGGACGGCAGCAAGGACGCGAGCCTGTCCCCGGGCGAGCGGTCCGCCGTCGAGGAGGCCGTGCGCCTGGCGGACCTGTGGCTGGACGGTGTGACGTCGCTGCCGTCGGGGTCCGGCTCGGTGGTGGCGTGGAGCCGCGCCGAGTGGGTCGAGGAGACCCTGCCGGTGTGGAAGGACCTGGTCAACCCGCTCGCCGAGCGCGTCGGGGCGGCCATGGGTGATGTCCTGCCCGAGGAGATGCAGGCCATGGCCGGCCCGCTGCTCGGCATGATGCGCTCCATGGGCGGCGCGATGTTCGGCACCCAGATCGGCCAGGCGCTGGGTGTGCTGGCCAGCGAGGTCGTCGGGTCGACGGACATCGGACTGCCGCTCGGGCCGGCCGGCAAGGCCGCGCTGCTGCCCGGCAACATCGCGAGGTTCGGCGCGGGCCTGGGCGTGCCCGAAGAGGAAGTACGGCTCTATCTGGCCCTGCGCGAGGCCGCCCACCAGCGGCTCTTCGCCCATGTCCCGTGGCTGCGCTCGCACCTCTTCGGTGCCGTCGAGGGCTACGCGCGCGGCATCAAGGTCGACACCACCAAGCTGGAGGACGTGGTCGGCCAGATCGACCCGCAGCATCCCGAGGAGCTGCAGAACGCACTCCAGCAGGGCATGTTCCAGCCCGAGGACACCCCCGAGCAGAAGGCGGCGCTGGCCCGGCTGGAGACCGCGCTCGCTCTCGTCGAGGGCTGGGTGGACGCGGTGGTGCACGCCGCCGCCAAGCCGCATCTGCCCTCGTCGGACAAGCTCCGTGAGACGCTGCGCCGACGCCGTGCGAGCGGCGGCCCGGCCGAGCAGACGTTCTCGACGCTGATCGGGCTCCAGCTGCGTCCGCGCCGCCTGCGGGACGCCTCCCGGCTGTGGGCCTCCCTGGCGGACGCCCGGGGGCTGGAGGGCCGCGACGGCCTGTGGGAGCACCCGGACATGCTCCCGACGGCGGCCGATCTGGACGACCCGGACGGCTTCGTGCACCACGAGCAGCCGGACTTCTCCGAGCTGGACAAGATGCTGGGCGAGGCCGCGAACGGCGGCAAGCCCGACCTGGCCAAGCCCACCGCGGCATCGCAGGAGGCACCGGCCGACACGTCCGCCGACACCGAGGGCAAGCCCGAGGCGTCCGGTGAGGGCGCCGCGGACGGCCCCGACGAGGGCGCCGGCGAGGGCAAGGGTGACGGCGACAAGTGAGTCTGCGTGAGGACGCGGCGCGGGTGCTCAAGGAGTGGCCCGCGCCGTCGCCCGACCAGGAGCAGCTGCGGCTGACGTATCTCGACCACCTCGCCGGCCATCCGGACGGCATGGGGAAGCCGTGCAAGGAAGGGCACCTCACGGCGAGCGCCCTGGTGATCGACCCGGCCCGCGGCCGGGTACTGCTCACCCTGCACCGCAAGCTGCAGATGTGGTTGCAGATGGGCGGCCACTGCGAGCCGGAGGACGCCTCGCTGGCCGAGGCGGCACTGCGTGAGGCGCGGGAGGAGTCCGGGATCGCGCAGGGCCTGACGCTGCTGCCCGGCGGCCCGGTGCGGCTGGATCGTCATCACACGCCCTGCGCCTGGCACTTGGACGTCCAGTACGCGGCACTGGCCCCGGAAGGAGCGGTCGCCGCGATCAGCGACGAGTCGCTGGACCTGCGGTGGTTCGCCTACGACGAGGTGGCCGGCGTCGCCGACGCGTCGGTGGTGCGCCTCGTCGAGCGGACCCGCGCGCTGCTCTGAGGGCCCGCTGCGGCACACCGTGCGAAGAGGCATCCTGCGGCGCCCGTCCCGCTCCGGGGCGGGCGCCGCGGTGTTGCGTCAGTTGGTGAAGATGTTGCCCTGGTTCTGCCCATGGGCGCCGTGCTGCCCCATGCCGAACTGGGCGGCCGCACCGGACCCGATGACGGCTTGCTGCGGCGGCAGCAGCTCACTGGGCTGGACGAGGGCGTACCCCTGCCCCAGGAAGCTGAGCTCCCAGCCCTCGCCCGTCCCGCCGCGGCGCCGCCACACCCCGGAGGAGTGCGTCTGCGCCTGCATCTGCACCCGCAGCGAGGCGGACCAGGCGACGACCGCGTCGGCGTCGGCGTTGACGTATTTGTCCGGCGTCACCTGCAGCATCAGCGGCTGGCCCGAGGTCATCAACGCGACCTTGCCCCGGCCGGAGATGTTGAGCTGGTACTTGCCGGTGCCGGAGATGCCGTACTGGCTGTCGACGGAGACGACGTCCCAGTGGAGGCCGGAGTCGAGCGCCAGGACATAGCTGCTGTCGATGGTCAGCCCGTCGTGGTCGACATCGACGACATGGACGTACTGCGCGAGGTTGGCCAGATAGACCGTGCCCTGGCCCGAGACCCGCATCAGGTCCAGGCCCTCACCGGACATCGCGCGGGCGCGGTGCTGGCCCTGCGTCTGGTAGTTGCCGTCGAATTCGAGCAGGCCCTGATAGGCGACCATCGTGCCCTTGCGGGCGAGAAGGTCCTCGTGGCCCTGGAGGGCGACGCGCAGCAGCTGCTCGTTCTGCAGTGCGTAGCGGTCCTGGGTCTGTGCCTCGGTGAAGGCGAAAAGCGGACTCTGCATGGCGTGTTCGGTCTCCCCCTCAGCCCCGGGCCCGGAGCCGGTCGGTGCTGTCCTCGCTGGGCTGGACGACGACGAAACCCTGCCCGGAGAAGCCCAGTTGATAGGCCTCGCCGCTGCCGCGTCCGATCATCGACGACGCCTTGAAGCTGCGCTTGCCCTTCATCTTCAGATGCGTGGACCACGCGACGAGCGCGTCCGGGTCCACGTACGTCTCGTCCTCGCCGCGGCCGCAGTCGACGACTATGGGCGTGCCTCGGGAGGTCAGGGCCACCCAGCCGGTGCCGGAGATACCGACGTTGAAAAGCCCCTGGCCGGCGAACTTCGCCATCCCCTTGACGCGCTGCACACCCCACTGGAGGTGCGCGTCGAAGGCGAGGAGGTTGGTGCCGTTGACGGAGAGCGACTCACCGTTGAGGTTGATGCAGACCACGTCGGCGCCGTAGTCGGCGAGGTAGAGCAGGCCGTCGCCGGTGCACTTCATCAGCGGGGCGCCCTCGCCGGTCAGCCACTGGGAAGCCATCTGGCGTACGGCGGGCGGGTTCGGCTCGTACTGCACGAACCCTTCGTACGCCACCATCGAGCCCGTGCGCGCGAAGACGTCCTGGCCGCTCTGCATGGCGATCTTCACCATGGCGCTGCCGTGGTTCTCCATACGGGCGGCGGGCGGTGTCGGGACGTAGCCCGAGAGCTGTTGCTGGTTCATGTTCACGGGCTCCCTCAGACCTCGTAGGGCTGGACGACGATGAAGTTCCCCGGCGCGCCCCGGAACTGGAGGTTCACGGTCTCGCCGGAGTGGCCGGGGTAGGCCTGGCGGCGCAGGCTCACCTGGCTGGAGATGATCACCTGCGAGGCCGCGGACCAGGCCACGATGGCGTTGGCGTCGGCGAAGGTGGTCGGGGTGACCGGCAGCACGACCGGCATCCCCTGGGTCTTGACGACGACGGTGCCCGTCCCCTGGAACTGCATCGTGAACAGGGCGCCACCGGGGATGCCGTGTCCCTCGATGCGGCGGATCTCGTGCTGCAGCGACTCGTCGAAGGCGAGGACGCTCTCGGCCGACACGCAGATGGCGTCGCCCTGCAGCTCGATGGGGTGGATGTGGGCGCCGTTCTCGGCGAAGAACACCTGGCCCTGGCCCGAGCAGCGCATGAGCTGCATTTCCTGGCCGGTGGCGTTGCCGACGATCCGGCCGCGGAATCCCGCGCCCTTGTAGCTGAAGTCGACCTTGCCCTGGTAGAGCACCATGCTGCCCTGTCGGGCGAGCACCGGCCGGCCTTCGACGCCGAGGTCGACGCGGATGAGCTTGGGGTTCTGCGGCGTCCAGCGCTGACCGGTCGGGGCTTCCTTGTACTTCTCCAGGACGGTGCCCAGATCGGGGCCGCCGCCCTGGGGCACCGGGGTCTGGCCCGGATGCGGGGCGCCCGGGGGCTGCTGGCCGTAGGGGGCGGGTTGCGCCGCATACTGGCCCGGCTGTCCGCCGTACCCACCCGGGGCCGGCTGACCATACGGAGCCTGCGGCGCGGGCTGGCCGTAGGGCGCCTGCGGCGGCTGCCCGGGAACGCCGGGCGGCGGGACCGGGCCACCGGGCGGGGCCAGCGGCGCGGCGATGGTCGGCGCGCTGTGGACCTGCGGAACGGTGGGCTGCTGCGGCTGCGGGACGGTCGGCTGCGGAGACTGTGGCACGGACTGCGGCGGCTGCGCGGCAGTCTGCGGAGCGCCCTGCGGCGGGCCGAAGTCCGGCGCGGGCTGCGGCGGTACGTGGGCGGCCGGGGCCGCGAACGACGGCGCGTGGGCGGCCCCGGCCGGCGGCGCGAACCCGGGGACGGCCTGAGCGGCGGGAGGCTGCTCGGCTTCCGCTTCCTCCGCGACCTCACCGCCGAAGTTCTTCAGCAGCGCATCCAGGCCACCGTCGAACCCCTGGCCGACCGCGGCGAACCGCCACACGTCCTTGAGGTAGAAATCGCCCAGCATGACGGCGCGCTCGGTGCTGAATTCGCTGCCGTCGAAGGAGTAGCGGGCGACTTCTTCGCCGCCGGCGACGATGCGGATGTAGCCGGGGCCGATCTGCGACAACTGGCCCGCGCCGTCCAGCGCCGCGGTGAAGGACAGCTTCTGCACCTGCTGCGGGATGCGGTCCAGGGTGACCCGGAAGGACTCGGTGTCACCGGCCTGCGGGCCCAGCTGCTGGATCGCCTCCTCCGGCGACTTCGGCTGGTTGAAGAAGATGAAGTAACGGTCGTCGGACAGCCGCTCGTTCGCGTCGAGACCGAAGCAGCTGATGTCGAAAGTGAGGCCGGACCCGGCGATCTGCACACCGACGTACAGATCCGTCCCCGGTGTCAGGTCACTGATCTTGGCCTTGTGGCCCCGCTGGAATTCCCTGGCCATACGTAACGACCGTCCCCCGCTCCCGCTGTGAGTTCCTGTGCGCGCCAGGCTAACCGCTGGCGCCGACAACGGGCGATGCCGGGGCGCGGTGGAAAATTCCGCGCACCGCTCTCATTCGCCGCGGGCGACGGGCAGATGCGGCAGCCGGTCCGCCGCGACCACACCTTCGAGATAGCCGCGGGCCCGCTCCGTACGCGGGTAGGACTCCAGCAACCGCCAGAACCGCGGCCCGTGGCCGGGGACGAGGAGGTGCGCGAGCTCGTGCAGCAGGACGTAGTCGATGACGTACTCCGGCATGCCCTGCAAGCGGTGCGAAAGACGGATGCTGCCCTCCGCGGGGGTGCACGATCCCCACCGCGTGTTCTGGTTGGTCACCCAGCGCACCGAGACAGCGCGGGCCCTGCCTTCCAGATACTGGCCGGACAGCCGCTCGGCCCGCTCGGCCAGCTCGCCGTCGCCCAGCATGCGCTTGCTCTCCTGGGCGGCGAGCTTGTCCAGCATGACGGTGACCCAGCGCCGCTCCTCGGCCTCGGACATACGGGCCGGAATCAGGACAACGGTGCGGTCGCCCTCGCGGTACGCGGAGACCGTCCTGCGCCGCCGCGAGCTGCGGCGCACCTCGACCGCACTCGTGCCTGAGCTGCGCACCGTCGGGCTCGGAGCAGCCCGGCGCGAGCTTTCTGCGGCACGGCGCAAGGGCGTCTCCCCGGAGCCGCGAGGGGAAGAGTCGGCGGGCACGTGCCCGACGTTACCCGCTGGAGCTGCGGGAAGTCCCGCCCCACGGACGGTTCGCGTGCGAAACACTCCATGGCGGGCACGGCTTGTACGACTATTACCCACCGCCTGTGGACAACTTTCCGCACCGCCGCGGCGCACGGCGCATGCTGACAGCCGGACGACGAAGGACGACGACGGACGGGGGGCGGATGCATGCATCCGATGCTCAAGCCCGCGCTGCGGCGCGGCTGGCGGGACAGGGAAACGGTGCGGTTCGGCGTGGCGCCGGCGCACGCGGTGGTGGTCGGCCCGGTCGACACCGCCACCGGCAGCTTCCTCTCAATGATCGACGGCACCAGGAACATGCAGCAGCTGGTCGAGGAGGCCCGGTCGCTGGACCTGCCTCCCCGACACGCCCGGGGCGTCGTCGACCGGCTCGGCGCCGCCGGGCTGCTGGAGGCACCGACCGCGGGCGGACCGGCGGCCGACGCGGTCCGGGCCGACGGCCCCGCGTGCGAACGACTCCGCCCCGACCTGGCGTCCCTGTCGGTACAGCACCCGGAAGCCGCCGGCGCACTCGGCCGGATAGGGGCTCGCCGGGCCGTCCGTGTCCGGGTCCGCGGTACGGGGCGGGTGGGGGCCCAGGTCGCGGCGCTGCTCTCGGCCGCGGGGATCGGCCGGGTGGACGTGCTGGACGGCGGTTCGGTCGCGCCCGGGGACGTCACACCGGGCGGGCTGCCCGCGGAGCGGATCGGCGACCGGCGCGACGTGGCGGCCCGGCGACTGGTCCACCAGTCGTCCCCCTGGGCCCGCAGACCCCGCCCGCGCGTCCCGGTGAGCGACTCCGGCGAACCCGGCCTGTCGCTGACGGTGCTCACCCCACGCGACGGCCTCGGCGCCTACGCCCCCGACCCGGTGCTGTCCGAGCCGCTCCTCACCGCCGGAATCCCACACCTTTACGCGGGCGTGATCGAGGGCACGGGTGTGGTGGGGCCTCTGGTACTGCCCGGCGGTTCGGCATGCGCGCGCTGCGACGAGCTGCGGCGTACGGAGGAGGAACCGGCCTGGCCGCGGCTGCTCGCGCAGTGGCGTTCGGGACGCGCATCGCCTGCGGTACCGGCTTGCGACGCCGCACTGGCGACGGTGGTGGCGGGGCTGGCCGCCGTGCAGGCGCTGACGTTTCTCGACGGCGGTCTGCCGCCTTGCACGGGTGCACGGATGGAGGTCGCGCTGCCGTGCGCGGACGTACGGACGGTGCGGATCGAACCGCATCCGGAGTGCGAATGCGGTGCAGCTCGCTTCACTTGTGGGGCGGGCCCCTCGGATCCGCGGCCACAACACGCCACAATGACGGAGTAACCCCGGTAGGGGGACAGTGTGAGTTGGAGGGGCGCATGTCTGATCTTCCCCGCAAGGCGGTCACCCGCACCGCCAAGCTGGCCGCGCTGCCACTGGGGTTCGCCGGCCGCGCCACCTGGGGCCTGGGCAAGCGGATCGGCGGCAGATCCGCCGAGATCGTCGGCCGAGAGCTTCAACAGCGCACCGCGGAACAGCTCTTCAAGGTGCTCGGGGAACTCAAGGGCGGTGCGATGAAGTTCGGGCAGGCGCTGTCCGTCTTCGAGTCGGCGCTGCCCGAGGAGATCGCCGGCCCGTACCGCGCCGCCCTGACCAAACTTCAGGAAGCGGCGCCGCCGATGCCGACGACCACGGTCCACTCCGTGCTGGCGGAACGCCTCGGCGAGGACTGGCGGGAGCTGTTCGAGGAGTTCGAGGACAAGCCGTCCGCCGCGGCGTCGATCGGGCAGGTCCACCGGGCGGTGTGGCACGACGGCCGCGAGGTGGCCGTGAAGGTGCAGTATCCGGGGGCGGGCCAGGCCCTGCTGTCGGACCTGTCGCAGTTGAGCCGCTTCGCCCGGCTGCTGGGTCCGCTGATCCCCGGGATGGACATCAAGCCGCTGATCACCGAGCTGCGCGACCGGGTGTCGGAGGAGCTGGACTACGGCCTGGAGGCGGAGGCTCAGCGTGCGCACGCCGAGGAGTTCGCCGACGATCCGGATGTACGGGTGCCGGCCGTGGTGCACCAGAGCGACCAGGTGCTGGTCACCGAGTGGATGGACGGGGTGCCGCTGTCCGAGGTGATCGCGGACGGCACCGACGAGCAGCGGGACCGGGCCGGCCAGCTGCTGGCGCGCTTCCTCTTCTCCGGACCTGCCCGTACCGGCCTGCTGCACGCCGACCCGCACCCCGGCAACTTCCGGCTGCTGCCCAAGGACGACCCGGAGGGAAGCGGGGAGGAGTGGCGTCTCGGCGTGCTGGACTTCGGCACCGTCGACCGGCTGCCCGAGGGCCTCCCCCCGACGATCGGCACCTCACTGCGGATGACGCTGGACGGCGAGGCCGAGGCGGTCTATCAGCAGCTGTGTCAGGAGGGCTTCGTCAAGGAGACCATGGACCTGGACCCGGACGCGGTCCTCGACTATCTCCTGCCGATCATCGAACCGGCACAGGTGGAGGAATTCACCTTCACCCGGAGCTGGATGCGGAACCAGGCCGCCCGGATCGGCGATCCCCGCTCCCCCGCGTACCAGTTGGCCAAACGACTCAACCTGCCACCCGCCTACCTCCTGATTCACCGGGTCACCCTGAGCACCATCGGAGTCCTGTGCCAGTTGGGGGCGACGGTCCGGCTGCGCGAGGAGCTGGAGGCGTGGATGCCCGGATTCATGGCCGCCGAGGAAGCGGAGGTCGCGGAGTTCGGCGAGCACCTCACCGAGGAGGCCGCGGAGGACACCGTCGAGGAGAGCACCGCCTGAGCACACCGGTCCGGTCGGCACACCGGCCGCCCGGACCTCTTCGCTCCGCGGCGATCACAACCGGAGCGTCTCCGGCCACCGGTGCCGAGCGTCGTCGGGGCGCGGCCCTCCCGGAGGGCCGGGTGGCGCCGGAGCTCACCACCAGGTCGAATCCAGCCGACCCTCGATGGCCCGGATGTTCTCCCGCGCGCAACCGTCGCAGAAGTAGCGGCGCTCACCGTTCTCGACGGAGCAGGTCCAGGTCGGCGGGGCACCCTCGGCGACCGCGCCACAGCGGGCGCACACCATGCTCTCTGCGCTCAACTCCGGCTGTTCATGCGTCCTCTGGTCCACCATCCGACGATATCCCCGTCAACCTCACGAAGACGGATACAACGCACCACGGGGCCCGCCCTCTCGGACGGACCCCGTGGCGGCGCGGCACGACTGTGTCGCGTTACTGCATCACGGCCATGGCCAGCGCGCGGCGGGCACGCAGCGACGCGCGTTCGGCGCGACGCTGCATACGCCGCGCGGCGGCGAGCCGGTGGGCCCTGCGTTCGCTCTCCGCCTCTTGGAGGCGTTCATGCATATGCGCACGGGCCAGGGCTTCTGGGATGAGTTGCATTTCGAGGTTCCTGTTCTGACGCGACTCGATCGAGCCGGAGTTCACGGGGGCGGGTGTCTCGGTGAAAGAGGGGTTCATCGTGGGGTCCTGCTTCTTGGGATCCCGTGTGACGGGACGGTCGATCGTTCCTGTGCCGGTGGTGTTCATGCCGCGACCGGGTTCTTGCGCGGACGGCCACGCGGACGCTTCCGCGGCACGACGACGCCCTGGACGAAGAGCTCTCCGCCCCAGACGCCCCACGGCTCACGACGGTCCTTGGCACCGGCGAGACATGCCTCACGGACGGGGCAGGTCTGACACAGCGTCTTGGCGTACTCGACGTCGGCCGGGGACTCGGCGAAGAAGACCTCGGGGTCGTAGGTGCGGCACGGAACAGCGGCGCCGAGGCGGTCGATCTCGTCGTCGAGCTCGGTGAGGGGCAGCAAGGAGTTCTCCTGAGGGTCGGGCGGAGGGATCAGGTCGGTCGCTACGGACGGGGTGTGCGTCTGGAGTTGCACGGTGGTGTGTTCCTCGTCTGTTCGGCCCGGCTGGTGGCTGGGCGCGTGGGGCAAAACAAAAGGGCCGCGGATCCCGGTGTGGGTTCCGCGGCCCTGGAAGGTGCCGACCTGATCGTGCCGATCAGGCTGGATCTCTCCAGGGTTCGAGGCCGCGGTAGGCCCACATTTCATGCTTCGTCTGGTACGTCTTCGGGGATCCGGCACCATTGGCCGCCTCGAAGGCAAAGGCATTCGCCACTGCCGCCGCTGCTACCGCAGGTGCCTCGCTCGGTCGCGCGGTGCGCTCGCCGGCCGTCAGGACGGCGAGGGACTCGGGGCGCGCGACCTCGGAACCGGACAGGCGGCCGAAGCCGGACAGACCGGTGCCAAGGAGCGAGGAGCCGAGAGCGCAGGGGGCGACGACCGAGAGATCGGTCATTTTGTCCATCTCGATAATGCTGATCACTGGGCTCGCCTCCTCTCGGCGTCTCGGTGGAGCGGGAATCCCGTTCCAAACATGTTCAAGTACAGCACGGATCCATCGGAACTCGGAAGCCCGTCGTCTCCGTGCTCCCGAAGGCTATGGGGCCGCGCTCCGCGCGCGCAAACTATTTTTCCGACGAGTTTTCCGCGCCGTCCTCGGAGTCGTCCTCCGAGGCGCCCGCGAGCTCCTCGCCGGCGCAGAGCGCCAGCACATCCGTACCGAAGCGGTCCAGCTTGCGCCGTCCCACTCCTGAGATGCCCGCAAGCTCCGCTTCGGTTCCCGGCACCGCCTCGGCAATCGCCATCAGCGTCTTGTCGGTGAACACGCAATACGCGGGCTGGCTCAGCCGGCCGGCCTGGTCGGCCCGCCAGTCACGCAGCCGCTCGTACAGCGCCTCGTCGAGATCCGAAGGACAGTCCTCGCAGCGCATCAGCTTCATCTCGCCCGCGTCCGTGAGCGTCTTGTTGCAGACACGGCAGCGCGCGGGGCCGCGAGGCTTGCGCCGTCTCGCCCCCGCCGCCTCGGCACCGCGCTCCACACCACCCACGGCCGCGCCCGGCACGCGGCGCCCGGCCGACGCGCCGGAGCCGGGCCGCAGGCCGCTGAGGAACCGGCTGGGCCGCCGCGAGGCCCGGCCGCCGGGAGAGCGCGCCAGCGACCAGGACAGACCCAGATGCAGGCGGGCGCGAGTGACGCCGACGTAGAGGAGCCGGCGCTCCTCCTCGATCTGCTCATCGCTCTTGGCGTAGGTGATCGGCATCATGCCCTCGGTGAGGCCGACCAGGAAGACGGCATCCCACTCCAGGCCCTTCGCGGCGTGCAGCGAGGCGAGCGTCACCCCCTCGACGGTCGGGGCGTGCTGAACGTTGGCGCGTTCGTCCAGCTCGGCGACGAGGTCGGCGAGGGTCGCCGAGGGGCGGGCCCTGGCGAAGTCCTCCGCGAGCCTGACCAGCGCCGCCAGGGACTCCCAGCGGTCCCGGACCGCCCCGGAACCCGCGGGCGGCTCACCGGTCCAGCCCATATCGCTGAGCACCGCCCGCACCTCGGACGGCAGGTCGACGGCATCGTCGAGCAGCGCGTCGTTGGAACCGAAGCGGGCGGCCCCCCGCAGCTTGATGCCCGCCTCACGCACCTCGGGCCGCTCGAAGAACCGCTCGGCACCGCGCAGCTGATACGGCACACCGACATCGGCGAGCGCCTGCTCGTAGACCTCCGACTGGGCGTTGATACGGAAGAGAACAGCGATCTCGCCGGCAGGCACACCGGAGGCGATGAGGTCACGGATGCGGCGGGCGGTGCCCTCCGCCTCGGCGGGCTCGTCGGCGTACTCCACGTAGGCGGGCTCGGGCCCGGCCTCGCGCTGCGAGACCAGCTCCAGGCGGTGCTCGGCGGCCCGGCCCTTGGCCTGCGACAGCAGAGCGTTGGCGAGGTGGACGACCTGTGGCGTGGAGCGGTAGTCGCGGACGAGCTTCACGACCGTCGCGTTCGGATGACGGGTGCGGAAGTTGAGCAGGTGGTCGGGGGTGGCGCCGGTGAAGCTGTAGATCGTCTGACTGGCGTCGCCGACCACGCAGAGGCTGTCGCGGTCGCCCAGCCACAGGTCGAGCAACCGCTGCTGGAGCGGGCTGACGTCCTGGTATTCGTCGACGACGAAGTGCTGGTACTGCGAGCGGACCTGCTCGGCGATGTCGTGTCGGTCCTGCAGGACGCCGACGGTGAGCAGCAGCACATCCTCGAAATCGATGGTGCCGCGGTCCCGCTTGAGCTGTTCGTAGGTGCCGTAGATCTGCCCGATCTCGGCCGGGTCCCGCGGGGCGTCACGGCCTGCCTTCACCACCGCGGCCGGGTAGTCGGCGGGGACGGTCTGCGTGACCTTGGACCACTCGATCTCGCCCGTGACATCGCGCAGCTCGTTGCGGTCCAGCCGGATGCGGCAGCGGGCGGCGGCCTCCGCGACGAGCTGGATCTTGCGCTCCAGCAGCCGCGGCACCTCCCCACCGACCGCCTTGGGCCAGAAAAACTGGAGCTGGCGCAGGGCCGCCGAGTGGAACGTCCTTGCCTGCACACCGCCCGCCCCCAGCTGGCGCAGCCGTCCACGCATCTCGCCGGCCGCCCGCGCGGTGAAGGTGACGGCCAGCACACTGGCGGGCTGGAGAATCCCGGCCCGCACGCCGTACGCGATGCGGTGGGTGATCGCGCGGGTCTTGCCCGTGCCGGCACCGGCCAGCACACACACCGGACCGTTCAGGGCCGTCGCCACCTCACGCTGCTCGGGGTCGAGGCCGTCGAGCACCGCGTCGGGAGAGTCGGGGACCTGCGGGAAGAGGGAGGAGTCCGTTGCTGGTGTCACCCCGCCATGCTGCCAGGTCCGCGAAGCGGCCCGGGAACGTTGTCCACAGCTGCAGGGAATGCGGTCATACGAGCCCCCAGCCCTGTGGACGAACGACGACCCGAGACCGCGCCGGCCTGGTTTTCTGTGTCTCGGCGGCCACGCCACCGAAGCCCGGTGGTGGGGATCGACGAAGGGGGTGGATGCGGGGGCGAGCCCTGGTGGCCACGGGGACGAGCTTCTGGTGGCCTCGTGCAGGGAGATTCGGAGGACAGCGGCGTCCTGAGGTGGGACAGGAATAGGGCGGCGGCATCAGGGCGCGGGGGCCAGGCGGAGGGTGGGGGCGGGGCGGGCCCCCGGGGGGAGCGGGGGCGGGGCGGGCCCCCAGGGAGGGGGAGCGGGGCGGCTGAGTTGAGCGGGGCCTCCCCCGACCAGCAGGAGCCGTCCCAGGCGCTCCGAGCTGGTCCGAGGGCGGCTCCAGGTGCCGGCCGGCACCTGGAGCCGCCCTTGCCGGCCGGCAGCGAACCCACGCGGCGGGAGCGGGCAGAGTTCGAACCTGCTGGGAGCCGGTTGGACCAGGCCGGCGGGGGGCTCGGGAATGGTCTGGGGTCGGTGTGCGTTCTTTCCCTTGTCGCCATGCCGGCCACGGCTCCCGGCGGCATCGAACCCAGACTTATCGAAGGAGCGCGGGACGCATGGCGGGCACTGTGACGATGTACAGCACGACCTGGTGCGGTTACTGCCGTCGGCTGAAGGGCCAGATGGACCGCGAGGGCATCGCGTACACCGAGATCAACATCGAGACCGACCCGGAGTCCGCGGCCTTCGTGGAGAAGGCGAACGGCGGCAACCAGACGGTGCCGACCGTGCTCTTCCCTGACGGTTCGACGCTGACGAACCCGTCGCTGGCGCAGGTCAAGCAGAAGGTCGGTGCCTGAGCCCACGCGCAGTGAGCGGCTTCACAGGGCCGCCGATCGGTTCGTTTGTTCAACGGACCGGCCGGCGGCCTTGTTTTTTGGGGCTCCCCCGACGCTTGGGGGCTCCCTGACGCACTCACTTGCGGGCGCTCTCTTGCTTAGGCGCGGCCGTGCGCCCCACCCGGCCGCCCGGGCCCCCTGGCCTCGGACCGGAGAGAGCATTCGCGACCGTCACCCCTTCCCCTCAGGGCTTGGGGAGCGGTTTGCCGTACCAGAGTTCGATGAGGCGGGCTGCGATGGAGATGCCGTAGGGCGGCAGGACCTCGCCGGATTCGAAGGCGGCGCGCAGGTCCTCACGGGAGAACCACCGGGCCTCTTCGATCTCCTCCCCGTCCACCTGGATCTCGGAGGACGTGGCGCGGGCCATGAAGCCGAGCATCAGGCTGGACGGGAACGGCCAGGGCTGACTGGCGACGTACTCGACCTCGCCGACGACCACACCGGCCTCTTCGAAGACCTCCCGGGCCACGGACTGCTCGATGGACTCCCCCGGCTCGACGAAGCCGGCGAGGGTGGAGAAGCGACCCTCGGGCCAGTGGACCTGGCGTCCGAGGAGGGCGCGGTCCTCCTCGTCGGTGACGAGCATGATCACAGCCGGGTCGGTGCGCGGGTAGTGCTCGGCCCCGCACGCCTGGCAGCGGCGGATGTGTCCGGCGGCCGCGATGACCGTGCGCTCGCCGCAGCGCGAGCAGAAGCGGTGCAGGCGCTGCCAGTTCTCCAGAGCCACGGCGTGGACGAGCAATCCCGCGTCCCGCGGCGACAGCAGCAGTCCGGCCTCGCGCAGGCCCGCGGGGCGCGCGGACTGGTCCATGCGGCCGGGGAGTGAGTCCTTCTGCAGTGCGAAGTAGCTGACGCCGTCTTCGTCGGTGCCGAGGTAGTAGCGGTGCGCCTCGGTCATCGGCGCCTCGAAGGACGGCGTCATGATCAGTTCGGTGCGGCCGTCGGGGGTGTCGTCGATCAGCGCCTGGCCGCCGGACACCACGAAGACGCGCGTCGTCGGGTGGCTCCAGGCCGCCGCGAGCCAGGCTTCGTCGAGGCGGTGATGCGCGGAACGGTCGATTCCGCTCGGCGCGCTGAAGGTGAGCGGCCGGTCGGCGCTGTGGTCGGTCCAGGTGGTCACTGCTGTTTCCAACTCCCCCTATGGTGTGGGTGGTTGCTGCGTGCGGGCGTGGAACGGTCCAGCGATGGAGGCACCTCCCGTGCCCTTGAGGCTACGGGGGAGAGCACGGGTCAAGCGGTGCTCCAGTTTTCCGCCAGGTCACCCCAGAGGTGGGCGGCCGTCTCGACGCCCTTCATCAGCAGGTCGAGTTCCACCTTTTCGTTCGGGGCGTGCCAGCCGTCGGAGGGGACGGAGATGCCGAGGAACAGCACCGGCACGCCGAGGACGTCCTGAAGGTCGGCGGCCGGCCCGGATCCACCCTCGCGGGTGAAGCGGATCTCCTGGTCGAAGGCCCGTCCCATGGCGCGGACGACGGACTGGAGCGCGGGGTGGTCGAGCGGGGTGAGGCAGGGCCGGGTCGCGCCCCAGAAGGTGATGTCGTGGCGGATGCCGGCGGGGAGCCGGGCGGCCACCCAGTCCCGGACGGACTGCTGGACGGCCTCCGCGTCCTGGCCGGCGACCAGGCGGAAGGACAGCTTGAGCTGGGCGGTGGACGGCACGATGGTCTTGCCGCCGGGGCCCTGATAGCCGCTGCCGATGCCGTTGACCTCGGCGGTGGGGCGGGCCCAGAGGCGCTCCAGGGTGGTGCTGCCGGCCTCTCCGAGGGTGGCGTGGGAGTGCGCGGTGCGCAGCCATGCGGCTTCGTCGAACGGCAGCTCGGCGAAGAGGGCGCGTTCGCGGTCGGTCAGTTCGATCACGCCGTCGTAGAAGCCGGGGATGGTGACGCGGCGTTCTTCGTCGTGGAGGGCGGCGACCAGGCGGGCGGCTTCGGTGGCGGGGTTGGGTACGGCGCCGCCGAAGGAGCCGGAGTGGATGTCCTGGTCAGGGCCGTACAGGTCGACCTGGCAGTCGGTCAGGCCGCGCATGCCGGTGCAGACCGTCGGGGTGTCCTCGGCCCACATGCCGGTGTCGGAGACGATCACCGTGTCGCAGGCGAGGCGGTCGGCGTGCTTCTGGATGAGGGCCGGGAAGTTCGGTGAGCCGGACTCCTCCTCACCCTCGATGAGCAGCTTGAGGTTGACGGCGGGGGCGGTACGGCCCGTCGCGGCGAGGTGGGCGCGGACGCCCAGGGTGTGGAAGAAGACCTGGCCCTTGTCGTCGGCGGCGCCGCGGGCGTAGAGCTTGCCGTCGATGATCTGCGGCTCGAAGGGGTCGGTGTGCCAGCCGTCCTCGGGGGCGGCGGGCTGTACGTCGTGGTGGCCGTAGACGAGCACGGTGGGGGCTGCCGGGTCGCCGGAGGGCCACTCCGCGTAGACGGCGGGCAGGCCGTCGGTTTCCCAGACCTCGGTGGTCGGGAAGCCCGTCTCGGCGAGCTTCGCGGCGAGCCAGTGGGCGCTGCGGCGCACATCGTCGGCGCGCTCCGGATCGGCGGATACGGAGGGGATGCGCAGCCAGTCGCCGAGGTCGCTGAGGAAGGTGTCGCGCCGGCTGGTGAGGTACGCACGGACGGCGCTGTCCGGGGTGGTGCTCATACGACCGAGCCTATCGGCCTTCCGGGGTCGGTCCGTCGGCGGTCTCACCGAGCAGGATGCGCTCCAGCCCGGCTCTGCCGGGCAGCCGTGCGGGTCTGACGACCTCGCCGCTGCGGACGTAGAGGAAGGCGGCGTCGACGGCGGAGGGGCGCAGGCCGTGGCGCTCGGCCCAGGCGAGGCGGTAGATGGCCAGCTGGAGTGGGTCGGCGGTGCGGGTGCGGCCGGTCTTCCAGTCGATGATCTCGAAGCGGTCGCCGTCCGGGCCGGGGGTCTTGTAGACGGCGTCGATGCGGCCGCGGATCAGCCGGCCGGCGAGCGTGAGCTGGAAGGGGGCCTCGACGCGGTACGGGGTGCGGTGGGCGTACGGGGTTCGGGCGAAGGCTTCCTTGAGGGCTTCCAGCTCGGCTTCGTCGGCGATCTCGGTGTGTTCTTCCGGTTCGGCGCCGGGCAGCTCGTCGGGGCCGAGGAACGGCAGTGTCAGCTCTTCGAAACGGGATTCGACCCAGGCGTGGAAGCGGGTGCCGCGCCGGGCCGCGGGCTGGGGCGGGCGCGGCATGGGGCGGGCCAGCTCGCGCGCGAAGCCGTCCGGGTCGGCGGCGAGGCGGAGCAGCTGGGAAGCGCTGAGGGAGAAGGGCAGGGGGACGTCGCGGACGGTGGCGCGGGCGCGGCGGAGTTCGGCGGCGAGGGCGCCGAGGTCGCGGTCCCAGGATCCGACGGTGCGGCGTTCCTCGGGGAGGAGGGAGCGGGGGGTCGCGTCGAGGGGGTCGGCAGGGGCTTCGGGGGCGGCGGAGGCTGCGGGGACGGCGGGGGCTGCGGACTCTGCTCGGGGGCTGCCCGGCGCTGAGCGCTGCGCGACGATGTGCGGCCGCGGCGGGGCGGTACCGGTTCCGGTGGCGGCAGCCGCACCAGCTCCGGCTCCAGCTCCAGCTCCAGCTCCAGCTCCAGCTCCAGCTCCAGGGGAATCCTCGGGGGTGCCGAGGGGCTCACCGAAGCGATCTCCGGCGCGATCTCCGAGGTGGTCGTCGGGCTGGTTGTCGAAGGGGTCGCCAAGGGGACCCTCGAACCGGTCATCGAATCGGTCTTCGAAGGGTTCGGTGGCGTCGAAGGGGTCGGCTTCGGGGACAACATCGGGACCGGCAGGCCCGGTGGGGGGTCCGTCCTCCAGGGCGTCGTCCGGCGGCGGGGGCCATTCCGGGTCGTGCGCGAGGAGCGCTGCGGGGGCGGCGTGCGGTGCGGTGTCTGAACCACCCGGCGCCTCCCGCAGGTCCGGCTCGTCCGGCCAGTGCGACTCGTCCGGCCAGTCCGGCTCGTCCTGCCACGCCGTGCCGTCCTGCCACTCCGCGCCGCTCGGCCGGTCCGGCTCCCGGGCGGCGGCCGCCCGGCGTGGCTCCCCCGGCGGGACCGCCCGCTCGCGCCGGGCCAGCTGGGCACGGACTGTGGCGGCCGCGGCGCGGCGGCGGGCGGTGGCGGTGGGATCCAGGGGCAGCGGCCAGTCCTGTTCGGTGGCGGCTTCGGAGAGGGCGGGGTTCGCCGCGTCCTCCTCGGGGGCGTCCGCCCATGCCTCGATCTCGCCGTGGCCCGCCTCGCAGTGTGCGCGCAGCGCGTCGAGGAAGGCGGAGGGGCCGCGTGGCCGTTTCTGGTCGGGGCCCCACCAGTGGCCGGAGCCGAGGAGCAGGGAGCGGGGGCGGGTGAAGGTGACGTAGCCGAGGCGGAGTTCCTCGGTTTCCTGGTGGTGCTTCGTCGCCTCCTTGAAGTTCTTCAGGCCGCGGGCGGTCCAGTCCTCGACGTCGGGGAGGGTGGCGTGGTCACCGCGCAGGGCGTGCGGGAGGACCTTGGGCTGGGTGATCCAGGATTCGCGGGCTTGTTCGCTGGGGAACTGCTTGCGGACCAGGCCGGGTACGGCGACGACGTCCCATTCGAGGCCCTTGGACTTGTGGGCGGTGAGCACCTTGACGGTGTTGCCGCCGCCGGGGAGCGAGCTGTCCAGGCCCTTTTCGTGCTGGACGGCAGTGCGCAGGAAGCCCAGGAAGGCCGGCAGGGTCGCCTCGCCGTCGAGGGCAGAGCCGCCTTGCTGGGAGGCGAAGCCCGCGGCGGTGTCGAGGAAGGTGCCGAGTGTTTCGCGGCGGCGGGCGGCGAGGGCGTGCGGCGACGCGGACAGTTCGACTTCCAGCCCGGTGACGGCCAGCACGCGGTGCAGGACGTCCATCAGGGGGTCGCTGAGCGAGCGTCGCAGGTCGCGGAGTTCGGCGGCGAGGTAGGCGAAGCGGACCCGGGCGTCGGCGGAGAACGGCAGGCCGTCGTCGGGTCCTTCGGCTTCCAGGAAGGTGTCGAGGGCGTCGGCGAGGGAGATCGTTTCGGCCGGGTCGACGCCTTCGACGGCTTCGGCGAGGCGTTGTTCGGGGTCGTCGGAGGGGCCGCCGTGGTGTGCGAGGGTGCGGGCGCGGCGGCCCAGGAGGGCGAGGTCGCGGGGGCCGATGCGCCAGCGTGGGCCGATCAGCAGGCGGACCAGGGAGGCGTTGGCCGTCGGGTCCTGGAGCACCTCGCAGACGGCGACGAGGTCGGCGATCTCCGGGAGGTGCAGCAGCCCGGAGAGGCCGACAACCTCGACGGGGACGTCCCGGGCGACCAGTTCGCCCTGGATGCGGGCGAAGTCGCCGGCGGTCCGGCAGAGCACCGCGATCTCACCGGGCGGGGTGCCGGTGCGGACGAGGTGGGCGAGGGAGTCGGCGATCCAGGACAGTTCCTCGGCGTGGGTGGGCAGCAGGGCGCAGCGGACGATGCCGTCGCGTTCGGCGCCGGGGGCGGGGCGGAGGGCTTCGACGCCGGCGTGCAGGTCGCGCAGGGGTGCGGCGAGGCCGTTGGCGAGGTCGAGGAGCCGGCCGCCGCTGCGGCGGTTCTCGCTCAGCGCGAAGCGGTGGGCGGGGGCGCCGTCGGCGAAGGGGAAGTGTGCGGGGAAGTCGTCGAGGTTGGCGACGGAGGCGCCGCGCCAGCCGTAGATGGCCTGGCAGGGGTCGCCGACGGCGGTGACGGCGTGGCCGGTGCCGGCGCCGAAGAGGCCGGAGAGCAGCAGGCGCTGTGCGACGGAGGTGTCCTGGTATTCGTCGAGGAGGACGACGCGGAACTCGTCGCGCAGGATCCGGCCGACGTCGGGGCGGGTGGTGGCGAGCGTCGCGGACAGGGCGATCTGGTCGCCGAAGTCCAGCAGGTCGCGGCGGCGTTTCTCGCTGCGGTAGGCGGCGACGAGGTCGAGGAGTTCCCGGCGGCCGCGGGCGGTTTCGGGGACCTTTCGCAGGTCGGCGTTGGAAAGCCGGACGCCGTCGAGGGTGCTGAGCAGTTCGGTGTCGTGGGTGCGGAGCCGGTCGGGGTCGACGAGGTGTTCGGCGAGTTCGCCGTCCAGGGCGAGGAGGTCCTCGACGAGGGAGGGCAGGGATTTGGTGAGCGTGGGATAGGGGCCGGGGGCGGCGCGCAGGACGCGGGCGGCGAGCTGGAAGCGGGTGGCGTCGGCGAGGAGGCGGGCGCTCGGTTCGAGTCCGATGCGCAGGCCGTGGTCCTTGAGGAGCTGGCCGGCGAAGGCGTGGTAGGTGGAGATCCGTGGCTCTCCGGAGGGCTGGTCGGCTCCGGGGCCTTCGGGGAGCGGGTCGGGGTCGGTGACGCCCGCGGCGAGGAGGGCCGCCCTGACGCGTTCCGCGAGTTCGCCGGCGGCCTTGTTGGTGAAGGTGAGCCCGAGGACCTGTTCTGGGGCGACCTGCCCGGTGCCCACCAGCCAGACCACGCGCGCGGCCATCACCGTCGTCTTTCCCGATCCGGCTCCGGCCACGATGACCTGCGGGGCGGGCGGGGCGGTGATGCACGCCGTCTGCTCCGGTGTGAACGGGATGCCGAGGAGCTCTTTGAGCTGCTCGGGGTCGGTGATGGGGGCCTGCACATCGGAAACCGTAGCGGGCCCCACTGACAATCCCGGCGGGCGGCCGCTCGGGCGCGGGCGGCCGCCGGTCCATCCGCCGGTCGTGGTGCGCTTGTGCCGGGCGGCCCGTGTGACGTACGGCTCCCGTGACCTGCGGCTCCAGGGACGTACGCGGCTCCCAGACTCGCGGATCCACAGACGTACGCGGCTCCCGTGACCCGCCGCCCCCGGGAAGGGCGGAACGGCTGGTGGCGGTCGTCACTCCACCACGTGGCGTCCCTCCGGTTGGGCGCTGCACGAGGCACGGAAGGTGCAGTGGGTGCAGTGGGTGCCGGTGGTGGGCGTGAACCGTTCCTCCAGGACGCGGCCCGCGGCCGTGGCGAGCAGGTCGCCGACCCATTCCCCTTCCAGCGGCGGCTGGGCCTGGACGGTGGGCTGCGCCTCGCCGCCGTCCTTCTGCGACGCGCCCAGGCGCAGGTGGACCAGTTCCGCGCCGCCGGGGCCCGGGGTGCTGCCCTCGAAGGCGTCGTCGAGGGCGCCTTCGCGGACCGCGAGCTGGTAGACGGCGAGTTGGGGGTGGCGGGCGACCTCGGGTCCTGTCGGTTTCTGTTTGCCGGTCTTGAAGTCGACGACGTAGGCGCGTCCCTGGGTGTCGCGTTCGACGTGGTCCATGCTGCCGCGGATGCGGACCTGGTGGTCGCCGGCTTCGAGGGTGACGTCGAAGCCGTGCTCGGTGGCGACGGTCTCGCGGCCACGGGCGTCGCGTTCGTTGACGTGCCAGCGCAGGAAGCGCTCCAGGGCGGCGCGCGCGTTGTCCTTCTCCTGGCGGGACTTCCAGGGCGCGTCGAAGGCCAGCGCGTCCCATACGGAGTCCAGGCGTTCCATCAGGACGGTCAGGTCGGCGGGCGTACGGCCGGAGGCGACTTCGTCGGCGAGGACGTGGACGACGTTGCCGAAGCCCTGGGCCGCCGTCGCCGGCGTGTCGGCCTTGACCTCCCGGCCCAGGAACCACTGGAGGGAGCAGGTGTTGGCGAGCTGGTCGAGCGCGCTGCCGGAGAGCACGACGGGCCGGTCGCGGTCGCGCAGCGGGACGGCGCTGTGGGTCGCCTCGTGCAGGCCCCACCAGCTGTCGGGGTGGGCGGCGGGCACCAGCGCGTTGCCGTCGTCGTCGCGCAGGGCCGCCAGTTCGGCGAGCCGCTGGGCTGCGGCCTCGCGCAGCGCCGGGCTCGCCTCGGGGTCGACGGTCGTGGCGCGCAGCTCGGCGACGAGGGCGGCGACGGAGAGGGGGCGGCGGGGGCGGCCGGTGACGTCCTGGGGCTCGACGCCCAGTTCGGTGAGGAAGCGGGACGGCTGGTCGCCGTCGTCGGCCGCGGCCTTCACGGCGGTGACCACGAGGCGCTCGGCGGCGCGGGTGGCGGCGACGTAGAACAGCCGGCGCTCCTCGGCGAGCAGGGCGCCCGGTGTGAGGGGTTCGGCGAGGCCGTCGCGGCCGATCCGGTCGGCTTCCAGGAGCGAGCCGCGGCGGCGCAGGTCGGGCCAGAGCCCTTCCTGTACGCCGGCGACGACCACGAGGCGCCATTCCAGGCCCTTGGAGCGGTGGGCGGTCATCAGGCGCACGGCGTCGGGGCGCACGGTGCGGCGGGTGAGGGTGTCGGCGGCGATGTCCTGGGCGTCGAGTTCCTCCAGGAAGTTGAGTGCGCCGCGGCCGCCGGTGCGTTCCTCGGCGCGGGCGGCGGTCTCGAAGAGCGCGACGACCGCGTCCAGGTCCCGGTCGGCGTTGCGGCCGGCCGCGCCGCCGCGTCGGGCCGCTCGCTCCAGGCGCTGCGGCCAGGGGGTGCCGTCCCACAGTTCCCACAGCGCCGCTTCCGCGGTGCCGCCGCCGGCGAGGAGTTCGCGGGCCTTGCGCAGGAGGAGGCCGAGCCGTTGGGCGCCCCGGGCGTACGCCGGGTCGTGGGCCACCAGGCGCTGGGGTTCGGCGAGGGCTCGGGCGATCAGTTCGTCGGAGGGGCGGGGCAGGGCGCGGCCGGCCGCGCGCTCCTCCTCGCGCAGGGCACGGCCCAGGCGCCGCAGGTCGGCGGAGTCCATGCCGCCCAGGGGCGAGGTGAGCAGCTCCATGGCGGTTTCGGCGTCGATCCGGGCGGCGGGCGCCTCACCGGCGGCCTCGGCGGCGGCGTCTTCGGCGGTACCGAAATCGGCATCGGTGGCGGCCTCTTCGGCGATATCGAAATCGGCATCGGCGGCATCGGCGGCGGTTTCGGCATCGGCATCGTTCCCGGTGGCGGGCTCGACGATCCCGGTGGCGGCCGGGCCGGTGTCCAGGGCCGCCCTGGCGGCGGCCCGCAGCGCGCCCAGGAGCGGTGCGACGGCCGGTTCGTGGCGCAGCGGCAGGTCGTCGCCGTCGATGTCCAGAGGCACTCCGGCCGAGGTGAGGGCGCGGCGTACGGAGGGGATGGAGCGCCCGCCGGCGCGTACGAGGACGGCCATCTCGCCCCACGGCACGCCGTCCTCCAGATGGGCGCGGCGCAGGATGTCGGCGATGTTGTCGAGTTCGGCGCCCGACGTCGGATAGGTGTACGCCTCGACGCGGCCCCCGTCCCGTACGGGCGTCGGCTCGCGGTGGGCGCGCACTTTCTGCGCCGGGAGCCGGGTGAGGGGCATCCTGCGGGTCAGCTGTCGGGTGGCGGCCAGCAGGGTGGCGCCGGCGCGCCGGGAGGTGCGCAGGACCGCGACGGGTGCCGGGGAGCCGTCGCCCCGTGGGAACGTCCGGGGGAATTCGAGGATGCCGTTGATGTCGGCGCCCCGGAACGCGTAGATCGACTGGTCGGGGTCTCCGAAGGCGACGAGGGCGCGGCCCGGGGTGCCTGGGGTGCGCGCCGCGGGGTGGCCGGCCAGGGCGCGCAGCAGCCGGACCTGGGCGACGTCGGTGTCCTGGTATTCGTCGACGTAGACCGCGTCGTAGGTGGCGGCCAGCCGGGCCGCGACGTCGGCGTGCTCGGCGAGCAGTACCGCCCGGTGCACCAGCTCGGCGTAGTCCAGCACGCCCTGGGCGTCCAGGACGTCGAGGTATTCGGCGAGGAAGCCGGCCGCGGCGTTCCAGTCGGGCCGGCCGGTGCGCCGTGCGAAGGCGCCGAGGGCGTCCGGGCCGAGGCCCAGTTCGCGACTGCGGGCGAGTACCGCGCGGACCTCGTCGGCGAAGCCGCGGGTGGTCAGGCAGGCGCGCAGCTCGTCGGGCCAGTGCACCTGGGCGCGGCCGGCGGCTGCCAGCTCCGCCTGGCCTTCGAGGAGTTCCCGGACGACGAGGTCCTGCTCGGGGCCGGACAGCAGCCGCAGGGGGTCGGCGAAGAGGTCGGCGTCCTGGTGGGCGCGGACCAGGGCGTAGCAGAAGGAGTGGAAGGTCGTCGCCTGCGGGACGCCGCCGCGTCGTGCGGGGCCGCCCTGCGCGGGGAGGCCGCCGGGCAGGGCGTGCGGTCCCAGGCGGGCGGCGAGCCGGTCGCGGAGGGCGACGGCGGCCTTGCGGCTGAAGGTGAGGACGAGGATCCGCTCGGGGTCGCCGCCGGCGCGCACCCGCTCCGCCACGGACTCCACCAACGTCGTCGTCTTTCCCGTGCCGGGCCCGGCGAGGACCAGCAGCGGGCCGTGCCGGTGGTCAACCACGGCGCGCTGGGCTGCGTCCAAGACAGGAGGATCCACCGGTCCCGGCGGGGTACGCACCAGTCGGTACGCGCCGGAGGCATCCCGCCGCGCCGCCCGGTGCGGCTGCGTCGGAGGGATGGCCGAGAAGGAGGAACTCACGTGGATCGCCGGTCCTGGAAGGGGGTGCTGGTCGTGGTGCGGTGGGTGACGCCTCGCCGCGCGCCCCGGGGAGGAGCGGCGGTACGGGCCGAGGCGCGCCGCGCGCCCGGGGGCGGGGCGGCGGTGACGGCAGTGCCCGACGGTACGCCAGGCCGCGCCGGGGTCGCAGCGGACGCCACGGCCGGGCGGGCGGATCCGGTGGGTGTGCGGACGGGCCCGGTGGGCCCGCTGCCGATGGCGGGGGCGGTGCGGTCAGGGCCGCCCGCGGGTGTGCCGAGCGTCACGCTCGTCGTCCCGGCCGTCCTCAGCGTCCTGGGCCCCGGCCTCCCGTCCGTCCCCGACATCCCGGGCGTCCCCGACGTCCCGGCCGTCCCATCGCGCCCGCCTCATGTCGAGCCGCGGTATGTGTCCCTCGGCGGTCCGCGACGCGCCGCGCAGGGGTGTGCCCTCGTCCCGGTAGTGCGCCAGCGCGCGCAGCTCGCTGCCCGGCAGCAGCGCGCCGTCCGCGCGGACCACCCGCCACCACGGCACGGCACCTCCGTAGAGAGCCATCACCCGCCCCACCTGGCGGGGCCCGCCGACGCGGCGCGCCCCTCCCTCGCCGGCCGCGGCCGGTGGTTCCTCCCCGGCCAGCCACTCCGCGACATCGCCGTAGGTCATCACCCGGCCCGCCGGGATCAGCTCGGCGACGCCGAGCACCCGCTCGGCGTACTCCGGCAGCTCCACGGGCCCGGCGCCGTGCCCCGAGGGCGCAGCAGCGGCGGGCGTGCCCTCGTCGTCCGCGCCCGGCGCGGCCGCCGTATCTCCGGTCCCACTCATTCGGCCCATCCTGCCGCACCCCACCGACAACGGCCCCGGGGCAGGGTCCCGGTGGGTGGTCCCGCGTGTCCCGCGGCCGGTGTCGTCGCGCGGCGCCGGCGCGGTGCGGTGGCTTGCGTTCCGCTTTCCGCGTCCCCGAAATGCACCCTGATGCCCCGCTCCACCGCCCGGCCGTGCCACCATCTTCCGGACGGTGACTGGTGATACGAGATCAAGAAGAGACGGCCGAGCAGCAGGGTGCGGTGCCTCCACGGGAGGCGGGCGCCCCTGACGCGCTGGTCGTCGGCGCCGCCGGCGCCGCCCGGAAACCGACCGCCCGGACCAGGTGGTCGAGGCGGCGACAGGCGGCGGAACAGGGGAAGCACCAACGGGAGCCGGCCACGGCTTCCGCTACCGAAAAGGCGAGCACGATCGAGAAGGCCGAACGACCCGACGAATCCCGGAGACCGGAAGGGCCAACGGAGCCCGAGCCACCCGAGCTGCGGAAGGAGGAGCGCGAGGAGCCTCAGACCGCGGACCCGGAAGCCGAGGACCCGGCAGCCGAGGACCCGGCAGCCGAGGCGGGCCGCGGCACGCCCCGGACCGGCTCGCACCGCGCCGACCTGGTGGCTGACGAGTGCGGCGAGTTCCACGTCGACCGGGTCTCGGGCGACGAGCCGCTGCTGCCTGCCCGAGTGCACCGCCCGGCCGACCTGCTGCGGCTGCTGCTCGGCATCGCCGGGATCGCGCTCGTCCTGGGCCTGGCCACCTTCGCGCACGGCACCACCCAGGGCCTGGAGAACGACATCGGCAAGGGCGCGGGACAGGCGCCCCAGCTGCTGATCAACCTGGCCGGGCTGACCTCCAGCGTCGCGGTGCTGATCGTGCCCGTGGCGTTCGCCGTCGAGCGGCTGATCAAGCGGGACGGCCTGCGGATCGCGGACGGAGTGCTCGCCGCCGTCCTCGCGCACGGCGTGTCGCTGGCCACCGACCTGTGGGTCGCCGAGGCCGCGCCGCCGTCCATCCGGGACGCGCTGACCCAGCCCCTGGAGAACGGCGCGCTGACCGCGCCCGTGCACAGCTACCTCGCGCCCGTCATCGCCTATATGACGGCGGTGGGGATGTCGCGGCGGCCGCGCTGGCGGGTCGCGATGTGGTTCGTGCTGCTGCTGGACGCCTTCGCGGTGCTGGTCGGCCGCTACACCACTCCGTTCGCGATCGTCACGACCGTGCTGATCGGCTGGACCGTCGCCTACGGCACCCTCTACGCCGTCGGCTCCCCCAACGTCCGCCCCACCGGCCAGAACCTCCTCGCGGGGCTGCGCCGGGTCGGGTTCCACCCGGTCAGCGCGATGCGCGCGGAGGACGCCACCAGCCCCGACAGCCCCGACCACCCCGAGCACGCCGACCGGGGCCGCCGCTACATCGTCACCCTGGAGGACGGCCCGCCGATCGACGTCACCGTCGTCGACCGCGAGCAACAGGCCCAGGGCTTCTTCTACCGCGTCTGGCGCCGCCTCTCGCTGCGCGGCATCAACCAGCGCCGCAGCCTTCAGTCGCTGCGTCAGGCCCTGGAGCAGGAGGCGCTGCTGGCGTACGCGGCGATCGCGGCCGGCGCCAACGCCCCGAAGCTGATCGCCACCTCCGAGCTCGGCCCGGACGCGGTGATGCTCGTCTACGAGCACATCGGCGGCCGCGATCTGGACGCGCTGGCCGACGAGGAGATCACCGACGCGCTGATGCACAGCGCCTGGCGGCAGGTCGAGGCCCTGCAGTCCCGGCGGATCGCGCACCGGCGGCTGGTCGGCGACGCCCTTTTGGTGGATCGTTCCGGCAACATCGTTCTGACCGAGCTGCGCGGCGGTGAGATCGCCGCCGGCGACCTGGTGCTGCGGATGGACATCGCCCAGCTGCTGACCACCTGCGGCCTGCGGGTCGGCGCCGACCGCGCGGTCGCCGCGGCCGTCGAGGTGCTCGGCCCGGACGCGGTCGCCGACAGCCTTCCGCTGCTCCAGCCCATCGCGCTCAGCCGCACCACCCGCGCGACGCTGCGCCAGCGCGCCCGGGAGCGCTCCAAGCGGGAGCGTGAGGCGGTGCTGGCCGCGTCGGAGGCCGCCAAGGAGGCCCGGGAGGCGCTGGCCGCGGCCGGGCCGAAGGACCGCAAGACCCTGCGGGCCGAGAAGATCGCGGAGAAGAACGCCGAGAAGCGGGCCCTGGACGAGGCCACGGAGGAGGCCCGCGAGGAGGACCTGCTCTCGCAGATCCGGCAGGAAGTCCTGCTGATCCGCCCGACGGCGGTGATCGAACCGGCCCGGCTGGAACGCCTCAGCCCACGCATCCTCATCAGCTGGATCGCCGGCGCCTTCGCGGTGTATCTGCTGCTCTCCCAGCTCACCGACTTCAACCTCGGCGATGTGATCAGCGAGGCCCAGTGGGTGTGGGTGCTGGTCGCGATGTTCTTCTCGGCGCTCACCTACATCGCGGCGGCGATGAGCCTGCTGGGATTCGTCACCGAGAAGGTGTCGTTCGTGCGCACCGTCGTGGCGCAGATCGCGGGCAACTTCGTGAAGCTGGTGGCGCCCGCGGCGATCGGCGGTGTGGCGCTCAACACCCGCTTCCTGCAGCGCGCCGGCGTCCGGCCGGGCCTGGCCGTGGCGAGCGTCGGCGCCTCCCAGCTGTTCGGGCTGGGCAGCCACGTCCTGCTGCTGCTGACCTTCGGCTATCTGACGGGCACCGAGCGCACCCCGCAGATCTCGCCCTCCCGTACGGTCATCGCCGGCCTGCTGACCGTGGCCGTGCTGGTCCTGATCGTCACCGCGGTGCCGGCGCTGCGCAAATTCGTCTCGACGCGGGTGCGGTCGCTGTTCGCCGGGGTGGTCCCGCGGATGCTGGACATCCTCCAGCGGCCGCGGAAGCTGATCACCGGTATCGGCGGGATGCTGCTGCTGACCGCGGCGAACGTGATGTGCCTGGACGCCTCGATCCGCGCGTTCGGCGGCGGCGACAAGATCAGCTACGCCAGCATCGCGGTCGCCTTCCTCGCGGGCAACGCACTGGGCTCGGCCGCGCCGACCCCCGGCGGTGTGGGCGCCGTCGAGGGCGCGCTGATCGGAGCGCTGACGTTCGCGGGGCTCACCGCCGACACCGCCTTCCCGGCGGTGCTGCTGTTCCGGCTGATGGTCTTCTGGCTCCCGGTGCTGCCGGGGTGGCTGGCCTTCACCTACCTGACCCGCAAGGGCGAGATCTGAGCACACCGACGGCGGACCGGCACCGCGGACCGAGCGAGCGCGAGGGCGCACGAAGGGCTCAGGCACTCCCCCGAGCGCTCAGCGTCCACCCGAGCGCCGGGCACCGGCCCCCGCTCTGCCGCAGGCTGCGATGATCGGCCGCATGACCATGCCGCAGTGCGGGCCCCTTGCGAATGCCCCTCTCGAACAGCTCTTTCCGGTCGCCGATGAGGGCGACTTGGAGCTCGTCCGTCAGGGGGCCGCAAAGGTGGACGTGGCACTCGCCCCGGGTCCCCCGGCACTGTGGGAGTGGGAGCCGGGAGTGCTGTGCACAGTGGTCACGGTGTCCGAGGGAGTCGACAGCCGGCTTGAGTTCTTGCTCCAGGTGGACTGTTCGGAGGGCGTTACCCCCAGCGTCTTCGCGAGCGCGTGTGTGACATGCGGGTGCGAGAGGAACCACGAGACGCACTTCATCGAGGAAGAGCCGATCTATCTCGCGGGAGCGTCCCACAGCCTTCAAGGGCTGGGGCCTGCGTTCGGGCTTGCCGCAGACCTGCTGGTGGAATTCCTTGCGAACCCCAAAGACGCTGCTCACTGGCGGTCGTTGCGGGGCTTGCCCGCGCCCCGGTCGGCCATCCCGGAGCACCCCTAGGCGTCCCATCTGCACGACTGCCCGGTTACGCCGCTGCCGCCCATGCCGAAAAGGACGGTACGCCGGGCCGTCTGCGGGCCGCCGGAAGGGCACCTACAGCAAACAACAACGACCGACGACGACGGCCCCAGACAGCAAGACAGCGGGCCGCGACGAAGAGTCGCAGCCCGCTGCATTGGGTGATCAGTAGATCGGCTTCTCCGGCTCAACGGTGTTGACCCAGCCGATGACGCCGCCGCCGACATGCACCGCGTCGGAGAAGCCGGCGGACTTCAGGACCGCGAGCACCTCCGCGGAACGGACGCCGGTCTTGCAGTGCAGGACGATCTTCCGGTCCTGCGGGAGGTCCTGGAGGGCGGTGCCCATCAGGAACTCGTTCTTCGGGATCAGGCGGGCGCCCGGGATCGAGACGATCTCGTACTCGTTCGGCTCGCGAACGTCGATGATGTCGATCTTCTCGTCGGCGTCGATCCACTCCTTGAGCTGCTTCGGAGTGATCGTCGAACCTGCCGCCGCCTCCTGGGCCTCCTCCGACACGACGCCGCAGAAGGCCTCGTAGTCGATGAGCTCGGTGACGGTCGGGTTCTCGCCGCAGATCGCGCAGTCGGGGTCCTTGCGGACCTTGACCTGCCGGTAGGTCATCTCCAGCGCGTCGTAGATCATCAGGCGGCCGAGGAGGGGGTCACCGATGCCCGCGAGGAGCTTGATGGCCTCGTTGACCTGGATGGAGCCGATGGACGCGCACAGCACACCCAGCACGCCGCCCTCGGCGCAGGAGGGGACCATGCCGGGCGGCGGGGGCTCCGGGTACAGGCAGCGGTAGCAGGGGCCGTGCTCGCTCCAGAACACCGACGCCTGGCCGTCGAAGCGGTAGATCGAGCCCCAGACGTACGGCTTGTTCAGCAGCACACAGGCGTCGTTGACCAGGTAGCGGGTGGCGAAGTTGTCCGTGCCGTCCACGATCAGGTCGTACTCGGCGAACATCTCCATGACGTTCGTGGAGTCCAGCCGCTCTTCGTGCAGATTGACCGTGACGTACGGGTTGATGCCCAGGACGGTGTCCTTGGCGGACGCGGCCTTGGAGCGGCCGATGTCGGCCTGGCTGTGGATGATCTGGCGCTGCAGATTCGACTCGTCGACCTCGTCGAACTCCACGATGCCCAGGGTGCCGACGCCGGCCGCGGCCAGATACATCAGCGCGGGCGAGCCAAGGCCACCGGCGCCGACGCACAGCACCTTGGCGTTCTTCAGCCGCTTCTGCCCGTCCATCCCGACGTCGGGGATGATCAGGTGGCGGGAGTACCTGCGGACCTCGTCGACGGTGAGCTCAGCAGCTGGCTCGACCAGGGGTGGCAGCGACACAGAAGACCTCAACAAGGGATTGGTCGATCTCAATACGATGGTTCTTCCCGTAACACTGCCACGCCCTTCTTCATTCCGAGACACCCGGTCCGATGCGCGAGACGAATTCGTCCCAGTAACCGGGCAGCGACTCCCAGGCATTTCCGCCCTGGTCACGGCGGTCGGTGAAGTACACCGTGCCGGCACCCTGCCAGCGCGCGATCCGCAGCGCCTCGTCCAGATGCGTCCGCGGCACGCCGTGGACCAGGTGGCAAAACCGCTCCGGCGGGTAGTCGGCGGTCCACTCGGCCACCTGTGACCAGCGGTAGTCGGCCCAGGCGCCGGTGAAGGTGACCAGCTGGTCGGCGGACTCCGCGTAGCCGGGGAACGGGTGGGAGCCGTGCCCGAAGACGATGTAGGCGTCGTCGAGGAGGGTCCGCAGGGTGGTGGCGATCCGCCGGGTCTCGGGCAGCAGTGTCCGATCCGTGGGACAGCGGTCCATCCAGAAGCCGTCGACCTTGTACCACTCCAGGTAGCGGTGCGCGTCGGAGACCAGCTCCCCGAAGGGGCGCGCGCCGCAGCCCGTGTCGAGGTGTCCCAGCAGCCGGACACCCGTCTCGCGCAGGCGCGCGGCGGCGGGCATGCAGTGCGGATCGGGGCGCGCGCCGGGGCCGTTGGAGACGTTGAGCACCGCCCAGTGCACCGGCGCCACCGGGACATAGCCGTGGCCGGGCCGGTCCCGGAGGGGCTCCGGCGGCAGCACGAACCCCCGTGAGCAGCGGAGCAGTTCGGCCCATTCGGTGGGCGCGAGCAGCGGGTGCGCGAAGCCCGGCACCCCGACCCCGAGCGGCCCGGCGCCGGTCGGGGCGCGGGTGGTGCCCGCGGGGGTGCTCAGATACGACATGCGGCCTCCATCCAGATGTCGGCGAGGGACTCCTCCAGGCCGATCCGCGGCCGCCAGCCGAGCCGGTCGCGTGCGGTGCGCACGTCCGCCTGCTGCCAGGTGCCGCAGCCGTCGGGGTAGGGGTAGGTGGCGGGCGGTGCGCCTGCCGGGTGTTCTGCGGACGGCCCCGGGATGACCAGCCGCGCGGGCGGGGAGTCGAGTTCGTGCAGCGAGCCGCCGAAGCCGGCGACCCGGGCGAGGACGGACGCGGCCTCGCGCAGCCGTACGGCGCGGCCGGTGCCGATGTTGACGACGCCCTGCGCGGCGGAGAGCGAGGCGGCGTGCACGGCTCGGGCGATGTCGCGGACGTCGACGAAGTCGCGCTGGACGCCGAGGCCGCCGAGTTTCAGCTCGCTGTCGTTGGCCTGCATGGCGCGGCGCATGGCCTCGGCGAGCCGGCCGAGCGGTGAGCCGGCCGGGGTGCCGGGCCCGACCGGGGAGAAGACCCGCAGCACGACGGCGTCGAGGCCGGAGCCCAGGACCAGTTCGGTGGCGGCCAGTTTGCTCACGCCGTACGGCCCCCCGGGGCGGGGCACCGCGTCCTCGGCGGTGGAGGAGCCGGGCTGGGAGGGCCCGTACTCGGAGGCGCAGCCCAAGTGGACCAGTCGGGCGCCGCAGCCGCTGCGGCGCAGCGATTCGCAGATGGTGGCCACCGCGACGGTGTTGTGCCGGGTCAGGTCGCGGGCTCCGCCGCGGGTGGCGCCCGCGCAGTTGACGACGACGCCGGGGTGGACGGCGTCGAGGAAGCGGGTGAGCGCGCCGGGGCTGCCGGTGGCCAGGTCGAAGCGGACGTCGGCGTCGTCGCCCCGCCCGAGGGCGGTGAGCTGGACGGCCGGGTCGGCGAGCAGACGGTCGGCGACGTAGCGGCCGAGGTAGCCGTTCGCGCCGATGAGCAGCACCCTCATCGTGCAACCCCCCGGTGCCCGTGGCGTGTGGTCGGGTGGACGTTCATGTGTCGCGCTCCTATGGCGGATGGAAAGTGGTGCGTCGGCTCCGGCCGCGGGTTCGGCGTCCGCCCTGGGGGCGGCCACGTGGGGGGTGGGGCCTGCGGCGAAGGGGGCGAAGCGGCGGAGGCGGGGCGCCGTTTCGGGGGTGGTGCGTGGTGTGGGGGCCCGTGCGGGCGGTCCGTGCGGGGTGCTGCGGCGGTGTGGGGGCCGAGGGGTGTCCCGAGGGTCACGGCCGGTCCGCCTCAGCGGCCGGGGCGGGCGAGTGAGCCCAGGCCCCGGTCAGCGCGCGCAGGCCGTACAGGAGCAGGCCGAGTGCGGCGGCCGTGCAGGCGACGGCGGGGACGGCGGCCGGTCCCGCCGCTGTGGTCAGCGCCTCCACCGGGCGGCCGAGCGGGGCGAGGCCCGGGAGCCGGGCGGTGAGGACGGTGGCCGGGGCGAGTGCCTCCAGGGCGGCGGCCGAGGCGAGGCCCGCCGCGGCCGCGTCGCGGAAGCCGTGCACGGTGAGCAGCCGGGCCAAGAAGAGCAGCACGCCCAGAGCCGAGGCCGCGGCCGTCTCCGGCGCACCGGTGCCGCCGAGGAGCAGTCCCGTGCCGACGAGCAGCGCCACCTGTGCCGTGAGGAAGAGTCCGGTGGCGCCGAGCAGCAACGGCCTTACTCGGGCGGCGAGTTCGCCGAGTCCGCGGCTGGTGGCGAGGCCGCGCCTGCCGCGTACCGCGAAGAAGCGGGCGCACCAGGCCGCGGGGGCGACCGCGAAGGCCAGTGCCAGGACGGCGGCGACGGCGGGGCGGGGGTGGGCGTGCGGCAGGTCGGGGCCGCCGGCCAGCAGCTCCGTCAGCAGCCAGTCGCCGCAGAGTGCGTAGCCGACGGTCCAGCAGATCCACGGTGTCGCCCAGTTGCCGCCGGGCCGGTGTGCCCGCAGGGGACCGGACCGTACGCTCAGCCGCACCGCGAGGGCGACCAGTACGAGGCCCGCGAGGGCCACCGCGGGCCGGGTCCACCAGGTGGTGGGGGCGGCGGAGGCGACGGCGGCGACGACCGCGACGCAGACGGCGCCGGGCAGGAGGTGCAGCACCGCGCGCACGCTGCGGGAGCGGGGGGCGGGCTCCGGGCGGGGCGCGGCGAGGGGGGCGGGCTCGGCGCGCGGTACCCGGGCGTAGAGCTCCTCGGCCAGGGAGAAGACGTCGCGGTGCCGGAAGCGTGCGGCGGTGCGGTCGGTGACGCCGTGGGTCTCCAGGCCCGCGGCGATCTCCAGGGCGTCGACGGCGCGGGCGCACAGCTCCTGGTGGCGGTGCATCAGGGCCCTGACGGGGTCGGCGGGGCCGCGGCGGGGCGGGCGCGCGGCGGCTTCCTTGCGGGTGGCTGGTGGTGGGGTGGGTGCCGCGGCCGGCGTGCGGTCCCGGTGCGCCGTGGGTGTGTCGGCCGCGGCGGCGGGCCGGTCGTCCTTGTCGATCAGGGCGGCGGACGGGCCGTCCCAGGCGCCATGGCTCCGGGGGGTGAGGGGGCCGTCGCCGGGCGCGGGGCGCTGCGTTCGGGGCGCGGTCATGCCGTGTCTCCTCTCCCTGTGGCCTGGGCACGGACCGTCTGGGCCGAGCAGGAGTGGGCGGCGCGACGCCGTGGCGGGCGGGCCGCCGGGCGCACGCGGCCGGCCAGGGCGGGGCGCACTCTGGTGCAGGCGGGGAGGGCTGCCCGGCCGACGGCTCTGCGGTTGCCGTGCGCCACGTCCGTCATACCCGTCGCCAGCGCCACGCCGACCACACCCACGGCACACACCACGTCCAGCACGCCCGTCACCACCGTCATGTCCATCACGCTCACCACGTCCGCCTCATCGCCTCTGGGGTCTTGTTCGTCGTCCGCCGCGCCGGGCCGGTGTCGGCTCGGGGCCTGGGCGCGGCCCGCAGCTCGTCGCGTCCGCTCATGTGCCCGCCGTTCGCGCGGGCGCCGGGAAGCCGCCGGCTCCGACCGCCACGCCGGGCGCCCGAGCGGCGTCCCCCGGAAGGTCGTGAAGGGAGGCGTCGGCGCCGTCCCGCGCACCGTCGGCGGCGGCCGGGCCGACCCCGGTACGCCTCGCTGCCCCGACGTCCGCAGGCCGCGCGGCGCGCTCGTCGTACGCACCGACCTCGCCGTACGCGCCCACCGGCTCCCCCGCTCTCGCGGACGGCACCGCTCCCCCGCCGGTGCGCTCCGCGGTCGCCCGGAGGGTCTGCATCGCCGCGCGCTCCGCCTCCGGCGTCGCCCAGCTCGGTGTCCGGCCGGCCGACGCGGCGCGGGTGGCCGCGGCGGGCGCGGCCCAGCGGCCGGGGACGTGGGACTCCGCGGGGCGGGCGAAAGGGTGCGGTACGCCATGGGCGTCCACCGCGCCGGGCTCCGCCGCGCGGCCGGGAGCGCGCGAGATCAGCTCCAGGTAGATGCCACGAAATGCCGCGACGTTCTGCTCGACGGTGAACAGCTCCAGCGCCCGCGCGCGGGCCGCGGCACCCAGCCGGGCCCTGCGGGCCGGGTCGCCGAGCAGCGCGCGGCAGGCGTCGGCGAGGGCGCGGGGGTTCCTCGGCGGGACCACCAGGCCGGTGCCCCCGATGGCCTCGCAGACCGCGCCGACATCGGTCGAGACCGTGGCGCGGCCGCAGAACATCGCCTCGACCAGGGAGCGGGGGAAACCCTCGATGACGCTGGAGAGCACCACGACCGCACCGGACGCGTAGGCATCCTCCGGGGTCGGCACCTCCGGGCTGCCGATCTCCTCGAAGCTGACCGGGTTCTCGCCGACGGTGCGCGCGTCGGCGGCCTCGTCGGGGAAGAGCTGGGCGGCCAGGGCCCGGCAGTGCGCGAGATATCCGGGGGCCTGCGGATCGCGGCCCGGCCCGCCGATGATCCGCAGCGTGGCGTCCGGTTCGGCCTTGCGGATCTCGGCGAAGGCGTGCAGTAGGGCGACGAGGTCCTTGGCGGGTTCGATGGCGCCGACCCACGCCAGGGTCTTGGAGTCGTCGGCCACGGCGTCCGGGACGGCGGCGAAGCGGCGGGCGTCCATGCCGGGGTAGACCGTGCGCAGCCGGGCCCGGTCGGCGCCGCAGCGCTCCTGCCAGCGCCTGGCGTGGGTGTTGCCCGGCGTGATCAGCGCGGCCTGGGCGTAGGTCTCGGCGGCCAGTGCCCCCTGGAAGGCGGCGAGCAGGGCGCGCACCGGGGCGGTCAGGGGGGAGGCGGCGCGCGCGAGGTAGTGCTCGCGCAGTCGCACGCCGTACTCGGTGACCAGCAGTGGGGTGCCGAAGAAGCGTTTGGCCAACAGGCCGGGGAGGGCAGCGGCCCCGCCGGAGGTGGCGTGGCAGAGTTCCACGCCGCCGAGCCCGGGGCCGCCGTCGTTGTCGCCGTACCAGTCCAGCGACAGGGGGCGCAGGGCGAGTTCGAGCCGCTCGGTGACGGCCAGCAGGTCCTGGATCTGTGCGCCCTGGGCGGCGGGCAGGCCGCGGGGGGCTCGGCAGGCGCGTTCCAGGAGGCGCACGGCCTCCTCGGAGCGGAGCAGTGGGAGTCCGCCGTGTTCACGGGCCAGTTCGGCGAGCCCGTAGAGACCGTTGGCGAAACGGTCCGCCTGTCCGTTGGTGGAGTCGGTGGCGGCCTGCGGGCCGTCGGCGGCGTCCGGGGTGTGCGCCGGGTTGTGCACCGGGGTCAACGCCGCGGTGAGGTCGCCGAAGTGCTCGGCGAAGCGGCGGCGTTCGCGGCGGCCCGCGCCGCGGCTGCGGCGCTCCTCGGGATGTCTGCGGTGCTCGTCGGGGAACTCGCCCCACAGGGGTGCGCTGTGCACCAGCCTGACGTGCGGGGGCAGTTCGGCCCGGCCGCGCGCTTCCTGGCGGGGGTCGGTGGTCAGGGCGTAGATCTCGAATTCATGGCCGGTGAGCCCGCGCACGAGCCGGTCGCACCACACGCGCGACTCACCGGACGCGTACGGATAACCACCCTCGGTGAGCATTCCGATGCGCACGAGTGCACCCCCGTCCTCCCATATCGGCGTCCTTGGCGCGGCGGACTCGCCGCCACCTGCAGGAAGAAGCTACGCAAAGGGGCCGGTGGCGCGATGGACGGTTGTCCGTCGCACCACCAAAAGGGGTGAACACGCGTAACTTTCCCCTCCGGGGGGCGTTTCAACGCGCTATGTGAGGGGCACGGCACCGTGCGTAGCCGCCCCGGCGGGCCGCGACCTGCGGAACGAGCACCGGAAACGGGTCCCGGCGGCTGCGGGGAAGACCGGCGGGGAGCGTCGTACACCCGGTCGACCGCCGCTCTGCGGCACGGTGGCGGAGACCGGCGCCCCTTGACGAGCCCCGTGCCGGCGCGGGCGCCTCCGACGAGAACAGCCCACATCCCGTCCCCGGCGGGTCAGCTCGGCGGGAACGGCCAGGAGTTGGGCCGGCAGGTGGCGCCGTCCGTGGTCAGGAACTTTGTCTGCTGCATCATCACGGGGGCGAGTGCGCCCTGCCGACTGCAGCCCTCGTGGTTGTGCCCCAGCCGGTGGCCGACCTCGTGGTTGATCAGCATCTGCCGGTAGGCGAACATCTCGTCCTGGCCGTAGGTCTTGGCGCCCTGCGCCCAGCGATATGCGTTGATCATGACGCGGTCGGTGGCCGCCGAGTCACAGGAGACGTTGTCCTCGGTGGTGTCCAGGCCGGACTTCGCGCACCACTTCGCGGTCGTCCCCGGACTCGCGAGCGTGATCACGAAATCGGCGTCGCCCGAGCCCACCCGCTGGAAGGCGCGCTGTCCGCCGTGTGCCCAACTGCGTTCGTCGTTGAGGGTCTTGTGGACCGCCTGGGCGAACAGATCGCCGTCCAGGGGCAGTCCGTCCTCGATGTCGACGCGGTAGCGCAGCACCTGCCCGCGGCCGGGCGCCTCGGCGTCGCCGCCGGCCGCGGTGAAGGTCCCGTCGGCCGTCAGCTTCGCGTCGAGCGGAATGACCTGCGCCATCTTCTGGGCGTACGAGGCGGGCTTCGCGTCCGGGGTGGGAGGGGCCTGCGTCGGGGAGGGGGCGTCGTCGAGACCGTCCGCCCGGTCCGGGCCGCTGCGGGGTTGTACGTCGCCGCCCTTGTGCTGCTCGGCGACCTGTCCGGCGATGACCACGGCGAGCACCGTGGTCACGGCGGCCGCCGCCGCACCGGTGAACGTCCGCCCCTTGGCGCCCTTCTTACCGGCCCGCATCGCCTCGGCTCCGTGCAGCGGGGCCTGCTCCGTCCCGCCGTCCGCGTCCATGCCGTCCGCGCCGAGTGCGGTGCGCAGGTCCGGGTCGTCGGTCCCCGCGTCCTCATGGTCGGACTCCCGGTCGAAGACCACCGAGCGTCCGGTGTACCGCCCCCCGGGCGGCACCCCGTCCGCCATGGTGTCCGCCCCGTCGCCGCGCGGCCCGGCTCCCCGGCCCGCACCGGGCGCACCGGCTCGGAAGACGTCGTCGTCCGCGAAGGCCTCCACATACTCCCGCCGCGGCCCCGGGGCGCCCTGCGGGGCGAGCGGGGTGACGAGCCCGCCGAAGCCGTCCGGGGCACGGCCCGCCGGCGGGCCGTCGGGTACGCCCGTGCCGAAGCGCGGCCCACCGGCCGCGCCGAACCCCGTCACCCCGGCAGCGCCGGACGCGCCGAGCCTCGGGCCGGCCTCGGGCTCGGCCGCCCGGGGCCGCGGGATGCGGGGACCGCCGGACGCCGGGGACGCGCCCCAGCCGCCGCCCGGCTCTCGCTGTTCGGGGTGGCCGCCGCGCGCACCCGGGGCCCACGGCCCGCCATCGGAGCCACCACGGCCCGGCCCGCCGGAACCCGGCGCGCCGGACGGCCATCCGTCGCCCTCCGCAGATCCGCGCCGGCGGCGCCCCGGCCCCTCGGCAGCGCCGCCACCGGTCGCGCCCGGCCGCGCGTCCGGGTCCGGCGCGCTGTGCATGTCGGGCACGTCGTGCGGGTCGGCGGACCCCGGGTTGTCCGCTGCGTTCTCCGGCCGGCCTCGGCGGCTATGGCGTCCCACTGGGCGTGTCAGCTCCTGCCCGCGTCAGCGGTCTTCTCGGTCACATCGCTGTCGAGCAGCTCGCGGAAGGCCCGCGCCACCGCCCCTGGGTATTCCATCATCGCCACGTGCCCGGCCTCCGGCAGCGTCAGCAGCCGCGCCCCACGGAACGTCGCGGCCGCCCGCCGGGCCATCCGGTAGCCGACCAGGCGGTCGCGTCCACCGTAGACGAGGAGGGTGGGGGCGAGCACCCGTTCGGCCTGCCGCCACAGATTGTGCTGCCCGCCGAGGGTGTAGGCGTCCACCAGCCCGCGCGCGGAACGCTCCATCACCTCCCAGAAATACGGGAGTTCGAGCCGCCGCGCGTACTCGTCGGCGGCCGAGGTCAGGCCCTCGGGGGTGACCAGGCCGGGGTCGCCGTAGCAGAGCGAGAGCACCTCGCGGGTGCGGCGCTCGGGCGTCCACTCGCGGGTGAGCCGGCTGAAGAGCCGTGCGACGCCGGGGACGGCGAGCAGTGCGGTCGGCACCGCCGACAGCTGCGGACGCAGCTCGGGAAGCGCGGGGGAGATCAAGGTCAGGGTGCGGACGAGGTCCGGGCGGACGGCGGCCACCCGGGTGGATGCGGCGCCGCCCATGGAGTTGCCGATGAGGTGCACCGGCCCGCGCCCGGTGGTGTCGAGGTAGCGGATGACCGCTCGGGCCTGCGCGGAGACGGAGTAGACGCCGTCGTCCGGCGGGGGTGAGTAGCCGAAGCCGGGCAGGTCGAGTGCCTCGCCGTCCACCCGGTCGGCGAGCAGCGGCATCAGGGCGGACCAGTTCTGCGAGGAGCCGCCGAGGCCGTGGACGAACAGCGCGCGCTCGCGGGGGCCGGAGCCGCCGCCCCGGCCCGTGGCCGTCCCGTCCGGCGACCGCACCGTGACCGTCAGTCCGGGCAGGTTCACGGATCGCACCGTCTCGCCCGCACCCCCCGCCCGGGGGCCCGGGCCGGCTGGCGGCACCGGGAGGGCGGCCCGGGTGTCCGGCGACTCGGTCGAAGACATGGGCACGATGTTACGAGATGATCACGCGGCCGATTGTGTGTTCGCTGTCACACACCGCATCGCGCTGCCGCAGTCACTCTCCTAGGCTCGTAGGGAGGGCAGCTGCCCGGCCCCTGCTTCATGCCGAATGCGAGAGAGGGAGCCACCATGCCCGTCGACCCGACCGATCCGGACACCTTCGAGGACGAGGACGACGTGAACGACGCAGCGGAGATCGATGTGGAAGCGCCCGAGAACGACGCCGTGGAACAGCACGCCGACGTCGAACCGCAGTGGGACGAGGCGCTCGCGGACGCCGACCCGGCCTCCGCCAACGAGGCGGATCTCGCGGAGCAGGCCCGCGTGGTGGAGCTCAACGAAGACGAATACCGATGACCTGGGCTGTTATGTCAGCTTCGAGCGGCGTCCACGGAGCGAAATTCTCACCTCCGACGACGCACAGCCGCATTACCCAAAAGTACGATGGCGGGCGTGACGCACCATCTTGCGTGCGCCGCGTACGGAACCACTTCTGGGAGGCAGCGTGAGCGCCATCGAGCAGACCGAGGCGGCACGCCCGCGGGGCACACGCCTGCCACGCCGAGCCCGGCGCAATCAACTTCTGGGCGCGGCCCAGGAAGTTTTTGTCGCGCAGGGCTACCACGCGGCTGCCATGGACGACATCGCCGAGCGGGCGGGCGTCAGCAAGCCGGTGCTCTACCAGCACTTCCCCGGCAAGCTGGATCTCTACCTCGCGCTGCTCGACCAGCACTGCGAGTCCCTGCTGCACTCGGTGCGTACGGCGCTGGCGTCGACGACCGACAACAAGCAGCGCGTCGCGGCGACGATGGACGCCTACTTCGCCTACGTCGAGGACCCGGGCGGCGCCTTCCGGCTGGTCTTCGAATCGGACCTCACCAATGAGCCGGCCGTCCGCGAGCGGGTGGACAAGGTCTCGCTGGAGTGCGCCGAGGCCATCAGCGCGGTGATCGCCGAGGACACCGGCCTGTCGAGGGACGAGTCGATGCTGCTCGCCGTGGGCCTGGGCGGCGTCTCGCAGGTGGTGGCGCGCTACTGGCTCTCCTCGGGCAGCAAGGTCCCGCGCGACACCGCGGTACAGCTGCTGACGTCACTCACCTGGAAGGGCATCGCCGGCTTCCCGCTGCACGGCTCGGACACCCACTGACCCGTCCGCGCCGAAGGCGCCCACGCGCGACGCCGGTCGCGGCCCTGTGCCGCGGCCGGCGTCGCGCGTGTTCGCGGTCGGCGTCGCGTGTGTTCGCTGCGGGCGTGCTCCAGGGCGTCCGCTCGACCCCCGCGCCGGGCTAATGTGTGCTGCGTACCGCGCGGAAGATCGCGCACCTTCCCCCAGCTGACGCCGGGGGACCTCGGACCGTCGGAGGGACATAAGCCGTGGAGGTCAAGATCGGCGTGCAGCACGCACCCCGCGAGATCGTTCTGGAGAGCGGGCAGTCTGCCGAAGAGGTCGAGCGCGCGGTGGCCGACGCGCTGGGCGGCAAGTCACAGCTGCTGAGCCTGGTGGACGACCACGGTCGCAAGGTTCTGGTCCCGGCGGACCGTCTGGCCTACGTCGAGATCGGCGAGCAGACGGCCCGCAAGGTCGGGTTCGGCGCGCTCTGAACAGGGGGCGCCGCATGCGGCGCCCGCAGTCGAGGCGCGCGGGGGGGGGGGGGGGGGGGGGGCCCCCGCCCCCCCCCCCCGCGCCCCCCCCCCCGACCCCCCCCACACCCCCCCCCCCCCCCCCAGGGGGGGGGGCGGAGAGGTGTGAGTTGGGTTTTTA